>NZ_VJNA01000027.1:27500-34659 GCF_007556585.1 Tepidimonas aquatica | reverse complement strand
ACAACGAGGAGCGACCCAAGAAGGCATTGGGCGGACTGACACCGAGCGCCTACGCCAGGCAACTGGCATCGGCTACCATCCAACCCGGACTCTAGATCGAACCGCTACTGAAAGCGGGGGGACGTCGCCTCGGCATCATCAACGACGTGCCGATGACGCTGGTGGGCAAGCCGCAGCTGCCGGCCAACACCTATCGCGATTTCGAAAACCTCATCCGCGCCAACCAGGGCAAGCTCAACCTGGGGCATGCGGGCCTGGGATCGGCGTCGCACATCTGCGGCGTCATGTGGCAGTACGCGGTCAAGCTGGACAAGTCGATGGCCACCATCGCCTACCGCGGCACCGCGCCGGCGATGAACGACCTCATCGCCGGCACCATTGACGTGATGTGTGACCAGACCACCAACACCGCGCAGCAAATCGAAGCTGGCCGCATCAAGGCGTTTGCCGTCACCACCGCCAAACCGCTGGCGGACCACCCGTTGCTCAAGCACTACCCGACGCTGCAGGAGATGGGGCTGAAGGATTTCAACCTCACCATCTGGCACGGGCTGTACGCGCCCAAGGGCACCCCCGCGCCGGTGCTGCAAAAGCTCAACCAGGCGCTGCGCGCCGCGCTGCAAGACCCCGACTTCAAGAAAAAGCAGGCCAGCCTGGGGGCCATCGTGGCTGGCCCGCGTGACCCGCGCGTCACGCCCGAGGGCCACAAGGCGTTTGTGGCGGCCGAAATCAGCAAACTCAAAACCGTCATCGACGCCGCCGGCCAGTACGCCGACTGATGCGCCACGGCGCGGTGTGGGGTGGTCTCAGACGCCCCACACCACCTCGCAGCCCTCGCGCTGGCAGTGCTGCAGCATCTCGATGAAGGGCGCCACACGCACGCGCAGCGGCACGCGTTCCTCCAGCGGCTCGGTCGGCTCTTCGCCTTGGGCCTGCGCCTCCTCGCGGCGACGCGCCTGCTCGGCCTCCACCGCGGCGCGCAACGCCTCGATCGCCGCAGGTATCTGCTCCGGCATGATGATGCCCGGCCCATCGGGATCCCTGCCGAGGATTTGCAACACCTGCCGTCCGTTGGGCTCCAGCATCACCACGTCGCCGGTGGCTTTGGATTTGAATCGGTACAACATCGCCTGTCACCTCTCCTGTGGCCAGTTCAGACCCATCGTAAGGGCTGCCCGCGGGCCTGACAAGGGTCAGCCTCGACAAGGCTGCGTTGGCGCGGGCGGTGGGTGGCGTTCAGTTGCCGGTCGCCCCATTGGAAAGTAACGCCCAACCCGCCAGGTTGCGCAGGGCACGCAACAGGTTGCGCTCCACACCGCCCAGCTCCGGCAGCACGATGCCCGGGCCGTCCAAGTACAACCAGCCCAGCCAGCGCTCACCGCGCCACAGTGGCAACACAATCATCGAGGTGCCGGGCTCGCACGCGGCACGGTACCACGCCGGCAGACGCGCCGCCACCTTCGGCTGCGTCACGTCCTGCAGCCAACTGTCGCGCGTCATCCGCCCCAGGGTGATCAGCAGGTCTGCCGGCGCATCCCCGGCCACCGCCTGGCAAGCCACGCGGTAGTGGGCAAGCAGCGCCTCCGCCTGGGAGCCCAGGCAGGCCACCGGCGCGGCTTGCTCGGTGCCGCAGCGTGCCACCCACCCAGGCGCGCCGCGCCCGCAGGGCCCGCAGCATGATTTCCAGCGTCAACTCAAGCCGCGCATGCGGCGCCAAACCGTCCAAGCAAGCGGCCGTGGCATCGAACAGACCCTGGGCCAGCACCAGCGCCGGCGGCGCATCAGGCGGCACCTCCAGCGGCGCAGCGCTGCTCGCCTGCGCGACGGCGCTGGGCAGGTCAGCCCCAGAGGGCTGCGCGGTCGGGGGCGGGCGCGGTGTGGCCACCGGCTCGGTGCGCCAGGCGTCGCCGCTCAACCGCAGCCCAGCAGCTTTGGCCAGCGTGACCAGACGCTCGCGCCCCTGCTGCGCGGCCAACACGACCTGCTCAGGCGTCTTGTCCACCAGGTGGGCGTAGCGGTTGGCCAGACGCTCCAGCGCCGGGGCGCTGCCAGCCCGTGCGCCTTGCAGCCAAGCGGCGGCCAGATCAGACCCGGCCGCCGCCGCCCAGCGTTGCCACTCCACCCGATCGGCGGGCGGCCGTGCCGGCACGGGGCCGCGCGGGCGTTCCATGGTTCGTTGCAGCTCGGCGGGAAAACCCCACATGCGCGCCACCGCCAGGGCAAGCCAGCCGCTGCGAGCGTTCCGCCGTCACCGCCGCCTCGCCCGGCCCTGCCGCACCGGGCGGCGTCGCTTCACGCGGCGTCATGGGCACGCAGCACCGTGTCGACCAGACGCCCAGCGATCTGGCCCACTGCCAGCGCGGCGGGGCAGCCCGGCGTGTGCACCAACAGCAACTGGCGTCGCATCACCGCCTCCTTGACCGCCGGGTCCACGGGGATGTCGCCGACGTGCACCAAACGCACCGCGGCCCCCTGGCCGCCACCGACAAAACGGTTGAGCACCGTTTGCAACTGCTGCGTGATCGCGCGTCCATCACCGGGACGCGCGGCCTGGTTGACCACCAGACGGATCAGCCGGCGCCGCTGCTGCGTGGCCAGCACCTTGATCGTCGCGTAGGCGTCGGTCAGCGAGGTGGGCTCCGGCGTGGCCACGAGCAGCACCTCACTGGCCAGCGACAGAGCGAACAGCACCACGTCCGAAATCCCCGCGCCGGTGTCAAGCAGCACCACGTCGTAGCGCGGCACCACCTCCCCCACCAGGCGCAAAAAGTCTTCCCGCACCTCCGGCGTCAGACGCGAATACTCGACCATGCCCGAGCCGGCCAGCAACACGCTGAACCCCCCCGGCGCTTTGACGATGGCCTCGTCCAGCGTGCAGCGGCCCGTGAACACGTCATGCAGTGTCAGCTTGGGGTACAGGTTGAGCACGACGTCGAGGTTGGCCAAGCCCAGGTCGGCGTCCAGCACCAGCACGCGCAACCCCCGCCGTGTCAGCGCCGCGGCCAGGTTGGCCGACAAAAATGTCTTGCCCACACCGCCCTTGCCGCTGGTGATGGCGATCACCTTACCCTTGGACGGATGCAGCACGACGCCGCCCACCGCGGTGGCAGACGTCGGCTCGGAATGGGAGGTCGCGTTGGTGGTCATGTCACGTCGGGCTCGGCCTGTTCGGCCCCTGCGATGCTAGGCGCAGGACCGCCTAGCAAGCCGTAGAGCATATCCTTTTCTTCGGCGCTGACTTCGTCGTGGCGCAGCGGTTCGATCATCACACGGTTGCGCCCGCCGCGCTTGGCCTCATAGAGCTGGCGGTCGGCCCGCTCCAGCCAGTTCGCCAACGTCGTGCGCACCCACGGCGGGGCAAACGCCCCGCCCAAACTGGCGGAAATCGCCACCGTGCGACCATCGGGCACCGTCACGGCGCGCTGCAGCGCTGCACGCAGCCGCTCGGCCAGCGCCTGTGCGCGGGCCGGGGTGACGTTGGGCAACAGGACGGCAAACTCCTCACCCCCCAAGCGGGCCACGGTGTCCATCGGGCGCACCGTGCCGCGCAACGTGTCGGCCGCCGCCTGCAACACCGTATCACCGGCCAGATGCCCATACTCGTCGTTGATACGCTTGAAGTGGTCAAGGTCGACCATCAGCAACAACGGTGTCTCCCCCGCGCGGCTGGCCCGGTCGAGCTCCTGCACCGCCCGCGCCTCGAACGCACGCCGGTTCGGCAGCCCGGTCAGCGCGTCGTGTTCGCTGAGCTCGCACAGGGCATCCAACACCGCCTGTACGTCGCGCGGCGTCGGCGGTTGCTCGGGCGGCGGCAACACCACCCCAGCCTGGCGCAACAAAGCACGGACATGGTCCAAGCGCAGCGAGCTCCAATCCATCGTGGCTTCCCAGCCCGGTCGCAACCGGGCGTCCACGGCCATTGTATGCGCCGCTGCCGCGCACGATGCGCGGCACATCGTGCGATGTTGCGTGCACGCCGAAGCAGCCCCCGGCCGCTGGGGTCAGGCCGCCAGCAGGCCGCTGAACAAGCGCCGCGGCGCGCACGCCCCCGCCGCCCGCCCGATCGCAGCGATGTGCTCGGGCGTGGTGCCACAACACCCGCCGACGATATTGACCAACCCCTCGACTGCAAACGTGTGCAGCAGCCGCGCTGTATCCTCGGGCGTTTCGTCAAAGCCGGTCTCGCTCATCGGGTTGGGCAAGCCCGCATTGGGGTAACAGCTGATGTAAGTGTCGGCCGCCACCCGCGCCAACTCCTGGATGTACGGCTTCATCAGCGCCGCCCCGAGCGCGCAATTCAACCCGACCGCCAACGGCCGCGCGTGACGCACACTGGCCCAAAACGCTGCCACCGTCTGCCCGCTCAACAGACGGCCCGAAGCGTCGGTGACAGTGCCACTGACGATGATCGGCAAACACTCGCCGGTGGCGTCGAACGCACGCTCGATCGCAAACAGCGCCGCCTTGGCGTTGAGCGTGTCGAACACGGTCTCCACCAGCAGCACATCGACACCGCCCTCGATCAACGCCAGCGCCTGCTCATGGTAGGCCGCGTCCAGTTCATCGAACGTGACATTGCGCGCCCCGGGATCGTTGACGTCCGGACTGATGCTGGCCGTGCGCGGCGTCGGCCCCAACGCGCCGGCCACCCAGCGCGGCCGCTGCGCGGTGCTGTAGCGGTCCGCCGCCGCGCGTGCCAACGCCGCCGAGACCAGGTTCATCTCACGCGCCCAGGACTGCAACCCGTAGTCGGCCTGCGCAATCGTGGTCGCGCCAAAGGTGTTGGTTTCGATGATGTCGGCGCCGGCCGCCAGGTAGCCTTCGTGGATCTGGGCGATGACGTCCGGCCGCGTCAGGCTCAGCAGCTCGTTGTTGCCTTTGAGGTCACCCGGGTGTTGCGCCCAGCGCGGACCGAGGCCACTCGGCCCGCCTGCGCCGCGGTACTGCTGTTCGTCCAGCTTGAAGCGCTGGATCATCGTGCCCATCGCGCCGTCGATGATGACGATGCGCTTCCGCAACGCCTCCACCAACCCCTGGCCCCGTGTGTACGTTCGCTGCATGGTTGCTCCTGAGCCAGCGCGCGCCGCCGCGGCGCCGTTGGCTTGCTCCCAAAAGGAAAGCCCCGGAATTCTTGCAGAACTCCGGGGTTGCCTTGGTAATAACAGCCTGACGATGACCTACTTTCACGCGCTTGGGGGCGCACTATCATCGGCGCGAAGGTGTTTCACGGTCCTGTTCGGGATGGGAAGGGGTGGGACCACCTTGCTATGGTCGTCAGGCATAACCGGTTGGCCTGGCTGGGTGTTGTTCAGCCAGGCGCTGCATAGAGTCGGCAACGTGTGGTTGCGAAGTGCTTGACGTCGCAGCCTTGGGGCAGTGTCCAAGACGGCGTCGTGGTTGGTGCGGCCGCGCCGCACCTTGGCTAGCAAAGCTATAGGGTCAAGCCTCACGGGCCATTAGTACTGGTTAGCTCAAGGCCTTGCAGCCCTTACACACCCAGCCTATCAACGTCGTGGTCTACGACGACCCTTCAGGGGGGTCAAGCCCCCAGGCAGATCTCATCTTGGGACGAGTTTCCCGCTTAGATGCTTTCAGCGGTTATCTCTTCCGCACATAGCTACCCGGCGATGCCACTGGCGTGACAACCGGTACACCAGAGGTGCGTCCACTCCGGTCCTCTCGTACTAGGAGCAGGCTCCCTCAAATCTGCAGCGCCCACGGAAGATAGGGACCAAACTGTCTCACGACGTTTTAAACCCAGCTCACGTACCTCTTTAAATGGCGAACAGCCATACCCTTGGGACCGGCTACAGCCCCAGGATGAGATGAGCCGACATCGAGGTGCCAAACACCGCCGTCGATATGAACTCTTGGGCGGTATCAGCCTGTTATCCCCAGAGTACCTTTTATCCGTTGAGCGATGGCCCTTCCATACAGAACCACCGGATCACTTAGACCTGCTTTCGCACCTGCTCGACCTGTCAGTCTCGCAGTCAAGCACGCTTAGAGCCTATGCACTAACAGCACGATGTCCGACCGTGCCTAGCGTACCTTCGTGCTCCTCCGTTACGCTTTAGGAGGAGACCGCCCCAGTCAAACTGCCCACCATGCACTGTCCCCACCCCCGCTTCAGGGGGCCAGGTTAGAACCTCAAACGCACCAGGGTGGTATTTCAACGTCGGCTCCACGGCACCTGGCGGCACCGCTTCTCAGCCTCCCACCTATCCTACACAGATCCGTTCAAAGTCCAATACAAAGCTGCAGTAAAGGTTCATGGGGTCTTTCCGTCTTTCCGCGGGGAGATTGCATCATCACAAACACTTCAACTTCGCTGAGTCTCGGCAGGAGACAGTGTGGCCATCGTTACGCCATTCGTGCAGGTCGGAACTTACCCGACAAGGAATTTCGCTACCTTAGGACCGTTATAGTTACGGCCGCCGTTTACCGGGACTTCGATCAAGAGCTTGCACCCCATCACTTAATCTTCCGGCACCGGGCAGGCGTCACACCCTATACGTCCACTTACCGTGTTCGCAGAGTGCTGTGTTTTTAGTAAACAGTCGCAGCCACCTATTTTTTGCAACCCATTCACGCTTCGATGCTCTCTACACGCTACTAGGGCACACCTTATCCCGAAGTTACGGTGTCAATTTGCCGAGTTCCTTCTGCCGAGTTCTCTCAAGCGCCTGAGAATACTCATCTCGCGCACCAGTGTCGGTTTGCGGTACGGTCAACTGCAAGCTGTAAGCTTAGTGGCTTTTCCTGGGACCCCATTCGGTTGCTTCGCGGGACATGCCCACTCGGGCGACGGCCTCGGTATGTGTGCGCCGGATTTGCCTAACGCACGCCTACTTCCGCCTCCACCGGCACTTCCAACCGCCGGCTCAACCTAGCTTGATCCGTCCCCACATCGCACTTGCAGTCGGTGCAGGAATGTTGACCTGCTTCCCATCAGCTACGCCTTTCAGCCTCGCCTTAGGGGCCGACTCACCCTACGCCGATGAACGTTGCGTAGGAAACCTTGCGCTTACGGCGAGCAGGCTTTTCACCCGCTTTAACGCTACTCATGTCAGCATTCGCACTTCCGATACCTCCAGCAGGGTTCTCACCCCACCTTCAGCGGCCTACGGAACGCTCTCCTACCATGCGTGTTGCCACG
>NZ_VJNA01000027.1:20000-22500 GCF_007556585.1 Tepidimonas aquatica | reverse complement strand
TGGCGGCACCGCTTCTCAGCCTCCCACCTATCCTACACAGATCCGTTCAAAGTCCAATACAAAGCTGCAGTAAAGGTTCATGGGGTCTTTCCGTCTTTCCGCGGGGAGATTGCATCATCACAAACACTTCAACTTCGCTGAGTCTCGGCAGGAGACAGTGTGGCCATCGTTACGCCATTCGTGCAGGTCGGAACTTACCCGACAAGGAATTTCGCTACCTTAGGACCGTTATAGTTACGGCCGCCGTTTACCGGGACTTCGATCAAGAGCTTGCACCCCATCACTTAATCTTCCGGCACCGGGCAGGCGTCACACCCTATACGTCCACTTACCGTGTTCGCAGAGTGCTGTGTTTTTAGTAAACAGTCGCAGCCACCTATTTTTTGCAACCCATTCACGCTTCGATGCTCTCTACACGCTACTAGGGCACACCTTATCCCGAAGTTACGGTGTCAATTTGCCGAGTTCCTTCTGCCGAGTTCTCTCAAGCGCCTGAGAATACTCATCTCGCGCACCAGTGTCGGTTTGCGGTACGGTCAACTGCAAGCTGTAAGCTTAGTGGCTTTTCCTGGGACCCCATTCGGTTGCTTCGCGGGACATGCCCACTCGGGCGACGGCCTCGGTATGTGTGCGCCGGATTTGCCTAACGCACGCCTACTTCCGCCTCCACCGGCACTTCCAACCGCCGGCTCAACCTAGCTTGATCCGTCCCCACATCGCACTTGCAGTCGGTGCAGGAATGTTGACCTGCTTCCCATCAGCTACGCCTTTCAGCCTCGCCTTAGGGGCCGACTCACCCTACGCCGATGAACGTTGCGTAGGAAACCTTGCGCTTACGGCGAGCAGGCTTTTCACCCGCTTTAACGCTACTCATGTCAGCATTCGCACTTCCGATACCTCCAGCAGGGTTCTCACCCCACCTTCAGCGGCCTACGGAACGCTCTCCTACCATGCGTGTTGCCACGCATCCGCAGCTTCGGTGCCCGGCTTGAGCCCCGTTACATCTTCCGCGCAGGACGACTCGATCAGTGAGCTATTACGCTTTCTTTAAATGATGGCTGCTTCTAAGCCAACATCCTGACTGTCTTAGCCTTCCCACCTCGTTTCCCACTTAGCCGGTCTTAGGGACCTTAGCTGGCGGTCTGGGTTGTTTCCCTCTCGTGTCCGGACGTTAGCACCCGGTGCACTGTCTCCCGTGCTCACACTCTTCGGTATTCGGAGTTTGCCTTGGTTTGGTAAGTCGCCATGACCCCCTAGCCAAAACAGTGCTCTACCCCCAAAGGTGACCACACGAGGCACTACCTAAATAGTTTTCGGAGAGAACCAGCTATTTCCAGGTTTGTTTAGCCTTTCACCCCTATCCACAGCTCATCCCCTACTTTTGCAACAGCAGTGGGTTCGGCCCTCCAGTACCTGTTACGGCACCTTCAGCCTGGCCATGGATAGATCACCTGGTTTCGGGTCTACGCCCAGCGACTCAATCGCCCTGTTCGGACTCGGTTTCCCTGCGCCTTCCCTACTCGGTTAAGCTTGCCACTGAACGTAAGTCGCTGACCCATTATACAAAAGGTACGCCGTCACCCCAAAGGGCTCCGACTTTTTGTAAGCATGCGGTTTCAGGTTCTATTTCACTCCCCTCCCGGGGTTCTTTTCGCCTTTCCCTCACGGTACTGGTTCACTATCGGTCGATGACGAGTATTTAGCCTTGGAGGATGGTCCCCCCATCTTCAGACAGGATTTCACGTGTCCCGCCCTACTTGTCGCACGCCTAGTTCCACCATCGATCTTTTCCATACGGGGCTGTCACCCTCTGTGGCCGGACTTTCCAGACCGTTCTGATAGATCAATGGCTACATCGTGCAGGCTGCTCCGGTTTCGCTCGCCACTACTGCCGGAATCTCGGTTGATGTCTTTTCCTGCGGGTACTGAGATGTTTCAGTTCCCCGCGTTCGCCTCGTCGACCTATGGATTCAGTCGACGATACCCCTCATCGGGGTGGGTTGCCCCATTCGGAAACCCCCGGATCAAAGCTTGCTTGCCAGCTCCCCGAGGCTTATCGCAGGCTGCCACGTCCTTCTTCGCCTGTCATCGCCAAGGCATCCACCACATGCTCTTGTTCACTTGACCCTATAGCTTTGCTCGCTACGTCGGGCCGCCGCACACACCACAGCAGCAGCGTCACCGCCACCGTGCAGCCATGCGCAGCGCATGAACCACGCGACTTGTCGATTGTCTTGCGGCGACACCCCCACATGGGGCGTCGTTGCCGCTCGCCGTCTTGGTCTTGCTCGTCCACCACGCACCCCCGTGGCCCAGCAGCAGGGCTTGCACCCCACCTTGAACCACACAAGCGCGCAGCGGCTCGTGCTGTGACGTCAATCTTCGCTTTGCAACAACCCCGCGCACCACGCAGCGCCGCCCCACAAGGGCACAGCCGCCGCAGCGCGCAGCGCTGTTGCTTACGTTTCGACTCTATGCATTGTTAAAGAACAGCCTTGAC
>NZ_VJNA01000027.1:0-17500 GCF_007556585.1 Tepidimonas aquatica | reverse complement strand
CAGCGAACGTTGGCGGTGGCGACTTGTGCGGCGATAGGTCCCGGTCGTCGCCTGCGCCCATGGTTCCACGGGCGCAGGCGACCCAGGACCGCGGGTGCTGGACAAGCCGTTGGGCAGCCCCCTACGGACGGGGGCGTGTGGGTGCCGTCGTGACGCCCCGCGCGGGCTGCCAGGACAGGCAGCGGCGATGGGAGCAAGGGCGGCCGTGGAAATACGTAGAGACGGTCGGAGCAAAAGCAGCTGGCGCAGCGAAGCCAGCCGAGGGCGGGAGAACGACCGGCGGGGCGGGCCCCACCCGCTACCGCCTGGCGAGGTGCGGGGGCGCTGCCACACGCATGGGCGGGCACAAAGGACGTGCATAGGCGCGACCGTGCTACCCTGATTACCATGGCATGGTTGCAGATGCGTGACGCAGCGCTGGCGTATGGCCACTGGCCGCTGCTGGAAGGGGCCGAGTTCGTGCTTGGGGCAGGCGAGCGGGTTGGCTTGGTCGGTCGCAACGGCGCGGGCAAGTCATCGCTGCTGCGGGTTCTGGCGGGGCTTGAGCGGTTGGACGCCGGCACGTTGCAGCGGCGCCAAGGCCTGCGGCTGGCTTATGTGTCGCAGGAGCCCGACTTCGGCGAGGCCACGACGGTGTTCGACGCGGTGGCCGAAGGACTTGGGGAAGTACGCCGGTGGCTGCAGCGCTACGAGGCGGCGGCACCCGCAGAGGATCTGGACGCGTTGCACGGCGCCATCGACGCGGCCGACGGCTGGCGCTGGCCGCAGCGTGTGCAGGAGACGCTGGCACGGCTGCACCTGGAGCCGGATGCCAAGCTGGCCGCGCTGTCGGGTGGGGTGCGCAAGCGCGTGGCGCTGGCCCGCGCCTGGGTGCAGCGGCCTGACGTGCTGCTGCTGGACGAACCTACCAACCACTTGGACATCGACGCCATCGATTGGCTGGTGCAGCAGCTCAAGGCGTACCGTGGCAGCGTCGTGGTGATCAGCCATGACCGCCACTTTCTCGACCAGGTGGCCACGCGCATCGTCGAGCTCGACCGCGGCCGGCTGCGGGACTATCCGGGTGACTTCAGTCAATATGAGGCGCTCAAGGCGCAGCAGTTGACCCAAGAGGCCGTCGAGCAGGCCAAGGCCGATCGCCTGTTGGCCCAGGAGGAAGCGTGGGTACGGCAGGGGGTGCAGGCGCGCCGCACGCGTGCCCAAGCCCGCGTGGAGCGTTTGACGCGCTTGCGCCAAGCCCGCGCCGCACGGCGCGAGGCGCTGGGGCAGGTGCGGCTGGAGCTGGCACGCGGCCACGCCAGCGGACGGCTGGTGGCCGAGCTGCAAGGCGTCAGCGTGGGTTTTGAACGCGACGACGGCCGGCACATGGTGGTGCGCGACTTGTCGGCCACGATCCTGCGCGGTGATAAGGTGGGCATCATCGGACCCAACGGGGCGGGCAAAACGACGTTGCTGCGCTTGATCGTCGGGGAGCTGCAACCCGACGCGGGCACGGTGCGACGTGGCGCGCGGCTGCAGGTGGCGTATTTCGACCAGCTGCGCCAGCAGCTGAATCTGGAAGCGACGCTGGAGGATTTTGTCAGCCCGGGCAGCGAGTGGATCGAGGCGCACGGGCGGCGCCAGCATGTGCGCAGCTACCTGGCCGACTTTTTGTTCGATCCAGCGCGGGCGCGCAGCCCGGTGCGCACGTTGTCCGGCGGCGAACGCAACCGCCTGCTGTTGGCGCGGCTGCTGGCGCAGCCGGTCAACGCGCTGGTGCTGGACGAGCCGACCAACGACCTGGACATCGAGACGCTGGAGCTGCTGGAGCAACGGCTGGCAGAGTACGATGGGACGGTGCTGCTGGTCAGCCACGACCGGCGCTTTATCGACGCCGTGGTGACCAGCACCCTGGTGTTCGAGGGCGACGGCTGCTGGCGTGAATACGAGGGCGGTGTGGAGGATTGGATGACCCAGTCGAAGCGGCTGCATGGGCGCGCGCCGGTATGGCCGTCACCGTGGCGCGACGACGACGCGGCACCCGTGGCGGCGCCCTGCCCCGCCCCTGCCGAGCCGCCAGCGCCACGTCGGCTCAGCTACAAGGAGCGGCGTGAGCTGGAGGCGCTGCCGGCGCGCATTGACGCGCTCGAAGCCGAGCAGCGCACCATCGAGGCCGAACTGGCCGACGGCGCCGTGTACGCGCGCGATCCGCAGCGGGCACGCGCGCTGGCCGAGCGGCATGGCGCGATCGAGGCCGAGCTGCTCGACGCGCTGCAGCGTTGGGAGGCGCTGCAGGCGCTGGACGATGCCGCGGCGTCACCGCGGTGACCCCGACCGGCGCCGAGGCGGATGGCGACGGACGCGCCGGCGTGCACAATGCCCCCATGCCAACCCCTGCGCTGACGTGGGCCGAATGCACCGCCTTGCTGACGCTGGCCACGGCGGCCAGCTTCACGCCAGGCCCCAACACCACGCTATCGACCGCCTTGGCGGCCCAAGGGGGGCTGCGGCGAGCCTTGCCGTTTGTCTGCGCGGTGCCGGTGGGCTGGGCGCTGCTGCTGGTGCTGTGCGCCGCCGGTGTGGGGACGTTGGTGCTGGCGGTGCCGTGGCTGCGGCTGGGCGTGTTGGGCGGGGGCGTGGCCTACCTGCTGTGGCTGGCGTGGCGACTGGCAGGCGCAGGCACACCTGCCCTGGGGCCGCAGCCGCCGTTGCGGATTTCGTTTGCGCGCGGGGTGGCGCTGCAGTTTCTCAACATCAAGGCGTGGATGTTGGCGCTGTCGGTCGTGGCCGGGTGGATCGCGGGGCATCCGCAGGCGGGGCAACGTTTGGTGTGGGTGCTGCCGGTGATGGTGGCGTACGCGCTGGCGAGCAATCTGACTTACGCGATGATCGGGTCCGCGCTGCGCGGGTGGCTGGCCGGGCCGCTGGTGCAGGGACGTCCGAGCCACCGCCGGCTGCGCACCTTCAACCGCCTGATGGCCGCCGCGCTGGCGGTGACCGCCCTGTGGATGTTGGCCAGTGGTCTGGGTGGGCTGCGTTGAAGTAGGCCGTCACCGCGGCGACTGCCGTGCCCGCCGCTGGAGCGGACAATGCCGCGCATGGGCACCCTCCACCTCGTGCGGCATGCGCAAGCCAGCTTTGGCAGCGACGACTACGACCAGCTCAGCCCGCTGGGCTGGCAGCAGGCGCAACGCCTGGGTGAGCACCTACACGCACACGGGTTGGAGGTTGGGGCGGTGCTGTGCGGGACGCTGCGGCGCCACCACCAGACCTGGGAGGGCATGCGGCGGGCGTGGCCATCATTGCCTGAGCCGGTGGTGTGGCCGGGCCTGGACGAATACGACAGCGCCGCGCTGATCGAGGCGCTGCATGCCCCGTGCGCGGGCGATCCGCACACGCCGCAGGGGTACCGGGCCCACTTCCGGCTGCTGCGCGACGCCCTGCGGCGCTGGATGGATGGCGTGATCACGCCACGCGGCATGCCCCCTTACGAGGACTGGCGGCGCGCGGCGCTGGAGGTGCTGGACCATGCGCGGCAGCAGCACGCGCAAGGCGAGTTGCTGGTCATCAGCAGCGGCGGGCCGATTGCCACGCTGGTGGGCCATTTGCTCGGGGTGCAGCCGGAAACGACGGTGGAGCTCAACCTGAGGCTGCGCAACACGGCGCTGAGTGAAGTCGCCGTCACACCCAAGCGCTGCGCGCTGGTCAGCTTCAACGCGCTGCCGCACTTGAGCGCCCCCCAGCACCGCGACTGGATCACCTACGCCTGAGCAGACCCGCCGGGCGGTGCCGCGGCCAGCATGGTCAGCGGAGCCTCGATGGCCTCGAGCAGCACCCGCGCCAGCGCGCGGCCAGCGGCAGCGACGACGCGCTGGCCCCAACGGGCATCGGCCGCGGCGGCGTCACCCGCCGCGCCCAGCGGGTGCAGATCGTGCATCGCCCACGCCCATTTGGCGCTGCGCCCGTCGTGCAGCGTGGGCTGCCGGGGCGCGTGCTCGGTGCGGCGCGACACGAAGGTTTGCAAGGCGGCGTGCCGCACCAGGTGCGGCGCCAGCGCCAGCATGACGGCGGTCTCGAGCTGGCCGGCGTGCACGCCCCAGCGACGCTCAGGCACGCCAAGGTCACCCTCCAGGTCGTGGCCGTCGGTGTCGGTCAACGGCAACTGCCACCAGTGCACGCTCCACACCAGCAGGCCGTGGCGCATACGCATCGTGCGCGTGGCCACGTCCAGCAGACCCACGTGGCCGCCGTGGCCGTTGAGGATGAGCAGCTTGCGCACCCCCGCCCGGGCCACGCCGGCGGCCACGTCGGCCAGCAGCGCCAGCGCCGTTTCGGGCTGCAGCGACAGGGTGCCGGGGTAAGCCGTGTGCTCGGTGCTCAGGCCCACGGCCAGGGTGGGCAGCACAAGCAGCGGCGCGTCATGGGGCAGGTGGGGCGCGGCGGCGGCCAGCACGCCCTCGGCAAGGAGGGTGTCCACCCCCAGCGGCAGGTGGGGGCCGTGCTGCTCGGTGGCGCCCAACGGCAGCACCGCCAGCGTGCGCGCGGCGTCCAGCGCGGCGAAGTCGGTCCAGGCCAGGTCGGCCCAACGGCGCAGGTGCGGGCGATGGCTCATGGCGCCATCGTAGCCGATGCGGCCCGCCCCACGGCTCAGGCGCCCGGCTGAGCGTCGTAGATCCAGCGGCGCGACCAGGGCAGCTCTTGCGCGCTGCGCCCCGCTGGCCGGCACAGCACCTGGTACACCGCGATCTGGTCGTGCTCGAACGCCCACGCGCAGCCAGCCAGGTACACGCGCCAGATGCGCCAGATGCGCTCGGGCACCATGCCGCGCAGGCGTTGCGACTGCCCTTCGAAGTTGCGGCTCCACAGCGTCAGCGTGCGCGCGTAGTGGCGACGCAGGTTTTCGACGTCGAACGCCTCCAGCCCGCCCTCTTGCATGGTGCGCAGCACGGTGGCGATGTGCGGCAGTTCGCCATGCGGGAAGACGTACTTGTCGATGAAGCGCCCGCCGCCATAAGGGGTTTCACCGTCGGCGGGGTCGGTGGTGGTGATGCCGTGGTTCATCGCCCAGCCGTCGGGCGCCAGGCGGTCGCGGATGATGCGGAAGTACTGCGACAGGTGTTGAAGGCCGACATGCTCGAACATGCCGACGCTGGTGATGCGGTCGAACGTGCCCTCGACATCGCGGTAGTCTTGCAGGCGAATCTCGATGCGGTCGGCCAGACCGGCGTCGGCCACGCGCTGGCGCGCCAGCTCGTACTGCGCCTGCGACAGCGTGATGCCCACGCAGCGTGCGCCAAACTTTTGCGCGGCGCGCAACACCAACGCGCCCCAGCCGCAGCCGATGTCCAGCAACGTGTGCCCTGGCTGCAGCCGGATCTTGGTCAGGATGTGGTCGATTTTTTTGCGCTGCGCGGTGGCCAGGTCCTCGTCGCCGTGCTCGAAGTAGGCGCACGAGTACACCATCGCGGGGTCCAACCAGGTGGCGTAAAAATCGTTGGAGACGTCGTAGTGGTACTGGATGGCCTCGCGGTCCAGCTTGCGGCTGTGCTTCAGTCCCTTGACCACCCGCTGCAGCAGCGTCGTGGAGCCGGCGTGCGCGGCGTTGTCGCGCACCAAGGCGTGCGCCATGGCCAGCACGTCGTCGATGTCGCCCTCGACGTCGAGGTGACCTTCGACATAGGCCTCGCCCAGGCTGTCCAGGCTTGGGTTGAGCAGCGCCGACAACGCAGCCACGTCGCGCACCGTGATGACGACCTTGGGCTCGTCAAACCGCCCCAGGTCCCACGCGCGCGGCGCACCGTCGGCGTTGCCCGTCCCCCACACCACGCGCAGCGGCAGGTCGAACCGCTGCCGCCAGCGTTGCACCCAGGCGTCGATGGCCTTGTCGATGGTTGGCATGCTCACACCTCCTGTACCCCTGTGGACGTCGGGGGATTGTTGGGCAAGCCCGCGTGGTTGTGAAGGGGGTGCGGGCTATGGCGGGCATTGACAGTGACGATCGCGCACGGCCCCGGCCGCATGCGCCACAATGCAGCTCGGCCCTTGGGGAACCCCAGGGGGGATAACAGATTCGATAGCGTCACGATGAAACAACGTTGGCTTGCATGCTTGGCCCAGCACGGGCGGCGATGGGTGCGCACGCTGGGACTGACGATGGCGGCGGCGCTGCTGACCGGCGGCGCCGCCGCCCTGGAGGTTTTGCCGAGCCGCAACCCCTCTGCGGCCGTGGCTGGCGCCAGCGCCGACCTGGCCGGCGCCAGCGCGCGCACCGAGCACGCCCAGGTGGCGCTGCTGGCCCATGCACCGCAGGGGGTAGCGCCTGGCCGCCCGCTGTGGCTGGGCTTGCAGCTGCAGCACGAGCCGGGCTGGCACACGTATTGGCACAACCCGGGCGACTCCGGCTTGCCGATCGAGCTGCAGTGGACGCTGCCTGACGGCGTGCAAGCCGGTCCGATCCAATGGCCGACGCCACGCAAGTTCCCCATCGGCGAGCTGGCCAACTACGGCTTTGACGGCACCGTGCTGCTGCCGGTGCCGCTGACGCTGCCGTCCACCTGGCGCGCCGAGGCGCTGCCGGTGCGGCTGCACGCCACCTGGCTGATCTGCCGCCAGGAGTGCGTGCCGGAAGAAGCCACGCTGCAGCTCACCCTGCCCGCCGGCGCCGTGGTGGGCGAGCACGCGGCAGCCTTCGAAGCGGCGTGGGCCGCCGCCCCGCGAGCGCTGCCGGGCGCGCGCGCCGCACTGCGTGTGGACGACGCTGGGCTGCACCTGGAGGTGGCGGGGTTGCCCGGCGACTGGCAGGGGCGCACGTTGGAGTTCTTCCCGGAAACCGGCAACCTGATCGCCCCGGGTGCGCCCTGGACCCAGCGCTGGGACGGGCCGGTGTGGCGTGCCAGCGTGCCGCTGCACCCTTACCGGACCGAGACCGCCACGCGGCTGGCGTTCGTGCTGGCCCTGGCCGACGCCGGCCACGGACCCGCCCCGGCCGGGGTGCGCCTGGACAGCGCGGTGCAGGGCACATGGCCTGCGCCGCCCGCGCCGGCACCCCTGGTCGCGACGACACCGGTGCCGCCAACCCCGGCCGACGCCACGGGCGAGGTCACGGCGCTGGGCCTGGCCTTGGCCGTGCTGGGCGCGCTGGTGGGTGGCATGATCCTCAATCTGATGCCGTGCGTCTTTCCGGTGCTGGCCATCAAGGTGATGGCGTTTCAGGCCCACGGGGCGGATGCGCGCGCCCACCGGCTGGGCGGGTTGGCCTACACCGCTGGTGTGGTGCTGTCGTTCGTGGCGCTGGGGGCGGCGCTGCTGGCGCTGCGCAGCGCCGGCGAAGCCGTCGGCTGGGGCTTTCAGCTGCAAAACCCATGGGTGGTGGCGGGTCTGGCGACGCTGTTCCTCGTCATCGCGCTGAACTTGGCCGGGGTCTACGAGGTGGGGGCGCTGGCCCCCCGCGGGCTGGCCAGCCTGCAACTGCGCCACCCGCTGGGCGACGCGTTCTTGACCGGGGTGCTGGCCTCGGTGGTGGCGTCGCCGTGCACCGCGCCGTTCATGGGCGCGTCGCTGGGGCTGGCGGTGACGCTGCCGGGCCCAGCGGCGCTGGCCGTATTTGCCAGCCTGGGGTTGGGCATGGCGCTGCCGTACCTGGCGGCGAGCTGGTGGCCCGCGTTGGCGCACCGGCTGCCCCGGCCCGGCCCCTGGATGCAAACGCTGCGCCAAGCGCTGGCGTTTCCGATGCTGGCCGCGGCCGTGTGGCTGCTGTGGGTGCTGGGGCAGCAAACCAGCGTGCATGGGCTGGCGGCCCTGCTGCTGCTGTGGCTGGCGTTGGCCTGGGTGCTGTGGGCCTGGGCCCGCCGTGCGCGCTGGCTGACGGCGCTGGGTGCGCTGGCGTTGGCGGCGCTGGCCGTCAGCCTCGGCCCCCATGTGGGGCGCGAGGCGGCCACACCCGCCGCGGCCGGCGCGGCGCAGCAGGCGGATGGGCGCTGGCAGGCGTGGTCACCACAGCGCCAAGCCGAGCTGCTGGCGGCCGGCCGACCGGTGTTCGTCGACTTCACGGCGGCGTGGTGCGTCACCTGCCAGGTCAACAAGGCCACGGTGCTGAGCGACACCGAAGTGTTGCGCGCCGCCGACGCCGCCAACGTCGCGCTGCTGCGCGCGGACTGGACGCGGCGCGACCCGACGATCACCGCCGCGCTGGCGGCGCTGGGGCGCAGCGGTGTGCCGGTGTACGTGCTGCACGTGCCGGGACGCGCGCCGCAGGTGCTCACCGAGGTGCTCAGCGTGGCCGAGGTGCGCGCGGCGTTCGACGCGGCGCGGCAGCGATAATCGCCCGTCCCCAACCCCCGTCGTCGACGCTGCACCATGCCCTTTGCCCCGCTTCGCAACGATACGTTTGTGCGCGCCTGCCTGGGGCAGGCCACACCCTACACCCCCGTGTGGCTGATGCGCCAAGCCGGGCGCTACCTGCCCGAGTACTGCGCGACGCGCGCGCGCGCCGGCTCGTTCATGGGCCTGGCCACCAACGTCGACTTCGCCACCGAAGTGACGCTGCAGCCGCTGCAGCGCTACGCGCTGGACGCGGCGATTTTGTTTTCCGACATCCTCACCGTGCCCGATGCGATGGGCCTGGGGCTGAGCTTTGCCGCCGGCGAAGGCCCGCGCTTTGCCCGCAGCGTGCGCAGCGAGGCCGATGTGGCCGCGTTGGCGGTGCCCGACATGGAACGGTTGCGCTACGTGTTCGACGCCGCCACCAGCATTCGCCGCGCCCTGGACGGGCGGGTGCCGCTGATCGGCTTTTCCGGCAGCCCCTGGACGCTGGCGTGCTACATGGTCGAAGGCGGCAGCAGCGACGACTACCGGCACGTCAAAACGCTGCTGTACGCCCGCCCCGACCTGATGCACCGGGTGCTGGCCATCAACGCCGACGCGGTGGGGCTGTACCTGCGCCACCAGATCGAGGCCGGCGCGCAGGCGGTGATGGTGTTCGACAGCTGGGGCGGCGTGCTGGCCGATGGCATGTTCCAGCGCTTCAGCCTGGCCTACACGCAGCGGGTGCTGGCCCAACTGCCGCGCCAGCACGACGGCCAAACCATCCCGCGCATCGTCTTCACCAAGGGCGGCGCGCCGTGGCTGGCCGAGATGGCCACGCTGGACTGCGACGTGCTGGGGGTGGACTGGACGGTGCACCTGGGGCGTGCGCGCGCGTTGGTGGGTGGGCTGCCCGGTGGGCCCGGCAAGGCGCTGCAGGGCAACCTCGACCCCGCCGTGCTGCTCAGCACGCCTGAGGCGGTGGCGCAGCAGGCCGTCGCCGTGCTGGAGGCGTTTGGTGCCCCGCACACCGACCCGACGCGGCGCGGGCCGACGCACATTTTCAACCTGGGGCACGGCATCAGCCAGCACACGCCGCCGGAACATGTGGCCGCGTTGGTGCAGACGGTGCACGACCACTCCCGCCGCATGCGGCAGGCCCGCTGAAGCGACACCAGCCACGGGGGCACAGGCGCGGGCTTATGCACAGCGGTGTGGCCACCCCACGGCAGAGCCGTGGTCACCGCAGGCGGTCGGGCAAGCCCCGTGGCGACGACGCAAGTCATTGTTCTTTCGATGGCATCGACGCGTTGCCGGGATTTTGAGCAGCCTGTTGCAAGCCTTGACCGGCAACGCTTTCCTGGGGCCATCCGCAGGTTACCAACAAAGTTATCCACAAGTCGGCTGGATAACCGACAAAAGCCCCGATCGCACAAGTCCTTGGCCCATCCACCGCAACAACGCTTGAAGACATGACGCCATCCGCGCAGGTCGCCGTCGTCGTGCCCACCCCCGCGCACAGCGAGCTGCACGCCCCGCTGACGTACACGCACGACACGCCGTTGCCCGCCGGCACGCTGGTGCGTGTGCCGCTGGGCCGGCGCACCGTGCTGGGCATCGTCTGGGACGGTGCCCCCGCGGCGCCCGCCACGGCCACGCTGCGCGCGGTGGCCGAAGTCTGGTCGGCGCTGCCGCCGCTGGACGCGGGCTGGCGCGCACTGGTGGCGTTTGCCGCGCGCTACTACCAGCGCAGCCTGGGGGAAGTGGCGTTGGCCGCGCTGCCGCCCGCGCTGCGCACACTGGACGCCGAGGCACTGGCGCGCCGACTCGCCCGCGCGCCCAGCCCATCCGGCCCCACCGCCCAAGAAACCCCGCCCGCGCTGACAGCCGATCAAACCCAAGCGCTGCAGGCCATCGAAAGCGCCATGCGTCCGGTGCTGCTGTTCGGTGCCACCGGCAGCGGCAAAACCGAGGTTTACCTGCAGGCCGCGGCGCGCACGCTGGCGCGCGATCCCCAGGCGCAGGTGCTCGTGCTGGTGCCGGAAATCAACCTGACGCCCCAGTTGCTGGCACGTTTCCAGGCGCGCTTTGGCGCCAGTGTGGTGGCGTTGCACTCGGGCCTGACCCCGGCGCAGCGGCTGCGCCACTGGTTGGCCGCGCACCTGGGGCAGGCGCGCATCGTGCTGGGCACACGCACCGCCGTCTGGGCCAGCCTGCCGCGGCTGCGCCTGATCGTCGTCGACGAAGAGCACGACCCCAGCTACAAAAGCCAAGAGGGCGCACGCTACTCGGCACGCGACCTGGCGGTGGTGCGCGCCCACCACCTCGCCGCCGCCGGCTGCCGGGTGGTGCTGGGCTCGGCCACGCCGGCGCTGGAAACCTGGCACGCCGCCGAGCAAGGGCGCTACCAGCGCATTGAGTTGCCCGTGCGCATGGGCGGCGCGCACTGGCCGACGCTGCGGTTGGTAGACCTGCGCCAGCAACCGCGTGGCACGCTGCTGGCGCCGCCGTTGCGCGCCGCGCTGGAAGCCCGGCTGGCGCGCGGCGAGCAGGCCCTGCTGCTGCTCAACCGGCGTGGCTACGCCCCGGTGATCGCCTGCGGCGACTGCGGCTGGAAAAGCGGCTGCCCGCACTGCAGCGCCTACCTCGTGTACCACAAGCGCGAGCGCGCGTTGCGCTGCCACCACTGCGGTCACGCCCAGCCGGTGCCGCGCGCTTGCCCCACGTGCGGCAACGTCGATCTGGCCCCGTTGGGCCGCGGCACCGAGCAGTTGGAAGAGCATGTGGTGCAAGCGCTGGCCGAGCTGCGCCGCCCCGACGGTGGCCCGGTGCGCGTCGGCCGGCTCGACGCCGACACCGCGCGCGGCGTGGGCGCGCTGGAGCAAACGCTGGCCGCGGTGCACCGTGGCGAGCTCGACGTGCTGGTGGGCACGCAGATGGTGGCCAAGGGGCACGACTTTCGGCGCATCACGCTGGTGGCGGCCATCAACCCGGACGGAGCCCTGTACGCCAGCGACTGGCGCGCGCCGGAGCGGCTGTTCGCGCTGCTGTTGCAGGCCGCCGGGCGCGCCGGGCGCGACGCCGCGTTCACGGCGGCCCAGGGCACGCAGCCCGAGCTGTGGGTGCAAACCAGCCAGCCCGACCACCCCTTGTTCGCCGCGCTGGCGCGGCACGACTACCCGGGCTTTGCCGCCCAGCAATTGCAGGAGCGGCGCGCGGCCGGCATGCCGCCGTTTGCGCACCAGGCGCTGCTGCGCGCCGAGGCCCGCCAGTTGGAAGTGGCGTTGGCGTGGCTGCAACACGCCGCCGCGTGCGCCGACGACCTGCCCGGGCGGCCCCAGGTGACGCTGTACGCCCCGGTGCCGATGACGCTGACGCGCGTGGCCGGGGTGGAGCGCGCGCAACTGCTGCTGGAGTCGGGCTCGCGCGCGGCGCTGCAGGCGCTGCTGGCAGCGTGGCTGCCGTGCCTGCACGCGCTGCGGCGTACCCCCGCGGGCCGCGGGGTCCTGCGCTGGGCTATCGACGTCGATCCGTTGGGCTACTGAGGGCGCGCCGCCGGTCACGGCGGCGCCACGGCGCGCTGCACCCCGCGCGCCAACCCATCGGGCAAGTGCGGCAGCAGCCCCAGCACGTGGGGTAGCAACCACTTTTTGACACCGCGCACGGTGCTGGGCACGATCGCTTCGATCAAGTGAGGCCCCGGCGTGGCCAAGGCACGCTCCAACGCGTCGGCGAAGGCCTCGGCGGTGCTGACCCGCTGCGCCGGCACCCCCATGCCGTGCGCCAGCTGCACGAAGTCCAGCGGCGGCTGCCCGAGGTCGAACTGCGCCCGCGCCCGCTCGCCCCCGCCGACCGCTCCCACCCGGCGCAGCTCCAACTGCAAAATGGCGTAGGCGCGGTTGTTGAGGATCACCGTGACCACATGCAAGCGCTCGCGCGCCATCGTCCACAGGGCCTGGGGCGTGTACATCGCGGCGCCGTCGCCCACCAGCGCCAGCACCGGGCGGTCGGGGCAGGCGATGGCCGCCCCCACCGCGTTGGGCAATCCCTGGCCGATGGCGCCACCGGTCAGCGTCAGCACGTCGTGGCGCGGGGCCCCGCGGGTGAAGTGGGGCAGCAGCGTGCCGCTGGTTTGGCTCTCGTCGACAACGATGGCCCCCTGCGGCAACAGATGCCCCACCGCCTTGGCCAGTGTGGCGGCGCTGAGCCGGCCACGCGGCCGCGGGGGCCGCCTGGGGGACTGCCGCGGTGGATCGTTGCCCGCCGCGCCCAAGCGCGCGGCCAGGCGGGCCAGGGCGTCGGCGGCATCCTCCCCCACGTCGGCCAGCGTGTGCACCGTGCACCCGGGTGGCACCAGGCTGCCCGGCTTGCCGGGGTAGGCAAAAAACGACACCGGTGCGCGCGCGCCCACCAGCACCAGGTGACGCACGCCGCGCAACTGCACCTGGGCCAACTCGGCCAGGTAGGCCAGGCGCGCCAGCGGCGGCAAACCGGCGCCACGCTCGATGCGCGCCGGGAATGTTTCCGCCAACAAGCGGGCCCCGCACGAGGCGGCGCAGCGTGCGGCGTCGAGCTGCGGCTCGGCACCCAACGCGGCGCCCCCCAACAGCAGCGCCGCGGGCTCGCCCCGCGTCAGCGCCGCCGCGATGGCGTCCAGGCGCGCGTCGTCCACCCGCGCCGGCGGCTGCGGTGGCGGCACGACGCCGGGCACCGCACCCTCGCTCCAGGAAACGTCGGCCGGCAAAATCAGCGTCGCCACCTGCCCCGGCGGGTGGCATGCCGCGGCCACCGCGCTGGCCGCTATCGCCCCCAGCGCGTGGACATCGGTGCAGGTGTGCAGCCAGCCGCTGACGTTGCGCGCCACCGTGGCGATGTCGGACTGCAGCGGGGCGTCCAGCGCCGCGTGGTGGGTGGCGTGGTCGCCAACGATGTTGACCACCGGCGTGTGCGCCTTGCGGGCGTTGTGCAAATTGGCCAGGCCGTTGCCCAACCCACAGCCCAGGTGCAGCAGCGTCGCCGCCGGGTGGCCGCGCATGCGGGCGTAGCCATCGGCCGCGCCGGTGGCCACGCCTTCAAACAGCGTCAGCACCGCACGCATGCGCGGCTCGGCGTCCAGCGCCGCGACGAAGTGCATCTCCGACGTGCCGGGGTTGGTGAAGCACACCGTCACCCCAGCATCGGCCAGGGTGCGCAGCAAGGCTTGGGCTCCGTTCATGACGGTCTCCTTGGAATCGGCGGGGTGCGGCGCGCATTCACCCCGGACGCAACCACGCCGTGGCGGCCGAAAAGCTCACGAACGCCAGCGCCGTGGACACCAAAATGATGCGTGCGATGCGGCCGTTGTCGGCCCCCATGCGCTCGGCCAGCAGCGACACGTTGCTGGCGCTGGGCAAGGCGGCGGTCAGCACCAGCACCGTCAGCGTCGAGGCCTGCAGCGGGGCGCCCAGGCGCGCGGCGGCCGCCCCCAACAGCAGCACCAGCAGCGGATGCAACGCCAGTTTGACCAGCGCCAGCGGCACGTAGTCGCGCCATGGCATCGGGTGGTCGGCCTGCATTTGGGAGCGCGCCAACACCGCCCCGATGGTGAATAGGGCCACGGGGCTGGCGGCATCGGCCAACAGGGCCACCGCCTTGTCCAACGGGCCGGGCAGCGTCAGCCGCCACGCCGAGGCCAGCGCCCCCGCGCCGATGGCCCACGGCATGGGGTTGCGCAGCACCCCCAGCAACGCTTGGCGCAGCGCCGCACGGGCGCCCCCCTCCCCGGCGTCCAACCGCGACAGGGCGATGCACAGTGAGCTGGTGATCACCATGTCCACCACGATGACCACGATGACCGGCCCCACCGCCTGCGGCCCCAGCAGCGCCGCGATCAGGGGCACCCCCATGAAGCCGGAGTTGGGGAACGCCGCCACCAGCGCCCCAAAGGCCGCGTCGTTCCAGCCGATGCGCCCACCCAGGCTGAACACCACCGCCAGCCCCACCACCAGCAGCGCGCATACCAGCCACACCCCGGCCACCGTGGGGTCGAGCAGTTGCGCAATCGGCGTGGAGGCGCCGAAGCGGTACAGCATGGCCGGCAGCGCGAAAAACAGCACAAAGCCGTTGAGCCCCGGGATCGCGGCCAGCGGCAGCCAACCGCGCCGCGCCGCCAGGTAGCCGGCCGCCACCAGCGCAAAAAACGGAAACGTGACCAGCAGGATCGAAGCCATGCCCATGGGTGCGCATCGTAGCGGGACCACGCGGCGCGCCCCTGTCACCGGCGCCGCGGCGCGCGCTCGGTATCATCGCGCGCCCGCCCCTGCGCCGTGCGCACCCGGGGCGCCACACCGCGCCGTCCAACGATGCACGACACCCTCAACCCCGCCCAGCTCGAAGCCGTCCACCACCTGCACGGGCCCTCACTCGTGCTGGCCGGCGCCGGCTCCGGCAAAACCCGCGTGATCACGCACAAGATCGCCCGCCTTATCCAGGCCGGCCTGGCGCCCGAGCGCATCGCCGCCATCACCTTCACCAACAAAGCCGCGGCTGAGATGCGCGAGCGCGCCCGCAGTCTGGTCGGCCGCGCCGCGCAGGGCGTGCTGCTGTGCACCTTCCACGCGCTGGGGGTGCGCATCCTGCGCGAAGACGGCGCCGCGCTCGGCCTCAAGTCGCAGTTTTCCATTCTGGACAGCGACGACGTCATTGGCATTCTCAAAGATTGCGGCGGCACCACCGACAGCACCACCGCGCGCCACTGGGCCTGGCGCATCAGCCAGTGGAAAGGCGCCGGGCTGGACGCCGACGCCGCGCTGGCGCAGGCGCGCGACGAGGCCGACCAGCTGATCGCGCGCGTAATGGCGCGCTACCACGAGCGGCTGGCGGCGTACCAAGCGGTGGATTTCGACGACCTGATCCTGCTGCCGCTCAAGCTGCTACAGCAGCACCCCGAGGTGCGCCAGCGCTGGCAGCAGCGCCTGGGCCATGTGCTGGTGGACGAATACCAAGACACCAGCGCCACGCAGTACGCGCTGCTGAAGGTGCTGGTGGGCCAGGGCGAGCGCCCCAACCCGCCGCTGACGTGCGTCGGCGACGACGACCAGTCGATTTACGGCTGGCGCGGCGCCACGCTGGACAACCTGCGTCGCCTGCCGCAGGACTTTCCGTCGCTCAAGATCATCAAATTGGAGCAAAACTACCGCTCCACCAACGCCATTTTGCGCGCTGCCAACGCCGTCATCGGCCCCAACCCCAAGCTGTTTCCGAAGACGCTGTGGAGCGCCCTAGGCGAAGGTGAGCCGGTGCGGGTGCTGGCCTGCGACCACGAGGAGCACGAGGCCGAGCGCGCGGTGGCGCACATCCAGGGCCAGCGGGTGCGCGGCGCCGCGTGGCGCGACTGCGCCATCTTGTACCGCGCCAACCACCAGTCACGTGCGTTCGAAGTCGCGCTGCGGCGCGCCGGCATCCCTTACAAGGTGTCGGGCGGCACTGGCTTTTTCGAGCGCGCCGAGATCAAGGACCTGTGCGCCTGGCTGCGCCTGCTGGCCAACGAGGACGACGACCCGGCCTTTTTGCGCGCCGTCACCACGCCCAAGCGCGGCATCGGGCACCAAACACTGGCGCAACTGGGGCAGGTGGCTGCGGCGCTCAAGCTCAGCCTGTTCGAGACGCTGTTTGCCCCAACGCTGCAAGCGACGCTGGCGCCGCGCGCCCTGGGCTCGCTGCACGAGTTTGGCCGCTACGTCAACGAGCTGCAGTACCGTGCGCGCCACGCCGTCGGCCACGAGGACGCGCGCAGCGTGCTGCAGCAGTGGCTGGCCGACATCGGCTACGAGCAACACCTGCACGACCACGCCGACAGCCCTCAGCAGGCCAGCGCACGCTGGGGCCACGTGCTGGACTTCATCGACTGGATGGCGCAGCGCTGCGGCGGCGACGACGCGACCGACCCCCAGGGCGCGCGCACGCCGCGGCCGCTGCTGGAGGTGGCGCAAACCGTGGCGTTGCTCAGCACCCTGAGCGAGCGCGAGCAGGACCAAGACGCCGTGGTGCTGTCCACCCTGCACGCCGCCAAGGGGCTGGAGTGGCCCCACGTGTGGCTGGCCGGGGTCAACGAGGGGCTGCTGCCGTTCAAGCCGGACGTCGACGGCGACCCCGAGGCCAGCAGCGCGCGCATCGAGGAGGAGCGGCGGTTGATGTACGTGGGCATCACGCGGGCGCAGCGCACCCTGGTGGTGAGCTGGCTCAAGACGCGCAAGCAGGGGCGCGAACGCACGCCGGCGCAGGCCAGCCGCTTCATCGCCGAAATGCAGCTCGACCCCGCCACCGCCCAGGAAGACCCGCGCGCCAAGCTGCGCGCGCTGCGTGAGGAATTCGCCGCCCGCGCCGCCGCCCGCCGGGTCTGATCCCCGTCGGCACGCGGTTGCGCGGCGCCCCGCCAAAACGCTATCATTGCGCCACTCACCCACGCAGAAATAGGATAACAACGATGTTTTTAGCATTTGCAACATGGTGGCGGCGTGCCGTTTGGGGCATGCTGTGGGTGGCCACCGGCCTCGCCTGGGCAGCCGAACCCAGGCTGCCCCAACCCAGTGGCCGCGTCGTGCTCACCGTCACCGGGCTCATCGACGTGCGCAACCAGGGGGCGCAAGCGGTGTTCGACCTCGCGCTGCTCGAGGCGCTGCCACAGCACCGCTTCACCACCCGCACGCCATGGAACGACGGACCGGTCACCTTCAGCGGCCCGCGGCTGCGCGACGTGCTGGCCGCCGTCAAGGCACGCGGCACCCAACTGCGCGCCACCGCGCTCAACGGCTACCGCATCACGATCCCGATCGAGGACGCGCAGCGTTTCGACGTCATCGTGGCCACACGCAAAAACGACGCCCCGATGGCGGTGCGCGACCAAGGGCCGCTGTTCATCATCTACCCCTTCGACAGCGACCCGCAGTTGCGTGACAAACGCTATTACGAGCGCTCGATTTGGCAGCTCAAGGCGCTGCACGTCGAATGACCGACCGGGCCGACGCGGCACACCCGCCCGCACCGGTGCCTGCCGCTGAGGGGCGGCGTTTTCTGTGGTGGGTGGCGCTGACCACGACGCTGCTGGCCGCCGGCCTAGGGCCTGTTAACACTATCGCAACGATTCGACGATCAGTGCGAAGTGGATGAAGGCCGCGAACATGACGTCGAGCTTGTCGAAGCGGCTGAAGATGCGGCGGAACCCTTTCAGACGGCGGAACAG
>NZ_VJNA01000026.1 GCF_007556585.1 Tepidimonas aquatica | reverse complement strand
GCGTTCTTGTGCAGTCGAACCATCATGACTTTTGCCTCCGTAGTTCCTCGATCAGCTCACGCATCGTCTCGCGACCTATGAATAATGCACGACGTCGCGGATCAATGCAATCGTCCGGGACCTGACACCTACACCTTCTAGCGGCAAGCGTATTTTGACGGTAGGATCGGTCGACATGTTTCAGTCGATCCTTAAAGGGCTGGTGCTCGGGGTGTTTCTGGCGCTGATGCCGCTTGCGGCTTTTTTGCTGTGGCTCGGCAGCGTGTGGTCTTCGAAGGCAAGGTCGAGAGAATCAATATCACCCTGCCCAGCCGCCTGCCGGCACGCGTCGGTGAATATGCGCGCGCGCACCACATGACATGCTCGGGCTTTCTGGCTGGCGTTGCAGGCCCGCTATGACACCGAGGCGGCGATGCGCGACCACGGCGAGGCCATTGCGCGTATTGCGCCGCTGGCGCTCAGTTGAGCACTTCGACGTCGCTGCGCACCACCAGCAACCCGTAATCGCGGTCAAAGGGTTGCAGCGCGTCCATCAAGCGGTCGCTCAAGGCCAGGTCGCACATCACCTCAATGCGCACGTTGGCGCTCATGCGCCAGTTGCCGCTGCGCACGCCGTGGGTGCCACGGCCGCGGCAGTCGCTGACCGTGTAGCCGACAATGCCGAGTTTGTCGAACTCGCGGATCACCAGCGGCTCCAGCACCGCCTCGCAAAAAATCGTGACCAGTTTGTAGGCCTTGGCCATGGGGGATCAGCCCGGTAAGAAGGTGCGGGCCATCCACACGTAAATGGGGATGCCCACGAACAGATTGAATGGGAATGTTACCCCAAGCGAGGCGCCGATGGACAAGGCCGGGTTGGCCTGCGGCACCGCGATGCGCATGGCCGCCGGCGCGGCGATGTACGAGGCGCTGGCGTAGAGCGTGGCCAGCAGCGCGCCGTTGCCCGCCGAAAAGCCCAGGTAGCGCGCGGTGGCGATGCCGACGCAGGCCGACACCAGGGGCATCACCATCGCAAAGCCGACCAAAAACGCCCCGTACGAGCGAAACGCGGCGATGCGGGACGCTGCCACCAGCCCCATCTCGAGCAAAAACAGCGCCAGCAGGCCCTTGAACGCCTCTTTGAACACCGGTGCGATCGGCTCGTAGCCCTTTTCGCCGGCGGCGTAACCGATGATCAGGCCGCCGATCAGCAGCAGGATGCTCTTGCCGAAAAAGACCTCGTGCGCCAGCCGCCCCCAGTGGATGCGCGCCAGCGCCGCCAGTCCCCCACCCTGCCCGTCGCGCTGGTCACCCAGCCGGGCCAACACCACGCCCAGGATGAGCGCGGGCATCTCCAACAGCGCCAGGTACACGACCATGTAGCCGTCGTGCTGCCACTGCCGCTCCATCAGCGTGGCCACCGCCACCGAATACGTCACCACACTGACCGAGCCGTAGTGCGCCGCGATGGAGGCCGAGTCGTAGTGGCTGAGCCGCCCGACGAAGCGCAACACCGGAAAGGCGATGACCGGGATCAGCATCCCCGCGGCCAACACGATGGCGCTGCTGCCCACGAGCTGCCCCAGCGGGTACTTGGACAGCTCCACGCCGCCCTTGAGCCCGATGGCCAGCAACAGGTAGATGGACAGCGCCTCGTAGATCGCGGCGGGGATTTTGAGGTCGGACTTGCTCAGGCCGGCCAGCAAGCCCAGCAGAAAAAACAGCACGATCGGGTCAAACACCATGGTCGTCTAGCACCTCGTCGGGGCAGGTTAGGGGTCTGGCACCTGCGCGCTCATCCTTGCCAGTGGCGCAGGTAGTCGTGCAGCAGCTCGCGCACGGCCTGCGCCTTGATCACCAGACCCAGATCGATCATTTCGCTGCCGGTGGCCTGCAACGATGTGCTGGCCGGCACCGGCGCGGGCGACAAACGCAGCGATTCTTCCCGAAAAAACACCGCTGCGACGACACCGGCCAACCACAGGCCGCTGCCGTCGGCGGCGCGCACGAACACCGGCGAGCCGCTGGAGCCAGGGTACACCGCCGCGTCGATCAGAAACTCCGCCCGGCCCTCGAAATCCACCGCCGGCGGGGTGGCCGTGGTGCCACGGCGCAGTATCGGCAGCGCGTTGACCTGGTCCCACACGCCGCTGGGGTAGCCCACGAACCACACTTCTTCGAGCGCGTCGAGGCTTTGCAGGCGCTCGGCGTCGGCCAGCGCCGCCGTGTCGATCGGCTCCACGTACAGTTGCGCGCCTTGGGCGGCGGCGGCTTGTTGCAGCGGCTGCAGCGGCAGCACCGCCAAATCGACCTGCGGGTCGGGGTGGCGGTGCCACGCTTCGCTGAACTCGTCGATGCGCACCTCGAAGCGGCTGCCCAACAGCGGTTGCCCCTGGTGCGCCAGCGCAAAGACCAGCGCCCCGCGCACGACGTCGTCGACCAGGTGCCGGTTGGTGACGACGAACGCGGTGCGGCCACGCGCGTGCACGTGCGACACGACGAACGCGGTGCCGGTGCCGCTGCCGCCGTCGGCCATCTCGGTCTCGACGCGCACGGTGTGAAACAGCAACCGCTTGGCCGGGGTGTCGACGGCCCAAGGGTTGCGTGCCGACGTATCGTAGGCCATGGTTCACCCCAGTGTGACGGTGCGCGCCTGACGGTTGATCTGCGCCACGGCACGCTCGGCCGCGGCCAGCGCTTCGGCTGCCTCGGCCTCGCTGCCCATCATCATCAGGCGGCCAAAGTTGCCAAAGGGCTTGACGTCCACCAACGTGACGTTGGCCGCCTTTTCGGCTTCGTTGGCGGCGTAGACGACGTAGCCGGCCGGCTCGCACTCGAAGATGAACAACGTTTTGCCGGGCAGCAGCATCGAGCCGCGGCGCAACTGCCGGTTGATCAACGTGGCGTGATCGGGTGTGACGGCGCGGATATTTTCGGCCCAGGCCACGCGGCACGGCAGCCGGTCTTCCAGCCGGGCGCCGAGCTGCTGCAGGATGATGTCACCCGCGGCCAACACCTCGCTCTGGTTGCGGTAGTGGATCTCCATCGAGCCAAAGGCGCGCTCGACCACCTGCTCGCCCATGCGCACGTTGGTGGCCTTGAGGGCAATGTCGCTGAGGCGGTGCACGGCCATGCCCGGGGCGACCTCGATCCACATGCAGGCGTCGCCTGGCACCGGCAAAAAGCCCTGCGACGACGTGCCCAGGTACGACGCCAGTTGCGGCTGCAGCGCGTCGATGAAGACGAAGGTGCGCAACTGCACACGGGCACGGTCGGCCGACGGGCTCATCGCGTCAACCCCAGGTACAGGGTCGGCAGCACCTCGGGCAGGCGCTGCACCCGCTCCACCACGGTGTAGTGCCGTGGGCCAAAGATGCGCTGCACGTAGGCGTCGGCGTGGGGGTCCAGCGTCAGGCAGTAGCTGACGATGCCGTCGCGCCTGAGCTCGTGCACGGCCCGCTGCGCGTCCAGCCGCAGGTACTGGGGGTCGCGCACGTCAATGTCGGCCGGCTCGCCGTCGGTCAACACGAAGACGATTTTTTTGCGCTGCGGCTGGCGCTTGAGCTGCTGGCCGGCATGGCGCAGCGCCGCCCCCAGCCGCGTCGAGTACGCCCCTTCCAAGCCGGCCAAGCGGGCTTTGGCGGCGTCGCCCCAGCGCTCGTGGAAGTCCTTGACGCGCAGGTAGTGCACATCGTGGCGCCCGTCGGAGCGAAAGCCGTGGATGGCGAAGCGGTCGCCGATACGCTGCAGCGCCTCGGCCAGCAGCGCGGCGGCGCTGCGCGTGAGATCCAGCACCGTGTGCTCGCTGCCGCGCACCGGGTCGTTGGCCGAGGCCGACAGGTCCAACAGCAGCAGCACCGCCACGTCGCGCGTGTGCAGGCGGTGCTGCATCATGATGCGCGGGTCGGGCTGCTGACCCAGGCGTAGGTCCACCCAGGCGCGCACGGCCGCTTCGACGTCGAGCTCGTCGCCGTCTTCGACCTTGCGGATGCGCTGCAGGCCCTGCGGCGCCATCGCTTCGATGAGGTGACGCAGCCGCTGCACGATCGGTCGGTGCTCGGCCAGCAGCGCCTCGATGCGCCCGGCCTCCCCCGGCTGGGCGTGGCGTTCCAGCACGGTGACCCAGTCGGGGCGCTCCAGCTGGATTTGGTAGTCCCACTCGGGGTAGTGCACGGGGTCGGCCACCGGCGGGCGACCCAGCAGCGAGTTGATGGTCACACCTTCTTGGTCGAGCCAGAACTCGGTGGGCAGGATCCACACTTCCTGGGCGTCGTCGCCGGCGAATTCGACGTCGACCTCGTTGACCATTTCCATGATGTTGACCTTGCGGCGCACCTGCTGCTGGCGCGCCCAGGTGGCCGCCAGCGCCACCGATTCGTCGTACGCGCCGCTGGCCCAGATGGCACGGTTGTCGTCGCGGTAAGGGGCGCGCTGGCCGTCGAGCCGCGCCGAAAAGGCCGGCCAGCCCTCGGCCGCGATGCGCGCCCGCAAGGCTTCGGCCAGCTCGCGGCCAGTGGCCAGGCTGCGCTCGGGGTCGTCCAGGTCGGGCCAGGCGGCCAGCGCTGCCACGCCCTGCTGCACCCAGGGGTCGGTGTCGGCCTGCGCGGCCGCGGGGTCGAGCCACGCCAGCGCCAGACGGTTGATCAGGTCCCCCGCGCGGGTGGGCGGGTGCACCGGCGCCGGGTGCAGCACGCGCCACTGTTGGCGCAGTTTGGGAAAGCGCTGCAGTGCCGCAGCCTCCACGCGCGCGTCCTCGGTCAGCTCCACCACGGCTTTGGTCAGCGCATCCAGGCCCTCGTCTGGCAGCGGCGCGCGCGCAAACACCAGGTGCGCCGCGGCGTGGTTGGCCGCCGCGCGGTACACGTCCAGCGCCGGCACCACGGGCCCGCCGTCACCCTGCGGGCGCAGGTCGTCGTAGGCGTCGGCAATGTGGATGACGTACTGTTCGATGTAGGGCCGCAGGCCCTCGCGCGATTCGAAGTCGCCGGCGGTCGGACGCAGGAAAAAATCCCGACCCCACAGCGCCCGCAGGTACAGGTTGAGGCGGCGTTGGATGTCGACGAACAGCGTGCCGCGGCGCTCCTGCTGCAGCACGGCCAGCGCGTCCGCGCCCTGCAGGCTGAAGTAGCGCCGCTGGCCCTCGGCGTCGCCGCGGTAGGCCTGCGCGCCCCACTGCACCCAGCGCCGCAGGCCGCCCAGCGTCAGTTGCTCCAGCAGCCGCGGCAGGTTTTCCAGCATCGGGCGCAGGCCTTGGGGCGCTTGCGCCAGCATGATGCCCAGCACGCTCAAAAACTGGCGAAACAGATCCTGGTCGCCCAGCCGCAGGGCAGCCGTGGGCGCGGTCTGCACGATCAGCGTCAGCACCTGCCCCGAGGTCTTCGACGCCATCGACAGCAGGAAGTTGACCAGGTCGGGCAGCACATCCTCGCCAATGGCGCGCGCCAGCGCCGGCATGTGCTGGATGAAACTTACCACCAGTTCCTCACCACGGCCCAGGTGGTGCAGCGCCAGCGCCCCTTTGAGGTAGTTGTCCAGTCCACGCGACGACAGCGCCCGCGCGGCCTCCTGCCACGCGCCGCGCAGCACGTCCTGCGCGCCGTGGGGCAACTCGGCCAACAGTTCGGCGTGGTCGTCGAGGTGGATGGTCATGGCCGTCAGCGTCGGCTCAGAAGTACGTCGTCACGGCGGCGTCGAGCGCGTCGCGCATGTCGGCGTCGTCGGTGATCGGGCGCACCAGCGCCATGCGGCACGCCGACAGCGCCGGCACCCCTTGCGCGATGAGGCTGCCGGCATGGATCAGCATGCGCGTCGAAATGCCCTCATCCAGCCCGTGCCCTTTGAGGTTGCGGGCGCGCTCGGCGATGTGCACGAGCTTGCCGGCGGTCTCGCGGTCCACCCCGGACTCGTGGGCGACGATCTCGACCTCCACCTCGTGCTCCGGGTAGTCGAAATCAAGCGCGCCAAAGCGCTGCTTGGTGGACTGCTTGAGGTCCTTCATCAGGCTTTGGTAGCCGGGGTTGAACGAAATGACGAGCTGGAAGTCGGGGTGGGCTTCGATGACCTCGCCCTTTTTTTCCAGCGGCAGCATGCGCCGCTTGTCGGTCAGCGGGTGGATGACGACGGTGGTGTCCTGGCGTGCCTCCACCACCTCGTCCAGGTAGCAAATGGCCCCGTAGCGTGCCGCCAGCGCCAGCGGGCCATCTTGCCAGCGCGTGCCGCTGGCGTCGAGCAAAAAGCGCCCCACCAGGTCCGACGCGGTCATGTCCTCGTGGCAGGCCACGGTGATGAGGGGCTTGCCCAGCTTCCACGCCATGTACTCGACGAAGCGGGTCTTGCCGCAACCGGTGGGGCCCTTGAGCATCATCGGCATGCGCACGGCGTAGGCGGCCTCGTACAGGGCCACCTCGTCGCCCACGGTGCGCCAGTACGGCTCGCGGGTGATGCGGTAGGCGGCCAGCGGGTCGCTGCCATCGGCTGCCGAGGCCACCGCGGCCGCGGGGCGGGTTGCGGCTGCTGGCACGGTGCCGTGGGCGGGCACGGGCGTCGGGACGGCGCCGGCGCCCTGCTGCGTGCGTGCCGCGTAGAGACGGCGGGTCAAGGTATTCATGGGCTGCGGTGGAATCGAAAGCGTCAATCGGGCCAGACGCGCCGGGGAAACAGCTCGTGCGCGCTGGGCGCAGGGGTGGCGTGGTCCGCCGCCGGGACGGGAGCAGCCGCCGGCGTCGGCGCAGCGGCCGCGCTGCGCGTGCGCCGCGGCGGCTTGGCGGCGGATGCCGACGTGTCGGTCGCTGGCGGCGTGGCGGGCTCGGCCTGGGCGCGGCGCGCCCCGCGCACGCTGGCCACCAGACGTTCGGCGGTGGGGCGGGTGGTCATGATTGCATCTCCTCGATCACGGCTTCGATGTCGGCCACCGCCGCGGCGGCGCGCGGCCCGAGTTGATAAACGCTCACCCCCTGCAGGGCGGCGGTACGGTAGATGGCGCGTCGGCGCACCACCGCCCGCAGCGCCGGCAGACCAAACTCGCGCAGCGCGTCGTGCATCGCGGTGGACAGGGCGCTGCCTGGCTCCAGCTGGTTGATGACCAGCCACGCCCGCAGCGTGGGCCGGCGGCTGCGCTCGGCCTGGATCACGTCAACCAGGCGCCAGCTGGCCCACAGGTCCAACGGCGATGGCAACACCGGCACCAGCACGGCGTCGGCCTGTTGCAGGGCACGCAGCGCCGACGGGTGTTCGACGCTGGGCGGGCAGTCCCACACCAGGTGCGTCACGTCGTCGGCGTGCCAGGCACGCTCGCCCTGCGCCACGTCCCAAGCGGTGACGGTGGCGCACCATTGGCTGGCCGAACCCTGCGGGTCCAGGTCGCCCAGCCGGGTGGGGCCACGGCGCGCCAAAGCGGCGGCCAGTTGCACCGCCAGCGTGGTCTTGCCGGTGCCGCCCTTGGCGTTGAGCACGGCCAGCCGACGCGGCAGGCGTGCCGTCATGCCGCGATGCCCTCGGCCGCCGCCGCGATGCGCTGGGCCAGCGTGCGTTCGGGCTCGCCCAGCGCGCCGTCGGCCGCGGCGATCGTGACGTTGACGTACGTGGTGCCGAAACTGATGTTTTGCGGAGCCAGGCCCAATTCCTCCTGCACCGCGGCCACACGCTCCAAAAACGCGCGTGTGTCGGCGTAGCAGGCAAACGCAAAGCGCCGAAACAGCGCCGGCGGGCGTCCCTGTTCGGCCCAGCCTTCGGGTGTGGTGTCGCTCATGGGCTTGTCCTCGCCATCGTTTCAAGACCCGTCAGGGCCAGGGTGCTGGCTCCAGGCGCGGTAGTGCTGGGCCTCGTCATGCGCCAGCTCGCGCAGCAGGGCCTCGCTGGCGGTGTCGCGCACGCGCCGCGCATGGTCGGCGGCATCCTGGTACAGCACCACCGCGGTTTGTTCCAGTTGCCGGTTGAGGGTGGCAAAGTCGCCAACGCCGCGGCCCAACCGCGCCGGCGCCAGCGCACCCGCCGAGGGGGCCACGCCAAGCTCGATGAGCCGCTGCATCAGGCGCTGGGCGTGCTCGAGTTCGTGCAACGCTTCGCCGTGCAGCTCCTCGGCAAGCTGGGGCTGGCCGCTGAGGCGCGCCAGCACCGACTGCGCCAGGTACTGCTGCACGGCACTGAATTCGTGCTGCAGCGCCCGTGTCAACCACCCCAGCACACGCGCGTCGGCCGCCATGGCAGTGTCTCCGTCGCGCGCGTGGTTCAACTGCGGGTGGAGGTGATCTCGGCGTCGCGGCCACCGCCGGCGGCATCCGGCTTGGTCGGCAGGATGCCTTCGACTTCGCTGTGCACGCGCGCGATGATGTGCGCCGCCACCAGGCCGTCACCGACACGCTCGCACGCGTCGGCACCGGCACGCACCGCGGCGTTGACCGCACCGGTCTCGCCGCGCACCATCACCGTCACATAACCGCCACCGACGAACTGGCGGCCAATCAGCCGCACCTCCGCCGCCTTGGTCATCGCGTCGGCCGCCTCGATCGCCGGCACCAGCCCGCGCGTCTCGATCATGCCCAGGGCTATGCCTGTTGTCGTTGCCATGGTCACACTCCTTGTGTTGGGCCAACCAGCGCCGCCTGCCGCAGGCGGCGGCTGGGCAAACCCCCGCCATCAAACGGTGGGCGCGGTGGGCAGGATGCCTTCGACTTCGCTGTGCACGCGCGCGATGATGTGCGCCGCCACCAAGCCGTCACCGACACGCTCGCACGCGTCGGCACCGGCACGCACCGCGGCGTTGACCGCACCGGTCTCGCCGCGCACCATCACCGTCACATAACCGCCACCGACGAACTGGCGGCCAATCAGCCGCACCTCCGCCGCCTTGGTCATCGCGTCGGCCGCCTCGATCGCCGGCACCAGCCCGCGCGTCTCGATCATGCCCAGGGCAATACCCGTCGTGTTTGCCATTGCTTTACTCCTCGTGGTCACGTTGCTGCTGAAACACCTGAGCCGATCGGCTCACCCCTTGCTCGCCCCGGACGCCTTGCCCGGGGCTCGATGCTCGTCCGCGGCCGCTGGGCTGGCGCCATCGCCTTCGTCCCAGTGGTCGATGATTCCGCAAATCGTCAAATCCGTCATGCACGTCGTGTCGGGCATGGCCAGGCGCGCGGCGCTGCCGGTGGTGGCAAAGACCCAGCGCCCCACCGGCACGCCGACCGGGTCGGTGGCCACCGACAGCGCGCCCTGCGCGCTGCGCACGACGCGCAGGCTGGCCTGTCCCAACCCCGGCACACGCCGGGTGCACACCAACTCGTCGACCACGCGCACGATGTCCATCGCCTCACCCTTCCGGATTCCAGTGGTCGATGATGCCGACGATGGTCAAGTCGGACGGAAAGTCTTTGGAGCCGGCGGCTTCACGCGCCGCCGACGAACCCACACATATCACCCAGTCTCCTGGCACACACCCCACGGCGTCGACCGCGACGCTGCGCGCACCGCCGACTTTTTCCTGCACCACCAACAGCGGGCGGTGCCCAAAGGCCTCGATGCGGTTGGTCGACACCAGGGTTTTTTCCACGCGCATGATCTTCATCGTCGTCCTCGTCCATGCCCGCTTCAATGCCCGGCCACCACGACGTCGTCGTCGATCAGCGCCACCGTCTCGGTGCCGTGGCGGTCGCTGACCGCGACGCGGCAATGCAACTGGCCGCGCGCCTCCCAGGGGGCGTAACGCGCCCGGATGGCCGCCACCACACGCTGCCCGCGCTCGATGGCACGCTGGCGCGCGCCCGGCACCCGGCCGCTGTAGCTGAAGTGCACCAGCACCGGCAACGCCAACCCACGGCGCAGGTTGAGCCCAGTGAAGATCTTGACGCCGACGTCCAGGTCGGCCGCGCCTTCTTCCACCGTGTCCAGGTGCGCGTGGTAGTACTGGTTGCGCAGCTGCAGCGGCGGCAACGCGTCGCCCACGCAGACGAACGCCTCGTCGTGGCCGACGACGGCGTAGCGGCCTTCGTGGTAGGTGATCACGTACTCGATCTGCGACAGGTTGGCCTCCAGCCACAGCGCCGCCAACCGCGCCAGCCCGTCGTCGCCAGGGGCACGCGCCAGCAACCCACCGAGGTCACGCACATGCGCCGCCACCACGTCGTGGATACGCTGGCGTGCGTGCGTGCCATCCAGCCCCAGCGTTTCGCGGTACAGCGTGGCCGCGTCCAAAAAGCGCTCGGCATGCAACTGCCCACGCGCGTCGGGCAGGTGGATGCGGATCGCGTCGAGGTCGGTGTCCACGCCCACCAGCATCACCAGCGGGGCCGCACCTTCGCCGAAGGTGTTATCGACCGCCGCGCGCAGCGCGTGCAGCCGCTCGATCGCCGCGGCCACCGCGCGCGCGTCGTGGCTGCCGTGGGCGGCGCAACCTTCGTGCTGCGGGTGCGACGAGCTGAAGTGGTACACCGCCACCTTCAAGTAATCCAACGTCTCGCCGCCGGCCAGCAGGCCGGTCACCCGCTCCAGCTCACGCTGGGTCCAGTCCTGCACGTCCAGCTCGACGTCGAACAGCGCGCCGGCGTACGCCTTGACGACCACGCCGTCGGACGGCGCCGTGCGCAGCACGAACGGCAGCACACCCTGCAAGCGCCCATCGGCGCAGGGGCTGACGTCGAGCGTGTGCACACCGCAGGCGCGCAGCGTGTCGGCCTGCACCGGCAGGCGCGCGCGCCACGGGGCGCTGTCTTGGTCGCTCAGGCGCACGCAACGGCGGATCGTTTCGAACATCGCGTGGGCGTGCAGCGCGGCCATGTCGACCCCGGCCACCCAGGCGCTGTCCAGCGCCGCCAGCGGCCACTGCATGTCCAGCCGCTGCTGCGCCAACGCCTGGGCGCGCTCGACGAAGTCACGCTCGTGCTGCCAGGCCGACATCGTGCGCAAGGTGTCTTCGATCGCCTCGAAGCGGCCGCGCAGCGTTTGCTCGTAGGCATGCAAGCGGGCGTTGAGTTCCACGTCGACCAGCGCATGGCGACACGCCTGCCCCGCCCCCGGCACGCAGGCCGGGTTGGGCTGCACGCCGTGCCCGGCCGGCAGCAGCTGCGCGGCCGCCGTCAGCCCCTGCCGGGGCAGCGCCGCTGCGTGGCGGCGCTGCATCGCAAGTTGACGTTTGCGCGTGTCCATGGTCGTGGTTCCGTGCGCCCTGCCTAGCCTGCCGCGTCAGCCACGCGCCCCACCGGAGACGGTCACCACCGCGCCGCGCGGCGTGTTGCCGCTGGAGCCGGTGATCGGGCTCATCGGCACGTCGTCGCGTTCGATGGCGCGCAGGTGGCGTGCCTGCGCTCCCAGCGGACGGGGCATGCCGCGCTGCGTCGGGTTGCGCACCATCGCCGAGGTGCCCTCGGTGCCGGTGACGCGCCGCTCGCTGCCCCAGGCGTCGCCGGTGATGCGCACACCCTGCGGCGCCGCGCCCTCACCCGTGACCCGCTGCGCCGCTGGCGCCGCCTGCGTCGCGGGCACCGACCAAGTGGCCTGGGTGGCCGCGCCGTGGCGGAATTCGGGGGTACCGGTGATGAGGCCCTGCGCTTTCATGCCCGGCCCGGTGACGCGCAGTCCCGCGTCGTCACCACCGGCGCTGCCGGTGATGCGCTGGGCGCGCTGCTGCGCCTGCCGCGCCGGCGGCGTGATGCTGAACGTTTGCGGCGGCGGCGCGGCGTCGCTGTGCGCCAGCTCGGGGTAGCGCGTCAGCCAGCGCCCGCTCAGCGTGCACCCGCCACTCAAGTTGTCCGGGCCCACGTAAGGCGTGCCGGTCACCGGCTCACACGCCCCACGCTCGTCACCCGTGATGCGGCCACCGCCCGTGCCCGGACTGTCACCGCTGACGGTGGCCAGCGCAAAACCCGCGTCCAGCCGCCCCACCGTTTCGGCGGCAGCGGCCGCCTGGCGCGGCTGCGCCTCGTCCGTCGACGCCACCGCCGGGGCGGGCGCTTGCAGCGCACCCGCCGGCTGCGGCGCGCCGCGGCGCGACGCCGTGCCGGCACGCAACCCGGCCTGCCCCTGCAGCGCAAACGCGTACTGGGTGCCCGAGATCGGGCGCTGCGCGCCCGCCTCGTTGCCGGTGACCTTGGGGCTGCGGCCCACCGGCGTGCCGGTCACTTCGTTGTCGCCGCGCGACGACATCACGCTGACCTTGTGCGGCGCGCGGGCCTGCACCTGCTCGCACAGCGCCACGTCCTCCGCGGCAAGGTAGCGCGTGCCGGTGATGCCGCGGCAGACCCCCGTCTCGTTGCCGGTCACCTTGGGGTTGAGCCCCGGATGGCTGCCCGTCACCGGGCGCCCGCGCTCGGTGTGGGTCTCGATGACCTTGGGTGGCGCCGGTTGGGGGCGTGTGGCGCACCAGGCCTCGAATTGCTCTTGCCCGATGTACTCGGTGCCAGTGACTTGGCGGCAGGTGCCGGCCTCCATGCCCGTGACCTTGGCGCTGCGCTCGACCTGGGTACCGCTGACGCGCTGGCCTGACAGCGTGTGTCCTTCTTCGGTGTGCGCGGCCTCGCGCACCGCGGCCGAGGCGTGGCGCACGCGGCCGCTGGGCCGCACGCTGGCCGCCGGCTGGGTGGACGCCGCCAGACCCGCCCGCCCGGTCAGCGCCAGCAGCGTGCGGCGCTGCATGGCCAGCTGCCGTCCGGTGGCGCCTTTTTGCAGCGCCTCGCGCCAGTCGCGGTCGGGCATGGTGGTGGCCAAGCGGGTGGCTTGGGCCACGCGCGTCAGGCCGGCCTTGCCCTCACGCGCCAGCGCGGCACGGCGCGCTTGCGCCAGCGCACGCCCCGTGGGCGTCACGATGCGCGGCTGGTCGTCCGCAGCAGGACGCGCTGCGGCCGCCTGCGGCGTGACGGCCGCAGCCAACATGCGCGCCACCCCGTCCTCGGCGGCCGTCGTGGCGCACGCGCCACTGCCGCCGCAGCCACAGCCGCAACCCTGGGCCGCCGCGGCCTGCTGCGGCGCGGCGTCCCGTCGCGCCATCGCGCTGCGCAGCGTCGGCAGCGCCGCGCGCCCCTGCTGCGCCAGGGCCTGCCGCCGCTGGCGCGCCAGCTCACGCCCCGAAAGGGCAGCCTTCACCACCGTCCCGTCCATGGGGGACTCCTTCTCAACGATTGGTCAGACCCTGCTGACGGCCGGGCACACCGGCGCCGGCCGCCCCCATCAGCGGTAGACGACGAACGTCAACCCCTGGCTTTGCGCGTAGTTGTCGTAGGCGACGAAGCGCACCATGTGGTTGGGGAATTCGCGGTGGCAGGCCTCGATCTCGGCCAGCACGGCGTCGACCGATTGCTCGCCAAACATCGGCAGCTTCCACATGTACCAGTAGCTTTCCTTGGCGGGGGTTCCGCGCTCGGTGTGTTCCACCGCGGGGTTCCAGCCCTGCGCCAGCGCGTAGGCGATTTGCCGGCGCACCTGTTCGGGCGTCATCTGCGGCAGGTACGAGAAGGTTTCGAGCTTGAGGGACTGCTTGTAAGCTTGCATGATGGGTCTCCTGACAAGGGGTTCGGTTCCGTGCGGGGGCGATCACTTGTGCTGCACGTCGAGCTTGTCGACGACATCGAACTCGAACTTGATCTCCTTCCAGGTCTCCATCGCGATCTTGAGCTCGGGCGAATGCTGCGCCGCGGCGGTCAGGATCTCCTTGCCTTCTTTTTCGAGGTTGCGGCCCTCGTTGCGCGCCTGCACGCAGGCTTCCAGCGCGACGCGGTTGGCGTGCGCACCGGCGGCGTTGCCCCAGGGGTGACCCAGCGTGCCACCGCCAAACTGCAGCACCGAGTCGTCGCCGAAGATCGTGACCAGCGCCGGCATGTGCCAAACGTGGATGCCGCCCGAGGCCACCGCGAACGCACCCGGCATCGAGCCCCAGTCCTGGTCGAAAAAGATGCCGCGGCTGCGGTCTTCGGGCACGAACGATTCGCGCAGCAGGTCGATCCAGCCCAGCGTCGCCTGGCGGTCGCCTTCGAGCTTGCCGACCACGGTGCCGGTGTGCAGGTGGTCACCGCCCATCAGGCGCAGCACCTTGGTCAGCACGCGGAAGTGGATGCCGTGGTAGGGGTTGCGGTCGATCACGGCGTGCATCGCGCGGTGCACGTGCAGCAGCACCCCGTTTTCGCGGCACCAATTGGCCAGCCCCGTGTGGGCGCAAAAGCCGCCGGTGATGTAGTCATGCATGATGATGGGCGCGCCGATCGACTTGGCGTACTCGGCACGCTTGTACATCTCCTCAGGGGTCGGCGCGGTCACGTTGAGGTAGTGCCCCTTGCGCTCGCCGGTTTCGCGCTCGGCCTTCTCGATGGCCTCCATCACGAAGTCGAAACGCTGCTTCCAGCGCATGAACGGCTGGCTGTTGACGTTTTCGTCGTCCTTGGTGAAGTCCAGACCGCCGCGCAGGGCTTCGTACACAGCGCGGCCGTAGTTCTTGGCCGACAGGCCGAGCTTGGGCTTGATCGTGCAGCCCAGCAGCGGGCGGCCGTACTTGTTCATCAGGTCGCGCTCGACCTGGATGCCGTGCGGCGGGCCGCCGCAGGTCTTGACGTACGCGATTGGGAAGCGCACATCCTCCAGGCGCAGCGAGCGCACCGCCTTGAAGCCGAACACGTTGCCCACGAGCGACGTGAACACGTTGACCACCGAACCCTCCTCGAACAGATCGATCGGGTAGGCGATGAACGCATAAAACGCCGTGTCGTCGCCCGGCACATCCTCGATGCGGTAGGCACGGCCCTTGTAGTAGTCCAGATCGGTCAAGAGATCGGTCCACACCGTGGTCCAGGTGCCGGTGGAGGACTCGGCGGCCACCGCCGCGGCGGCCTCCTCGCGGTCCACGCCGGGCTGCGGCACGATCTTGAACACCGCCAGCAGGTCGGTGTCCAGCGGGGTGTAATCGGGCATCCAGTACGTCTGGCGGTATTCCTTGACGCCGGCTTTGTAGGTCTTGACGGCCATGCTCACTCCTCGGGTATCGTTGGTGGCGGTTGCGTTGTCCCGTCGTGACGGGACTGAGGCGAATCATAGGCACGACATTCATTTTTGAAAAGTAAAATATTTAAAACGTTTTGTTTTACCTTAATAAACGATGAACCCGCGCCACCTCACCCTGCACCAACTGCGCATCTTCCGCGCGGTCGCCGAACAAGGCAGCTTCGCCCGCGCCGCCGAAGCCCTGCACCTGGCCTCCCCGACCCTGTCGCTACAGGTCAAGCAGTTGTCCGAGATGGTGGGACAGCCGCTGTTCGAGCAGATCGGCCGGCGCATCTACCTGACGGCGGCGGGGCGCGCGTTGGCCGAAGCGGCGGTCGACGTTGACGATCGGCTGCGCCGCTTGGCCGAGGACATGGCCGCGCTGCAGGGCGTCGAAAAGGGCAGCGTGCGGCTGGCGATCCTGACCACCGTGAAGTACGTCGTGCCGAAGTTGTTGGGCAGCTTTGCCGCGGCGCATCCGGGCATTGAGGTGGCCATGGTGGTGGGCAACCGCGACACGCTGCTGCAGCGCTTGGGCGCCAACCGGGACGACCTCTACATCCTGGGCCAGCCGCCGCAGGACTGGGACGTGGTGTGTGAACCGTTCGCCGACAACCCGCTGGTGGTGGTGGCGCCCCCGTCGCACCCGCTGGCGCGCGAGCGCGCCATCGACCCGCGACGCTTGGCGGGCGAGCCCTTCATCCTGCGCGAACCCGGCAGCGGCACGCGCGCCACCATGCAGCGCTTTTTCGACGCACTTGGGGTGCCCCTGCGCGCCCGCCTGGAGGTGGGCAGCAACGAGGCCATCAAGCAAACCGTGGCCGGGGGGCTAGGGTTGGCGGTGCTGTCGGCCCACACGGTGGTGGCCGAACTGGCGCTGGGCGAGCTCGTGCAGTTGGACGTGCAGGGCTTTCCGCTGCTGCGCCAGTGGCACGTGGTGTACCCACGGGGCAAGCGCCTGTCACCCGCAGCCGCCGCGTTCAAGGATTGGCTGTATGCCCATCGGGATCAGGCGGTGGCGCCGGCGCTGCGGCGCTCGGCGCCCGCTCGGCGTGCACGCGGTCGATCCGCCGCCCCTGCATCGAACGCACCGTGAGGCGCCAGCCCGCCACCTCCACCGTGTCACCCACCTGCAGCAAATCCCCCGCCACCGTCTGCATCAGCCCCGCCAACGTGGCGTAGCGGTCGTGTTCCTCGTCGGGCAGCGCCGCGATGTCCAGGCGCGACTTGAACTCGTGCGCTGGCATGGCGCCGTCGAACAACCACGACCCATCCGGCTGCGGCGTCGCCCACGCGTCGTGCGGCTCGGCGCTGAACAGCTCGCCCGTGATCGCCTCCAGCAAGTCCAGCGGGGTGAGCAAGCCCTGCACCTCACCGTACTCGTCCACCACGAACACCATGCGCATGGCGCGGGCACGGAACTGCTCCAGCAGGTCAAGCGCCGTCAGGGTCTCCGGCACAAACACCGCAGCTTCAGCGTCGCGGTGCCAGTCGTCCTCGCGGCCACCCGCTTCGTCCAACGCCATCAGGTGCGACAGGTGAATGACCCCCAGCACATCGTCCAAGCCGCCCCGGCACACCGGGTACCACGAGTGTCCCCCGTGGCGCGCCTGCACCAACACCTGCGCCAGGGGCAGACCGGCGTCGAGCCACTCGACTTCGGCGCGCGGCACCATCAGGCTGCTCAGCGGCCGGTCGTCCAGCGCCAGCACGTTGTGCACCATGCGGTGCTCCTGCCGCTCGATCACGCCGGCAGCCAAGCCTTCGTGCAGGCTGGCGTGGATCTCCTCCTCCGTCACCGTGCGGGCCGCGTCGGTGTCGATGCGCAGCAGGCGCAGCACCGCATGGGTGGTGGCCGACAGCAGCAGCACGAAGGGCTTGGCCACACGGGCCACACCGGCCATGGGCCGCGCCACCCAGCGCGCGACGGCTTCCGGGTAGAGCTGGCCAATGCGCTTGGGCACCAACTCGCCAAAGACGATCGTCAAGAACGTGATGGCCGCCACGACGATGGCCGTCGCGGACACCGAGGCGGTTACGTCGGACCACCCCCAACCGCGAAACCAGTCTGCCAGCCCGTCGCTGAACGCCGCCTCGCCCACGATGCCGTTGAGCATGCCGATGGATGTGATCCCCACCTGCACGGACGACAAAAACTGCGTCGGGTTGTCCAGCAGTTGCAGCGCGGTGCGGGCCCCCTTATCCCCCGCGTCGGCCAGGGCCGACAGGCGCGCCCGGCGGCTGGCCGCCAACGCCAACTCGGACATGGCAAACACCCCATTGAGCAGGGTCAAAAAGACGATCAGCAAGATATCCATAATGCGCGCCCATGGCACTATACTTGATTGGCGACGTCCAGGGCTGCGACGCCATGCTGCAACGCCTGCTGGACGAGGTGGGCTTCTCGCCCAGCCGCGACCGCTTCATCGTGTTGGGCGACTTGGTCAACCGCGGACCGCAATCGCTGGCCGCGTTGCGGCGCGTGATGCGCCTGGACGGCGCCGCCGACACGTTGTTGGGCAACCACGACCTGCACCTGCTGGCCGTGGCCGCGGGGGTGCGCCCGCCCCACCGCGGTGACACGCTGGACGACATTTTGGCGGCCCCCGACCGCGCCGCGCTGTTGGACTGGCTGGCCACGCGCCCCCTGGCGCTGCTCGAGCGCGGGTGGTTGCTCGTGCACGCCGGGGTGCTGCCGGGCTGGAGCGTCGAGCAAACATTGGCCCTGGCCGACGAGGTGCACGCCGTGCTGCGCGACCCCACCCAGCGCCACGCATGGCTGGCGCAGATGTACGGCAACGAGCCCGAGCGCTGGAGCGACGACCTGCAGGGCCCCGCGCGCTGGCGCGTCATCGTCAATGCCCTGACGCGGCTGCGCTTTTGCACACCGTCGGGCGAGATGGAATTCGCCACCAAGGACGGCCGCGATGGCGCGCCGGCGGGCTACCTGCCATGGTTCGACGTGCCCGGCCGCGCCAGCGCCGGCACCCCGATCGCCTTTGGCCATTGGTCGACGCTGGGACCGCTGGCACGCGCCGACGTGCTGCCGCTGGACAGCGGCTGCGTGTGGGGCGGCGCGCTCAGCGCAGCCTGCTTGCCTGACGAGCACACCCCGCTGGACGCGCGCGCAGTCGAAGTCATCCGCCTGCCGTGCCCGCAGGCTCAGGCACCGGGTCGGGGGATGTGAGCGGCGGCAGCGGCGCGCGCAACAGGGCCGGCACCTTGCGCTTGGGCCGGATGTAGGCCGACAGGCCTTTGGGCGCCGCGGGCTTGGCGGCCGCCTCCCAGTCGGGTTTGACGTCGGGCGGCAGCGATGGCTCGTAGGGACGGTCCAGCAGCGGGTCGGTGGCCACCGCCGGCGCGCGTGTCGGTCGGGCACGACTGGCGCGCGGCGCAGCCGGTGCGGCCTGCGGCGCCGTGTCGGCCACCGCGTCCGCTTCGCTGCTGCGCCACAGACGCTGTCCGTCGTTGCTGCGCGCAGGGCGGGCGCGCCGCTCCTGCGGCAACTCCAGCGGTTCGACCTCAACCTTGCGGCCAATCAGTTTTTCGATGTCGGCCAGCGCGCGGGCGTCGCGGCCGGTGACGAACGAAAACGCCAGCCCCGACGCTCCCGCCCGCCCGGTGCGGCCGATGCGGTGCACGTAGTCCTCGGCGTTGAACGGAATGTCCACATTGAACACCGCCGGCACGTCCTTGATGTCCAGACCGCGCGCGGCGACGTCGGTGCAGACCAGCAGCTGCACCTGGCCTTGCTTGAACGCCTCCAGCGCCTTGAGGCGCTCGTCCTGGCTCTTGTCGCCATGCAGTGCCGTCACCGCCAGGCCATCGCGCTCCAGCGCACGCGCCAGCCGCGCGCAGCCCAGCTTGCTGTTGACGAAGACAAACGCCTGCTGAACGCCGTGCTCGCGCAGCAGCGCCTTGAGCGCGGCGCGCTTGTCCTCGTCCTCGACGCGGAAAAAGCGCTGCTCGACGGTGGAGGCGGTCGTGTTGGGCCGAGCCACCTCGATGACCACCGGGTCCTGCAGGTAACTCGCCGCCAGGCGCTTGATCTCGGGTGAAAACGTCGCCGAAAACAGCAGCGTCGTGCGCTGCTTGGGCAGGTACGACAAGATGCGCTGCAGGTCCGGCAAAAACCCGATGTCGAGCATGCGGTCGGCCTCGTCCAGCACCACGTACTCGACTTGGTTGAGCACCACCGTCTTGGCCTCGATGTGGTCCAGCAGCCGCCCCGGCGTGGCCACCAGGATCTCGACGCCCTTGCGCAACTCCTCGACCTGAGGCTTCATGTCCATGCCGCCAAACACCACCGCGCTGCGCAGCGGCGTGTGCTTGGCGTACAGCTTGATCTGCTGCGCCACCTGATCGGCCAGCTCGCGCGTGGGCAGCAGCACCAGCGCACGCACCGGATGGCGCGCGGGCGACGTCGAGGTGTTGGCGTGGCGCAACAGCCGCTGCAGCAGCGGCAGCGAAAACGCCGCCGTCTTGCCGGTGCCGGTCTGGGCCGCACCCATCACGTCGCGCCCCTGCAGCACCACGGGAATGGCCTGGGCCTGGATGGGGGTCAGGGCCGTGTAGCCCATCTCGGCCACCGCGCGTTGCAACGGTTCGGCCAGGTTCAGTTCGGAAAACGCTTGAGTCATTGGGCTGTATTGTCGCACCGCAGCACGGCGCTGGCCAGCGCAACAACGCCAAGGGACCGCCATGCGGTCCCTTGCTCACGTCCGTGGTACGGGGCGCTCAGGCGTACGATGGCGCCGGGTCGCTGGTCGGGCGTCCGTGGAAATCGGTCCAGCAGCGCCGCGTGAAGTCGTAGAGCTTGCAGCGGCGCGCGGTGTCGAAGTACCAGCGCCAGCTGAAACGCTGGATGATGATGCGCCCGGGCAGCATGTCCTCCAGCTTCTTTTGCGCCTGCTTGAGCTTGTACAGCGGCACGCTCATGTCGACGTGGTGCGCGGTGTGCTCCATGATGTGGTGCATCAGCGCACCGATCTTCAGCGGGAACTCCAGATGCACCGTGGTGGACACAAAGGGCGCCGCCTTGGCCCAGGCCACCTTGTCGTCGTGCCACTGCACCGCCGGATGGGTGTGGTGGACATACACGACGAAGCCGATCATCGCGTTCCAGAAGATGAACGGCACGACGAAGCCCATGACCACCTGCAGCCACACGGACTGCCCCGTGGCCAGCGCGGTCCAGACCATGCCGCCGATCCACAGCAGCGCGACGCAGAGCACGAACACCCCGTCCCAGATGAACTCGGGACGGCGCGTGCCCATGTAGGTCTTGCGCGGGAAGAACATGCGCAGCCACCACATCTCGATGAAGTAATACAGCGCAGGCCCCCAGCCGCTGCGGTACACACGCTCGAGCCACTGGCGCCAGCGCGGCAGGGCTTCAAACTCTTCCTTGGTCAGTGGTGCCCACACGAAGTCCACGCCCTTGAGGTTGGTGTAGCCGTGGTGCACCACGTTGTGGCCGACCTCCCACAGGCTGTAGGGCGTCAGCGACGGCACCATGGCGATGCGCCCCAGCAGCTTGTTGAGGCCTCGGTGCGGCGTGTAGCTCTGGTGGCAGGCGTCGTGCCCGATGATGAACAGGCGCTCGATCATGAAACCGGCCGCCATGCCACACAGCAGCTTGGCCCACCAGCTGGTCAACACGATGGTGCCGGCGATGAAGGCGGCGAAAATCACCCAGTCCAGCACCAGCAGCGCCACCGCGATGGCGGTGCGCCGCTCGGCCAGCGGCGTGATCCAGCTGCGGATGATTTTGCGGTGCGGCAGGGCCGCGCCCGGGGCAATGGGTTGGGCCGCTTGGGCGGCGCTCGGGTGTTCCTGGGTCATGGCGTCGTCGAAACCAAACATCGTCACCGAAAAAAGCTCGGCAGCCGGCCACGCCACGCGCGGGCGAGCCCAGCGCGGCGCGGTTAGCGCGCGCAAGTATGCCCGAGTCCCCTTGCATCCGGTTGACAAAGGTCAACCGAACACCGCCGTGGTCGCGCCGATGTTGCTTCTTTGCCAACGCCGGCGCTGCCATCTATAATTGCGGGTTTTGCTGGCATCATCCTCCCAAACCTCTTGTCAGGAACCCATCCATGGCCACCAAGTCCAACAAGTCCCCGCGTCTGAAGTCGGGCCGCAAGCGCGCCCGCCAGAACGCCAAGCTCAACGCCCACAACAGCTCGCTGCGCTCCAAGTACCGCACCGCGATCAAGAAGGTCGAAAAGGCCGTCGCCGCCGGCGACAAGGCCAAGGCGACCGAGCTGTTTGCGCAGATGCAATCGATCGTCGACTCGATCGCCGACAAGGGCATCTTCCACAAGAACAAGGCGGCGCGTGACAAGAGCCGCCTGTCGGCCAAGGTCAAGGCGCTGGGCGCCGCTGCCGCGGCCGCTTGACCTCGCGCGCAAACACCCGCACGGGCGGCCACGTGCCGCCTGCCTTTGGAACGGGTGCGCTGCCAGCAACGCCCGACGCGCCGGGCAAACCTCAACGCCTCCCACCCGGGAGGCGTTGGCGTTTTGGGGAGCCGTGCGGCCAAACGGGATCGGTGTGTGGAAATTGGCGAACTCAGCGGCGTGGCGGGGGCGCGTCAGGCACCAGGCACGCCTCGGTGACGACCAGGTCGTTGTCGCGCGCAAACCCCATGATGAAATCCCACGCGCGCTCGTCGTAGTCGCGCAGCGCCCGGTCCACCACCACGCACTTGACACCGCCGACCACGGTCGGCACCACCCAGGGCGAATAGCCCAGGTGCCCCGCAGGGCCACTGGCACGGGCTTGCGGATGGAAAGGGCGCATCACGCCGGCCAGACGCTCCGCCCAGTCGCTCGGGCGGAAGGTGCGCCCGCTGCGGGTCACCCCCTGAATAAAAATTTGCTGGGCCTGGGGCGTGTCCATCACGGGCGGTATTCTATCTTATATAAGACTTGGTGCCGTTCCGGTTACGTACCCACCGACGGTCGGTCGCCGCACGCACCACCATCGGCCATGCGCGGCATCGATAGAATGGATGGCTTGCCGACCCAACCTCCCGGAGCGCCCGACACGATGTACGACCTCAAGCCGATCCCCGAGCCGCATGTCATGTCCACCTACGGGCGTGTGCCCGTCATGCTCACCCACGGCAGGGGGTGCCGCGTGTGGGACGACCAGGGGCGCGAGTACCTGGACGCATTGGCGGGTATCGCCGTCAACACGCTGGGCCACGCCCACCCGCGCCTGGTGCGGGCGTTGCAGGACCAAGTCGGCCAGCTCATTCACACGAGCAACTACCATCACCACCCCTACACCGAGCCGCTGGCCGCGGCGCTGTGCGAGCGCAGCGGGCTGGACAAGGTTTTCTTTTGCTCCAGCGGGCTGGAAGCCAACGAAGCCGCACTGAAGCTGGCGCGCAAGTTCGGGCACGACAAGGGCATCGCACGCCCCGAAATCGTCGTTTACGAGCGGGCGTTCCACGGCCGCTCGCTCGCCACGCTGTCGGCCACCGGCAACCCCAAGGTGCAAGCCGGCTTCGAGCCGCTGGTCGAAGGCTTCATCCGTGTGCCGGCCAACGACCTGGACGCGCTGCACCGCGCCACCAACGGCAACCCCAACGTCGTGGCGGTGTTTTTCGAGGCCATCCAGGGCGAAGGCGGCGTGCACCCACTGCAGCCCGACTACATCGCCGGCGTGCGCGCGCTGTGCGACCAACGCGATTGGCTGCTGATGATCGACGAGGTGCAGTGCGGCATGGGCCGCACCGGCCGGTGGTTCGCGCACCAATGGGCCAACATTCGCCCGGACGTGATGCCGCTGGCCAAGGGGCTGGGTTCGGGCGTGCCGGTGGGCGCGGTGGTGGCCGGGCCGCGCGCGGCACAGATCTTCCAGCCGGGCAACCACGGCACCACGTTCGGCGGCAACCCACTGGCGATGCGCGCCGGCCTGGAAACCATCCGCATCATGGAAGACGAAGGCCTGCTGGACAACGCCGCGCGGCAGGGGCAGCACCTGCTGACCCAGCTGTGGGCCGAGCTGCACGCCGTACCCGGGGTGCGCGAGGTGCGCGGCAAGGGCTTGATGATTGGCATCGAGCTCGACCGCCCCTGTGGCGATCTGGTGCTGCGCTGCGCGCGCGCCGGGTTGCTGATTTCGGTGACCGCCGACCGCGTGGTGCGGTTGGTGCCGCCGCTGATCCTGACGCGTGCCGAAGCCGACGAAATCATCGCCAAGCTGGTGCCCCAGGTGCGCACCTTCCTCGACGAGACCTCCGCATGACCCCACCGCTCCGCCACTACCTGCAGTTCAAGGATTTCACGGCCGACGAGTACGCCTACTTGTTCGAGCGCGCGGCCCTGATCAAGCACAAGTTCAAAACCTACGAGCGCTACCAGCCGCTAGTCGACCGTACGCTGGCGATGATCTTCGAAAAGGCCAGCACGCGCACGCGCGTCAGCTTCGAGGCGGGGATGTACCAAATGGGCGGCTCGGTGGTGCACCTGACCACCGGCGACAGCCAGCTCGGGCGCAGCGAGCCGATCGAAGACACCGCCCGCGTCATCAGCCGCATGGTGGACCTGGTGATGATCCGCACCTTCGAGCAAAGCAAAATCGAGCGCTTTGCCGCGCATTCGCGCGTGCCGGTCATCAACGGCCTGACCAACGAGTTCCACCCCTGCCAGATCCTGGCCGATTTGTTCACCTGGCTGGAGCACCGTGGCCGCCGCGCCGACGGCTCCATCGACGCCGCGGCGCTGCGCGGCATCACGGTGGCGTGGATCGGCGACGGTAACAACATGGCCAACACCTGGCTGCAGGCGGCGCAGATCTTGGGTTTCCGTGTCCACCTCAGCACCCCGCGTGGCTACGAGGTGGACCCCGCCGTGGCGGGCGTGCCGCGGGGCGACTTCTGGCAGGTGTTCGACGACCCGATGGCCGCCTGCCGCGGTGCCGACCTGGTGACCACCGACGTGTGGACCAGCATGGGCTACGAGGCCGAAAACGAAGCACGCCAAAAGGCCTTTGCCGCCTGGCGCGTGACCGCGGCCATGATGGCGCAAGCCAAGCCGGACGCGCTGTTCATGCACTGCCTGCCGGCGCACCGTGGCGAGGAGGTGGACGCCGACGTCATCGACGGCCCCCAATCCGTCGTCTGGGACGAAGCCGAAAACCGCATGCATGTGCAAAAGGCGTTGATGGAATACCTGTTGCTCGGCCAGCAGTAACCCATGCGGTTTCGAGCGCAGCGGCCAAACCGCATGCATGTGCAAAAAGCGTTGATGGAATACCTGTTGCTCGGCCAGCAGTAACCCATGCGGTTTCGAGCGCAGCGGCCAAACCGCATGCATGTGCAAAAGGCGTTGATGGAATACCTGTTGCTCGGCCAGCAGTAACCCATGCGGTTTCGAGCGCAGCGGCCAAACCGCATGCATGTGCAAAAAGCGTTGATGGAATACCTGTTGCTCGGCCAGCAGTAACCCATGCGGTTTCGAGCGCAGCGGCCAAACCGCATGCATGTGCAAAAGGCGTTGATGGAATACCTGTTGCTCGGCCAGCAGTAACCCATGCGGTTTCGAGCGCAGCGGCCAAACCGCATGCATGTGCAAAAAGCGTTGATGGAATACCTGTTGCTCGGCCGGCCGTGAGCCATACCGTGTTGAAAATCGGTTGGGAGTGCGATGAGCGAGTGCTTGCGCTGCGGCGCATGCTGCGCCTGGTTTCGGGTTGATTTTTCGGTGTACGAAACGCAAAGCTGCGGCGGCCGGGTACCCGACGGGTTGGCGGTCGAGGTTAGCGGCGCCACCGTGCGGATGCGCGGAACCGACCACCGGCCCCCGCGGTGCGCCGCGCTGACCGGCACCGTGGGCCAGCAGGTGACCTGCGGTATTTACGAGTGGCGGCCCTCACCGTGCCGGGAGTTCGAGGCCGGCAGCGACGCGTGCACCAAGGCGCGTGCCCGCCACGGCCTGCCCCCGTTGGGCACCTGACCAACGCGCCGGTCTCAAGCTTCGTCGTCCAGCGCCGCCCGTAGCCGGCGCGTCAGCGTGCGCAGCACCTCGACACGCGCCCAGCGCTTGTCGTCGCTGGCCACGATGTGCCATGGTGCCACGCGGGTCGACGTGCGGTCCACCATCTGCTCCACGGCGCGTTCGTATTGAGGCCACTTTTCGCGGTTGCGCCAATCCTCGGGCGTGATCTTGTGGCGCTTGTACGGGGTGTTCTCGCGCTCGCGGAAGCGCCGCAGCTGCTCCTCGGGCGTGATGGCCAGCCAAAACTTGACGATGATCGCCCCGGCCTCGGCCAACTCCTCCTCGTAGGCGTTGATCTCGCCGTACGCGCGCATCCAGTCGGCCTCGCTGCACAGCCCCTCGACGCGCTCGACCAACACCCGACCGTACCATGAACGGTCGAAGATGACCGCCTTGCCGTGGGGAGGGATGTAGCGCCAAAAGCGCCACAGATACGGTTGCGTACGCTCGTTTTCGTTCGGGGCCGCCACCGGCACCACGCGGTAAAACCGTGCGTCCCACGCTGCGGTCAAACGCCGTATCGTGCTGCCCTTGCCCGCCGCGTCCATGCCCTCGAACACCACGACGAGCGAGCGTTTGCACAGCCCAGGGTGGCGGCTGAGCTGATTGAGCTCGCCTTGCCAGCGGGCCAACTGGCGTTCGTAGCGCTGCTGTGTCAGGCTGCGGCCGTAGTCGAACGCGTGCAACAGGCTGGCTGGACGCGCCGGCAGCTCCAGCACCGCCGGGGGCACGGGCACGGGGGCCGGCGCCGGAGGCGGTCGGTGCTGCAGCACCGTCAGCAGGTGCCGCCCCGCGGTCAGCTCCCGGTAGGCGTCGTCGCTGCCATCAATGACGATCCAGGGCGCCTCGCCCAGGCTGGTGCTGCGCAGCGCTTCGTCGGCCGCGTCGATGAAGGCATCGTAGCGTTTGAGGTGCGCCCTTTCGCGCGGCCCGATGCGCCATGCCGTGCGCGGATCCGCCGCCAACGCCTTGTAGCGCGCTTTGACCGCCTTTTTTGACAGATGGAACCAGAACTTGACCAGTACCACCCCCTCGGCGACCAGCATGCGCTCGAAGCGCCGGATGCGCTCCAGCCGCAACGCAAAGCGTTGTCGGTCATCGCGCCCCTGCACCCGGCAGTGGATGGGATCGGTGTACCACGAGCCAAACAAGATGCCAATGTGGCCCTTGGGCGGCAACACCTGCCAAAAGCGCCACATCTCGGGCCAGCGGCGCTCCTCGTCCCGCAACGGGTCGAACGCCTCGGTGCGGATATGGCGTGGGTCCATCCAGGCGTTGAGGGTGTTGACTGTTTCGCTGCGGCCTGCCCCGTCGACCCCGTTGATCAGAATGCACACCGCACGGTCGGCACGCTGCAGCAGCTCGTACTGGGCCTGCAACAACGCCGCGCGCAACCCAGGCACCTGGGCCTTGTACGTGGCACGGTCCAGACGATGGCCAATCTCAGCGGATTCGAACATAGGCACCCTCCGCGGTTGAACCCCCAGCGCAAGCTCAGCGGACACCATCATGCCACACACCGACGCGATTGAACTTGCTATAATGAAAGTCTTTGCTGGCAAAGCCCTGCCTGCCGTGATGCTGAAGGCAGGGGTTCGGCCTGAAGCACCGCGTGCGGAGAACGTCACGGTTCAGCCCACGGGGTGTCAGGGCCTTCATCGGAAACCATTGGCCAATGACCACCATCCGCGTCAAAGAAAACGAACCGTTCGACGTTGCCCTGCGCCGCTTCAAGCGCACGATCGAAAAGCTCGGCCTGCTCAATGAGCTGCGCGCGCGCGAGTTCTACGAAAAGCCCACCGCCGAGCGCAAGCGCAAGCGCGCCGCCGCCATCAAGCGTCACCTGAAGCGGGTGCGCTCGATGCAGCTGCCGCAGCGCCTGTACTGATCGGCCTTGCCGGGCCGGCGGGACGCGGCTCGCGCACCCGGGATCCCGCGCGCAGCCCGCGCCACCCTGCCACAGACGGTGCTCAACCCCAGCAGCCCGCCAAAGGACGCTTTGGCGGGCTGTTTCCATGGTTCCCGAGCCCCCGGAGGTCTGCATGACCCTCAAGGAACGTATCCAGGACGACATGAAGGCCGCCATGCGTGCCAAGGACAGCGCACGTCTGGGCGCGATTCGTCTGCTGTTGGCGGCCATCAAGCAGCGTGAAGTCGACGACCGCGTCACGCTGGACGACGCCGGCGTCATCGCCGTGGTGGACAAGCTGCTCAAACAGCGGCGGGACTCGATCGCGGCCTACGAGCAGGCCGGGCGGCAGGATCTGGCCGAGCGCGAGCGCGCTGAAGCCGAGGTGCTGCAGGCCTACCTGCCCGCACGCCTGGACGCGCAGGCGGTGGCGGACACGGTGGCGCGCATCGTCGCGCACCTGGGTGCCGAGCTGGGCCGCCCCTTGACGCCAGCCGACATCGGCAAGGTCATGGCCGTGGCCAAGGCTGAGCTGGCTGGTCAGGCCGACATGGCGCAGGTGTCGGCCGCGGTCAAGGCGGCGCTGCAACCCCGCTGACCGCTGCCGGCCCATGGCGCACGCCCCCATCGACGCCGACGCCCCGGTCGGCGTGTTCGACTCCGGCGTCGGTGGGCTGTCGGTGTTGCGCGCCGTCCACGCCCTGCTGCCCGCCGAGCGGCTGCTCTACGTGGCCGACTCCGGCCACGCTCCCTACGGCGACAAGCCGGTGGCGTTCGTGCAAGCCCGCGCCGAACATTGCTTGCACGTCCTGCGCCGCGCCGGCTGCAAAGCCGCGGTGGTGGCGTGCAATACAGTCACGGGGCTGTCGATCGGCGCGTTGCGCGCTCTGCATCCGGATTGGCCGATCGTCGCCATCGAGCCGGCCGTCAAGCCCGCCGTGGCGGCCACGCACAGCGGCGTGGTGGCGGTGCTGGCCACGCGCAACACCGTGCGCAGCGCGGGGCTGGCGCGCTTGATCGAGCAGCACGGCGACGGGGTGCGCGTGCTGGCCCAGGCATGTCCGGGTTGGGTCGAATGCGTGGAGCAAGGCCGGCTCGACGGGCCACAGACCGAGGCCATGGTGGCCGACGTCGTCACGCCGCTGGTGCAGGCCGGTGCCGACGTGCTGGCGCTGGGCTGCACCCACTACCCGTTTTTACGCCCGGTGATCGAACGCGTGGCCGGCCCCGGGGTGCAGGTGCTGGACCCGGCGCCGGCCGTGGCGCGCGAGCTGCAGCGCCGCCTGCAGGCGGCGGGCGCGTTGCGCCGCGCCGACGGGCGCACCGCAGCACTGCCGCTGCTGACGAGCGGCGATCCCGCCGCGGCGGCCGCCGTGGCCCAACGTCTGCTGGGTGAGCGCCTGACGGTGCACGCCGCCCCGCTGCCCTGATACCCACCGCGCGTCAGTTGCCGGCGACCTTCATGCGCTCGATCAGCACCGAGCCGACGTACTTGCTGCCCAGGTTGTACACGTCGGCGCCGACCGCAACGATGCCGCGCAGCATCTCGGCCAGGTTACCGGCGATGGTGATCTCCTGCACCGGGTAGGCGATGACGCCGTCCTCGACCCAATAACCCGCCGCCCCGCGCGAATAGTCGCCGGTGACCAGGTTGACGCCCTGCCCCATCAGCTCGGTGACGAACAGGCCGCGGCCCAGTTTGCGCAGCATGGCCGGCAGGTCGTCGTTGGGCTGGGTCAGGCGGCTGGTCAAGCGCAGGTTGTGCGAGCCCCCCGCGTGCCCGGTGGTGCGCAGCCCCAGTTTGCGCGCCGAATACGTGCTCAGAAAATACCCCTTGACGCAGCCACCCGACACCACGGTACGCGCCAGCGTGCGCACACCCTCGTCATCGAACGGCGCGCTGCCCTTGGCGCCGATGATGTGCGGGTCCTCGTCGATGTCGATGTGCGGCGCAAACACCTGCCGCCCCAGGCTGTCGAGCAAAAAACTGGCGCGGCGGTACAGGGCACCGCCGCTGGTGGCTTGCACATAGGCCCCCAGCAGCCCCGCCGCCAGCGGCGCGTCGAACAGCACCGGGCACTCGGTGGTGGCGATTTTGCGCGGCCGCAGGCGCGCCAGCGCCCGCTCGGCGGCGTAGCGGCCCACCGCTTCGGGGCTGGCCAGCTCGGCTGGGTTGCGCTGCGACGTGTACCAATGGTCACGCTGCATGCCGTCGCCCTTGCCAGCGATCGGCGCCACCGACAGGCTGTGACGCGAGCTGGCGTAGCCACCGTAAAAAATACCCTGCCGACGCCGCTGGCCGTCCCGCATATGCTCGGCCCAGAAGTGCGACTGCTGGGCCGACACCGACGCGCCTTCGCTGTTGGTGATCAGCGGGCTGACGGCGAAGGCGGCCGCCTCGCAGCGCAGCGCGAGCTCCGCGGCCTGCTCGGCGTCGATCGGCCAGGGGTGAAACAGCTCCAGGTCGGGGTAGTCGTTGGCGACGTCGGTCTCCTCCGGCAACCCCGCGGCGGGGTCCTCGGCGGTGAAGCGGGCAATGTCGTACGCCGCCTGCACGGTGGCGCGGATGGCCTCGACCGAAAAGTCGGACGTCGAGGCGTGACCACGCCGCTGCCCCAGGTACACCGTGATGCCCAGCGCCTTGTCGCGGTTGCGCTCGACGTTTTCCAGCGCGCCGCAGCGCACGCTGACGCTCAGGCCCGACCCTTCCGAGACTTCGACCGCCGCGTCGGCCACCCCAAGCTGGCGCGCGTGCTGCAGCGCCACGTCGGCCAGCGCCTCGAAGTCGGCTTGCGTGAATTGGAAACCTTGCGCCCCGCGGCGCGCGCGTGTGGTGGGTTTGGATGCTTTCATGCCGACGGCTATGATACTGGCCATGCCACGCAAGCCGCCCAAAGGGTATTTCGTCCGCGGCCACTTCGTCGCTTACGGCAGCGCCGAAGACGCCGAGCTCAAGCGCGCCGCCAAGTGGGACGCCGAGTACAGCAAAACCGACCTCAAGCGCCTCAGCGCCGAGCGCCAGGCGCTGGGCGAGCGGCTGCTGGAGCTCAACGCTGCAGTGCTGCAACGCCTGGGCCTGCCGGAGGATGTGCTGCAAGCCCTGACGGAAGCGCGGCGTATCGACGCGTTCGAAGCGCGCCGCCGTCAGCTGCAGTACATTGGCAAGCTGATGCGCCGCCTGGACGACGAGCTGGTGGCGGCGCTGCAGGCCGCGCTGGACGAGCAGCACCGCGGCCACGCCGCCCAAACCGCCCGGCTGCACGAAGCCGAGCAGTGGCGCGAGCGCCTGGTGGCCAGCGACGACGCCCTGCACGACTGGCGCACGATCGAACCCGAGGCCGACTGGCAGCGCCTGCGTGCACTGATCCGCCAGGCACGCAAAGACCGCACCGCCCCCAACCCCGACCACCCCGGGCAGCCAGCGCGCCACAGCCGTGCCTGGCGCGAGCTGTTTCAGCATGTGCGCGCCGCGCTGGACGCCCACCACACCGCCTCCGTCTGACACGAGCCGCCATGAGCACCTCCGTTTTCGACCCCGTCACCATCGGCATCGTCTCCATCAGCGACCGCGCCAGCCAAGGCGTCTACCAGGACCAGGGCCTGCCGGCACTGCGCGACTGGCTCACGCGCGCGCTGCACAACCCCATCACGTTCGTCGAGCGGCTCATCCCCGACGAGCGCGACACCATCAGCGCCACGCTGGTGGAGCTGGCGGACCAGCACGGCTGCAGCCTGATCCTGACCACCGGTGGCACCGGCCCGGCGCCGCGCGACGTCACGCCCGAGGCGACGCTGGCCGTGGCCGACAAGGAAATGCCCGGGTTTGGCGAACAGATGCGCCAGATCAGCCTGCGCTTCGTGCCGACCGCGATTTTGTCGCGCCAGGTGGCAGTGATCCGCGGCCGCAGCCTGATCATCAACCTGCCCGGCCAGCCCAAATCGATTGCCGAGACGCTCGAAGGCCTGAAAGACGCTGACGGTCGGCCTGTCGTGCACGGCATTTTCGCCGCCGTGCCGTATTGCATCGACCTCATCGGTGGGCCGTACCTGGAAACCCGCCCCGAGGTGTGCGCCGCGTTTCGCCCGAAGTCGGCGCAGCGGCGCGTCAACGCCCCGTAACCTGCGGCCGCGATGGCGGCTGTGGTCACTTGCCCAGCAACTGGCTGAGCTTGTCGGCCTCGAAGTGCTCGGTGCGCGCGGCGTCGGGCGGCAGGCAGGCACCACGCTGCGCGCAGGCCAGTTTTTCGATCGCCTGCCACAGCAGCGCGATTTGGTGTTCGTGGCCGGCGGCGTTGTCGATGAGGCCGCGCAGCGCCTGGCTAAGTGGATCGTCGTTCTGCGTGACCCCATACGCGGAAAACCCCATGCGGGCGGCGGCCTCTTCACGGCGAGCGTCGACATCGGCCACGATGATGCGCGCCGGGTTGCCCACCGCGGTGGCCCCGGCCGGCACCGGCTTGGTGACGACCGCGTTGCTGCCGACCTTGGCGCCATCGCCCACCTCGAAGCCGCCCAAAATCTTGGCGCCGGCGCCGACGATGACCCCGCGCCCCAGCGTCGGGTGGCGTTTGGTGCCTTTGTACAGCGAGGTGCCGCCCAGCGTGACGCCGTGGTAGATGGTGCAGTCGTCGCCCACTTCGGCGGTCTCGCCGATGACCACCCCCATGCCGTGGTCGATGAACACGCGTCGCCCGATACGCGCACCGGGATGGATTTCGATGCCGGTCAACCAACGGTTCCAGTGCGAGATCCAGCGCGCCAACCAGCGCCAGCCACGCCGCCACAGCGCATGCGCCAGCCGATGCAGCCACAACGCGTGCAGCCCGGGGTAACAGGTCAGCACCTCCCAGCGCGAGCGGGCCGCAGGGTCGCGTTCCAAAATGGCGTCGATGTCGTCGCGCAGACGGCGCAGCAGCTGCATGGGCATGGCGCGCAGTTTAGCCGTTGCGCTGATGCAGCGCGCGCAGCACGGCGCGCGCCACCCCGCGCAGGATGTGGACTTCGCTGGGCGTGGGGGCGGCGCGTTGCACCAGCAGCCGCAGCCGGGCCATCAGTTTTTTCGGGCTGGCCGGGTCCAGGTAACCCACGGCCAGCAAGGCCTCGCGCCAGTGCTCCAACAGGCCGCCGACGGCCACCGCATCGGCCGCTGGCTCGCGCGGCGGGCCCGCTGGCACCTGCGTTTGGCCAAAGCCGCCCAACGCCAGGCGCCACTCGTAGGCGATCAGTTGCACCGCCGCGGCCAGGTTGAGCGATCCATAGTCCGGCGCCGTGGGAATGCGCAGACACACGTGGCTGCGCCAGACGTCGGCGTTGGCCAACCCGTAGCGCTCCGGCCCAAAGACAAACGCCACCCCCTGCTCGGACCCACCCAGCAACTTGGGCGCCAACGCGTCCAGGTACGGTCGCGGCGCCGCCACCGGTGGGCCAAAGTCGCGCGGCGTCATCGCGGTCGTGCACACGTGGCTGATGCCGTGCAGCGCCTCGTCCAGCGTGGCAACGACGCGCGCCCGCCCCAGCAGGTCGGCGGCGCCGCTGGCGCGCTCCACCGCCTCGGGCCGCTGCAGCACGTCGCGCCAGCGCGGTCGCACCAACACCCAGTCGTCAAAGCCCATCACCTTCAACGCGCGCGCCACGGCGCCCACGTTGCCGGCGTGGCTGGGCTCGACGAGCACGAAACGGGTCAGGGGTTGGCACGGGTGGACGGTGTCGTTCATGGGTGGCGGGTACAATCGGGTGCCTTATTGTCGCTGCCATCGCGCAGCCCCTTGGCCGTTCTTGCCCACCGCTTCGATGACCGCCCACCTCCACCCCATGCTGAACGTGGCCGTCAAGGCCGCCCGCGCCGCTGGCGCGCTGATCAACCGTGCCTCCCTCGACCTCGAGGGCTTGCGCGTTGGTGCCAAGCAGACCAACGACTTCGTCACCGAGGTGGATCACGCGGCGGAAGCAGCCATCATCGACACGCTGCTGGGCGCGTACCCCGACCACGGCATCTGGGCCGAGGAATCGGGCCGGCGCCCAGGCAAGGGGCGCGGCAAAGCCTACACCTGGATCATCGACCCGCTGGACGGCACCACCAACTTCATCCACGGCTTTCCGGTCTACTGCGTCAGCATCGCGTTGATGGTCGATGGGCGGCTGGAGCAGGCGGTGGTCTACGACCCCACGCGCAACGACCTGTTCACCGCCAGCAAGGGGCGTGGTGCGTTCCTCAACGACCACCGCATCCGCGTGGCCAAGCGCACGCAGCTGCGCGACTGCCTGCTCAGCACCGGCTTTCCGTTTCGCCCCGGCGACGCCTTCCAAACCTACCTGAAGATGTTCGGCGACATGCTGCCGCGCGTGGCCGGGGTGCGCCGCCCCGGCTCGGCGGCGCTGGACCTGGCCTACGTGGCCGCCGGCTTCACCGACGGCTTTTTCGAGCTGGGCCTGAGCCCGTGGGATGTCGCCGCCGGCGCGTTGCTGGTCACCGAGGCCGGTGGTCTGGTCGGCAACTTCACCGGTGAGCCCGACTTCCTGGAAACGCGCGAGTGCATGGCGGCCAACCCGCGCATCTATGGCCAGATGGTGGGGGTGCTGAGCGGCTACAGCCAGTGCGCACCGCAGCGCGCCGACGACCGACCCGCACCCGAACCCGCCGCGCCCACGGCAGCTGCCCCCGCTCGCGCCGGCGACGCCCCTTGGTAAGCCCTGCGCGCACCTGACGATGGTCACCCCCGCGCGGCAGCCGGTTGCTGGCTTGGGCGGCGCACCCGACGCGCCGCTGGAAGCGCACACGCCGATGATGCAGCAGTGGCTGCGCATCAAAGCCCAGCACCCCAACACGCTGGTCTTTTTCCGCATGGGGGATTTTTACGAGCTGTTCTACGACGACGCCCACAAGGCCGCGCGGCTGCTCGACATCACGCTGACACACCGTGGCCAATCGGCCGCGGCCCCGGTGGTGATGGCCGGTGTACCCGTGCACTCGGTGGAGGCGTACCTGGCCCGGCTGATCCGGCTCGGCGAATCGGTGGCGATTTGCGAGCAGGTCGGCGACGTGGCCAGCGCCAAAGGCCCGGTCGAGCGGCAGGTGGTACGCATCGTCACGCCCGGCACGCTGACCGACACCGAGCTGTTGGCCGACAAGGACGACGCGCGGCTGCTGGCGCTGCACCGCGGCACGCGCGGGGCCTGCGGTCTGGCCTGGCTGGCCGTCACCGAAGGCACGTTGCACCTGGCCGAGTGCGGCTGGGACGATCTGCGCAGCTGGCTGGCGCGCCTGGCGCCGCAGGAAGTGCTGCTCAGCGCTGACCTGCCCGAGGCGCTGCAAGCGCAGCTGCAGGACTGGCGTCAGGGCCTGGGGCCGATGGCGTTGACGGCGCGCCCGGCCTGGCACTTCGATCCCGCGCTGGGGCAGCGTCGCCTATGCGAGCAGTTGCAGGTGGCCAGCCTGGCCGGCTGGGACACGCAGGGGATGACCCATGCCCACGCAGCGGCGGCGGCCTTGCTGGCCTACGCGGAGCACACCCAGGGTCGGCAACTGGCACACGTGCGCGCGCTGCGCGTGGTGCGGCCGCACACCTGGATCGACCTGCCCCCGACCACCCAGCGCAACCTGGAGCTGACGCGCACACTGCGTGGCGAGGCCGCGCCGACGCTGCTGTCGCTGCTGGACACCTGCGCCACCGGCATGGGCAGCCGGCTGCTGCGCCGTTGGCTGCTGGAGCCGCCGCGCGACCGCGCGCCCGCCCAGGCCCGGCTGCACGCCATCGGCCTGCTGCGCGAGCACGGCCCAGACCACGTGCGCAGCGCCCTGCGCGGCGTGGCCGACGTCGAGCGGCTGGCGGCCCGCATTGCGCTGCTGCAGGTGCGCCCGCGCGAGCTGGCTGGCCTGCGCGACACCTTGCCGCGCTGCGCCGCGCTGGCGGCACAGCTGCAGGCGCTGCCGGCGGTGGATGACTGCGCGCTGCTGCGCGACGTGCACCGTCATCTGCATCCGCCGGCGGAGGTGGTGGCGCTGCTGCAGCGCGCGCTGCACCCCGAGCCGGCGGCGCTGCTGCGCGACGGCGGGGTGATCGCCGACGGCTACGACCCCGAGCTGGACGAGCTGCGCGCCATCCAGCAAGGCGCCGACCGCTACCTGGTCGATCTCGAAGCGCGCGAGCGCGCCCGCACCGGCATTGCCAACCTGCGGGTGCAATACAACAAGGTGCACGGCTTTTATATCGAGGTCACCCAGGGCCAGCTCGACAAGGTACCGGCCGACTACCAACGGCGCCAGACGCTGAAAAACGCCGAGCGCTTCATCACGCCGGAGCTCAAGGCGTTCGAGGACAAGGTGCTCAGCGCCCAGGAGCGCGCCCTGGCGCGCGAAAAGTGGCTCTACGATCAACTGCTGCAGGCCCTGCAGCCGCACATCGCGGCCCTGGCCGAACTGGCGCGCGCGCTGGCCACGCTGGACGTGCTGGCCACGCTGGCCGAGCGCTCGCTCACGCTCGGGTGGTGCGCCCCCGAGTTCGTGCCCGAGCCGCGCATCGACATCCGCGCCGGCCGCCATCCCGTGGTGGAAGCCCGCTTGCAGGAAACCGGCGCCGGCCCCTTCATTCCCAACGACACGGTGCTCGATGGCCGCACGCGCATGCAGATCATCACCGGCCCCAACATGGGCGGCAAATCGACCTACATGCGCCAGGTGGCCCTGATCGTGCTGCTGGCCAGCATCGGCAGCTACGTGCCGGCCGACGCCTGCCGCCTGGGGCCGATCGACGCCATCCACACCCGCATCGGCGCGGCCGACGACCTGGCCAACGCCCAGTCCACCTTCATGGTGGAGATGACCGAGGCCGCCCAGATCCTGCACCACGCCACCGCGCAAAGCCTGGTGCTGATGGACGAAATCGGCCGCGGCACCTCCACCTACGACGGGCTGGCGCTGGCCAGCGCCATCGCCGCGCACTTGCACGACCGTGTGCAGGCCTTCACGCTGTTTGCCACCCACTACTTCGAGTTGACCGAGTTGCCCAAGCGCTGCAGCGGCGCGGTCAACATGCACGTCAGCGCGGTCGAAAGCCAAGGGCGCGACATCGTCTTCCTGCACCGCCTGGAGCCCGGCCCCGCCAGCCGCAGCTACGGCGTGCAGGTGGCGCGGCTGGCCGGCATCCCGCCCACCGTCGTGCAGCACGCGCGCCAGGTGCTGACGCAACTGGAGCAAAGCGCCACGGCGGCGCAGGCGCAGCTGGACTTGTTCAGCGCGCCGCCCGCCCCGCCCCCCGAGACGGCGCGCTGAACAAGTC
>NZ_VJNA01000025.1 GCF_007556585.1 Tepidimonas aquatica | reverse complement strand
CTGCAGCAACTGTGGTCCCCCGTACCGGGCACGGCCGCGCGTGCGCGCGGCCGTGCCCGGTACGGGGGACCACAGTTGCTGCAGGTCGCGCACGTCCAGCGCGGCCAGCTGGGCCAGCTCGTGCAGCAGTTGGCGCTTCAGCGCCCCTTCGGGCAGAGCCTCCCACAGCGGGCGGGCCTGGGCGGTGGCGCGGGCGCGCCCCTCGGCGCTGTCGAGGTCGCAGCCGTCGGCCGCGGCCTGCAGCACGAAGCGGCTCAGCGGCACCGCGTCGCGCAGCGCGGCGTGCAGCGCGTCGGCGCCCAGCGTGCGCACAAAGCTGTCGGGGTCGTGCTCGGGCGGTAAAAACAAAAAGCGGAAGGTGCGCGTGTCGCTGGCCCACGGCAGCGCCGCCTGCAGCGCACGCAGCGCGGCGCGCCGGCCAGCGGCGTCGCCGTCGAAGGCAAACACCACGTGCTCGGTGAAGCGCAGCAGCTTGCGCACATGCTGCGGTGTGCAGGCGGTGCCCAGCGTGGCCACGGCGTGGCCGATACCGTGCTGGGCCAGCGCCACCACGTCCATGTAGCCTTCCACCACCAGCGCGCAGCCGGCTTGGCGGATGGCTTGGCGGGCCTCGAAGAGGCCGTACAGTTCCTCGCCCTTGTGAAACAGCGGCGTTTCCGGGGAGTTGAGGTATTTGGGCTCGCCGCCGTCGAGCACGCGCCCGCCAAAGCCGACCACCTCGCCCTTGACGTTGCGGATGGGGAACATGATGCGGTCGCGGAAGCGGTCGTGGCGGCGTGTGCCGCCGTCGCCCTCGTCGGTGGCCACCACCAGCCCACACTGCACCAGCCCTTCGTCCTGGTAGTCGGCAAAGACGGTGGACAAAAAGCGCCGCTGCGCCGGGGCGTAACCCAGGCCGTAGGCCTTGGCGATGACGCCGGTGAGGCCGCGGCCTTTCAGGTACTCGATGGCGCGCGGGCTGGCCTTCAGTTGCGCCTGGTACGCGCGCGCGGCCTGTGCCAGGCGTTCGCTGAGGGTTTGCTGCTGGCGACGCTCGGCGGCGGCGCGTGCGCGCGTGGCCGGGTCTTGCGCCTCGTCGGGCACGCTCAGTCCCAGTTGCGCAGCCAGCTCGTGCACGGCGTCCCGAAAGCCGGCGCCCGTGTGCGCCATCAAAAAGTCGATGGCGTTGCCGTGCGCGCCGCAGCCAAAGCAGTGGTAGAACTGCTTGGCCGGGCTGACCGTGAACGAAGGCGATTTTTCGGTGTGGAACGGGCACAGGCCGACGAAGTTGGCCCCGCTTTTGCGCAGCGCCACGTGGCGGCCGACGACCTCGACGATGTCGGCGCGCGCCAGCAGGTCCTGCAAAAAGGCGGTCGGGATGCTCACCCCGCCATTGTGCGGCATCGCGCACGGGCCCGGGCGGCGGGTGGCGTCAGCCCTCGTCAGGCTGGCTGAGCACCAGGGCTTCGAACTGCTCGCGCGGCATCGGGCGGCCGTAGCGGTAGCCCTGCAGCAGGTGGCAGCCGTGGGTGAGCAGGGAGGCTTCCTGCGCGGCGGTTTCCACCCCTTCGGCCAGCACCTGCATGCGCAGCCGTCGGCCCAGCGCCAGGATGGTGGCGACGATCGCCTCGTCTTGCCGCGTGGGATTTTGCAGCCGCGCCACGAAGCGCTGGTCGATCTTGATGACGTCGAAGGGCAGCTCGGCCAAATACGCCAGCGACGAGTAACCGGTGCCAAAGTCGTCCAGCGCCAGCGCCACGCCGGCGTCGTCCAGCGTGCGCAGCGCGCCGCGCGCGGTGTCGATGTTGTCCAGAAAGACCGATTCGGTGATTTCCAGCTCCAGCCGATCGGGCGACACCGCGTGGTTGCGCACGGCCGCCAGCACTTGCTGGGCAAAGTCGGGCTCGCGGAACTGGCGTGGGCTGACGTTGATGGCCACGCGCAGGCGTGCCAGGCGCGGGTCCGCCTGCCATTGTTGCAGCAGGCGTGCGGCCTCGTGCAGCACCCAGCGGCCCAACAGCAGGATCAGGCCGGTTTCCTCGGCCAGTGGGATGAAGGCGCCCGGCGGCACCAGCGTGCCGTCGGCGCGCTGCCAGCGCAGCAGCGCTTCGGCGCCGACGATGCGGCCTTGTGGGTCCACCTGGGGTTGCAGGTACAGGCGCAGCTCGCCAGCGTCGATGGCGGCGGCCAGGTCGCGTTGCATCTGGTGGCGCTGCTGGACCGCGGCTTCCATGGCCGGGTCGAAGAACGCCACACCGTTGCGGCCCGCCTGCTTGACGCTGTACATGGCCAGGTCAGCCGCTTTGAGCAGCGCTTGCGCGGAGTCAACCTGAGTGTCGTCTTGGTCGACCTCCGGGTCTTCGGCGTCACCGTACAGCGCGATGCCGATGCTGAGCGTCAGCGCCAATGTGTGGCCCTGCCAGTCGATCGGCTGCGGCAGCACCGCCATCAGTTTGTCGGCCACGCGCCGGGCGGCCACCGCGGCGGCGTCGCGCTGGGCGTGCTCCGCGGGCAGCAGCACCAAAAACTCATCGCCGCCCAGACGGCCGGGGGTGTCCTGTTCGCGCAGCGTCGCGCGCAACCGTTCGCCCATGGCGCGCAGCACGGCGTCGCCAGCGTCGTGGCCGTAGGTGTCGTTGATGCCCTTGAACAAGTCCAAATCGATGAACAGCACCGCGCCCCAACGGCGGTGGCGGCGCGCCAGCCGCAGGGCTTGGTCGATGCGGTCCAGCAGCAGACGGCGGTTGGCCAGGCCCGTCAGGGTGTCGTAGTACGCCAGCGCCTCGATCTACGCTTCGGCCTGTTTGCGCCAAGTGATGTCGCTGAAGATGGCAATGTAATGTTGCACCTTGCCGACGGCGTTGGAGATGGCGCTGATGGCCAGCCACTCGGGGTAAACGCTGCCATCTTTGCGGCGGTTCCAGATCTCGCCTTCCCAGTGGCCGTGCTGGGTCAACGCTTGCCACATCGCTTGGTAAAACGCCGCGTCGTGGCGGCCGGAGCGCAGCAGCTCGCCGGGCGTGCGGCCTTGGGCTTCCGCCTCGTCGTAGCCGGTGATGGTGGAGAAGGCGCGGTTGACACGCACGATGCGCCCTTGCGCGTCGGTGATGACGACGCCCTGCCCGCTGTCGAACGTTTTGGCGGTGATGGCCAGCTCGTCCAGCAACGCGGATTTTTCTTGCAGCACGGTCTGCAGGCGCTGGCGCTGATGCACGATGACGAGCAACACGGAGCCCAACCCGAGCAACACAGCCACCGAGCCGGCCAGCGGCCAGGCGTTGAGGGCAAGGTTTTCGCGCCAGGTCAGTTGCGGCATACCGTAAGGCGGGGCGCGCAGCGTGCGCAGCATATCCTCAATGGCGCCGTAACTGTGCGGAGGCACAAAGCCGGCGATTTCGCCCGAGGGTTGTCCCGCGCCGGGGACGGTGTGCAACAACGCCAGCGTCAGCACGCGCCGGGTGTCGTCGTCCACGCTGGGCAGCACGGCCACGGGCCACTCCCACACCAGGGGGGTGCTGACCGCCACAGGGTAGCCGGGCAGGTCTTGCCGCTGCAACACGCGCAACCGCCCTGCGGGCACCGCGCCCGCAGCCTGCGCAGCTTCCAGCACGCCGTCGCGCACAAAGCCGGCATCGACCTGGCCCTCCAGCACCGCTCGCAGGATGTTGTCCTGCGGCATCCCCACTTCCACCCGCGTCCAGGCCCGGTCATCAATGCCCCGGCGGCGCAGCTCGTAGCGTTGCAGTTGCAATCCACCCAGCGACTCGCCATGGGGGACGGCGATGCGCCGCCCGCGCAGGTCTTGCCAGCGTTGCATGGGGCTGTCGGCCGGGACCACCACCACGCCGCCGAACGCCGTTGTTTCCACGCCATGGCGGCGCCGCACCAGCGTGGCCACAGGCGCGGACAAATCATCGGTGTGCTGCAGCAACACGTAGTGGGCCGGGTCGGTGACCACAGCGTCGAGCTCGCGTGCGCGCACCGCCGCGCCCAGCGCATCGTAGCTCAGCAGCCGGGTCTGCAGCTCAATGCCGTCCAGGTGCCGCTGCAGTGCTTGCAGCACCGGCCGCCAGTGGGCGTGCTCCACGTCCAGCGGGCGGTATACCAAAATACCGAGCCGGATTTGCGGGTGGTGCGCGTGGGCCCAACCGCCACCCAGCAGCGTCAGCAGCAACGCCAGCCGCGCCAGCCAGCGCAGCGTGTGGGGTTGACCAGCCCGGGTCATGTGGGCGTCTCCAGCGGCAACAGGCCCGCGTCCACCAAATCGTCGGGGACGTGGCCATGCGCCCGCAAACCTGCACCGTGTAAAAAACGGGCCAGCGCCCGCGCGGCCACCATCAGCTCTGGAGGGGGGCCGACGAGCCAGGCGCGCTGGTCCTCCCAGCGCGTCAGCAGCAGGCCGGCGAATGCGTTGGGCACCTCGTGCCGCGGCAAGTCCAGCCACGGGGCCAGGCGGTAAGTACTGTCCACTGGCAGCGCCAGCAGGTGTCGTTGCGCGACCACCACCGGTTCGCCGCTGGCGCAGCCGACCAGCCCCGGCAACGCCACGGCGGCGAAGCTGGCCGCCGCGACGCCTGCGCGCAACAGGTGCCGGCGTGTCAGGTCCATCGCTTCAGCCCACCATGACGCGGTTTTTGCCGGCGCGCTTGGCGCGGTACATGGCCGCGTCGGCGCGCTCGATCGCGGCTTCCACCGGTTCGTCGCGCTGCAGCTCCGTCACGCCGGCGCTGAACGTGATCAACACACGCTGTTCCCCTTGCAGGAACAGGTGGGCGCTGAGGTCGCGCTGCAGGCGGCGCACCACGTCGGCCGCGTCCTCCGGGGTGGTGTCGGGCAGCACGATGATGAATTCTTCGCCGCCGTAGCGCCCGATGGTGTCTTGCGGCCGCAGGCTGCGGCGCGCCACGTCGGCCAGGTGTTTGAGGGCGGCGTCGCCGGCCAGGTGGCCCAGCGTGTCGTTGATGCGCTTGAAGTCGTCCACGTCCAGCAGCGCGATGCACACCCGTGTGCCGGTGCGCTCGGCGCGGCGGCTTTCGCGGTCGATGGCGGCGGCCATCCCCTTGCGGTTGAGCACGCCGGTGAGCAGGTCGTGCGTGACCAGCTCGGCCATCTGGTCCAGCTCCTGCCGCAGCCGCTGCACCTCCGCTTCGGCGCGCTGGGCGCGGTCGCGCAGGTCGGTCAGCTCGTCGGCCACGCGCTGGGTGTCGGCGGCGAAGGCGCGCGCGGTCTGGATGGCCTCTTGCACCACCGGGGCCATGTCGGCCAGGCTGGTGGCGCGCTCGAGCTGTTGCGCGCAGGCTTCGAATTTGGCGTGGTACTGCCCGGTGCTCGCCGCGGTTTGCGCCAGCCGCTCCAGGAAGGTGGCCAGCGTCTGACGCATCACCTCCTGCGCGCGCACGGTTTGCTCGCGCGCTTCGGCCTGCTTGACGATGACGTCCTTGAGGCGCGCTTGCAGGTCTTCCAAGCGGCGCTGCGACAGCGGCGGCGAGGCCGCTTGCACCAGCGCCTGCATCTGCTGGCGCAGCCAGGGGTTGTCGGGGCTGATGGCGTCGATGTGCTCGAACACCTGGCGCAGCAGCGCCAGCAACGCTTCGCGCACCCCAAGTTGCTCTTCGACGCCGAAGGACAGCCGGTACGCGTAATCGGCCAGCATGCGCCGCAGCGTGGGGGCGTGGTGCTGCGGCAGACGCAGGTAGCGCACGAGCTCTTCGCCCTGCTCGCGCAGGCGCGTGTCGTCGGCGGCCACCAACGGCGCGGCGATGTCGATTACGCGCGCGGTCTGCTCGGCGATCTCTGGCTGGATCGGCGCCTCCCCGCCGGCCGAGGTGGCCGGGCCAGCCGGGGCTTCGCCGCTGGGAGGAGCGGCGCGTGGTACCGCGGTCGCCGACGGCGGATCGGTCAGCGGCGCGGCCGTGCTGCCGAGGTGCTGCACCAGCACCTTTTCCAAATCTTCCCAGCTATGGCGGGCCACCGCCCGGTTGAACAGCGCCTTGAAGCGCGCTTGCGCGGGGGTGCGCTCCGGCAGCGCCTGGGCAATCTGGCGCAGTTGCGCCAGCGGAAACGGTTGCAGCGGGCGGGTGCCCGCCACTTCGTGGTACACCGCCTGGAAGTTTTCCGGCGTGGGCGGCAGCCGCCGCGCCGCCAACAGCTTGACGGCTTCGCGCGCGATTTCCTGCGGGGTGGTGGGGTTCATGCGCGGGAGCAGCGTGGGTCGGCGGGGTGATGGGCGCTAGTATAAGCAGCGCCTGCCGGCCCATCGAGGCCGCGCGCGGGGCGTCTGCCTGGGACCGCGCGCCCACGCCCTGCGCGTCATGGTATGCCGCGTGCGGCGGTCAGCGCGGCTGCATGCGGATCGCGCCGTCCAGGCGGATGACTTCGCCGTTGAGCATGTCGTTTTCGATGATGTGCTTGACGAGTTTGGCGTAGTCCTGCGGCCGGCCCAGGCGCGACGGGAACGGCACCATCGCGGCCAGCGCGTCTTGCACCTCCTTGGGCATGCCAAACAGCATGGGCGTGCCGAAAATGCCGGGGGCGATGGTCATGTTGCGGATGCCGAGCTTGGCCAGGTCGCGCGCGATCGGCAGCGTCATGCCCACCACGCCTCCCTTGGAAGCGGCGTAGGCGGCTTGGCCGATTTGGCCTTCGAACGCCGCCACCGAGGCGGTGGAGACCATGACGCCGCGCTCCCCGGTGGGCTCGGGCTCGTTGGCGCTCATCGCCGCGGCGCACAAGCGGATCATGTTGAACGTGCCCACCAGGTTGACCTGGATCACCTTGTTGAACAGCGCCAGGCTGTGGGGCCCGTTTTTGCCGACGGTTTTTTCGGCGGGTGCGATGCCGGCGCAGTTGACCAGGCCGACGAGCTTGCCCAGCGCCTGCGCCTGGGTGACGACCGCCTGGGCGTCGGCTTCTTGGCTGACGTCGCAGCGCACGAAGGTGGCACCGAGTTCGCGGGCGACGGCCTCGCCACGCTCGGTTTGCATGTCGGCGATGACGACACGGCCGCCTTCGGCCGCCAGCATGCGCGCCGTGCCTTCGCCCAGGCCGGACGCGCCGCCGGTGACGATAAAAACCTTGCCTTGGATGTCCATGCTGCTGCTCCTTGCGTGGCGGTGGTTGACGTTGACGTAAACGTCAATCATAGTCGCAAAAAAAACGCCCACCGGGCGGTGGGCGCCTCAAGCACCATGGGGGTGCACACTACCAGGAGAAGGGGGCGCCGATGCGGTGGCGCCGCGGCGCGCGCGTCACTTGTAGCCGGCGCGGTCCAACATTTGTTGCACTTTGGTCAGGTTCTTGGCCACCACCGCCAGCGGGATGGTGTCGGCTTTGAAATGGTCGGCGCCCATCGCCCGCAGGGCGGGGTTGTCCAGTTTGACGCCGTTGGCGGCCGGGAACTCGTGGTTGCCATTGGCGAAGTAGGCTTGCGCCTGCGGGCTGGCCAGAAACTCCATGAAGGCGATGGCCGCGTCGAGGTTCTTGGCGTGCCGCGCCACCGCCGCCCCGGCGATGTTGACGTGCGTGCCGGTGGTGGCCTGGTTGGGGAACACCACGCGCACGCGCTCGACGACGCGACGGTCTTCAGGCTTGTCGGAAGCGATCAGGCGCGCCATGTAGTAGCTGTTGCTGATGGCCACGCCGCACTCGCCGCTGGCCACGGCGCGGATCTGGTCGGTGTCACCGCCTTGCGGGGGGCGGGCCATGTTGGCCACCAGGCCGTTGAGCCACTGCTGACCCTTGTCGTCACCCAGACGTTCGATGACGGTGGCAAACAGCGACAGGTTGTACGGGTGCGAGCCGCTGCGCGTGCACAGCAGCCCCTTCAGTTTGGGGGCGGCCAGTTGCTCGTAGGTGGCGACGTCTTCGGCCTTGACGCGTAGCGGGTCGTAGACGATGACGCGCGCGCGGGTCGAAAAGCCGGTCCAGGTCACGCCCTGCGGCGTGGGGGCGGCGCGCAGGTGGGCGGGGATGGCGGCGTCGAGCTTGGCCGACTTGATCGGGCGGAACAACCCCTGCGCATCGGCCACCGCCATGCGTGCGGCGTCCACCAGCAGCACCACGTCGGCGGGGGAGGCGGCGCCTTCGGCGCGCAGCCGCGCCACGATGCCGGCGTCATCGCTGTCGACCCGGTTGATCTTGATGCCGGTGGTTTGGGTGAACAGCGCGTAGAGCTGGTCGTCGCTCGGATAATGGCGCGCCGAGTACAGGTTCAGCACCTTGTCTTGGGCGTGTGCGACGGGGGCTAGCGCCGTCAGTGCGGCCGTGGCGGCCAGCGCGGCGCAGGCACGGGTGACGAAGCGGCGGCGGGTGTTCAGGGTCAGCATGCGTTGGTCTCCTGGTGACAACAAGGGGTCGGGGGAATAACCCGTGGTCGTGGCCGGTGGGTTGTCGTTGGATGGCATCATATCACAAATGAGAATCGTTCCTATTATGAAAGTTATCGATCAAGCAAGCCTCGTCGATCGAGGGCGGCGTCGCATCCTGGGGGCGGCCGCCGCGGCGCTGTGGCTGGCCGGCTGTGCCACCCCGCCGCCGTCGCCGCCCCTGCAGCTGCCCCAGCCCCCGGCGCCAGCGCCCGAACCACCTGCCCCGCCGCCGACACGCCCGCCGCGCGTCGGGCTGGCGTTGGGTGGCGGGGCCGCACGCGGGTTTGCCCATGTCGGCGTCATCCAGGTGTTGCAGCGCGAAGGCATCCGACCCGATCTGGTGGTCGGCACCTCGGCGGGCAGCCTGGTGGCGGCGCTGTATGCCCACGGCATGGACGGCGCGGCGCTGCAGCAGGCGGCGTTGCAGATGGAGGAGGCGATGATCGCCGACTGGACGGTGCCGCTGTTCAACCGCGGGCTGCTGCGCGGCGAGGCGCTGGCGCGCTACGTCAACCAGATGGTGCAGGGGCGCTTGATCGAGCACGCCGCGCTGCCGCTGGGCATCGTGGCCACCGACCTGGTCAGTGGGCAGGGGGTGGTGTTTCGCCGCGGCGACACCGGCACCGCGGTGCGCGCCTCCAGCGCCGTGCCAGGGGTGTTTTCGCCGGTGCCGATTGGCGGCCGCACCTACGTCGACGGCGGGCTGGTGGCGCCGGTGCCGGTGCAGCAAGCGCGCGAGATGGGCGCGGAGCTGGTCATCGCGGTGGATATTTCGAGCCCGCCGCAGGCCCTGCCCCAGACCGACCCGGTGCGCGTGCTGCTGCAGACGTTCACGATCATGGGGCAGTCGATCAACCGCCACCTGCTGGCCCAGGCCGACGTGGTGGTGCGCCCGGCGCTGGATGGCGTTGGCAGCGCCGACTTTGCCGCGCGTGAGCGCAGCATCGCCGCCGGGCGCTCGGCGATGCAGGCGGCCTTGCCGCGGCTGCGTGAGCGCCTGCAGGCGTTGCGTCAGCCGCTGGTGGCCAACCGCTGAGTGCGGATAAAAAACACCCCCGAAGCCTTGCGGCGCCGGGGGTGAAGGGTCCCTGAAGTTCAGGACTCGAAGAGACCCGAGGAGACAACTCGAAGCGATCGGTACTTGTCAGGCGCCGCGCCGCCCGCCGTGGCCGCCGGCCGTGCCGCCACCGACGGCGTTGGTGGCTTGCTGCACAGCCTGCTGGGTCTGCTCGGCAGCGCGCTGCCAGTTTTGTTGGGTCAGTTCGGTGGCCTGCTTGACGGCCTGTTGCACGGTTTCCATCGCCGTGGTGGCGGCGTTGACCATCGCCCGCAGCGCCTGCACGGCCGGTTCGGTGCCGGCGGGTGCGTTGCGGGCCACATTGTCCACCACCGCCTGGGCTTTGTGTTGGGCCTCGGCCGCCTGGGCTTGCGCCGCTTGGGCGAACACGCCGCCGGTGTGGGCGGCGATGTCGGCCAGCTGTCGGCTGTAGGCCAGCGTGCGCTCGGCCAACGGCTGCAGCAGGGCGGCCTGGCGCTGCAGCAGCTCTTGCGCGTCTTTGGCGTCGAGCATGGCCTGCGTGGTGCTGGCGGCGTCGCGCAGCGCGGCGCGCGTGGCCTCGAGGTTGAGCTCGACGAGCTTTTCCACTCCCTCGAACGCTTGGCGCGTCAGGCCGACGAGCATTTCGAGGTTGGCCTTGTGGGCCGCGGCCAGTTGTTCGGGGGTCAGCATGGTTTCCTCTCCAGGGGCGTTTTTGTGCGCTGCAACATTGGACCGAATTATAGGGCGGTGGCGGAATTTGGCAAGCCCCCGCGCGTCCCAAGCTGGGCGGCGGCGCGGCACACTGGTGCCCATGCACGTGTTTTACGCCACCGAGTTTGTCTTGCCGCTGCCGCCCGGGCACCGCTTCCCGATGGACAAATACCGCCTGCTGCGCGACGCCCTGGCGCGTGATCCGGCGTACCGTTTGCAGCAAGCGTTGCCGGCCACCGCGGGGGAGCTGGCGCTGGTGCACACGGCCGCCTACATCGACGCGGTCGAGCGCGGCACGCTCAGCGCCGCCCAGCAACGCGAGATCGGTTTTCCTTGGAGCCCCCACCTGGCCGAGCGGGCGCGCCGTTCGGTCGGGGCCACGGTGCAGGCGGCGCGCGTGGCGCTGGCGGGCCAGGGGGTGGCGGCCAACGTGGCGGGTGGCACCCACCACGCCTACGCCGATCGTGGAGGTGGTTTTTGCGTCTTCAACGACGCCGCAGTGGCGGCCCGGCTGATGCAGGCGGAATGGGGCCGGCGCGGCCCGGCGGCGCGCTCCCGGCCGCTGCGCGTGGCGATCATCGACCTCGACGTGCACCAGGGCAACGGCACGGCGGCGATCTTCCGCAACGACCCGACGGTGTTCACGCTGTCGTTGCACGGTGCCAACAATTACCCGGCGCGCAAGGCGTCGAGCGACCTCGACGTGGCGCTGCCCGATGGCTGTGGTGACGATGCGTACCTGGAAGCGTTGCACGGCGCGCTGGAGACGCTGCAGACGCGCTATGCCCCAGACCTGGCGATTTACCTGGCCGGCGCCGACGTGCACGAGGGCGACCGCCTGGGCCGGTTGCGCCTGAGCGACGACGGCGTCGAAGCGCGCGACCGCGTGGTGTTGGAGTGGCTGTGGCAGCGGCGCATCCCGGTGGCGCTGACGATGGCGGGCGGCTACGGGCACGACATCCACACCACGGTGTGCGTGCAACAGCGCACGATGGCTGTCGCGCTGGGGTACTGGCGACGCTGGCAGGCGATGGCACAATCGCCGCACGCCGCCTGAGGAGACCGCCCCTTGAGCCACCTTGCCGCTGAGCGTGCCCAACCGTTGCCGCGCGGGCACTACCGTGTTTTTCGGTCGATCACGACGCGCTGGATGGACAACGATGTCTACGGCCACGTCAACAACGTCGTCTATTACAGTTGGTTCGACACCGCGGTCAACGCCACGTTGATCGAGCACGGCGTGCTGGACCCCGAGCGCAGCGAGGTCATCGGGCTGGTGGTGCACACCCAGTGCCACTACTTTGCCCCGCTGGCGTTCCCGCAAACGGTGCAGGCGGGCGTGCGCGTGGCGCACCTGGGGCGCTCCAGCGTGCGCTACGAGGTGGGCATCTTTGCCGACGGGGCCGAGCGCACCGCCGCGCACGGGCACTTCGTGCATGTGTACGTGGACCGCGCCACGCGCCGGCCGGTGACGGCCCTGCCCGCTGGCCTGCACACCCTGTTGGAGTCTTGGCGATGAACGCACCTGACCTTGTGTCCCCAGTGTCCGTGGCCGACGAGCTGCCGCCGCTGGAGCTGGATCCGCTGCAGGCGGCGCAGCGCGCGCTCGATCCCGCCGCGGTGGAAGCGGCGATCGTGTCGCGCCGCTCGGTGCGGGCGTTTTTGCCGACGCCGGTGCCGCGCCACCTGATCGAGCGGCTGCTGGCGCTGGCCGCGCGCGCGCCGTCCGGCTCCAACACGCAGCCATGGAAGGTCTACGTGCTGCAGGGATGTGCGCGCGACGCGCTGTGCGAACAGGTGTGCGCGGCGCACGACGCCATCCGCGCCAACCCGGCGCTGGCGGCCGAGTACCAGGAAGCCTACGACTACTACCCGCGCGAGTGGGGCAGCCCGTACCTCGACCGCCGGCGCGAAAACGGCTGGGGCCTGTATGGGCTGTTGGGCATCGGCAAGGGCGACAAGGACAAGATGCACGCGCAGCACCAGCGCAACTTCCGCTTCTTCGACGCGCCGGTGGGGCTGATGATCACGATCGACAGCGTGATGGGGCGCGGCTCGCTGCTGGACACCGGGATGTTTTTGCAAAACCTGATGGTGGCCGCGCGTGCGCACGGGCTCGACACCTGCCCGCAGGCGGCGTGGAACCACTACGCCCGCATCATCCTGCCGCTGATCGGGGCCGGGCCGAACGAGATGCTGGTGTGCGGCATGGCGCTGGGCTGGGCCGACCCGCAGGCGCTGGTCAACCGCTTCGTGACGCCGCGCGAGCCGCTGCAGCGCTTCGTGCGCTGGGTGGACGAGCCGGCCAACGCAGGAAGGTGAGGCGATGGACATCCCGACCCCCACGGCGCGTGCGGCGGTGCTGGTGGCGCGCCGCATCTTCCCCGAAACGCTGGCGCGGCTGCGGCAGCACTTCGACGTCGACAGCAACGACGCCGACGAGGACTGGGGCCAGGAGGAGCTGATTCGCCGCTTGCAGGGCAAAACGGGCGTGCTGCTGACCGGCACCCAGCGCGTCGATGCGGCGCTGCTGACCGCGTGCCCACGGCTGCGCATCGCCGCCAACATGACGGTGGGCTACAACAATTTCGATGTCGCGGCGATGGACGCCGCCGGCGTCGTCGGCACCAACACCCCGGACGTGCTGACCGAAACGACGGCGGACTTTGGCATGGCGCTGCTGCTGGCGGCGGCCCGGCGCGTCACCGAAGCCGAGCGCTTCCTGCGCGCCGGGCAGTGGACGCGCTGGACGGTGGACCTGATGGCCGGCGCCGAGGTGCACGGCACGACGCTGGGCATCCTGGGCATGGGCCGCATCGGTCAGGCGATCGCGCGCCGCGGCGCGCACGGCTTTGGCATGCGGGTGCTGTACCACAACCGGCGCCGCCTCGACGCGGCCACCGAGCAGGCGTGCCGCGCCACCTACGTCGACAAGGCCACGCTGCTGCGCGAGGCCGACCACCTGATGTTGGTGCTGCCGTACACGCCTGAAAACCACCACACGATCGGCGCGGCGGATCTGGCGCTGATGAAGCCCACGGCGGTGCTGGTCAACCTGGCGCGCGGCGGCATCGTGGACGACGCGGCGCTGGCCGAGGCGTTGCGCCAGCGCCGCATCGCCGCGGCGGGGCTGGACGTGTTCGAGGGCGAGCCGCACGTGCACCCGGGCCTGCTGCAAGTGCCCAACGTCGTGTTGACGCCGCACATCGCCAGCGCCACGTTGCGCACGCGCCGCGCGATGGCCGACTTGGCGGCGGACAACCTGATCGCCTACCTGACCGAAGGCCGAGTGCTCACCCCGGTCAACCGGCCGCCCCAGCCGCGCACGTGACGCCACTGCGGCGGGCAGGCCCTGCGGCCCCCTACAATGCGGCCCCAACGCGGCCCAGGGCGGCCCGTGACGGAGTGAGGGATGTCCACCGGCGCAATCCAATGGCTGGCGGCGGCGCTGTTTGCGCTGGCGCTGCTGCACACGTTTTCGACCAAATTTTTCGAACATCTGGCGCGCACCCGCCCGGCGCATGCGGGGGTTTGGCACCTGCTGGGCGAGGTGGAAATCGTCTTTGGGGTGTGGGCCATGCTGTTCATGGTGCTGGCCGCCATGATGGTGGGGGCAGCACCGGCGCTGCAGTACCTGGACAGCCGCAACTTCACCGAGCCGCTGTTTGTGTTTGCCATCATGGTGGTGGCCGGCAGCCGGCCCATCCTGCAGGCCGCTGCCGCCGCCGTCGACGCGCTGGTGCGGCTGTTGCCGTTGCCGCGGCCGTTGGCGTTTTATTTCACCACGCTGTCGGTGGTGCCGCTGCTGGGCTCGTTCATCACCGAGCCGGCCGCGATGACGCTGGCCGCGCTGCTGATGCGCGAGCCGATCTTCGCGCAAGTGCCGTCGCGTTTGAAGTACGCGACGCTGGGGGCGCTGTTCGTCAACGTTTCCATCGGCGGCACGCTGACGCCGTTTGCGGCACCGCCGGTGCTGATGGTGGCGGCCAAGTGGGGCTTTGACCTGCCGTACATGCTGTTCAACATCGGCTGGAAGGCGGCGCTGGCCGTGGTCATCAACGCCGCGGTGCTGACGGTGCTCAACGCCCGCACCCTGCGCGGGCTGACCGTCGCGGTGGAGTCGCCGTACCGTGGCGTGCCGGCCGGCATGGTGGCCGTGCACGTGGTATTTCTGACCCTGATCGTGCTGCTGTCGCACCACCCGGCGGCGTTTTTGTCGGTGTTTCTGCTGTTCATGGGGGTGGCCACCGCGTACCCGCAGTACCAAAGCCGGCTGATTCTGCGCGAGGGGCTGCTGGTGGCGTTTTTCCTTGGCGGCCTGGTGGTGCTGGGCGGCATGCAGCAGTGGTGGTTGCAGCCGCTGCTGCAGGCGATGAGCGACACGCAGGTGTACTTCGGCGCCACGCTGCTGACGGCCATCACCGACAACGCGGCGCTGACCTACCTGGGGTCGCTGGTCGACGGCTTGTCGGACGACTTCAAATATTCGCTGGTGACGGGCGCCGTCAGCGGTGGCGGCCTGACGGTGATCGCCAACGCCCCCAACCCCGCCGGGGCGGCGATCCTGAAAAGCGCGTTTCGCGAGGGCGCGATATCGCCCAAGGGGCTGTTTTTGGGGGCGCTGGGGCCCACGGCGGTGGCGGTGCTGTGCTTCCGCCTGCTGCCGCATTGAGGCGGAGGACACGGCCTCGAGGTGGCGGTGAACTTTTGTTGCCCGAACCACTCTAGCCCTGGCACAGACACACACCACGCGATCGCGGCCGGTGCGCCGCGCTTGAGGAGGGCTTGCCACCGTGCCGTTGTTGTGGATCGTTGGAGTGCCGCTGCTGGCCGCGGCCGTGCTGCCCGTGGTTGCGGCGCACGGGGGTCGACGTGCGTCGGCGCTGGCGGCGTTGGCGGTGACGCTGAGCGCGCTGGCGGTGGTCGTGGGCCTGGCGCCCGGCGTGTTGCAGGGTGGGGCGGTGCAGGCGTCGTGGCCGTGGGCGCCGGACGTCGGCCTGAGTGTCAGCCTGAGGCTGGATGGCCTGTCGCTGCTGCTGGCAGGCCTGATCGCCGGCATGGGGGCGTTGATCGTCCTGTACGCCGCGTATTACCTGGGGCCGCACGACCCGCCCGGCAAGTTTTACGCCACGCTGATGCTGTTCATGGCGGCGATGCTGGGCGTGGTGCTGGCCGACAACCTGCTGCTGCTGGCGGTGTTTTGGGAGCTGACCAGCCTGGCGTCGTTTCTGCTGGTGGGCTACTGGAGCCACGACCCGCAGGCGCGCGCCGGGGCGCGGCAAGCGCTGGCGGTCACCGGAGGCGGTGGGCTGGCCCTGCTCGGGGGGATGGTGCTGTTGGGCTGGATCGCGGGTACGTACGAAATCAGCGAGATGGTCGGTCGCCGCGCCGAGATTCAGGCCGACCCGCTGTTCACCCCAGCGCTGTTGTTGATCCTGCTGGGCGCGTTCACCAAGAGCGCGCAGGTGCCGTTTCACTTCTGGCTGCCCGACGCGATGGCCGCGCCCACGCCGGTGTCGGCGTACTTGCACTCGGCCACGATGGTCAAAGCCGGGATTTTTCTGTTGATGCGGCTGCATCCGGTGCTGGCGGGCAACGGTGTGTTCGAAACGCTGGTGGGCGGGGTGGGGCTGCTGACGGTCGCCTGGGGCGCGTGGGTGGCGATCTTCAAGCACGACCTCAAAGGGTTGCTGGCGTACTCCACCGTCAGCCACCTGGGGTTGATCATGTTTTTGGTCGGCGTGGGCTCGCCGCTGGCGGCCGTGGCGGCGGTGCTGCACGTGCTCAACCACGCCACGTTCAAGGCGCCGCTGTTCATGGTGGCCGGCATCGTCGACCACGAGACCGGTTCGCGTGACCTGCGTCGTCTGGGCGGACTGTTCGCGCTGATGCCGTGGACCGGCACGTTGGCGGTGTTGGCCGCGGCGTCGATGGCCGGCGTGCCGCTGACCAACGGGTTTGTGTCGAAAGAAATGTTCCTGGCCGAAGCGCTGGGCACCGGCGGCTGGCTGGTGCCGCTGGTGGCGACGCTGGCCGGCGCGTGCAGCGTGGCGTACGCGCTGCGCCTGGTGCACGATGCGTTTTTCCATGGGCCGCTGGGCGACGTGCCCAACCCTCACCCGCACGAGCCGCCGCTGGGCATGCGGCTGCCGCCCACGTTGCTGGTGGCGCTGGCGCTGGCGGCCGGGCTGGCCCCCGGGGTGGTGTTCGGGCCGCTGGTGCACGCGGCCGCCACCGTGATGGTCGGTCAGCCGCTGCCAGCGTACACGCTGACGCCTTGGCACGGTTTCAACCTGCCGTTGTTGCTCAGCGCGCTGGCGCTGGCGGGTGGGGTGTGGCTGTACGCGCGGCTGCAGCGCGGGCGGCGCTTGCACGGCATCGTGATCGAAGACCGCCTGGGGCCGTGGCAGGGGCGACGGGTGTTCGAGCGCGCCGTCGATGGCCTGATGGGCGTGGCGGGGCGCCTGACGGCGGCGCTGGACAACGGCTCGCTGCAGCGCATGGTGGCGTGGTTGGTTGGTACGGCGGTGGTGGCCGCTGGCGCGGTGCTGCTGGGGCAGGGCATCGGGGCCGGGGCGCGCACCCCATGGCCGGCCAACCCGCTGGCGTGGGCGGTGTGGCTGCTGTTGCTGGCCACCTGCGTGGCGTTGGTGCGCGCACACCACCAGCGGCTGCTGGCGGTGGTGCTGGTCGGTGTGGTGGGGTTGGTGACGTCGCTGACCTTCGTGGCGTTTTCTGCGCCGGACCTGGCGCTGACGCAGCTGTCGGTGGAGCTGGTGTCGACCGTGCTGTTGCTGATGGGGCTGGCGCTGCTGCCGCCGTACACGCCGCGCGAGTCGTCGCCGCAGCGCCGGCTGCGCGATGGTGCGCTGGCGCTGGTGGCGGGCGCCGGTTTGGGGTGGATCACCTGGGTGCTGCTGACGCGCGACCATGCATCGATCGCGTGGTACTTTTTGCAGCAGTCGCTGCCGAAGGGGGGGGGTGCCAACGTCGTCAATGTGATCCTGGTGGACTTCCGTGGCTACGACACGTTGGGTGAAATCACCGTGCTGGGCATTGCGGCGGTGGGGGTGCTGGCCTTGATGGAGGGGTTGCGCGTGGCGCGGCCCCCGGTGGATGCCGAGGGGCGACGCTGGACCTTCGCCGGGCCGCCGCTGCTGTTGCGCGTGGCCGCGGCGGTGGTGCTGCCGGCGGCGCTGGTGGTGGCGGTGTACATCTTTTTGCGCGGGCACAACGCGCCGGGGGGTGGCTTCATCGCCGGCTTGATCACGGCGGTGGCGCTGGTGCTGCAAGCGATGGCACGCGGCCTGCACTCCACCGAGGCCCTGCTGCGCGCGCACGGCGGACGGCGCTTCGTGCGCTGGCTGGGGGCCGGCCTCGGCGTGGCGGGGCTGACGGGCGTGGGCGCGTTCGTGTGGGGACGGCCGTTCCTGACCAGCGCGCACGGTCACGTGCACCTGCCGCTGCTGGGTGACGTGCCGCTGGCCACGGCGGCGCTGTTCGACCTTGGGGTGTACGGCACCGTCGTGGGGGCGACGCTGCTGACGATTTCGGCCTTGGGCAACGCCAGCCGCGCTGGCGCGGCTCCCGTGGGCACCGCGCAGGAGGGACGCGCATCATGATGAGCATGGAAGCTTTGGTGGCCAGCGGCGTGGGGTTGGTGACGGCCAGCGGCGTGTACCTGCTGCTGCGCGGGCGCACGTTCCCGGTGGTGTTGGGTTTGTCGCTGCTGGGCTACGCGGTCAACGTGTTCATCTTCGTGATGGGGCGGCTGTGGAGCGCCGCGCCGCCGATCCTGCACGAGGGGGCGACGCGCGCGGCGGATCCGTTGCCGCAGGCGCTGGTGCTGACTGCGATTGTGATCGGCTTTGCCACCACCGGGTTCATCGTCGAGCTGGCGCTGCGCAGCGCGCATGACAACGGCAGCGACCATGTCGATGGGCGCGAGCCCGGTCTGCCCGGCGCTGGCCGGGCCGCCCACGGTGCAACGGAGGAGCGCTGATGCTGGACGCGTTGCAGGCATGGTGGTGGACGCACGCCCCGGTGCTGGTGGTGCTGTGGCCTCTGGGCACTGCGGTGCTGCTGTTGCTGTGGGGCGACCACGGTGACTCGAGCCAAGGCGGCGGGCACGCCAGTGGTAGGCGCGCCTGGCGGCGTGCGCTCAGCGTGGGGTCGGTGGCGTTGGGGCTGCTGCACGCGGCGGCGTTGGTGGCGCGCGCCGACACCGGTGGGTGGGCAGTGTACGCGTTGGGCGAATGGCCGGCGCCGTTCGGCATCGTGCTGGTGCTGGACCGCCTCGCGGCGCTGATGGTGCTGCTGACCCATTTGGTGGCGCTGCCGGTGCTGTGGTACGCCTGCGGCGGCTGGGATACGCGCGGCCGGCATTTCCATGCGATCTTTCACTTCCAGCTGATGGGCTTGGGCGGGGCGTTCGTCACCGGCGACCTGTTCAACCTGTTTGTGTTTTTCGAGGTGCTGCTGATCGCCTCGTACGTGCTGTTGCTGCATGGGCAGGGCCGCGAGCGGCTGCGCATGGGCGTGCACTACGTGGTGCTGAACCTGACGGCGTCGGCACTGTTCCTGATCGCGCTGGCCATTGTCTACGGGGTGACCGGCACGCTCAACATGGCCGATGTGGCGCGCCGGGTGGCGGCGCTCTCGGGCAGCGACGCGCGGCTGGTGCAGGCGGCGGCGTTGCTGCTGCTGGTGGTGTTCGGCCTCAAGGCCGCGCTGGTGCCGCTGTACGCGTGGCTGCCAGGGGTCTACGCGGCGGCCAGCGCACCGGTGGCGGCGCTGTTTGCCATCATGACCAAGGTGGGCGTGTACGCCGTGGTGCGGGTGCACGGTGCGGTGTTGGCCGACGTCATGCCCACCGTGTGGCCGTGGCTGCTGGCGGCGGCGTTGCTGACCAGCGTCGTGGCGGTGTTGGGGGCGCTGGCGGCGCACGGCATGGGGCGCATGGTTGGGTACCTGACGGTGGCGTCGGTCGGCACGATCGCCATCGGCGTGGCGCTGGGCACGCCGCAGGCGCTGTCGGCGGCGCTGTACTACATGGTGGCCAGCACGCTGGTGGTGGCGGCGCTGTTTTTGTTCGTCGAGCTGGTGGCGGCGCAGCGCGGCGCGATGGCCGACCGGCTGCAGCCCGCGGCGGCGGTGCGCGAGCCGGTGGCGCTGGGGATGCTGATGCTGCTGGCGGCGGCGTCGGCGGCCGGTCTGCCACCGCTACCCGGTTTCGTGGGCAAGGTGATGCTGTTGCAAAGCGCGCTGGGCCAGCCGGCCCAGGTAGGGGTGTGGGCCGTGGTGCTGGGTGCGGGGCTGCTGACGCTGCTGGCGCTGGTGCGCGCCGGCGTGGTGATGTTTTGGCATGTGCAGCCTGCCGAGCCCGCGCCCTCCGCGGGGGGCAGCGGCTGGCTGCTGGCGGCGCCGTGGGGCTTGATCGGCTTGACGGTGCTGGTGGCGGTGGCGGCTGGGCCGATCAAAGCCTACACCGACGCCACGGCGCGGCAACTGGCCGACCGCGCGGGCTACCTGCAGGCGGTTTTGGGCGTCGCCGGTGACGGTGGGGGCGAGACCACGCGCCCCTACGATGGCCGCCTGACGCCGCCTGCGCCGCCGCTGGAGGAACCACGATGAACCCCACCACCGTTGCACCTGCGCCACGTGCGCACCGCCGTGCGTGGCCCCACCCCGTGCTGTCGCTGCTGCTGGCGGCGAGCTGGGTGTTGCTGAACCGCAGCGTGGCGCCCGCGCACCTGCTGTGGGCGCTGCTGCTGGGCTGGGGTGTACCTTACCTGTTGCGGCCCTGGCTCGACGCCGCCGGCCGCGTGGACTGGGGCGCCGCGCTGCGCTTGACCCTGGTGGTGCTGTGGGACATCGTGGTGGCCAACGTGACGGTGGCGCGCCTGACGCTGGGGCCACTGCAGCGCGTGCAGCCGGCGTGGGTGTACGTGCCGCTGGCCAGCGACCACGCGCGCGTCAACGCACTGCTGGCCAGCATCATCACGATGACGCCCGGTACGGTGTCGGCGGTGGTGGACGAGGAGCAACGCCGCTTGCTGGTGCACGTCCTCAACACCGACGACCCGGCGGCGTTGGTGGCCGACATCAAGGTGCGGTACGAGGCGCCGTTGCTGCGCGTATTTCGCGTCGGCGACGGCAACACCGGCCAGCCGCTGGATGACAGGAGCGCATGATGAGCGAGGTGTTGATGTGGGCGCTGGACATCGGCGCGTTGGCGGTGGGGATGGCGGTGCTGCTGTGCGGCTGGCGGCTGTTGCGCGGGCCGTCGCTGCCGGATCGCATCCTGGCGCTGGACACGCTGTACATGGGGCTCGTGGCGTTGGTGGTGCTGTTGGGCATCCGCCACGACAGCCCCTTGGTGTTCGAGGCGGCGTTGATCGTGGCGATGCTGGGCTTTGTGTCCACCGTGGCGCTGGCGCGGTACGTGGCGCGCGGCGACGTGGTGGAATGAGGAGGGCGCGGCGATGACGGTGGCGTTGGAATACCTGGCCGCGGCGCTGGTGCTGCTGGCAGCGTTCTTTTTGCTGGTGGGCGCGGTGGGGCTGGTGCGCTTTCCCGACGTGTACATGCGGCTGCACGCGCCGACCAAGGCGTCCACGCTGGGGGTGGGCGGGGTGCTGCTGGCCTCGATCGTGGTGTCGCTGGCGCACGGCCGGCCCAGTCTGGCCGAGCTGCTGATCACGCTGTTTGTGTTTGTCACGGCACCGGTGTCGGCCAGCCTGATGGCGCAGGCGGCACTGCACATGCGCCTGCCCTCGGGCGCGCCGGTGCCGCGCGACGCGGTGCCCGAGCGTCGCCCTCACACACCCGGGTCAACCGGGCAGGCCTCGGGCAAGTCGTAAAACGCGCGGATGCCGTTCCAGGCGTCCTCGGGGCTGTCGACGTAGCTGAAGAGCGTCAGGTCTTCCGGCGAAATGACCCCCTCGTCCACCATGGCGTCGAAGTTGATCAGCCGCTTCCAATAGTTGCTGCCGTACAAAAACACCGGCACCGGGCGCGATTTGCGTGTCTGCACCAGCGTCAGCACCTCAAACAGCTCGTCCAGCGTGCCAAAGCCGCCGGGGAAGGCCACCAGCGCCTTGGCGCGCATCATGAAGTGCATTTTGCGCAGCGCGAAGTAGTGGAATTTGAAGCGCAGCTGCGGGCTGATGTAGGGGTTGGGCTCTTGCTCGTGCGGCAGCAGGATGTTGAGGCCGACGCTGGGCGCGCCAAGGTCGTGCGCGCCGCGGTTGGCCGCCTCCATGATGCCGGGGCCGCCGCCGGTGACGATGTAGAGCTGGTTTTCCTTTGGGCAGGACTGGTTGTAGGTCGCCACCAACTGGGCAAAGCGCCGCGCCGCGTCGTAGTAGTGGGCGTTGCGCCGCAGCGCCTCGGCACGGCGCAGCGCCGCGGGGTCGCCGCTGGCCTGGGCGGCTTGCCACAGGGCCTCGGCCTCGGCTGGCTCACGAAAGCGCGCGCTGCCAAAGACGACGATGGTGTTTTCGATGCCGAGTTCGGTCATCGCCAGGTCGGGCTTGAGCAGCTCGAGCTGGAAGCGGATGCCACGGGTTTCGCGCCGCAGCAAAAACTCCGGGTCGGCAAACGCCAGCCGGTAAGCGTCCGGCGGCGGGCGCGAGCCGCCCTCCGACAACAGGTGCAGCTCGACGCTGGCGTCGGCCAGCCGGCGTGTTTGCAGGTCGTGGGTCGGGTCGGAAGAAGTCGGTGGCGTCATCGTGGCAGCCTTGGCGGTGATGCAAAAGGCCCCGCGCGGGGGCCTGATGGCGGCACCTGGGCCGCAAACGGGCCCCGACGAGGGGCTGGGGCACGGCGCGTCAGACGCGCTTGCGGTATTCGCCCGTGCGGGTGTCGATTTCGATTTTGTCGCCTTGCTCGACGAAGATCGGCACCTGCACCTCGAAGCCGGTGGCGATCTTGGCGGGCTTGAGCACTTTGCCGGAGGTGTCGCCCTTGACCGCGGGCTCGGTCCAGGTGACTTCGCGCACCACGGTCGTCGGCAGCTCGATCGAAATCGCCTTGCCTTCGTAGAACACCACCTCGGCGGTCATGCCGTCTTCGAGGTAGTTGAGCGCGTCGCCCATGTTCTCGGCCTCGACCTCGTACTGGTTGTAGTCGGCGTCCATCCACACGTACATCGGGTCGGCGAAGTACGAGTAGGTGCACTCCTTTTTGTCGAGGATGATGTTGTCGAGCTTGTCGTCGGCCTTGAAGACCACTTCGGTGGCGCTGTTGTTCAACAGGGCCTTGAGCTTCATGCGCACGGTGGCCGCGCCGCGACCGCCGCGCTGGTATTCGGTTTTGAGGACGATCATCGGATCCTTGCCGTGCATGATGACGTTGCCGGCACGGATTTCTTGAGCGAGTTTCATGGCAAGCGGGTTATGTGAGGCTAAGGGTTCAGCAAAATTTATATTGTAGCTTGACGGCGCTGATCAAGGTGCGGCGAAAGCGCCCGCGTGGCGCTGGCGGTGCACGAACGCCAGCAGCCGCGTCAGCAGGTCGCTTTGCGCCAGCAGGCGCTGGCGCAGGTGTTGGGCCAGCGCGCTCCACTCGGCCAGCACGGCGCTGGTCAGCGCGGGCGGAGGCGTGCCTGGTACGTCGTTGAGCGCACGCATCCACGCCGCCCACGAAGGTGGGGCATCCGCCCACGCCAGCAGCGCTTCCAGCTTGGCGTGGTGGGCGTCATCGTCCTGCGGGTACAGCTGCCACAGCCAGGCGCGTCCGGCCCATAGCGCACGCACCAGCGAGTCCTCGCCGCGCACCAGGTTGAGGTCGCACGCCCACAGCCGCTCGTCGAACGCGTCTTGTGGCACCAGCGGGGCCACCTCCACGCGGGCGGCGGCGGGGGTGGTCGGCACCAGCGTGCGCCAGGCGGCGGCGCTGCGTCCGTCGGCAACCAGCCAGCGCGCGCCACCCAGGGCCGGCTGCTGCACCAGCCGCGGCAAGGCGGCCGGTTCGTAGCAAAACACGCTGACCCACGGGCCGTCGTGCCCCCCCCGCGCGCTGCGCCAGGCCGCCGCATCGAACGCGGCTTGCCGCGTCAGCAGGTCGCTCTCACGCAGAAGCCCGCCGGTGGCCGGCGTGAAGCCAGGGAAGAAAAACCACTTGGTGCGCCCGGCCAGCGGTCCATGCAGCAGCGGCGACGGCAGGCCATGGCTGCGCTCGACCCACGGCTCGGCGCTGAGGTACTCCAGGTTCAGCCACAGCGTCGGGCGCCCATCGTCGGCCTGGGGGGGCAGGCGTGCCGCCACCCAGGCGTCATCGACGTGGCAGCCAAAGGTTTCGACCAGCACGTCGGCGCTGGGTAGCTGCGCTGGTGGCCGCGCGCTGGGGTCGGTGCGCGGCCATGGGTGCACGGTGATGCCGGGCCAGCGGCCTTGGCGTGTGCCCGGGGCCATCCAGTCCAGCGCGCTGGCGTCGTCGATCCACAGCCGCACCGAATGCCCGGCGGCGGCCAGCTGGCGGCACAGCCGCCAGGTCACGCCAACATCGCCCCAGTTGTCGATCACGTGGCAGTACACGTCCCAGCGCAACGGCGCGGGTGAGGGAAAATGCGTTTCCATGTCATCGGTCCACAGCGACGAATTGTTGCGCACCGTGGCGGCGCTGCCCGCGCTGCCCGGGGTGTACCGTTTTTTTGATGCCGCCGGGCAGCTGCTGTACGTTGGCAAGGCGCGCGACCTCAAACGCCGCGTCAGCAGCTACTTCCAAAAAACCCACGACGGCACGCGCATCGGCCACATGGTGGCCAAGATCGCGCGGCTGGAAACCACCGTGGTGCGCTCGGAGGCCGAGGCGCTGCTGCTGGAAAACAACCTCATCAAAACCCAGCAGCCGCGCTACAACATCCTGTTTCGCGACGACAAGAGCTACCCCTACCTGCGCATCAGCGGCAGCACCTGGGTGGCGGGGGCCGCGGCGGCGCAGCCGCCTGACCCAGGGCACTACCCGCGCGTGTCGTACTACCGCGGTCCGGCGCAGCGGCCGCACCGGTATTTTGGGCCGTACCCCAACGGGTGGGCCGTCAAGGAAACGATCCAGTGGCTGCAAAAGGTGTTTCGGCTGCGCACCTGCGAGGATACGGTCTTTGCGCACCGCACGCGACCGTGCCTGCTGCACCAAATCAAGCGCTGCAGCGCCCCGTGTGTGGGGGCGATCAGCCCGGCCGAGTACGCGGCCGACGTGCGTGCCGCGTGCGACTTTTTGGAAGGGCGCAGCCAGCAGGTGCTGGACGCGCTGCAGGCACGCATGCAGGCGCTGGCCGACCAGTGGGCGTTTGAGCAGGCGGCGCAGGTGCGCGACCAGATCGCGGCGCTGTCGACGATGCTGCAGCAGCAGGCGATGCAGGCCTACGACGACCAGGATGTCGACATCATCGCCGTGCAACTGCAGGATGGGCGCGCGTGCGTCAACCTGGCGATGGTGCGCGGTGGGCGCCACCTGGGCGACCGGCCCAGCTTCCCCGCGCACGTGGAAGATGGCGCGGCGCTGGCCGACGTGGAAGAGGGGGCCGAGCCCGCGCAGCGTGTGCTGGAGGCGTTCATCGCCCAACATTACAGCGAGGTGGCACCTCCGCCGGTGCTGGTGCTGGGCGCGCCGGTCGACGAGGCGCTGCTGCAGGCGCTGGGCGAGCGCTGGGCCACCCGCGTGCGCGGGGTGTGGCAGCCACGCGAGCAGCGCCGCGTGTGGCTGGAGCTGGCGCAGCGCAACGCTGAGCTGCAATTGGCGCGTCTGCTGGCCGAAGAAGGCTCGCAGCAGGCGCGTACGCGGGCGCTGGCGCAGGCGCTGGGGCTGGACGCGACCACGCCCGAGGCGCTGGCGGCGCTGCGCATCGAATGCTTTGACGTTTCGCACACCGCCGGCGAAGCCACCATGGCGTCGTGCGTGGTGTACGAGCAGCACCAGCTGCAGCCGCGCCAGTACCGGCGCTACACCGTGGAGGGCGTTACGCCCGGCGACGACTACGCGGCGATGCGCCAGGTGCTGCAGCGGCGCTACGCGCGCTTGGCGGCGGCGCTGGCCGAGCGCGGTGGCGACGATGGCGGCGACAACCAAGCGCGGCTGCCCGACGTGGTGCTGATCGACGGCGGCGTGGGCCAGGTGGGCGTGGCGCGCGAGGTGTTCGAGGCGCTGGGCCTGGATCCTGGGCGCTTGGTGGGCGTCGAAAAAGGCGAAGGGCGCAAAGTCGGACTGGAAGAGCTGGTGTTTGCCGACGGCCGCCCGAAGGTGGCGCTGGGCGCGCAGTCCAGCGCGCTTTTGCTGGTGGCGCAGATCCGCGATGAGGCGCACCGCTTTGCCATCACGGGGATGCGGGCGCGCCGCGCCAAGGCGCGCACCGGCGCCAGCCGGCTGGAGGACATCCCCGGCGTCGGCCCCAAGCGGCGCGCGCGGCTGCTGGCGCGCTTTGGTGGCGTGCGCGGGGTGGCGGCGGCCAGCGTCGAGGAGCTGGCCAGCGTCGAGGGCATCTCGCGCGAGCTGGCCGAGGCCATCCACCAGGCATTGCGTTGATGCCGATGCGACGCGCCGCCCCGCCCGCCAGCCCCGATAATGGCAAGGCCATGTTTTTGACCCTGCCCATGCTGCTGACCTGGACGCGCATTGCCGCCATCCCCCTGATCGTGGCGGTGTTTTACCTGCCCGGCACCGCCGAGGGCTGGCGCAACACCGTGGCCACGGCGCTGTTCATCGTGTTCGCGTTGACCGACTGGGCCGACGGCTACTTGGCGCGTCGGCTCAACCAGACCTCGGCGTTTGGCGCGTTTTTGGACCCGGTGGCGGACAAGTTTTTGGTCAGCGCCTGCATCCTGGTGCTGGTGCACCTGGGGCGCGCCGACGTGTTTGCCGGGCTGATCATCATCGGGCGTGAAATTGCCATTTCCGCACTGCGTGAGTGGATGGCGCAAATCGGTGCCGTGCGCAGTGTGGCCGTGCACATGGTGGGCAAGCTCAAGACCGCCACGCAGATGGTGGCGATTCCGTTTTTGCTTTACGACGGCGTGCTGTGGGGGGTGGACACGCGCTGGTGGGGCACGCTGTTGCTGTGGGCGGCGGTGGTGCTGACGGTGTGGTCGATGGTGTATTACCTACAAAAAGCCCTGCCCGAAATCCGCGCCCGTGCACGCTGAGGCCGCCATGCCCACACCCAAAGCCGATTCGCTGTGGATCCGCGCCATGCCCGCGGTGTTCGTGCTGATCTGGAGCACCGGCTTCATCGTGGCGCGCTACGGCATGCCCCACGCGCCGCCGATGACGTTTCTGGCCTGGCGCTATGCGCTGTCGATCGCGGCGTTCGGGGTGTGGGTCGCGCTGGCGCGCGTGCCGTGGCCACGCCAGCGCGCGCAGTGGGGCCACCTGGCGGTGACGGGGGTGCTGATGCACGCCGGCTACCTGGGCGGGGTGTGGGCGGCGGTCAAGGCCGGCATGGGCGCGGGTTTGTCGGCCTTGATCGTGGGGCTGCAGCCGGTGCTGACGGCGGTGTGGCTGTCGGCCACCGGCGGCCGCGTGGCGCCACGTCAGTGGCTAGGATTGGTTCTGGGCTTTGTCGGCCTGGTGCTGGTGGTATGGCACAAGTTCGGCCACGGTGGCCCCGGCGACAGCGCCACGCCGCTGAACCTGGCCTACGCGGTGGCGGCATTGCTGGCCATCACCGCGGGGACGCTGTACCAAAAGCGCTATCTGCAGCCGTGCGACGTGCGCACCGCCAACACGGTGCAGCTTGGCGCGGCGCTGCTGGTGACGCTGCCGCTGGCGCTGCTGGAGGCCGAACCGATGCACTGGAACGCGCAGTCCGCCGGTGCCATGGCGTGGTCGGTGCTGGGGCTGACGCTGGGTGGCAGCTCGTTGCTGTACCTGCTGATCCAGCGCGGTGCGGCGGCCAGCGTGACCAGCCTGATGTACCTGGTGCCGCCCTGCACGGCGGTGCTGGCCTGGGTGCTGTTTGGCGAGCCGATCACGCCCACCACGCTGGCCGGCACGGCGCTGACCGCGCTGGGCGTGGCGCTGGTGGTGCGCGGCGGGCGTTGAGGGCCGGCGGCCGACGCCCTTGGAGGAGGTGAGTGTGAGATGACGACCCAACGTGTGCACCGCATCGCGGTGATCCCTGGCGATGGCATCGGCACCGAGGTGATGCCCGAGGGCTTGCGCGTGCTGCAGGCGGCGGCCGAGCGCTTCGGTATCGGCCTGGCGTTCGATCACTTCGATTTTGCCTGCTGGCCGTACTACGAGCGCCACGGCCAGATGCTGCCGGACGATTGGCGCGAGCGCATCGGCGGGCACGACGCGATCTTTTTTGGCGCCGTGGGTTGGCCGGCCAAGATTCCCGACCACGTCTCGCTGTGGGGCTCGCTGCTGCAGTTTCGGCGCGCGTTTGACCAGTACGTGAACCTGCGCCCGGCGCGCCTGATGCCCGGGGTGCGCTCGCCGCTGGTGCGGCGCGACGGCACGCCGCGCGCGCCGGGCGAGATCGACATGCTGATCGTGCGCGAAAACACCGAAGGGGAGTACTCCAGCATCGGTGGGCGCATGTTCGAAGGTACCGAGCGCGAGCTGGTGGTGCAGGAAACCGTGATGACGCGCCACGGGGTGGATCGCGTGCTGCGCTACGCGTTCGAGCTGGCGCGCTCGCGCCCGCGCAAGCACCTGACCAGCGCCACCAAGTCCAACGGCATCGCCATCACGATGCCGTACTGGGACGAGCGCGTGCGTGCGATGGCCGCGGCGTACCCGGACGTCCAGGTGGACCAGTACCACATCGACATCCTGACCGCGCACTTTGTGCAGCGGCCCGAGGCTTTCGACGTCGTCGTGGCCAGCAACCTCTTTGGCGATATCTTGAGCGACCTGGCGCCCGCGTGCACCGGGACCATCGGGATCGCGCCGTCGGCCAACCTCAACCCCGAGCGGCGCTATCCTTCGCTGTTCGAGCCGGTGCACGGCTCCGCCCCGGACATCGCCGGGCGCGGCATCGCCAACCCGATCGGGCAGATTTGGTCCGGTGCGCTGATGCTGGACTTTTTGGGCTACCGCCAGGCGCACGACGCCATCGTGCGCGCCATCGAGGTGGTGCTGGACCCCGCCAACGGTGGCCCGCGCACCCCGGATTTGGGCGGCCACGCCCGCACCGCCGATGTCGGGCGCGCTGTCGCCGACGCCCTACGGCATGGCGCCTGAGCGCGACTAGAATACGGCGCTTTTTCGCCGGCTGCGGCGTGCGCGGCCGGGCAAGCGGAGAGCCTACGATGAACAAAGCACAACTGATCGAACACATCGCCGAGCACGCCGAGCTGACCAAACAGCAGGCGGCGCGCGCGTTGGACGCGCTGCTGCAAGGGGTGACCACGACGCTGGCGCGCGGTGGCGAGGTGACCCTCGTGGGGTTTGGCACCTTCGGCGTCGAAGAGCGTGCCGCCCGCAAAGGCCGCAACCCCCGCACCGGCGAGGTGGTGGACATTCCAGCGGCTAAAATACCTAAATTCCGACCGGGCAAAATGCTCAAAGACAGCGTCAACGGCTGACGCTGCTACGGACCGGGTGCTTAGCTCAGCTGGTAGAGCGGCGCCCTTACAAGGCGTAGGTCGGCGGTTCGATCCCGTCAGCACCCACCACCCACCGGTCCAACCCATTGTCCATGGGGCGACGGCGCCCCGACCCAACAAGGGCGCGATGCTAAGATGTCGCGCCCTTTTGTTTTTGATACCGCGCACGACCCATGTTCGACGTCTTTCGCAACAACATGAAGCTGCTGATGGCGCTGCTCATGTTGTTGATCATCCCTTCGTTCATCTTCTTCGGCGTGCAGGGTTACACCAGCTTTCGCGAGCGTGCCGAGCCGGTGGCCCGGGTGGCCGGCGAGCGCATCACCCGCACCGAGTGGGAAGCCACCCACCGGCGCGAGGTGGAGCGGCTGGTGGCCGCGATGCCGGGGGTGGACCGCGCGCTGCTGGAAAGCGATGACAGCCGTCGCGCGACGCTGGAGCGCATGGTGACCGAGCGCGTGCTGACCCGAGCGGCCGCTGACATGCGGTTGCTGGTCAGCGATCGCCGCTTGGCGGCCGAGTTGCTGCGGGACCCAACGATCGCCAGCCTGCGCAAGCCCGACGGCACCCTGGACACGCAGCGCTACCAAGACCTGCTGCGCAGCCAGGGCATGACGGCCGAGCAGTACGAGGCGCTGGTGCGGGCCGCGCTGCAGCGTCAGCGCTTGGGTGAGATGGTCGCCGCCAGCGCGTGGTTACCCAAGGCCAGTGTCGAACTGGCCACGGCGGCGTGGTTCGAGCGTCGCGAGGTGGCCGTGGCTGCGTTTCGCCCGTCGGACCACGTGGCCGCCGTGCGGGTGTCGGACGACGACGTGCGTGCGTACTTTGAGCAACATGCCGACGACTTTCGCTCGCCCGAGCAGGCGGTGGTCGAGTACCTGGTGTTGGACCGTGACGCCTTGGCGCGCACGCTGCAGCCCAGCGAGGATGAGTTGCGCCGCTACTACGAAACCAACGTCGCTGCGGCCGCGCAGCGCGAACAGCGCCGCGCCGCGCACATCCTGCTGACGCTGGCCCCCGACGCCAAGCCTGAGGACAAGGCGCGTGTGCGCGCCGAGGCCGAGCGGCTGCTGGCCGAAGTGCGCGCCAACCCCGAGCGTTTTGCGGAGCTGGCGCGGCAGCACTCCCAGGACCCGGGTTCGGCAGCCGAGGGCGGCGACCTCGGCTGGTTTGGCCGCGGCGCGATGGTCAAGCCGTTCGAGGACGCCGTGTTCGCGCTGGCCAAGGGGCAGGTGTCCGACATCGTGGAGACCGAGTTTGGCCTGCACATCATCCGGCTGCTGGACGTGCGCCAGCAACCGGTGGAGCCATACGAAACCATGCGTGCGGCGTTGGCCGACCAGTGGCGCCAGCAGCAGGCCGCGCGCCAGTTTGCCGAGGCCGCCGAGCGCTTTGGCAACCTGGTCTACGAGCAGGCCGACAGCCTGCAGCCGGCGGCGCAGGCGCTGGGGCTGACGGTGCGCCGCGCCACCGTCGAGCGCCAGGGACCGGTGGGCGGCGATGCCGACCCCGTGCTGGCCGAGCCGGCGGCGCTGCGCGCCATCTTCGACGACGAGGCGCTGGCGCGCAAGCTCAACAGCCGCCCGATCGAGCTGCGTGGCAACCGTGTGCTGGCGGTGCGGGTGGTCGAGCACCGCAAGGCCGAACGCCAGCCGCTGGAGGCGGTGGCAACCCAGGTGCGCCAGCGCCTGCTGGCCGAGCGCGCGCGCCAAGCCGCGCTGGACGACGCCAAGGCGCGCCTCGCGCAATGGCAAGCCCAGCCACCGGCTGCCACGGCACTGCGTGCACCGGTGCTGGTATCCCGCCAGGATGGGCAAGGTCTGCCGCCCAAGGCGCTGCGCGCCGCGCTGAGCGCGCGCCTGGAGGGTGACACGCCGGCCTGGACGTTGGTCGACCTTGGCGACGACGGCGCGCTGGTGCTGCGGGTGCGCCGTGCAGCCCCAGCGCCGGTGCCGGCTGCACAGCAGGACGCGCTGGCGCGCGAGCTCACGCGCCTGTGGGGCGAGGGCGAAGCGCGCGCGCTGCTGCAGGCGCTGCGCCAGCGCTACAAAGCGGAGGTGTTGGTGCCCTGACATCGGCCGCCCCGCGCGCCCGCCGTTCGGCAGCGCAGATTCGCGGCTATAATGCAGGCTTTCCACGGTGGCTGTAGCTCAGTTGGTAGAGTCCCAGATTGTGATTCTGGTTGTCGTGGGTTCGAGTCCCATCAGCCACCCCAGCACACCCCTCAAGCCCAGCGCCACCCAAGCCTGGGCTTTTTTGTTGCGTCACCAACAACGATGGCCAAAGGCATGATATTGGCCGCGGGACAGGGAACCCGCGTGCGTCCGCTGACGAAGGATCTGCCCAAACCGATGGTGCCGATCCTCGACAAGCCGGTGATGGAGTACCTGATCGAACGCCTCGCCGCGCACGGCGTGCGCCAGATCATGGTCAACGTGGCGTGGAACCATCACAAAATCGAGCAGTATTTTCGCGACGGCCGGCGCTGGGGGGTCGAAATCGGCTACTCCTACGAGGGTGTTTACGAGCACGGTGACATCCTGCCGCGGCCGCTGGGCTCAGCCGGCGGCATGAAGCGTATCCAGGACCAAAGCGGCTTCTTCGACGAAACGACCATCGTGCTGTGCGGCGACGCCTTGGTGGACCTGGACATCACCGCGGCGTTGCAGCAGCACCGCGCCCAGGGGGCGCTGGCCACGGTGGTGACGCTGCCGGTGCCGTGCGAGCAGGTCGGCAACTACGGCATCGTCGTCGCTGACGAGGACGGGCGTGTACGCTCGTTCCAAGAAAAACCCCGGCCTGAGGAGGCCCGCTCCAACCTCGCCAGCACCGGTATCTACATCTTCGAGCCGGCGGTGTTGGACCTCGTGCCGTCCGGGCAGGTGTTCGACATCGGCAGCCAGCTGTTCCCGCTGCTGGTGCAGCGTGGCCTGCCGTTTTATGCCCAGAGCCGGCCGTTTCACTGGATCGACATTGGCCGCGTCAGCGACTACTGGTCGGTGTTGCAGCGTGTGCTCAGCGGCGAAATCGCCGACATGCGCATGCCCGGCACCGAAGTGCGCCCGGGGGTGTGGGTGGGGCTCAATACCCGTATCGATTTCGACCGCGTGCACATCACCGGGCCGGTGTACATCGGCTCCAGCGTGCGGCTGGAGCCGGATTGCTCGATCGTGGGCCCGGCCTGGATCGGGCACGGCTCGCACCTGCGCGCGGGCTCGCGCATCGAGCGCAGCGTGCTGTTCGAGTACACCCGCATTGGGGCCGGCATGTTGTTTCAGGACATGATCGTCTCGCCCAGCTACTGCGTGGACCGCTGGGGCCGCGCCACTTACGTCGGCGACGACCGCTGCCCGTTGCGCTGGGGCGACGCGCGCGCCTGATCGAGCCACGTCAGCAGCAGCGCCACCGCGCTGGAGGCCAGCAGTGCGCCGGCGAACGGGGCCAGCGTCGGCACGTTGGTCGGGAAGGTGGCCGCGACGATGCCCTGCCACAGGCTGGCGCTGGCCAGCGTATCGGGCAGCACCGCGCCGACCACGCCGGCGAGCATACCGGCCAGCGCGGCGTGGCGCGGCACACGCGGGTGCAGGCCCATCAGCAACGGCACGGCCGCGGTGGCGCACAGCAGGTCGGCCACCAAAAACAGCCGCAGCACCGACAGGCCCTGCCACGCCACCAGCAGCACCGGCACCATCAGCAGCACCGTGGCCCAGCGCGCGCCGGCCAGCGTGGCGCCGCGGTGCTGCGTGACCAGCAGCGAAGCGATGCCGCTTTGCAGCGTGTCGACCGACGAGGCCACCAGCGCCACCGCCAGCAGCAGCACCGCCCACACGCCCCAAGCCGGACCTTGCTGCACCAGCGCAAACAGCGGCACCGGCGGCTGGCCCAACGGCAGCCCGCGCAACGCGGCCACGATGCCCAACGCGCCGACCACGGCGATGGCCGCCGCGCTGACCAGCGCCCCGGCCCACGCGGCGCGGTGCAGCGCCCGTGTGTCGGTGGCGGCCCACAGGCGCTGCCAATAGCCTTGGTGAAACAGGTTGGCGGCGGTAACGGCGATGACGAGGGTGGCAGCCACCGACAGCCCCACGGCCAGCGGGGCATCGGCCGGGGCGCTGGGCGTGGCGGCGCCGGGTGGGGCCGGCTGGGTCAGCGCCAGCGCCGCCACGCCTGCCAACAGCGCCAGCAGCAGCCAGGCCTGCCAGCGGTCGGTGGCCAGGCTGGCGCGCAGGCCGCCCCAGGTGGTGTACGCCAGCGTGACGCCGGCTACCGCCAGCATGGCCCAGCGGCCATCGGCGCCGGTCAGCAGCGCCACGATGCTGCCCAGTGCGGTCAGCTCGGCGGTCAGAAAACACAGCATGTACAGCAACGCCAGCCCCAGCACCCACAGCCGCACCGGGGTGCCGAAGCGCTCAGCGGCGTAATCGGTGAGACTGCGGCCCGCTGGCAGCCGCCGCCGCAGCGCCGGGGCCACCCAGGCCAGCAGCACAAACGGCAGCGCCGCGCCCACCGCGTAGCCGGCCAATGCCACCGGCCCGACGAAGGCGGCCACTTCCGGCGGCACGAGCAAGATCCACGCCCCCAGGCCCGACGCCACGAACGACAGCGCCAACGTGGCCGCCCCCTGGCTGTGGCGCGCGGTCAGGTAGTCGTCCAGCCCTTCGTCGCTGCGTCGCGCGCGCAGCCCGATGAACAAAAACCACGCCAACGCCGCCGCCACGGCGGCCATCGCCCACACGCTTGCCATGTCGCACTTCCTCGCGCCGGTACGAACCGGATCAGGTTCCAAGGGTCTGGACCTCGGCCCCCATGGCCGGGCGTCCATTCTCAGCCCAACGTTGCCCATCCCACGTGGCGGGCCTGCCGGCTCCCCTGGCGACGCCAAAGCTGATCATTTTAGGCGGTGGCGTTGCGCAGCACCAGTTTGCCGCGCACCTGACGCGCGGCGATGCGCGCCAGCGCCTGTGGCAGCTCGGTCATTGGCAGCACGCTGTCGATGACCGGCCGGTACAGCCCCTGCTGGTAGCCTTGCAGCAGCGTGCGCAGCATGGCCGCGTTGGCCTGGGGTTCGCGGCGCGCGAACTCGCCCCAGAACACCCCCACGATGGAAGCCCCTTTGAGCAGCGGCAGGTTCAACGGCAGGCTGGGGATGGGGCCCCCGGCAAACCCGATCACCAGGTAGCGGCCGCGCCAGGCGATGGAGCGAAACACGGGCTCGGCCAGCGCGCCGCCGACCGGGTCGTAAACGACGTCCGGGCCACGGCCTTCGGTCAGGCGTTTGAGCTCCTCGCGCAGGCTGCCGCCGGGGGTGTGCTGCTGGTAGTCCAGCACGGCGTCCGCCCCCAGGCGTTGGGCCAGCGCGCATTTGTCGGCGCCACCGGCGGCGGCGATGACCCGAGCGCCGGCAGCTTTGGCGATCTGGATGGCCGCTGTGCCAACGCCGCCCGCCGCGCCCAGCACCAGCACCGTTTCGCCAGCGCGCAGCGCGCCACGATCCAGCAGCGCGTGGTACGACGTGGCGTAGGTCATGATGAAGGCGGCGGCGTCCGTCAGCGCCATGCCGGGTGGCAGCGGCACGCACAGCGCCGCCGGCACCACCGCCTGGGTGGCAAACGCGCCGGTGCCGCTGAGGCACGCCACCGCTTGGCCGGGCTGCAGCTGCGTCACGCCTGGCCCCGCCGCGCGTACGCGGCCAGCGAACTCCGCCCCCGGCACGAACGGGGGCGTGGGCTTGTGCTGGTAGCGGCCCTGGATCATCAGCAGGTCGGGGTAGTTGAGGCTGGCGGCCTCGATGTCCACCAGCACCTCGCCCGCACCCGGCTCGGGCGTGGGCAGGGTGCTCCAGCGCAGGGCTTCGACGCCCAGGGGTTGGTCGCACTGCCAGGCTTGCATCGGCTTGTCTCCTTCGGTGGTCCGGGCCCCGATGCTAGCGGGGCGGGTGCGGCATGGGTGTCACCTGGGCGGCGTGGTGGCGGCGCCCCTACAATGCGCCGCATGCGCATCCTGCTCAGCAACGACGACGGCTACCAGGCTCCCGGCATCCAGGCCCTGGCAACCGCGCTGCGGGCGTTTGCCGACGTCGAAATCGTCGCGCCCGAACACAACAACAGCGCCAAATCCAACGCGCTGACGCTCAACGCGCCACTGTACGTGCACCGCGCGGATGAGCACGTGCGCTACGTCAACGGCACCCCGGCGGACTGCGTGCACATTGCGCTGACCGGGTTGCTGCCGTACCGGCCGGACCTGGTCGTGTCTGGCATCAACAACGGCGCCAACATGGGGGATGACACGATCTACTCCGGCACCGTCGGCGCGGCGATGGAGGGTTACCTGTTTGGCATCCCAGGCATTGCCTTTTCGCTGACCGAAAAGGGCTGGGCGCATCTGGATGACGCCGTGGCGCTGGCGGCGCAGTTGGTGCGCAGCCTGCAGCCGGCGGTGCAGGCCCATGCCCAAGCGGTGGCGCGGGGCGGCGACGGTGGGCACGCCGAGCCGTGGCTGCTCAACGTCAACATCCCCGCGCTGCCGCGCGCGCAGATCCGAGGCTTCAAGGTGGCGCGGCTGGGGCGTCGGCACGCCGCCGAGCCGGTCATCACGCAGGTCAACCCGCGCGGCGAAACGATGTACTGGATCGGCGCCGCCGGCCCCGCCAAAGACGACGCTGAAGGTACGGATTTTCACGCCACGCGCCAGGGTTATGTGGCGATCACACCGCTGCAGATCGACCTGACCGACCATGCCCGGCTGGCGTATTGGGCGCAGACGGCGGCGGCGCTGCGCGCGGGCGCTGGCGACGAGGCGCGGGCATGAGCCGACCCAACAGCGACGGCGGCGCGCAACGGCCGGGGGTGCGGTTTCCGGCCGCCCTGGACGGGCTGCGTCCAGCGTTCACAACATCGGTGCCGCGCAGTGTCGGGGTGGCGCCGGATGGACGCGCCGGGGTTGTGGTCGCCCGCGTGCAGGGGGTGGGGTTGGACTCGGCCGCGGTGCGGCAGGCCATGGTGCAACGCTTGGCCCAGCAGGGCGTGACGCAGCCGGCCGTGCTGCAGGCGCTGGCCACGGTGGAGCGCCACCGCTTCGTCGACAGCGCGCTGGTGGCGCAGGCGTACGAGGACACCGCGTTGCCGATCGGCTGGGGTCAGACGATCTCCAAGCCCAGCGTGGTGGCGCGCATGCTGGAGCTGTTGTGCGCTGGACAGACGTTGCCGCTGGGGCGGGTGTTGGAGATCGGCACCGGCTGTGGCTACCAGGCGGCGCTGCTGGCACGGCTGGCGCGCGAGGTGTACAGCATGGAGCGCTTGCGTGCCCTGCACGACAAGGCGCGCGACAACCTGCGGCCGCTGCGCATTCCCAACCTGCACCTGATCTTCGGCGATGGCACCGCTGGCTACGCTACAGGGGCCCCTTACGCCGGCATCATCGCCGCGGCGGGGGGCGACGCCATTCCCCAGGCCTGGCTGGACCAGCTTGCCGTCGGGGGGAGGCTGGTGGCCCCCGCCGAGGTGCGACCGGGGCAGCAGCAGCTTGTCGTCGTGCAGCGCACCACCACCGGCTGGCAGCGCGAGGTGCTCGAGGGCGTGCGCTTCGTACCCCTACAATCAGGCGTGCTGTAAAACCTGCTACGAACACGACGCTGCGATGACGCTCAAACAACCGCACCGCTGCAGTGCTTGGCTGCTGGCCGGGGGGCTGCTGGCCCTGCTGGCCGGCTGCGCCGCCCCCAGCAAGCCCGCGCGCACGGTGCCGGTGGAAGATCGGCGCCTGGGTGGCGTGATCACCACCGCGCCGTCGCCGGTGTCCGGGCCCGCCGCCACCACCGCGGCGCCCCCGCCCGGCAGCGAAAACGCGGGCAAGCCCGGCTACTACACGGTGCGGCCGGGCGACACGTTGCACCGCATTGGCTTGGAACACGGCCACAGTTGGCGCGACCTGGCGGCCTGGAACAACCTCAGCGACCCCAATCGCATCGAGGTTGGGCAGGTGCTGCGGGTGGCGCCGCCGGCGGCCGCCGGCGACGGCGTGCAAACGCAACCGGTGGCCGTGGCCGCCCCGGTGCAGGCGCGCCCGTTGGACACACCCGCCACCGGCGTCGCCAAGCCCGCGGCGGCCGCCACCGCAGCCGAGCCTGCCGCGACGAAACCGTCCCAGGCCCCGGCTGATGGCATTGTGCTGGCGTGGCCGGCGCGGGGCCCGGTGCTGTACCACTTCGACGAAGTACGCAACAAGGGTATCGGCATCGGTGGCAAGGCGGGCGACCCTGTGTTGGCTGCCGCTGACGGACGTGTCGTGTACGCTGGCTCCGACCTGCGCGGTTATGGCAACCTCGTCATCATCAAGCACAACAACACCTACCTGACCGCTTACGCCCACAACCAGAAGCTGTTGGTGCGCGAGGACCAGACCGTGCGCCAAGGGCAAAAGATTGCCGAGATGGGCAACACCGACGCCGACCGTGTCAAGTTGCACTTCGAGGTGCGCCGCCAGGGCAAGCCGGTCGATCCCCTGAGCCTGTTGCCGAGCCGCTGATGGACCACGACGACGAGACCGAGCGGGCGGCGTTGGCCGCCCAAGGTCAGGCCGTGCTGGTGCAGCGCCCGGCGGGTGTGCCGCCCGAGGCGGTGCCGATCCACGCCATCGACCTGGAAGCGCACGGTGTTGGGCGGCGGCCCGAGGGCAAGGTGGTGTTTGTCGAAGGCGCCTTGCCCGGTGAGTGGGCCGAGGTACGCGTGACGCGGCGCAAACCCCAGTGGGAAGCCGCCGAGGCCGTGGCCATCCACCACCCGTCGCCGCTGCGGGTGACGCCGCGCTGTCCCCACTTCGGTCTGCACGCCGGAGCGTGCGGTGGCTGCAAGATGCAGCACATCGACCCCAGCGCCCAAGTGGCGATCAAACAACGTGCGTTGGAAGACAACCTGCTGCGCCTGGGTAAGGTGCGGCCGCAGCGGATGCTGCCGGCCATCGCCGGGCCGGCGTGGGGCTACCGCTGGCGTGCACGGTTGGCGGTGCGTTACGTGCCACGCAAGGGTACGGTGCTGGTGGGTTTTCACGAGCGTAAAAGCCGCTATGTGGCCGACATGGACACCTGCGCCGTGCTGCCGCCGCTGGTGGGCGCCTTGCTGCGACCGCTGCGTGCGCTGATCATGGGGCTGCACGCGCGTGAGCGCTGTCCGCAAATCGAGCTTGCCTGTGGCGAAGGCGTCACTGCGCTGGTGTTGCGCCACCTCGAGCCGCTGGACGAGCACGACCGCGATCGGCTGCGAGCCTTCGCCGTCGCGCACCGCGAAGCGGCCATCCAATGGTGGTTGCAGCCCGCCGGCCCCGACAGCGTGCACCGGCTCGATGAAGACGACGGCACGCCGCCGCTGGCCTACACGCTGCCGGAGTTCGGCATCCAGATGCCCTACCGTCCGACCGACTTCACCCAGGTCAACCCGCACATCAACCGCGTGTTGGTGGCGCGTGCGCTGCGGTTGCTGCAGGTGCGCCGTGACGAGCGTGTCATCGACTGGTTCTGTGGGCTGGGCAACTTCACGCTGCCGCTGGCGACGCAGGCTGGGGCCGTGCTCGGCGTCGAGGGCAGCGACGCGCTGGTGCAGCGCGCGCGCGACAATTGGGCGCACAACCAGCGGCGCCGTGGCCGCCTGGCGCCCACCGAGTTTGTGGCGCGCAACCTGTTTGCGATGACGCCCGACCAACTGGTGGCCGACGGCGTGGCGCAGCGCTGGCTGATCGACCCGCCGCGCGAAGGTGCGCTGGCGCTGGCCAAAGCCCTGGCCGACACCGTGCAGTCGGTGCGCGCGGGCGCGGCGTGGCCCACCACGGCGTCGGGTGAGCCGTGGCAGCCTCCCCAGCGTATCGTCTACGTCAGCTGCAACCCCGCCACGCTGGCGCGCGACGCCGGGTTGCTGGTGCACCAGGCGGGCTACCGCTGCAGCGCGGCCGGGGTGGTCAATATGTTTCCGCACACCGCGCACGTCGAGAGTATTGCGGTGTTCGACCGTGCCGACGTCTAGGGCCTGTTAACACTACGTGCTAACATACTGCGCATGGAACTTACGCCTGCGCAATTCGCGCGTATCGAGGATTGCCTGCCGCGGCAGCGGGGCAATGTGTCGCTGGACAACCTTCAAGTGCTCA
>NZ_VJNA01000024.1 GCF_007556585.1 Tepidimonas aquatica | reverse complement strand
CTGTTCCGCCGTCTGAAAGGGTTCCGCCGCATCTTCAGCCGCTTCGACAAGCTCGACGTCATGTTCGCGGCCTTCATCCACTTCGCACTGATCGTCGAATCGTTGCGATAGTGTTAACAGGCCCTAGAGGGTTGGGAAGGCGCCGGCGCCGCCAGCGCGGCCTCCATGGGGGAAGCTGGTGCATATTTCACCAGAAAGCGGCGCGGCTGCCCAGTTTTGGGGCCCGCCGCGGGCCGCCTGTGTTGCCTGCATGCAACACTACGTCCGCACCACCAGAAGGCCCTTCAGGTACTCGCCCTCCGGGAAGGCCAGCGCCACCGGGTGGTCGGGCGCGGCGCTGTGGCGCTGTAGGATGGCCGCCCGCACGCCGGCTTCGTGCGCGGCGCTGGCGACGATTTTTTGGAACAACTCCACGCTCACCGCGCCGGAGCACGAGTAGGTGAGCAGTGCCCCGCCGGGGTTGAGCAGCTTGAACGCCAGGCGGTTGACGTCCTTGTAGGCGCGCGCGGCGCGCTGCAGGTGCGCGGCGCTGGGCGCGAGCTTGGGCGGGTCGAGGATGATCATGTCGAAGCGCCGCCCCTCGGCCAGGTAGGCGCGCAGCGTGGCGTTGACGTCGGCGTCGACAAAGCTGGCACGCTCGGCCGGCAGGCCGTTCATTTGCACGTGTTGTTGCGCGCGCTGCAACGCCGGGGCGCTGGAGTCCACCGAGACCACGTGCTGCGCCCCACCGGCCAGCGCCGCCACCGTAAAGCCGCCGGTGTAGCAGTAGGCGTTGAGCACCTGCGCGCAGCCAAAGCGGCGCACCAGCTCGGCGCAGGCGCGGCGGCTGTCGCGCTGGTCCAGGTAGTAGCCGGTTTTGTGGCCGCTGGCCACGTCCAACGTCAGGCGCCAGCCGTGTTCGCGTATCGTCACTTCGGTGCCGCCCTGCCCGCGCAGCCAGCCGGTCACGGCGGGCAAGCCCTCCCGTTGGCGCACGCCGGCGTCGGAGCGCTCGTACAGCCGCGTCAGGCCCGTCAGCCGCAGCAGCGTGTCGGCCAGCAGGCCCTTGTGCCGCTCCACGCCGCTGGCGCCAAACTGCGCCACCAGCACGTCGGCGTAGCGGTCCACGATCAGGCCGGGCAGCCCGTCAGACTCGCCATGCACCAGGCGCACGCCGTCGCTGTCGATGCCCATCCGCTCGCGCAACCCAATGGCCGCGCACAGCCGCCGCTCGAAAAAACCGGCGTCGATGCGCTCGGCCTCGTCCCAACTCCAGGCCCGCACCCGGATGCGCGACGCCGGTGCGTACGCCCCCCAGGCCAAAAAGCGCCCGTCGGCCGCTTCCACGCGCACCGTCTCGCCCAGGTCGGCGCGCCCGCGCGCGATGGCCGTGTCGAACACCCAGGGGTGGCCGCGCAGCAGCGAGCGCTCCTTGCCCTCATGCAGTCGTATCGTCTTCATAGGGAGCGATTGTCCCACCCGGCCAGGCGGCGCTGGCGCGAGCAGACTAGACCGTGGCCAAGGCCGCCCGCAGGGGATGAACACGGCGTATGGCAGACGCAGGCGCGAGCGCGTGGCCATGCTTGCAGCGCCGTGCGCGCATGGCGCGCGTGGTAACGCTACACAGCCCCCATGGCCGAAAAGCAATTCAACACCGCCGGCCCCTCGCGGCCCGATGACCACTACATGCTCGACCCGCTGCAGCGGATTGACGTGGACGAAGTGCTGGCGCTGATCGAGGCCAAGCGCTACTTCGTGCTGCACGCCCCGCATGAGGTCGACGCGTTGGTGGGCGACACGCTCATTTCGCTGCTGCGCCAAATCCGCGCCGGCTACGCGCAGCGCCCGCAGGCTTTTCCGCAAACCGTGGTGCTGTGCGGTGTGCGCGACGTGCGCGACTACCGCATCCACAGCGGCGGTGGCGACATCATCACGGGCGGCAGCGCTTTCAACATCAAGGCCGAATCGCTGCGGCTGGGCAACTTCAGCCGTGAGGAGACGGTGGCGTGCAGCCAACCGGATCTACGCACGGTTGATCGAGCAGGTGCTTGGATGCAGCGTTCAGGCATCAACGCCAACGGTATGAACGCGTGCCGAGCGACCCGCACCACCGAGCAAGTCGGCAGCCGCACCGTGGGGGTGTGGGGGATGTGAGCGCCCCGCGGCCCGACGGGGCGCAAGCGGCTGGGCTTACGGGCGCAGGTACACGAAGCCTTCGCGCGCCTGCAGCTTGGCCACTTCGGCCACGCCGGACGGCACGATCTTGGCTTCAGGTACGAGCTTGTTTGGGTCGATCTTGCGCGCCATCAAGGTGTTGTTGCAGACGCGGAACTCCACGCCTTTGTTGGCCAGGTCGGCCACGGCACCGGCAAAGGGTTGGTCCTGCTGGTTGGTGGCGCCTTCGAGCAAAAAGTCGATGCCCAGCCCGTGGGTAACGACGACGATTTTGGCCGTGGGGTCGGCGTTGAGGTGGTTGCGGATGTTGCCGATGGCGCGCGAGGCTTGGGGAATCCCTTCGCTAAGGTGGTAGACGACCTTGATCGGCTCGGCCGCGTGGGCGGTGGCGGCCAGCATCAGGCCTGTGCACATCAGGGCGACCCAACGAACGATACGGTGCAGCATGGCAGTCTCCTTGTCTTGCGATGAGGCCACGTATTGTCCCGCCAAAGCTTGCCCCTTTACACCCCGGGGCTTCCCGCACGGTCGCACCGATCACGGCGCTGCCCGATCCGCGGCCCACGGAGCCTGCGCTCCGTGGCCCTAGGGCTGCACGTTGGTATCGCTCAGTGTGACGGCCCCTATCCCGGCCGGCCACGGCGCGCGCGCGGATGCGCGGCTTCGTACACGCGCGCCAGGTGTTGAAAGTCCAGCCGCGTGTAGACCTGGGTGGTGGTGATGCTGGCGTGGCCCAGCAGCTCCTGCACCCCACGCAGGTCGCCGCTGGATTGCAGCACGTGGCTGGCAAAGCTGTGCCGCAGCATGTGGGGATGGACGTGCTGGGGCAGGCCGGCGCGCTGCGCCCAGGCCGCCACGCTGCGGCGCGCCACCTGCGGCGTCAGGCGCGCACCGCGCGCACCGATGAACACGGCCTGCTCGCCCGCCGCGGGCTGCAGCGCGGGGCGCACGGCCAGCCATGCCTGCAGCGCCGCGCAGGCCGCCGGCCCCACCGGCACGCTGCGCCATTTGCCGCCTTTGCCCAGCACGTGCGCCTCGGCGCCGGGCAGGTCGATCCAGCCGCGCGCGTGCGGGTTGGGTTGCAGGTCCAGCCCCAACAGCTCGCCCAGGCGCAGGCCGCAGCCGTACAGCAATTCCACCAGCGCCTGGTCGCGGCGGGCGATCACCGCGGCCGCGGGGTCCGGTGCGTCGTCCCCCGGCCGGCCAGCCTCGACCAAATGCAGCGCGCCTTCCACCGGCAGCGCCTTGGGCAGCGTGCGGGCGGCTTTGGGCGCGCGGATGCCCTGCACGGGGTGGCGCTCGATCAGGCCTTGGCGGCTCAGCCAGGTGTACAGCCCGCGCCAGCACGACAACACCAGCGCGATGCCGCGCGGCTCGTACCCCTGGGCATGCAGTTGCGCCGCCCAGCGGCGCACCTGGGCGGGGTGCACGGTCAGCAGCGTCAACCCTTCGGCCTGGACGCGCTGCAACAAACCGTGCAGGTGCGTGCGGTACAGCTGCTGGGTGCGTGCGCTCAGGCGCCGCTGCACGCGCACGTGCTCCAGGTAGGCCTGCAGCAGGGCCGCGTCGTCGTCGGGCGTCGTCGGCGTGTTCATCGGCGCCCGTCCAGCCGGTTCAGGCCGCTGCGGCGGGGTCGTAGAGCCGCTGCACGGCGGCGGCGGCCAGCTCGGCCAGACGCTGCACGAGGTCGGTGCCGGCGTCGGCCGCAAAGCGCTGCGGGTCGGGGCTGGCCAGCACCAGCAGGCCGCAGGCAGAGGCTTGCTCGTCCGCGCGCAGCGGCAGCAGCGCCACCGAGGCCACCGCGGCGGGGTCGTCCAACCATTGCACGGCCTGCACCCCCGGGTTGGTGCCCACGTAGGGCCGCGGCAGCGACCGCGCGAAGGCGCGCACTTCGTCATCCACCGGGGCGGCCCAAGGGGCATCGGCCCAGGCCGGCGCCACCCCCCACAGCCGCAAGGCCACCTGCGGCACGGCAAAGGTCTGCCGCAGCCCCTCGGTGATGCGCGTCGGCAGCGCGGCGGGGTCGCCCTCGGCCAGCAGGGCGCAGGTCCAACGGTGCAGCCGGTCCAGCAGGGCCATGTTGTCCTGGCCGTGGCGCACCATGTCGGCGGCGCGCCGTTCCCACTGGCGCAGCCGTTCGCGCAGGATTTCGACTTGACGCTCCAGCAGACTGACCGCACGGCCGGTGAGCGGGCTGGTCAGCTGCACGGCGGCCAGCAGCTCCGCGTGACGCTCGAAAAAATCCGGCCGGTTCAGCAGGAACTGGGCGATGTCGTCTTCGGTGATGGGTTGCAGGGCGGCAGGGGCGTTCATGGCGCTGCATTGTGCAACAGGTGCCGCCCCTTCAGTGCAGGTCGGGCACGTCGACCACGCCGGTGAAGACAGGCTCGGCCGGACCGGTCATGCGCACGTGGGCGGCCAGCCCTTCGCGCAGGCCGGGCCACTCGATGGTCAGCACACCGCCGCGCAACGCGACGTCCACCCGCTCGTCCAACCAGCCCAGGCGGATGCCGGCCACCACCGCGGCGCACGCGCCGGTGCCGCAGGCCAGGGTCTCGCCCGCGCCGCGCTCGTACACGCGCAGCCGCGCGTGGCCACGATCCAACACCTGCATGAAGCCCACGTTGACGCGCCGCGGGAAGCGGGCGTGGCCCTCGATGCGTGGCCCCCAGTCGGCGACGGGGGCGGCGTCGACGTCGTCCACGCGCAGCACAGCATGCGGGTTGCCCATCGACAGCACCGCCACCGACACGGGCGCCGCCACGCCCGGCACGTCCAGCGGCCAGCGCAGCCAATCGCCCTCGGGCTGCGGCGTCAGCCCGGTGGGCTCAAAGGGTACGCGCTCGGCCTCGAAGACGGGCGCGCCCATGTCCACCGTGACGCGCCCGTCGTCCTGCAACTGCAGCGTCAACACGCCTGAGCGCGTGGCCACACGCACGCAGCGCTTGGGGGTCAGCCCGGCGTCGTGCACGTAGCGCACAAAGCAGCGCGCCCCGTTGCCGCAGTTTTCGACTTCGCCGCCGTCGGCGTTGTGGATGACGTATTCGAAGTCCACCGCCGGGCTGGGCGCGGGCCTCACGGTCAGGATCTGGTCGGCCCCGACACCAAAGTGCCGGTCGGCCAGCCAGCGGTACTGCGCGGGGTTCAGGTGGTAGCGCTGGCGCGTTTCGTCGAGCACGATGAAGTCGTTGCCCGCACCCTGCATCTTGGTGAAGGGCACGCGCATCAGCCGGTCTGCTCCGCCACGAAGATTTCCACCCGCCGGTTGCGCGCGCGCCCTTCGGGCGTGGCGTTGCTGGCGATGGGTTCACGCGAGCCGCGCCCATCGATGGCGATGCGCCCAATGTCCACGCCGCGGCTGACCAGGTAGTCGCGCACGGCCGCGGCGCGGTTGATCGACAGCGGGTTGTTGACGGCGTCGCTGCCGGTGCTGTCGGTGTGGCCGATGATGGTGACGCGCGCCGCGGGGTTGCGCCTGAGCCCGTCGGCAAAGGTGTCGAGCACGCTGCGGAAGGTGGGCTTGATGTCGGTGCGCCCGACGTCGAACGAAATGTCGCTCGGGATTTCGAGCTTGAGGCGGTTGTCCGCGGTTTGCGTCACGGCCACACCGGTGCCGGCGGTGGCGGCTTCCATCTCGCGCTTTTGCTGCTCCATGCGGCTGGACCACACGTAGCCGCCCAGCGCCCCCGCGCCCGCCCCGATGGCCGCGCCGCGCACCGCGCCTTTGCTGCCGTCGGTCACGGCCCCCAGCACCGCCCCGGCTGCCGCCCCGATCATCGCTCCTTTGGCGGTGCCGGATTTTTGCTCTTCGCTCATGTTGGCGCAGCCACTGGCCAGCACGGCCAGCACCACCGCGGTGGCCAAGCCGCCGCTGACCATGGGCCGTTTCTCGGTGAGATGTTGCATGATGAACTCCTTGTCGTACGGGGGTGTGCACGCTGGGCGCCGCACGTTTACCATTGTGCCCCAGGCCCTTGACGCTGACCAGCACGGCGCCGGCCAGCGGTTACGAGGGGCAACGTCGCTCACATCTGGTCACATGGTTGCAACACCCGCCCCCACCGTGGCGCGCGCTCCTCTGAAGCCGGCCGCACTGGTGCCCGACGCGGCCCCGTGGCAGCACGACGCTGCGGTGGCGCTGCTGGCGCACGTGCAGCGGTTGACCGCCCCCAACCCTGGCCGCATGACCGGCCCCGGCACCAACAGCTACCTGGTCGGCAGTGTGGCCACGGGGTACGTCGTCATCGACCCCGGCCCGCACGACCCAGCGCACCTACAGCGCCTGCTGGCCGCGGCAGGTGCGGACGTGCGCGCCATCGTCTGCACGCACTCGCACCCCGACCACGCGCCGGGCGCGTACCCGCTGCAGGCGCTGGTGATGGCGGCGGGACGGCCCAAGCCGCCGGTGCTGGGCTTGCCCAGTGCCGTGACGGCGCGCGCCCACAGCCACTTTGTGCCCGAGCGCGCGCTGGCCGACGGTGAACGCCTGCAGCTGCACGACCCGGACGGCCAGCCGCGCCACACGCTGCTGGCGCTGCACACGCCGGGCCACGCGGCCAACCACGTGTGCCTGCTGCTCGAAGAAGACGGCCTGCTGTTCAGTGGCGACCACATCCTCAACGGTAGCACCACCGTCATTGACCCGCCCGATGGCGACATGGACGCCTACCTGGCCTCGCTGCAGCGGCTGTGGGTGCTGTGCGACGCCGCTGGTGTGCGCGCCATTTTGCCTGCGCACGGTCGCGTGCTGGGCGAGTCGGCCACGGCCATCGCGCAGTTGGTGCAGCACCGCCTGCGGCGCGAGGCCAAAATTGCGCGGGTGCTGGCCGCGCACCCCGACGCCGACCTGGACACGTGGGTGGCGCACGCCTACGACGACGTGTCGCCCGAGTTGTGGCCGGTGGCCCGGCGGTCGTTGCTGGCGCACCTGCGTCGGCTGGACCCCTCTTTGTTTGCACGCGTCATGGACCAGGCGTCTGTGGGCCCGTCCCTGACGCCGCCTGGGCAGACCGCTGAGCGTCCTGCCACCCCCCGCCCAGCGCCTTGAACAACTCCACCGTGGCGGCCAATTGGGCGCGGCGGTTGTCCAGCACCTGCAACTGCGCCGCATTGGCGCTGCGCTGGGCCTCCAGCAGCTCCAGGTAGGGCGAGTAGCCGGCCTCGTAACGCTGCTGGGCGATGCGCAGGGCCTGCTCACTGGCTTGGGCGGCGCGCTGCACATCGGCCTGCGCGGCACGGGCCGCTTCGAGGTTGGTCAGGGCATCGCCCACGTCGCGAAACGCCGCTTGCACCGCCCCCTGGTAGGCCGCCAGGGCTTCGCGCTGGCGGGCTTGGGCTTGCTCGGTTTGGGCACGACGCCGCCCAGCGTCGAACATCGGCAGATCCACGCTCAGCCCCAGGGTGCCGATGCGCGCACCGCTTTTGAGCAAGTCGGACAATTCGGCACTTTGTCCGCCCAACAACCCGGTCAGCGAAATGCTGGGGTACATGGCCGCGCGCGCCACACCGATTTGCGCATTGGCCGCCGCCAGCAGCGCCTCGGCCTGCCGCACATCGGGTCGGCGCTCCAGCAGCGTCGAGGGCAGCCCCGCCGGCGGCACCGGGGGCACCGGCAAATCGCGCACCGCCCCCGCGGCCAACTGCAGCTGTGGCTGGCCACTCAACAGCGCCAGCTGCGAGCGCGCCAGTTCCCGCTGGCGTTGCAGCTCGCGCAATTGCACGGCCGCTTGCGCCCGCTCGGCCTCGGCCTGCTCGACATCCAGGCTGGCCGCCGCGCCGGCTTGCAAGCGCACACGCAACAAGCGCAGGCTCTCCTCGCGCGAGGCCAGGGTCTGCTGGCTCAGAGCGATTTGCTCATCGAGCATGCGCAAGCTGAAATAGCTCTGCGCCAGCAAGCCGCTGACCGTTTGCCACACCACCTCACGGGCGTAGTCGGTGGCCAGCGCTTGGGCGCGGGCCGCCTCCGAGGCGCGGCGCAAGCGGCCCCAAAAGTCGATCTCGAAGTCCGTGGTGGCGGCCAGCTGGAAGGTGCTGAAGGTGGCCCCATTGCCGGTGGCCGACAGTTCGCTGGTGCGCTGCCGCGCGGCGCTGCCACTCAAGCCCAGCGAAGGCCAGCGCAACGCGTCGGCCTCGCGCAGCACGGCTTCGGCCTGCTCCACACGCGCCACCGCCGCCTGCACATCGGTGTTGTGGCGCCGCGCCGCCTCCATCAGCTCGTTGAGCGTGGCGTCCCCAAACAAGGTCCACCACGTGGCCGTTACCTGCGGCGCATCGCTGGCCGGCACAGGTACCGCATACTGCGCCGGCAGATTCACCGCCGGGCGTTCATAGTCCGGCCCCACGGCCGCACAAGCGCTGAGCAAGGCCGCTGCCAGCAGCGGCAGGCTGCGCGCAGGCCAAGACGGGTTGCAGCGGATGTTCATACGGGCACCTCCTCGGTCGAGCCAGGCGCGTGGTTGTGCTGTGGCCGCGGCTTGCGGGCCAACAAGGTGAAAAACAAGGGGATGAACATGGGGGCGATGAAGGTGGCCACCAGCATGCCACCGAACACGCCCGTGCCCATCGACTGGCGCGCCGCCGCACCGGCGCCGGTGGCGATCATCAGCGGCACCACACCCAGACCGAACGCCAGCGAGGTCATCACGATCGGGCGGAAACGCAGCCGCGCCGCCTCGAGCGCGGCGGCCACCGCCGACAAGCCGCGCTCCATGCCCTGCATGGCGAACTCGGCGATCAAGATGGCATTCTTGGCCGCCAGGCCGATCAGCACCACCAGGCCGATCTGGAAGTAGATGTCGTTTTCCAAGCCCCGCAGGAACACCAACAACAACGCGCCGGTGACGGCAAAGGGCACAGCCAGCATCACCGCCATCGGCACACCCCAGCGCTCGTACAGCGCCGCCAGAATCAAGTACACCATGATCAGCGCAAAGCCAAAGGCAAACACCGAGGCGCTGCCGGTGCGCTTTTCTTGGAAGGCCTGCCCGGTCCACTCGATCGAGTAGCCCGCTGGCAGATGCTCGCGCGCCACTTGCTCCACCGCGGCGATGGCCTCACCGGAGCTGTGGCCCGGCGCGGCGCTGCCGAAGATCTTGGCGGCGATGTAGCCGTTGTAGCGCTCGACCTGCTCGGGCCCGACGATGTCACTGACGCGGATCAGCACCTTCAGCGGGATCATCTGACCGCTCGTTTGCGAGCGCACATACAGCCGGCCCAGGTCCTCGGGCTTGGCGCGGAAAGGCGCATCGGCTTGCATCGTGACACGGTAGGTACGGCCTTGGCGGTTGAAGTCATTGACGTAGTACGACCCCATCTGCGCCTGCAGCGCCGCGAACACCTCGCTGACCGGCACCCCCAGCGCCAGGGCCTTTTCACGATCGACCTCGACACGCAGCTGCGGCACGGTGGGGCGGTAGAAGGTCTGCAGCCCGGTCAGGGCCGGATGCTGGGACAGCGCGGCGATGAAGTCTTGCGTGACTTGCGCCAGCTTCATCGGATCCGGCTCGGTGCGGCCTTGGACGAACACTTCGAAGCCGCCGGCTTGGCCCAAGCCCAAAATGGCCGGCGGGTTGAACGCAAAGGCAATGCCATCGGGCAGCGCCAAGCCCATGCCCGAGACGGCCTGCGCCAGCTGCTGCGAGCTTTGCTGGCGCTGCTCCCACGGATTCATCGAAATGAAGATGGTGGCCGCATTGGCCTTGGCGCCGCCACCGAGGAAATCGAAGCCGTTGATGGCGAAGAAATTTTGAATGGCCGGGTTGTCAGCATTCATCTGGCGCAGCTGCTCGGTGGTGCGCTCGGTGCGCGCCAGCGTCGCTCCATCGGGCAAGACCGCCGAGGCGATGATGGAGCCTTGGTCCTCATCGGGCACGAAACTGCCTGGCACGGTGGCCAGCAACCAGCCTGCGCCCCCCAGCATCAGTGCAAAGGCCACCAGGGCGGCCGCGCGCCACTTCAGCACGAGCTGCACACCGCCGAGGTAACGCTGCGTCAGCCACTGAAAGCCGCGGTTGAACGGCCCAAACCAGCGCTCCAGGCGGGTGGGGCCGCCATGCTCGTGCGGCTTGAGCAGCAACGCACACAAGGCCGGCGTAAGGGTGAGCGCCACCACACCGGACAACACCACCGAGATGGCCACCGTGACCGCGAACTGCCGGTACAACTGCCCGGCGATGCCGCCCATGAAGGCCACCGGGATGAAGACCGCGCACAGCACCAGCACGATGCCCACCACCGCGCCAGAGACTTCACGCATGGCCTCGATGGCGGCCGCAAAGGGGCTCATCTTCTCTTCGCGCATCAGGCGCTCGACGTTTTCGATCACGATGATGGCGTCGTCCACCACGATGCCGATGGCCAGCACCATGGCAAACAACGTCAGCGTGTTGATCGAAAAGCCCAGCAGCCACAGCCCCGCGAAGGTGCCGATGAGCGACACCGGCACGGCCAGCATCGGGATCAAGGTGGCGCGCCAGGTTTGCAAAAACACGAACACCACCACCAACACGATCAGCGCGGCCTCGATCACCGTCTTGGCCACCTCGCCGATGGAGGCCGACACGAACAGCGTCGTGTCGTACGGAATGACGTAGTCCACATCCTCGGGGAAACGCTCGCGCTTGAGCTGCACCATCTTGGCCTTGACGGCGTCGCCCACATCCAGCGCATTGGCGCCGGATTGCAAGAACACCCCGATGGCGATCGAGGGCTTGCCATCGACGTAGCTGGATTGGTCGTAGCTTTGCGCGCCCATCTCCACGCGAGCCACGTCGCGCAGGCGCAGCACGCCACTGGGACCACTGGCGCGCAAAACGATGTCGCCGAACTCCTCCGGCCGCAGCAGCCGGCCCCGCGCGGTGACGGTGTAGACGAGCTCTTGACCCGCCGGCGCCGGCTGCGCGCCGATCTTGCCGGCCGCGTATTGCGCGTTTTGCGCGCTGATGGCTGCGGCCACATCGGCCGGCGTCACCCCCAGCTGCGCCATGCGGTCGGGGTTGAGCCAAATGCGCATCGAGTAGTCACGCGCACCGAAGACCTGCACATCGGCCGCGCCGGGGATGCGCTTGAGCTCATCCAGGATGTTGAGCGTGGCGTAGTTGGACAGGAACAACTCGTCGTGCGTGCCTTTGGGGGAATTCAGCGCGATGACCAACAGGAAGTTGTTGGAGCGCTTGGCCACCACCACGCCATTGCGGCGCACCTCGTCAGGCAGACGTGGCGTGGCCAGCTGCACGCGGTTGTTGACGTTGAAGGTGGCCTTGTCGATGTCGGTGCCCACCTCGAAGGTCGCGGTGATCTCCACCGTCCCGTTGGACGAGGCGCTGGAGCTGAAGTACTGCAAGCCTTCGATGCCCGAGAGTTGCTCCTCGATCGGCGCAGCCACCGTGGTGGCCAGCGTTTCGGCCGAAGCCCCCGGGTACGAGGCGGAGATGGTCACCGTCGGCGGGACGATCTCGGGGTACTGCGCGATCGGCAGGACCCGCATCGACACCAGGCCGGCCAGCACGATGACGATGGACAACACGGCCGCAAAGATCGGCCGCTCGATGAAAAAGCGTGAGTTCATACTCCCCCCTCACTGGCTGGCCGCCGAAGCCGCCGGGGCCGTCGCCGCGGCCTGCACCGTCACCGGCGCGCCCGGGCGCAGCTTCATCAGGTTGTTCAGAATGACTTGGTCACCGGCCTTCAAGCCACCGGTCACCACCCAATCGCTGCCGTGCCAGCCGCCGGTTTGGATGGGCGCGAGCTGCGCCTGCCCCTCGCGCACGACCCACACCATGCGGCCTTGCTCGTTTTGCATCACGGCCGATTGCGGCACCAAAAAGCCGCGCACCCGGCCCAACTCCACGTGCGCCTTGACGAACTGCCCCGGCAACACCCGCTGCTGCGGATTGGCAAACTCGGCGCGCAAGGGCACCGTGCCCAAGCTCACATCCACCGTGGAGCCCGCGAAGTTGAGCTTGCCCGGCCCCAACAGCGGCGCACCCTGGGCATCGGTCAGCCGCACCTGCGTGCCGCCGCTTTGGCGCAAACGGGCCACCTCGGCTTCCGACAGGGCAAAGCGCACCCAGATCGGATCGACCTGCGTGATGGTGGTCAGCAAGCTGTCGGTGCTGGGGTTGACCAACGCCCCTTCAGACTTCAACGACCGGCCACTGATGCCCGCGATCGGCGCGGTCACCGTGGTGTAGGACAGATTCAGCTCGGCCTCGCGCACCTGGGCCTGCGCCAGGGCCACGGCCGCCTGGGCCAGCTGCAGCGTCGATTGGGCGCTGTCGGCCTCACGCTGACTGACCGCGCGCGACTCGGCCAGTGGACGCAGCCGCTCGTACTCGCGCCGCGCCTGCTCCAGCTGCGCCTGCTGCTGCGCCAACTGGGCACGCGCCTGTTGCAGCGCGATCTCGAAGGGCGCACGCTCGATCTGGTACAGCACCGCGCCGGCACGCACCGGCTGGCCTTCCTGGTAACGCTGGCGCTCGATCAGGCCGGTCACCCGCGCGCGCACTTCCACTTGCTTGGAGCCCTCGGCCTGCCCCACCACCTCCAGCGTCAGCGGCAAGTCTTGCTCTTGCACCTCCTTGATCTGTACGGGCAGCGCCGGTGCAGCTCCAGCCGTTGCACTTTCAACGGCACCCTCCGGCCCCTTACAGGCCACCAGCAGGGTGGCCGAAAATACCACACAGCACAACCTCCCCAGATCACCCCATACACAAGCTCGGCTTAGCATCATGAACGTATGCCCCTATGAATCATTGGCCCTCAAAGATCGCCCGACACGGAGGTGGGCCCCATGTGTTGGACGAGCTGCTTTAGGCGGTCAAGTATACTGCGCATACATTCATGTCTGTATGTAAAGGCGTGCTGCCCTATCCCCTATGGTTAAGCGAACGAAAGAGGAGGCCGCCCAGACCCGGGCGCAGCTGCTTGCCGCTGCGCAGCACTGCTTCCATACCCATGGTGTGTCGGCGACCACACTGGAGCTGATCGCCCGCACAGCGGGCGTGACTCGTGGTGCTGTGTATTGGCACTTTTCAGACAAACGACAAATCCTTCAGGCTCTGTGCGACGAGGTAACCTCGCCATTTATTGAGCAGCTGGACACCACACTACTGGCTGAAACGAACACGGACCCGATGGTGCGGGTGTACAATTTTCTGCTAGGGCTTGCCGAAACGCTTACCAATCCTCGGCTCAGAGGGGTACTCGAGATCATGGAGTTTAAGTGCGAGTTCGCCGGGGAGCGGGCCGAGGATTTAAAAGAATGGGTAACGTACAGCGAGGAACTTATCAGCAAGCTGGAACAGGTGTATACCCAGGCTCGGCAAACGGGCAGCCTCCGGCAGGACATCGCGCCACAGCAGGCCGCCGTGGCTACCAAATGCTTTCTTAATGGATTGGTCAGGCTATGCCTGATGGGCCTGCCCACGCTGCAAACCACAGCCCAAATGCAACCCGTGATTGAGGCCTTCGTTCGCGGTCTTTCAGACTGACAAAAAGCGCCTCCGGGGCTGAGGTCAGCGCCATGCAAGGCACAGCAGCGGCGGCTGGACGAAGCCAGCGACCTGGTGGCCAGCTTTGCCGAGCGACAGCGTTTGGTCGACAAAGCCCATGGGGATGCGTTACAAAGTCGGTACGCGCCCGCACCCACCCAAACAACATAATATGCCGTTCACGCTTCGGCGCACCCCGCTTCCAGATGCGGGCCACCGCCACTGGTTGGGCGTGATAGAGGTGTGAAGCCCGCCGGTACGCCGGATTCTGTGCGCGGGGCAAGCCCCGCGTGACCGCCATTCCTCTGGGCCGCCGGTCACCCGAGCGGCTCGATGCCACCTACCCGCCAGCGCGGCCTGCGGGCCACAGGCAGAGGTTGCCCCCAGGCTGGCCTACTTGGTGTTGCTGCGCGTAGAGATTGCCGCGTTTCACCCCGGTCTGAACCGGCTCGTCTCTGTGGCTCTAATCCTCACCTCGCGGTGGAGAGGCGTTACCTCCTACGCTGCCCTGTGCAGTCCGGACGTTCCTCCAGCGCGCCCTTGCGGGCTGGTGCGCCAGCGGCGGTCTGGCGGGCTTCACGTCGACATTATCACCCAAGCCCGCCCAAGCTGCCAGCCACCCAACGGCGCGCACCACGGCCGGCTGCCACAGCACGTAAGATGCGCGCCTGATCCACCCTGAGCTGCCCGATGACCACGGGCCCAGAGGACCCACGATGATCCGCATTGCCGAACTGAAGCTGCCCTTGGACGCGCTGCCGGTGCCCGAGCGCCGCCCTGCTGACGCACCGTCCGAAACCGACGCCGACCGTGCGCCACCCCCGCACCCCGAAGCGGCGCTGCGCGAGCTGGCTGCCCAGACCCTGGGGGTAGCCGGCGACGCCATCGCCACGCTGCACGTACACAAGCGCGCCTTCGATGCCCGTGGCGCCCAGGTGCGCGCCGTGTACATCGTGGACGTGGCGCTGGCCGACCCCGCGCAGGAAGCCGCCGCGCTGCAACGCCTGCGCGGCCTCCCGCACGTGCAGCCCACGCCCGACATGACCTGGCGACCCCCGGCCGTCGCCCCGGCCGGATGGGCCGAACGCAGTCCCGTGCGGCCGGTGGTGGTGGGCTTTGGGCCGTGCGGCATCTTTGCCGCGCTGACGTTGGCCGAAATGGGGCTGCGCCCCATTGTGCTGGAGCGCGGCCGCCCGGTGCGGCGCCGCACGCAGGACACCTGGGGGCTGTGGCGGCGGCGCGTGCTCAACCCCGAGTCCAACGTGCAGTTTGGCGAAGGCGGCGCGGGGTTGTTTTCCGATGGCAAGCTGTACAGCCAGGTCAAGGACCCGCGTCACCTTGGGCGGCGGGTGCTGCAGGCCTTCGTGGCGGCGGGCGCCCCGCCCGAGATCCTGTACGAAGCCCACCCGCACATCGGCACCTTCAAGCTGGTCAAGGTGGTGCAGGGCTTGCGCGCACGCATCGAGGCGCTGGGGGGCGAGGTGCGCTTCGAACAGCGCGTCGAGGCGCTGCTGCTGCACGAGAACGCCGACGGCCGGCGGCGGCTGCGCGCGCTGCGGGTGCGCGACCTGTCCAGCGACCAGGTGCACGAGCTGCCCGCCACCCACGTGGTGCTGGCGCTGGGCCACAGCGCGCGCGATACCTTCGAGGCCTTGCACGCCGCCGGTGTGGCGATGGAGGCCAAGCCGTTTTCGGTGGGGGTGCGCATCGAACATCCGCAAAGCCTGATCGACCGCGCACGCTGGGGGCGCCACGCGGGTCACCCGTTGCTGGGCGCCGCCGCGTACAAACTGGTGCACCATGCGGGCAACGGTCGCGGCGTGTATAGCTTTTGCATGTGCCCGGGCGGCACCGTCGTGGCGGCCACCAGCGAGCCCGAGCGGGTGGTCACCAACGGCATGAGCCAGTATTCCCGTGCCGAGCGCAACGCCAACGCCGGGTTGGTGGTGGGGTTGCAGCCGGCCGACTGCGGCGACATTGGTCGTGCCGCTTGGGTCGCCGCCTTCGGCGGCGAGGCCGGCGCACGCTACGCGCACCAAGCCGCGGCGCTGGCCGCGCAGGGCGCGGTCCACCCACTGGCAGGCGTGGTGCTGCAACGACAGTTGGAAAGCGCAGCCTTTGTCGCCGGCGGGCGCAACTACAACGCCCCAGTGCAGCGGGTGCAGGATTTTGTGCTGGACCGCGCCAGCGCCACGCTGGGCGACGTGCAGCCATCGTACAAGCCGGGTGTGACGCCCGCCGACCTGGCGGCCGTGCTGCCACCATGGGCCGTGCAAGCGATGCGCGAGGCTATCCCGGCGTTGGCGCGCCAACTGCCGGGCTTTGACCTGCCCGACGCCGTGCTCACCGGCGTCGAGACGCGCACCTCGTCACCGCTGCGGGTGGCGCGTGGCGTCGACCACCAAAGCCCCAACACCGCCGGGCTGTACCCCGCCGGCGAAGGCGCGGGCTACGCCGGCGGCATTTTGTCGGCGGCCGTAGATGGCATCCGCGTCGCCGAGGCCTTGGGCTGCCTCCTGCTGGGCGTCGCCCCCCCGCCACCCGACCGCATCCCGCGCAGCGCGCTGGCGTACGGGTGAGACGGCGCTCACGATCCTGGCAACCGATCAGGCTGCGCTGGCGGCTCGTCAGGGACTGCGTCCAGGTAGCGCTCAAAATCGGCGCGCCGCCCATGCGCCGCTTCGTGCCGCAAAAAATCCAACGTCAACACGCACGCCATTTTCTCAGCGACGGCGCTGGCGACGAATTGATCGATCGAGATGCCTTCGCGCGAGGCCAACTCACTGACTTTAGCGTGCACCGCCGCAGGCAAACGCACCGTGACCGCACCCATCGTTCATGTTCCCTGGCACAAGGCCCAAAACTCGGCTGGTGTGATGGCCTTCACACCCAACCGCTCGGCTCCACGAAAATCGGCGGTGTTGTGGGTCACGATGTACCGGCTGGCTGAGGCCACCGCGCACTCCAACACCATATCGTCATCTGCATCACGGAGGTAAGGACGCCAACGGTAGTGAATGTCCTGCAAATGCGCAATCGACGCAAGGTAGCGCAGATAGGCCAGCGCATCGTCTACCTGTCTCACAGCGCCTGCAACGCGGCGATGCGCTCTTCGATCGGCGGGTGGGTGGCGAACAGCTTGCCCAGGTTACCGGTGATGCCCAGCGCCTGCATGCCCTGCGGCAGCGCGCCCGGCTCCAAGCCGCCCAAGCGGGCCAGCGCGTTGATCATCGGCTGCTTGCGGCCCATCAGCATGGCCGCGCCAGCGTCGGCGCGGAATTCGCGCTGGCGGCTGAACCACGCCACGATGATGGCGGCCAAAAAGCCCAGCACCACTTCCATCACGATGCTGGTGACCATGTAGCCGATGCCGGGGCCGGACTGTTCGCTGTCGCCGCGGCGCAAGAAGCTGTCGACCACGTAGCCGATGACACGGCTGAGGAACACGACGAAGGTGTTCATGACGCCCTGGATCAGGGTCATCGTCACCATGTCGCCGTTGGCGATGTGTGCCACTTCGTGCGCCAGCACCGCTTCGACTTCCTCGCGCGTCATGTTGGCCAACAGGCCTGTCGAGACCCCCACCAGGGCGTCGTTTTTGAACGCACCGGTGGCAAAGGCGTTGGGTTCACCTTCGTAAATGCCGACTTCGGGCATGCCGATGCCGGCTCGGTCGGCTAACTTGCGCACGGTGGCCAGCAGCCAGGCTTCATCGGGCGTGCGCGGCTGGTCGATGATGACCATGCCGGTGCTCCACTTGGCCATGGGCTTGCTCATCAGCAGCGAGATGAATGCGCCGCCAAAGCCGATGATCAGCGAAAACGCCGCCAGCGCCGTGGTGTCGAGGCCGTTGGCGGTCAGGAAGCGATCCACCCCCAGGATGCGGGTGGTGATCAACAACACCGCCATCACGGCGAGGTTGGTCAGAACCAGCAACAGGATACGTTTCATCGGAACTCCGTCGAGGGTGGATACGTTGGATCGATGGCCTAGCTTAAATGGGGACGCACGGGCCTTGGTGCAAGGGGGCCGGCGCACCGGGCCACGCCCAGCATCGCCGGGCGCCACTGGCGTCAGATCGGGTTGGGCGGCGCAAGTTCCATAAGTATCGGCTGGTGGTCGGACAGCGTGGTGTCTTCGTCCACCACCACCCGACGCACCCACGCGCGCAGCCCCGCCGTAACGAAAACGTAATCGCACAGCACAGGGGTGGTGCCGGCCTCGTGCACCCGGAAGGTGGGCGGCTGTGGCCGCCCCGGGTTGGCCGCCACCCACGCGTCCCACCACACGGGTGAGGTGCCCTCCACCAGCGCGCGGTAAGCGGCGTCGTGCGGCGGGGCGTTGAAGTCGCCCATCAACACCGCGTCGACGGCATGGGAGCGGGACTGGAACGGCTGGTCGGGCGGCTCGTCGCCCGCAGCGGGGGGCGCGTTGGCCACCTGCGCCGCCTCCTGCTGCCACGCCACCAGGGCCTGCGCCTGCGCCAGGCGCTGCCGGGCGCTGTAGTACGCCAGGTGCGTGCAGCCCACGCGCAGCGCCCCCCAAGGGGCCAGCACCGTCAACGCGGCCAGCACGCGCGGCATCGACGGCACCGCCGGGTCGGCTGGGTACGGCAGCGGCTGCGGGTGCACCCGCAGCACCGGCAAGCGCGTCGCGATCAGGTTGCCAAAGCGCTGCCGCTGCGCCAGCCCGGGGCGCCAGTCGTCCACCGCCGGCGCGTAAAACACCTCGTAGCCAGGCAGGCAGGCGCGCACCTGCGCCACCTGGTCGGCACAGCCGGCACCGTCCAGACCCGCGCAGTGTTGCGCCACCTCTTGCAAGCCAATCAGATGCGGCTGCTCCCCCCACTGCAGCGCATGGTGCAGCACACGCGCCACGTCGACACGGCCGTCGATGCCGCGAAACCATTGCACGTTCCAAGTCAGGATGCGCATCGACCGCTCCTTTCACCGTGGTGGCAGCACGTCGGCCCCGCCACCGTCCACACTTACGCCTGCAGCCGCCAGCGCAGGGTTTGCCCGGCGCGCAGCGGCTTGACGATGGCCTCGCCCAGCGGGTAGCTGTCGGGCAGTGTCCAGTCTTGGCGCCGCAGCGTCACGCGGGTGGTGTTGACCGGCAGCCCGTAAAACGCCGGGCCGTGCAGGCTGGCAAAACCTTCGAGCTTGTCCAGCGCGCCAGCGGCTTCGAACGCTTCGGCGTACAGCTCCAGCGCCGCTGGCGCGGTGTAGCAGCCAGCGCAGGCGCCGGCGCATTCCTTCAGGTGCGCGGGGTGCGGGGCGCTGTCGGTGCCGAGGAAAAACTTGGCGCTGCCGCTGGTGGCTGCGGCCACCAGCGCGCGGCGGTGTTCCTCGCGCTTGAGCACCGGCAAACAGTAGTAGTGCGGCTGCAGCCCCCCGCTGAAGATGGCGTTGCGGTTGTACAGCAGGTGGTGCGCGGTGATGGTGGCAGCCAAGTTAGGGCCGGCCTCGGCCACGTACTGGGCGGCGTCACGGGTGGTGATGTGCTCCAGCACCACCTTCAGTGCCGGGAAGTCGCGCCGCAACGGCTCCAGCACCCGCTCGATGAACACCGCCTCGCGGTCAAAGACGTCGATGTCGGGGTCGGTCACCTCGCCGTGCACCAACAGCAGCAGGCCGTGGCGCTGCATCGCTTCCAGCGTGCGGTGGGTTTTGCGCAGGTCGGTCACGCCGGCGTCGCTGTTGGTGGTGGCCCCGGCCGGGTACAGCTTGACGGCAACGACGCCCGCGGCCCACGCGCGCTCGATTTCGTCGGGCGGCAGGTTGCCGGTCAGGTACAGCGTCATCAGCGGCTCGAACGCCGCGCCGGGTGGCCGCGCGGCCAGGATGCGCTGGCGGTACGCCTCGGCCTGCGCGGCGGTGGTCAGCGGCGGCTTGAGGTTGGGCATGGCGATGGCCCGCGCAAACTGCGCCGCGGTGTGCGGCACCGTGGTGGCCAGCGCCGCGCCGTCGCGCAGGTGCGTGTGCCAGTCGTCGGGGCGGATCAGGGTCAGGGTGTCGGGCGCGCTCATGGCGCGCATTGTCGCACCGGGCCGCAGGCCTGCGGTCACGCCCGATTGCAACTGCAGCGCACCGTTCATATACGGTGCCCCGTATTGCATCGGGGCGCGTATCGATGAACACCACACCCAAACCTTTTTGGAACCCCTGGCTGGCCGGGGTGGCGCTGGGGGTCACGCTGCTGGCCACGTTCGTGCTGACCGGGCACGGCCTGGGGGCGACGGGCTTCACCACCCGGCTGAGCGCCTGGGCCCAAACCACGCTGCCTGGCCCCGTGGTCAGCACCCAGTGGCTGGCCGACAACCTCAACAACGTGCAGGTGCTGGAGGTGCGCGGCGACGACAAATCGTTCACCGCCAAGCCCGAAATCGTCACCACCAAAGACGGCAAGAAGCAGCTCGAGGAGTTCGGCGGCCACATCCCCGGCTCGCGCTTGTTGCCGAGCAAGCGCATGCGCGTGGAGCGCACCATCGGCGACCTCAAGGTCAAATACCTGCTGCCCGATGCGCCGGCGTTCGAAAAAATCGTGCGTGACGCCGGCATCGACGGCGACAAACCCATTGTGATCGTGCCGACCGGCCAGTCGCTGGCGGAACTCAACGACGCCGCGCGCGCCTACTGGCAGTTCAAGGTGTGGGGCGAAGACAACGTCGCCCTGCTCGACGGCGGCATGGTGGCCTGGCTGCTGGAAGGGCGCCCTTTCAGCACCGAAGCCCCGGCACCTAAGGTTGGCCAGTGGAGCGCCAAAGCCGACCGGCGCGCGCGCTACCTGGCCGAATCGGACGACGTTGCCGCGGCCGCCGGCAAGGGCGTGCAGGTGGTGGATGCCCGCGACGCCGCGCTGTACCACGGCTTGGTCAAGCGCGACTACGTCTACGCCTACGGCCACATTGACGGAGCCAAGTGGCTGGCGCCGGAAACCACCCACCTTGTCAGCGGCGGCGCGGTCAAATTGCTCAAGCCCGAGCAATACCGGCAACTGTTCAAGGTGCAGGGCATCGACCCCGCGCAGCCCCTGATCACCTATTGCAACAGCGGCCACTTGTCGAGCCTGCCGTGGTTCGTGGCCTCGGAGCTGCTGGGCAACACCCAGACGCGGCTGTACGATGGCTCGCTGCACCAGTGGACGCTGGAAAAACGACCGCTGGTCAGCGCCCTGGCGCAGTGATGGCAGGCGCCCCGGCTGGCCGACGCCGCTGGCCAGCCGGGTCCGCCATCCCCCCGAGGTCTGTGGGGGGCGTGGCGTCACGCCAGCCTGCGCGTGACGCCTTCAGTGCGACAGGATCTTGTTGAGGAAGTCCTTCGTGCGCGGCTGGCGCGCCTCGGGGTTGCCGAAAAACTCGTCCTTCGTGCAGTCCTCCAGGATCTTGCCGCCCACGTCCATGAAGATGACGCGGTCGCTGACCTTGCGCGCAAAGCCCATTTCGTGCGTGACGCACATCATCGTCATGCCCTCCTGCGCCAGACTGACCATGACGTCGAGCACCTCACCCACCATCTCGGGGTCCAGTGCCGAGGTTGGTTCGTCGAACAGCATCACGATCGGGTCCATGGCCAGCGCGCGCGCGATGGCCACGCGCTGCTGCTGACCGCCCGACAGCTGGCCCGGGTACTTGTCTTTGTGCGCCAGCAGGCCGACGCGCTCCAGGTATTTGAGGCTGTGCTTTTGCGCGTCGGTGGGGTTGCGCCCCAGCACCTTGACCTGCGCCAGCGTCAGGTTTTCGGTCACCGTCAGGTGCGGAAACAGCTCGAAGTGCTGGAACACCATGCCCACGCGCGCGCGCAGCTTGGGCAGGTTGGTGCGCGGATCGTGCACCGGCTCGCCATTGACCCAAATTTCGCCCTGCTGGATCGGCTCCAGCGCGTTGATGGTTTTGATCAGCGTGGACTTGCCCGAGCCCGACGGCCCGCACACCACCACCACCTCGCCCTTGCGCACACGGGTGGAGCAGTCGTGGAGCACCTGCACCGGCCCGTACCACTTGGACACGTTGTTGAGTTCGATCATCGGTCGTTCCATCACGACATCCTTGGGTGTTCGGTCAAAACGCTGCGCCAGGGTCAGCGGATGATGGCGATGCGCGCATGCAACCGCTTGACCAGCGCCGACAGGCTGTAACAAATGACGAAATAAACGACGGCGGCGGCCAGGTAGGCCTCGATCGGGCGGCCGTGGTTTTTGCCCGCCACCTCAAAGCCCTTGAGCAGGTCGTACGCGCCGATGGCGTACACCAGCGAGGTGTCCTGAAACAGGATGATGGTCTGCGTCAGAAACACCGGCAACATGTTGCGAAACGCCTGCGGCAGGATCACGTAGCGCATGTTTTGCCCGTAGGTCAGCCCCAGCGCCAGGCCCGCGTACACCTGCCCGCGCGGGATGGACTGTATGCCGGCACGCACGATTTCGCTGAAGTACGCCGCCTCGAACGCGATGAAAGTGATCGCCGCCGACAGCTCCGCGCCGATGGGCCGGCCGATGATCAGCGGCACCAACAAAAAGAACCACAGGATCACCATCACCAGCGGGATGCTGCGCATGCCGTTGACATAGACGGTGGCGGGCCACACCAGCCAGGGCCGCCCGGACAGCCGCATCAACGCCAGCAGCGTGCCCAAAGCGATGCCGCCCAGCGTGGCCACCACGGTGAGCATGACGCTGAACTGCAAGCCTTTGGCCACAAAGGGCCCGATGACGTCCCAGCGGTAAAACGACCAGTCGAGGTTGTCCAACATCGTCAGTGCCCCCCTGCCGCACCACCGGCCGCAATGAAGCCCGGCACCCGCACACGCCGCTCGATGAAGGCCATCAGCCGGTTGATCGCAAACGCCGACACCACATAGAGGCCGGTGACGGCCAGGTAGATCTCGATGCCGCGTGCGGTTTCTTCCTGCGCCTGCATGGCGAACATCGTCAGCTCCGTCACCGACACGGCAAACGCCACCGACGAGTTTTTGAACACGTTCATCGCCTCGCTGGTCAGCGGCGGGATGATGATGCGAAACGCCATCGGCAGCAGCACGTAGCGGTAGGCTTGCGCCTGCGTCAGGCCCAGCGCCAGCGCCGCGTTGCGCTGCCCGCGCGGCAGCGACTGGATGCCGGACTTGACCTGCTCGGCGATGCGCGCCGAGGTGAACAGGCCCAACGCCACCACCACCAGCACAAACCCGGGCACGCCTTTGAGCGGTGGCACCAACGCCGGGATCACGTGGTACCAAAGAAAGATTTGCACCAGCAGCGGGATGTTGCGAAACAGCTCCACCCACGCGTTGCCCAGCCGCACCAACCACGGCGCGCCGGGCAGCGTGCGCAGCGTGCCCACCACCGAGCCCACCAGCAGCGCCAGCAACAGCGCCAACAACGACACCGACACTGTCCAGCCCCAGGCCGACAGCATCCAGTCCAGGTACGTGATGTCGCCCCCCTGCCCGAAGCAGCGTGGCTGCACCTCACGCGTGATGGTGTCCTCGCAGAACACCTGCCAGTCCCATTGCATGTGTAGACACTCCGAGGTGACCAAACAAAAGACCCCGACGCGCCGCGGGCGGCGCTCGGGGGGGGCATGCGCGACGCGGGCGTCAGACCGTCACTTGGTCTGGTACGCCTCCATCGGGCGGTCGTTCGGGTTGGCGATGGCGGCCTTGAGCGCCTCGCTCATCGGCATGTTCATGCGCACGCCGTTGGGCGGGGTGGGCTGCATGAACCACTTGTCGTAGATCTTGGCGATCTCGCCGGACTTCATCATCGCGATGATGGAGTCGTCCACGGCCTTCTTGAACGCCGGGTCGTCCTTGCGCAACATGATGGCGATCGGCTCGACGCTGAGCACCTCGCCCACGATCTTGAAGTCGGCCGGGTTCTTGGCGCGCGCGATCAGGCCTGCCAGCAGCGAGCCGTCCATCACAAACGCGTCCGCCCGGCCCGACTCCAGCAGCAGGAAGCTGTCGGCGTGGTCCTTGCCGTAAACCTCCTTGAAGTCCACGCCGGCGGCGCGCTCGTGCTTGCGCAGCGTTTGCACCGAGGTGGTGCCGGTGGTGGTGGCCACCGTCTTGCCGTTGAGGTCCTTGATCGACTGGATGCCCGAGTTGGCCTTGACCGCGATGCGCACTTCCTCGATGAAGGTGGTCACGGCAAACGCCACGTCACGCTGGCGCGCGGTGTTGTTGGTGGTGGAGCCGCACTCGATGTCCACGGTGCCGTTTTGCACCAGCGGGATGCGGTTTTGCGACGTCACCGGCTGGTACTTGATGTCCAGCTTGGCCAGGCCCAGCTGCTTTTGGATGTCGGCCAACACGCGCTGGCAGATTTCGACGTGGTAGCCGGTGTAGCGACCGTCGCCCAGCGTGTACGACAGCACGCCCGACGATTCACGCACACCCATGGTGACCGCGCCGGTGGACTTGATCTTGGCCAGGGTGTCGTTGGCCTGGGCGTGGGCGGTGGTGGCCGCGGCTGCCGTCAGGGCCAGCGCAAGCAAGGTACGTTTCATGCTGCGATCCTTTCTCGGGTTGAGAGCGAAAGTGTGCGCATCTTACCGTTTTCGCACGCGCCGGGTCAGCGTATCAACCCTGCCCCCGCGGGGTTGTGCCGTGGTGCAAACGGTACACGTCGTCCCACAGGCGCTGCGCAGCCGGCTTGAGGCGGTCGCCGCGCGGGCGGTACAGCCGGATGTCAAGCTCGCCGCACCAGCGCGCCGCCTCGTCACCCGCGGCGCTGACGAGCCGGCCATCGGCCAGCGCGGGCTGCACGGCGCTGGTGGGCAAAAAGGCCACGCCATGCCCTTCGATGGCCATGGCCTTGAGGCTTTCGGCCATGTCGGTTTCGTAGATCCGCTCCAGGTGCACGGGTTGGCCTGCTTGGCGCAGCACCCAGTCCACCACCCGCGCCAGGTACGCGCCCGGCGCGTAGGCCAGGTACGGCACCGGCGAGCGCGCTGTCCCGGGCAGGCGCGCCAGCGGTTGGCCGTCGGGCCCTGGGCGGGCAAACGGCGCCACCACTTCCCGCCCCAGCGTCAGCATGTCGTAGCGCTGCGGGTCAAGCTCCAGCGGCTGCGACACGTGGTGGTACGCCAGCAGCAGGTCGCACCCACCCTCGGTGAAGCGCAACACCGCGTCGTGCACGTTGAGCGCCACCAGCTGCGTCTTGACCATGCCCAGGTGCGGGCGCAGCCGCGCCAGCCAGGCCGGAAAAAACGTAAACGCCAGCGTGTGCGGTACGGCAAACGCCACCGTGTCCTTGGCCACGGCGCTGTGCTGGCGCAGCAGCGCGCGCGTGGTGTGCAGTTGCTGCAGCATCTCCAGCGCCTGCGCGTGCAGCGTGCGGCCGGCTTCGGTCAGCCGCGTGGGGTAGGAGCTGCGGTCCACCAGGTCCACCCCGGCCCAGGCTTCCAGCGCCTGGATGCGGCGCGAAAACGCCGGCTGCGTGACGTGGCGCAGCTGCGCCGCCCGGCTGAAGCTGCCGGTTTGCGCCAGCGCCACGAAATCTTCCAACCACTTGGTTTCCATACGATGCGCTTTCGGTTCACAACAGCGGCGCGGCCTTCAGTGGCTGGTGGGCGTGCTTTGCTGCAGCGCCCACAGGCGTGCGTAGTGGCCGCCGGCGGCCAGTAGCGCGGCGTGCGTGCCGCGCTCCACCACGCGCCCGCCGTCGAGCACGACGATTTCGTGCGCATCGACGATGGTGGACAGGCGGTGCGCGATCACCAGCGTCGTGCGCTGCGCCGCCAGGCGGCGCAGCTCGGTCTGGATGGCGCGCTCGTTGGCCGAATCCAGCGCCGACGTGGCTTCGTCCAGCACCAGGATCGGCGGGTTTTTCAGCAACGTGCGCGCAATGGCCACCCGCTGCTTTTCGCCGCCGGACAGCTTGAGGCCGCGCTCGCCGACCACGGTCTGCCAGCCTTGCGGCAGGCTTTCGATGAAGTCCAGGATGTGCGCCGCCCGCGCGGTCTCGCGCACCTCGTCGAAGCTGGCTTCGGGGCGCCCGTAGCGGATGTTGACCTCGATGGTGTCGTTGAACAGCACGGTGTCCTGCGGCACGATGCCGATCGCGCGACGCAGGCTGGCCTGCGTCAGCGTGCGGATATCGTGCCCGTCGATGGTGATGCGCCCGGCAGCGGCGCGGGCCGCTGCATCGTCGCCGGGCAGGCCGACGTCAAAGAAGCGAAACAGCAGCCGCGCCAGCGTGGACTTGCCCGCGCCGGAGGGGCCCACCACCGCCACCGTGCGGCCCGCCGGGATAACCAAGTCCACGCCGTGCAAAATGGGCCGCGCGCGCTCGTAGCCGAAGTGCACGCCCTCGAAGCGCACCTCGGGCGCGCGCGTCAGCCGCAGCTCGCGCGCGTCGGCCGCGTCGGTCACCTCCGGCGTGCGGTCCAGCAGGGCGAACATGCGCCCAAGGTCGGTCAGGCTTTGGCGGATTTCGCGGTACAGCACGCCCAAAAAATTGAGCGGCAGGTACAGCTGGATCATGAAGGCGTTGATCATGACCAGGTCGCCCAGCGTCATGCGGCCGTCGAGCACGCCTTGCGTGGCGCGCCACAGCATCGCCACCAGCGCCAGCGCGATGATCAGCTGCTGCCCGGCGTTGAGCAGCGACAGCGACGCCTGCGTGCGCACGCGCGCGCGGCGCAGCCGCTGCAGGCTCTCGTCGTAGCGGCGCGTTTCCCACGCCTCGTTGTTGAAATATTTGACCGTTTCGTAGTTCAGCAAAGCGTCGATGGCGCGCGCGCTGCTGGCCGACTCGAGCTCGTTCATTTCGCGCCGGATGCCGGTGCGCCACTGGGTGATGCGCACCGTCCACACCACGTACAGCACCAGCGCCGTCAACGTGATGACGACGTAGCCGAGGTCGAACTTGAAGGCCAGCACCGCCAGCACCAGCCCCACCTCGATCAGCGTCGGCACGACGCTGTACAGCGCGTACGACACCAGCGACTGCACGGCGCGCGTGCCGCGCTCGATGTCGCGCGACAGCGCCCCCGTGTGGCGCTCCAGGTGAAAGCGCAGGCTCAGCGCGTGCAGATGTTCAAACACCTGCAGCGCGATGGCGCGCGTGGCGCCTTCGGTGGCGCGCAGCATCACCACCTCGCGCAGCTCGCTCAGCAACGATGCGCACCAGCGCAACGCACCGTAGGCCAGCACCAGCCCCAGCGGCACCAGCACCAGCGTGCTGCCCTGCGTGCCCAGGCCTGGCAGGGGGTTGAGCGCGTCCACCAGCGCCTTCAGCAGCAACGGCACGCCCACCGTGGCCGCCTTGGCCCCCACCATCAGCGCCAGCGCCACACCCACGCGCCAGCGCCACCGCCACAGGTATGGCCACAGGCGGCGCAGGGTGCGGGCGTCTTCGCCCGGCGTGGGTGGGGGGCCCGGTGGGGCCGGCAAGGCACGCGCCGGCAGCGCACGTTCACGCATGGTGCAGGACAATTCGGGGTATGGACACAAACCGCATCGTACCGCCGGGCACGCCGTCGCCCGGCTTGCCCACCGACAAAGAATTGGTGCTGCGCGTCATCCCCATGCCCGCCGACGTCAACGCCAACGGCGACATTTTTGGCGGCTGGGTCATGGCGCAGGTGGATCTGGCCGGCTCGGTGCTGCCGGCACGCTTCATGGGCGGGCGCTTCGCCACCGTGGCGGTCAACCAATTCGTCTTCAAGCAGCCGGTCAAGGTCGGGGACCTGCTGAGTTTCTACGCCGACGTCGAGCGCATCGGCCACACCTCGGTCACCGTCAAGGTCGAGGTGTGGGCCGAACGCCAGCGCCCGCAGTACCAATGCGTGAAGGTGACCGAGGCCACACTGACCTACGTTGCCATCGACGAGCAGGGCCGCCCGCGCCCGGTGCCCAAACCTGCCAGCGCCCCCGCCGCTGGCCACTGAGACGCCGTCGCGCCCACCCCAGGGGCCACGGCCCCAAAAAAAGAGGGCCGCTACGGGGTTGGTCCGTGGCGGCCCCAAGTCCATCAGGACGTCGTTGGGATCGGTGCCGCTGCGCCCGCCCCAACAACACCCTCGATCTGCCGCACGGCAGGATCGAGGGGTGGGTGCGTGTGACAGCGCTCAGGTGTTATTTTGATCGTTTTCGGGGGGGGGGCTGCCCATCCCCTATTTGGGGGAGGCGTCGGCCACCGCCGCGCCCCAACGGCGGCGCACCAGCGCCACCAGCGCCAGCACCGGCACGCCCAGCAGCGTCGTCAACACAAAAAAGCCCGGGTACCCCAAGGCATCCACCATCGCGCCGGCGTAGCCGCCCAGTGCCTTGGGCAGCAAGGTCATCAGCGAGCTGAAAATGGCGTACTGCACCGCCGTGAAGCGCACCTGCGTCAGGCTGGACAAAAACGCCACGAAGGCCGCGCTGGCCACCCCGGCGGCCAGGTTGTCCGCCGCCACCACGGCGTACAGGCCGGCGCGCACCGGCCCGGCCAGCGCCAGCGCCACGAACCCCAGGTTGGTCAGCGCCGCCAGCACCGCGCCCCACCACAGCGTGCGCAGCACCCCCCAGCGCGTGGCCAGCACCCCGCCAACGAAGCCCCCCGCGATGCTGACGACGACGCCAAACGTCTTGACCGCCGCCGCAATGTCGGGCTTGGAAAAGCCCAGGTCCTGGTAAAACACGTTGGCGATGACGCCCAGCACGATGTCGGCGATGCGGTATACGCCGATGAGCGCCAGCAGCAGCAACGCGTCGCGCGCCCCGTGGCGGGCAAAAAACGCCTGCACCGGTTCGACCCAGGTCTGCAGCGCCGCCGCCCGGCTGGCCAGCCCCGCGCGCACCAGCAGCGCCCCGACGCCAAAGGCCGCCACCAGCGCCACCCCCAGGCGCAGCGCCTCCAGCAGCAGCGCCGGCAGGGCGGTGGCGTCCGCCCACCCCAGCGCTTCGTACACCGCTCCCAGGCCGGCAAACGCCGCCACCAGCACCGCCACCGCGGCGGCAAACACCGCCAGCAGCCGCGCGTGCTCGGCGGCCGGTTGCGGCGGCACGTCCACGGGCTGCGCCGGCTCTGGCGCCAGCAGCGTCGTGACGACCCCCACCAGCATGGCCGCCGCGGCCACGGCGTAGGCCGCCGCCCACGCGGGGTAGGCGTAAGCCCCTTTGGCCGAGCCCCAGGCCGCGGCCAGCACCAGCACGCCGGCGCCGGTGACGATCATGCCCAACCGGTAGCCGGCGATGTACGCCGCCGACAACAGCCCTTGCCGCTCGGGCGGCGCGATTTCGATGCGCCAGGCGTCGATGACGATATCCTGCGTGGCCGCCATGATCCCGAGCAAGGTGGCCAGCAGCGCCATGCGCACCAGCGCCGCCGGACCCGCGGCCGGATCGGTGGCCGCCATGCCCGCGATGGCGCCGATCACGCCCAGTTGCGCCAGCAACAACCAAGCGCGGCGGCGCCCCAGCCGCCGCGTCAACCATGGCAGGGGCAGCCGGTCCACCAACGGCGCCCAGACAAACTTGAACGAGTACGCCAACGCCGCCCAACTGAACATCGTCACCGCGCGGCGCTCGACACCCGCTTCGCTGAGCCACAGCGACAGCGACGAGAAGATCAGCAGCAACGGCAAGCCGGCAGCAAACCCCAACGCCAGCATGGCCACGAGCCGCCAGTCGCGCCACAGGCGCCACCACGGTGGCGCGGCGCCGTCGGCAGCGGGGGAGGCGTGGGCAGCAGGGGCGTTGGGCATGGGTGGGCACACAGAGGCAGCGCAAGAGGAGAGGGCGGCGGCATACCACGGGGGTGGCCGCGCACACGCCCGCCATTGTGCCTATGATGTGCGCATGTGCTGGATGTGCATGGCGCGACGCAGCCCGCTGGCGCGGCGGGGTTTTTTGCAAGGGGCGGCCACGCTCGGCCTGGGGCTGGCGTGGTGGCCGCCCGCGCTGGCGCAGGTGGACGTGGGGCCGCCGTCCAAGCTGCGCACGCTGGTGCCGGCGGACCAGTTGGAAGCGGCCGCCGCGCAGCAGTACGCCCAGTTGCTGGCCCAGGCCCGCGCCAAAGGGGCGCTGGCCCCGGTCGACCACCCCCAGGTGCGCCGCCTGCGCGCCATCGCGCAACGGCTGGTGCCGCACGCGCTGCCGTGGAACGAGCGCGCGCGCCAATGGCGCTGGGAAGTCAACCTGATCGGCAGCAAGCAGATCAATGCCTTTTGCATGCCGGGCGGCAAGATCGCGTTTTTCACCGGCATTTTGGATCAGCTCGAGCTCAGCGACGACGAGGCGGCGATGGTCATGGGGCACGAAATGGCGCACGCGCTGCGTGAGCATGCGCGCGAGCGCATCGCCAAGACGCAGGCCACGGGGTTGGGCCTGTCGCTGGGCGCGCAGCTGCTGGGGCTGGGCGACCTGGGGCGGCTGGCTGCTGACCTTGGCACGCAGCTGCTCAGCCTCAAATACAGCCGCGACGACGAAACCGAAGCCGACCTGGTGGGGCTGGAGCTGGGCGCGCGCGGCGGCTACGACCCACGCGCCAGTGTGCAGCTGTGGCGCAAGATGGCGCAGGTCACCGGCAACAACGGGGTGGAGTTTTTGTCCACCCACCCCAGCGGCCCCAGCCGCATCCGTGACCTGCAAGCCAACATCCCCAAGGTCGAGGCGCTGTACGAGCAGGCGCGCCGCGCCGGCTGACGCCTGCGGGCGAGCGGGTGTGCGCCCGCACCGGGGCGCGCGTCAGGTGCCGCCGACAAAGGGATTGGTGCGACGCTCGTGGCCAAAGGTGCTCTCGGGCCCGTGGCCGGGGATGAACACCGTGTCGTCCCCCATCGGCCACAGGCGTTGCGTGATGCTGTCGATGAGCTGCTGGTGGTTGCCGCCGGGAAAGTCGGTGCGGCCGATGCTGCCGGCGAACAGCACGTCGCCCACGAACGCACGCTTGGCCTCGGGGCTGTAAAAGACCACGTGCCCGGGCGTGTGACCGGGGCAGTGGCGCACCTGGAGCGTGCACTGGCCCACCTGCACGGTGTCGCCATCGTGCAGCCAGCGCGTCGGTGCAAACGGCTGCGCTGGGGCAAACCCGAACATGCGCGCCTGCTGCGGCAGGCCGTCGATCCAGAATTGGTCCCCCGGGTGCGGGCCGATGATCGGCACCCCCAGGCGCTGCGCCAGCTCGCCCGCCCCGCCGGCGTGGTCGATGTGCGCGTGCGTCAGCCAAATGGCACGCAGCGTCAGGCCCCGACGTTCGGCCTCGGTCAGCACGTCGTCGAGGTCACCCCCCGGGTCGATGACCGCGGCGTCACGCGTGGCGTCGCACCACACGAGCGAGCAGTTTTGGGCAAACGGTGTGACGGGGATGGTGACGTAGCGCAGCATGGCACCCATTGTAGGCAGCCGGCGTCAGACGTTGGTCGCCGCGATCACCTCGGCCAGGTCGGTTAGGCCCGCCAGCACCTTGTCGATGCCGTCCTGGCGCAGCGTGTGCATACCGGCGGCCAAGGCGCTGGCGCGGATGTCGCCGGCCGGGCTGCGGTGGCGGATGTGGTGGCGGATTGCGTCGTCACTGAGCATCAGTTCGTACAGCCCAAGCCGGCCCTTGTAGCCGCGCCCGTCGCAGGCCGGACAACCTTGCCGGTCGTAGGCGCGCACGATGCGCCGCCCACCTTCGTCCACCCCGTACTGCTGGCGCCAGCGGTCGATTTGCGCGCCCACGTCGGGCGCCTGGCCCGGCGGCGTCGTCGGCTCCAGGTAATGCACGGCCAGGGTTTCGAGTTCGTCATCGCGCGCCGGCCGCGTGCGCACGCACTGTTTGCACAGCCGCCGCACCAGCCGCTGCGCCAGGATGGCCAGCAGCGAATCGGAAAAGTTGAACGGATCGATGCCGATTTCCAGCAGCCGCGTGATGCTCTCCGGCGCGCTGTTGGTGTGCAGCGTGGACAGCACCAGGTGGCCGGTCAGCGACGCCTCCACCGCGATGCGGGCGGTTTCCTCGTCACGCATCTCGCCGATCATGATGACGTCGGGGTCGGCGCGCAAGAAGGTGCGCATGGCCGCCGCGAACGTCCAGCCGATGCGCGGGTTGACCTGCACCTGGCGCAGCCCCGGCTGGGTGATTTCGATCGGGTCCTCGGCGGTCCAGATCTTGCGGCTTTCGGTGTTGATGTCGGCGATCAGCGAGTGCAGCGTGGTGGTTTTGCCGCTGCCGGTGGGCCCGCACACCAGGATCAGCCCGTAGGGCTTGAGCGCCATGCGCCGCAGCGCCGCCAGGTCGCGCGCGGCCAGCCCGATGGTGTCCAGTGGCATCGGCTTGGAGCCTGCCAGCAGGCGCAGCACCACGTCTTCCAGGCCGCCGGCGGTGGGCACGGTCACCACGCGCAGCTCGGTGCGTGGCCCGCCGAAGCGCGCAAAGTCGATCTTGCCGTCCTGCGGCTTGCGGTGCTCGGAGATGTCCATGCCCGCCATGATCTTGATGCGCGCGACCAGCGCGTGGCGAAAGCGCGCCTCGATCTCGAGGTACTTGACCAGCTCGCCGTCAATGCGCAAGCGCACGCGCACGGGCTTCGGGGGTGGCTCGGTTTCGATGTGGATGTCCGACGCCTTGTGCGCGATGGCCTCTTCGATGATGGTGTGCACCAGCCGCACCAGCGTGTTGTCGGATTCGCTGACCACGTCGGCCTGCGGCTCCGTGCCCACGTCGGCGGCCTGCTGCAAATCGGCCAGCAGCTCGCGCGCCGCCGGCCGGGCCCGCGCCCCGGCACTGGCCTTCGTGGCCAGGTCGGGTGTGGGCGGCGCGGGCGGCTGGTCGTACGCGCGCGACAGCACCGCGGGCAGCGTGCCCGCGGCGGCCAGCACCGGCACGATGCGCCGCTGCGTCAAAAACCGCAACTCATCCAGCAGCGCGTGGTCCAACGTGTCGGCCATCAACACGGCCAACTCCTCCCCCCGCAGCGCCAGCGGCACCACCGACTCGCGCTCGGCCAACGCGCGCGGCGCCAGCGGCAGCGCGGCGGCGTCGAACGCGTAGTGCGTGGCGTCGACGACACAGTGCCCCAACCAGGCGGCGATGGCTTGGCGCAGCTGGGACGCCCCAACCACGCCACGCTCCACCAGCAGCTCGCCCAGCGGACGCGCCTGCCCGGCGCGGCCCACAGTTCAGCCGCCGTACGCGGCTGCACGGCCGCGGGCAGGGCCGAGCCGGGAGGGTGCAGGACATCGGGCGAGTCGAGTTCCATGGCATGCGCCTCGTGGGTCAACAACCCCCATTGTGCCGACAGATGGCCACGTCGCGCTACCGCCCAGGCACTGGCTGGGCCACAATGCGGTCATGGACACGCCTGCACAACCTTCCCCCCGCATCGCCCTGGTCACCGGCGCCGGCAGCGGCATCGGGCGCGCTTGCGCGCTGGCGCTGCTGGCCGATGGCTGGACGGTCTGGCTGGCTGGCCGGCGCATGGTCGCGCTGCAAGACACGGTGACCCAGGCTGCCCACAGGCACGGCGCGGCCGCCGCCGCGCGCGCCCACCCATGGCCAGCCGACGTGGGCCAGTCTGATGAGGTCGAGCGCCTGTTCGCCGCCATCCGCAGCACCCACGGGCGGCTGGATCTGTTGTTCAACAACGCCGGCGTCTTCACCCCGGCGGCCACGCCCGACGCCACCACGCTGGACGATTGGCACCGCAGCGTGCAGACCAACCTCAACGGCGCGTTTTACTGCCTGCGCGCTGCGTTTGCGTTGATGCGCACGCAGTCGCCACGGGGTGGGCGCATCATCAACAACGGCTCGATCTCGGCGCACGCACCACGGCCGGGCTCGATCGCGTACACCGCCACCAAGCACGCCATCACGGGCCTGACCAAGGCGGCGGCGTTGGACGGGCGGGCCTTCGACATCGCGGTCGGGCAGCTCGACATCGGCAACGTGGCCAGCGACATGACGGCCGCGATGGCGCAGGGCGTGCTGCAGGCCGATGGCAGCGTGCGCCCCGAGGCGCGCATGGACATGGACGCGGTGGTGCAAACCTTCATGACGATGGCGCGGCTGCCGCTGCAGGCCAACGTGCTGTTCGCCACCGTGATGGCCACCAAAATGCCCTTTGTGGGGCGGGGCTAGCGGCGCGTCAGCGCCGGAAACGGCGGCAGCGCCGCGGGGGCTGGTGGCGGCGCTGTGGGATCCAGCACGACGCGGTCGCGTCCCCCATGCTTGGCCGCGTACAGCGCGCGGTCAGCGCGCTGCAGCAGGGCATCGGAATCTTCAGCCGGCAAGGCCACGGCCGCCCCAATGCTGACCGTCACCGTCCGCACCGTGCCGTCGGGCAGCGCGTAGGGCTGCCGGGCCACTTCGTGGCGCACGCGCTCGGCCACGGCCTGCAGTTGCTCGAGGCTCACCTGCGGCAGCACGGAGGCAAACTCTTCGCCCCCCAGCCGGCCCAGCACATCGCTGGGCCGCAGCGCCGCGCGGCAACGTTGCACGAAGGCGATCAGCACGGCGTCACCGGCGGCGTGGCCGTGGGTGTCGTTGACATCCTTGAAGTGGTCCAGGTCCAGCATCAACAGGCCCAGGCCCGCACCATTGCGGCGGTTGCGCTCGATTTCACGCTGCGCCTGCTCGATGAACAGGCGCCGGTTGGCCACCCCGGTCAGCGCATCGTGGGTGGCCACGCGTTCCAGCTGCGCGCGCAGCTCGATGTCGGTGGTCACATCGGTGGCGTTGCCCACCACGGTCTGCAAGCGACCGTCGTCATCGAACACCGGGGCCAGCACGCTGCGGTGGTAGCGGATGCTGCCGTCGCGGTGCCAGACACGGTAGGTCAGCGGCGGCAGCACGCGCCGTTCGCGCAGCGTGCGCGCTAGGCAATCCTCGCACAGCGGCACGTCCTCCGGATGCACGAAGGGTCGGAAATCGCGCCCGATGACTTCGTCGGGCCGATGGCCCAGCAGGGCCTGCCAACTGGGCGAGACGTAGGTCAACCGCCCCTCGGAGTCGATGGTGTAGAGGATCGACTGCGCGTGTTCGGTCAGCAGACGGTGGCGGCGCTCCGCGGCCTGCAGTGACAGCATCAGTCGGTGGCGGGTGTTGATGTCTTGGTCGCATCCCTGCAGCCCGACGGGGCGACCTTGGGCATCGCGGCGTACCACGACGGTGGTGCTGACCCACACCGGTTCACCCTGCGCGGTGACGACCAGGTTGGGCCAGCGCACCAGCGGCCGCCCCGTGCGCAGCACGTCGGCCAGCCGCTGGGCCAGCGCGTCACGGTGGTCGGCGTCACGGGTGTCGGCAACCCGCCGCACCCCCACCAAATCGGTGGTGGTCACCCGCATCAGGCGCGCCGCGGTGTCGTCCACGCGCGTGAACACGCCGCGCGTGTCGGCTTCCCACAGCGCCACACGCGCCGCCTGCAGCACCTGCGCGACGGCCTGGGAGACCTGCTGTTGCTGCGTCAGCGCTTCGGTGGCGGCCCCACAGTCGCGCAGGGCGCGTCGCCACTGCGCCACGGCCCACGCGGCCAGCGCCCACCCCAGCACCAACAACGTGGTCGCCAGCACGGCCACGGCGATGGGTATCGTCACGCTGCACTCCCCCAAGGGCGGCCGTTGGTGCTCAGCCGCTCAGCCTCCGTGTCGGACCAACGCATTGGTCCGCCACCCTCGTGGTGCGTGTTGTAACACAGCCCAGGCGGGACTGGGGATAACGCGACGCCAGGTCGGCGCGGCGGCGTGGCCGCCACTACGACAGCGGCAAGGCACTGGTGCACTTGATTTCGTCCAGGCACACGCTGGAGCGCACGCCGTTAACCCCGGGCAGTTGCGCCAGGGTGCCCAGCAAAAAGTCCGACAGCGCCTTGAGGTCGCGCGCCACGACCTTGAGCACGTAGTCGAAGTCGCCGGTGACGGCGTAGCACTCCTGCACCTGTTGCATGCTGCGCACCAGCTCGCGAAAGCGGTCCACCTCGCGGATGTGGCCGCGCTCCATCGTCACGTGCACGAACGCCGTCACCCCCAGCCCCAACCGCGCGGCGTCCAGCCGCGCCTCGTAGCGGCGGATGTAGCCCAGCTCCTCCAGCCGGCGGTGGCGCCGGTTGCACTGCGCCGGCGACAGGTGCACGGCCTCGGCCAAGGCCTGGTTGGTCATGCGGCCGTCTTCCTGCAGCCGGGCCAGGATGCGGCGGTCGGTGGCGTCGATCGGATCGGCGTGCAACATCATCACATCAAATGAATAGAAGGCGCAATATCGTTGCACAACGCAGGGTTTCCCGCAAGGCACGATGCAAACCCATTGTGCCCGCGCGGGCATAAGCTGCGGGTTTTCAATCGCAACACTGCAGGAGTCGCGACCATGGCCGACCTTTTCGACAACCCGATGGGCTTGTGCGGGTTCGAGTTCGTCGAATTCGCCGCCCCCACCCCGGGCGTGCTGGAGCCGCTGTTCACGGCGCTGGGCTTCACGCTGGTGGCGCGTCACCGCTCCAAGGACGTGGAGCTGTGGCGCCAAGGCGGCATCAACTTCATCATCAACCGTGAGCCCAAGAGCTTGGCGTACTACTTTGCGCAGGAGCACGGCCCCAGCGCCTGCGGCCTGGCGTTTCGCGTCCGGGATGCGCACAAGGCCTACTACCGCGCGCTGGAGCTGGGCGCGCAGCCCATCGACATCCCCACCGGGCCGATGGAGCTGCGCCTGCCCGCCATCAAGGGCATCGGCGGCGCGCCGCTGTACCTGATCGACCGCTTCGAAGACGGCAAGAGCATCTATGACATCGACTTCGAGTTCCTGCCTGGCTTCGAGGACCCGGCCAACCGCCACCCGGTGGGCCACGGCTTCAAGCTGATCGACCACCTGACGCACAACGTCTACCGCGGCCGCATGGCCTATTGGGCGCAGTGGTACGAGCGGCTCTTTAACTTCCGCGAAATCCGCTACTTCGACATCCAGGGCGAGTACACCGGCCTCAAGAGCCGGGCGATGACCGCGCCCGATGGCCTCATCCGCATCCCGCTCAACGAAGAAGGCGGCTCCGGCGGCAACGGCCAGATCGAAGAGTTCCTGATGCAGTTCAACGGCGAAGGCATCCAGCACATCGCGCTGCTGACCGACGACATCCTGGCCAGCGTCGACGCGCTGCAAATGGCTGGCGTGCCGCTGATGGACGCCCCCAACGACATCTATTACGAGATGCTGGAAGAGCGCCTGCCGGGCCACGGCGAGCCAGTGGCCGAGCTGCAAGCGCGCGGCATTTTGCTCGACGGCAACACCACGGGCGGCGACAAGCGGCTGCTGCTGCAAATCTTCAGCCGCCCGGTGCTGGGGCCGGTGTTTTTCGAGTTCATCCAGCGCAAAAACGACGAAGGCTTTGGCGAAGGCAACTTCAAAGCCCTGTTCGAAAGCCTGGAGCGCGACCAAATCCGCCGCGGCACCCTCAAGGTGGAAGCCGCAACCGCTTGACCCCCCACGAGGATCACGACGATGACCAAGCTCGAAGGCGCCGCCCTGACCGCCGCCCTGGCCCAGGTGCCTGCGTGGACGTTCGATGCCCAGCGTCACGCCATCCGGCGCGCGCTGCGCCTGGCGGACTTCAACGCCGCCTTCGGGCTGATGACACGCGTGGCCCTGGAGGCCGAACGCCGCAACCACCACCCGGAGTGGAGCAACGTCTACGACCGGGTGGACATTGTGCTGACCACCCACGACGCTGGCGGCCTGACCGAGCGCGACATTGCGCTGGCGCGCTTCATCGATGCCGCCGCCGCGGCCCTGGGCGCGCGCGACGCCTAAAAGCCGCGCCCCCACGAGGAGACCCACCATGAACGCCCCCCAAACCGCCCTGCACGGCTGGGCGGCGGGCGAGGCTGGACGCCCCGCCAACCCCGACTGGACCATCCCCCAGCGCTGGGAGAGCTACACGCCCAAAGAGCACGCCACCTGGGCCACGCTGTACCGCCGCCAAATGGCGCTGCTGCCCGGGCGGGCTTGCGAGGCCTTCATCGACGGCATGCGCCGCCTACCGATCGAGGCCGACCGGATTCCGAACTTCGAGCAACTGTCCGAGGTGCTGATGCGCTCCACCGGCTGGCAGGTGGTGGCCGTGCCGGGGCTGGTGCCCGACGAGGTCTTTTTCGACCACCTGGCCCACCGGCGTTTTCCGGCCGGGCAGTTCATCCGCCGCGCCGACCAGCTCGACTACCTGCAAGAACCCGACGTCTTTCACGACGTCTTCGGCCACGTACCGATGCTGATGCACCCGGTGATGGCCGACTTCATCCAGGCCTACGGCGTGGGGGGCTTGCGCGCGCAGCGCCTGGGCGCGCTGGAGATGCTGGCGCGCGTGTACTGGTACACCGTCGAGTTTGGGCTGGTGCGCGAACAGGGCGCGCTGCGCATCTTTGGCGCGGGCATCGTTTCGTCGGCGGCGGAAAGCGTCTTTTGCCTGGCGTCAAGCTCGCCCCACCGCATCGGCTTTGACCTGCCGCGCGTGATGCGCACGCGCTACCGCATCGACGACTTCCAGCAGACCTACTTCGTGCTGGATCGGCTGGACGACCTGCTGCGGCTGGCCGAGATCGACTTTGCGCCGCTGTACCAGCAAGTGGCCGCCCTGCCCGCGCTCGCACCCGACGCGGTGCTGCCCGACGACGCCATCATCACCCGCGGCGACAGCCACCACCACCGCGCGCGCCCGCCCCAACCGGCCTGACGCCCCGCTCCCCCGCACGGGGGAGTGCGCCGGGCGGCCACGCTGATGCACAATCGGCCTATTGCGATCACCGCTCGAGCAAAGGCCCCCTCATGGCATCCGTCAACAAAGTCATCCTCGTCGGCAACTGTGGCCGCGACCCCGAAATCCGCTACCTGCCCTCCGGCCAACCGGTGGCCAGCGTCAGCATCGCCACCTCCAGCCGGCGCAAAGACCGCAACACCGGCGAAGTCGTCGAAGACACCCAGTGGCACCGCGTCACCTTCTACGACCGCCTGGCCGAGATCGCCGGCGAGTACCTGAAAAAAGGCCGCCCGGTCTACGTGGAAGGCCGTCTGAAGTACGGCAAGTACACCGGCCAGGACGGCATCGAGCGCAACACGGTGGACATCATCGCCACCGAGCTGCAACTGCTGGGCAGCCGCGAAGGCGGCAGCGCCCCGATGGACGACGGCAGCGGCGCCCCACGCGCCGCCCTTGGGGGAGTGCAGCGTGACGATACCCATCGCCGTGGCCGTGCTGGCGACCACGTTGT
>NZ_VJNA01000023.1 GCF_007556585.1 Tepidimonas aquatica | reverse complement strand
AGGGTGCTTGGCGTTGGCGCGCAGGTAGGACCAACGTGCTTCCTTTGGTACCCAAAAAATGTTGTCGGCAAGGTATTCGTCGTGGTCTTCGGCGGCGGCCGGGTCTTCGGCCAGCAGGGCCTGGTGCTTGGCCTCGAAGGCGTCGGAGATGTATTTCAGGAAGATCAGGCCCAGCACGACGTGCTTGTAGTCGCTGGGCTCCATGTTGCCGCGCAGCTTGTCGGCGGCTTTGAAGAGTTTGGCCTCGAAGCCAAGTTGAGCACTGGCGGCGCTGGCAGCGGGTGTGCGGCTGGCGGTGCGTGGCATCGGCTAGGGGCTCCCTTGGGGCGTGTGGGGGCAACAGTTTACCCAGCCCCCATGCGCTACCATCGCGCCCCATGTTGCGTGTGACCTCTCTCAACCTCAACGGCATCCGCTCCGCGGTGAGCAAGGGACTGCCGGCATGGACCGTGGCGGCAGCGCCGGACGTGCTGTGTGTGCAGGAGCTCAAGGCTCAGCCGCCCGACTTGGCCGGCCGCTTCGAGGTTCTGGGGGATCTGCGGGGGTATTTTCACTGCGCTGCCAAAAAAGGCTACTCGGGCGTGGGCATCTACACCCGGCACGAGCCCAGCGACGTGGTGGTGGGCATCGGGGTGCCGGAGTTCGACGACGAGGGACGCTACCTGGAGCTGCGCTTCGACACGCCGCAGCGCAAGCTGAGCGTGGTCAGCGTGTACTTCCCCAGCGGCTCGTCGGGCGACGAGCGTCAGGCTGCCAAATACCGTTTTTTGGACCAGATCGAACCCGTGTTGGCGCAGTTGGCGGCGCGCGGCGAAGCGTTGGTGTGTGGCGACGTCAACATCGCCCACACCGAGAAGGACTTGAAAAACTGGCGCGGCAACCAGAACAACAGTGGCTTTTTGCCTGAGGAGCGCGCCTGGATGACGCGTCTGCTGGGCGATGGCCGCTGGGTGGATGTGTACCGCCGCCTGCACCCCGACGCCGAGGGCGAGGGCTACACCTGGTGGAGCAACCGCGGCCAAGCGTGGGCCAAGAACGTGGGCTGGCGCATCGACTACCACCTGGCCACGCCGGCGCTGGCGGCGCTGGCGCGCCGTGCCGAGGTGTACAAAGCGCAGCGGTTTTCAGACCACGCGCCGTTGACCATCGAATACGACACCGCGCTGTAGCGGTGTGCGCGCGCTTGACGCATGCCCTACACTGGTGACATGGCACTCATTCCTGCGACCATTCTGACCGGCTTTTTGGGCTCGGGCAAAACCACGCTGCTCAAGCGCGTGCTCACCGAAGCCCATGGGCAGCGCATCGCCGTCATCGAAAACGAGTTCGGTGCGGAGAACATCGACAACGACATCCTGGTGGCGGACACCGAGGAGCAGATCGTGCAGATGAGCAACGGCTGTGTGTGCTGCACGATCCGCGAGGACCTGCGCAGCACGCTGGCGCTGTTGGCGGCCAAGCGGCGCAAGGGGCTGCTGGCGTTCGACCGCGTGATCATCGAGACCACCGGCTTGGCCGACCCCGGGCCGGTGGCGCAGACGTTCTTCATGGACGACGAGGTGGCCGAGACCTACCTGCTGGACTCGATCATCACGCTGGTGGACGCCAAGCACGCCCAGCAGCAGCTGGACCTGCGGCAGGAAGCGCGCCGCCAGGTGGGTTTTGCCGACCAGATCTTCATCAGCAAAGCCGATTTGGTGTCGTCCGAGGAGCTGGACGCGCTGGTGCACCGCCTCAAGCCCATGAACCCGCGCGCCCCGATCGAGACGGCGCACTTCGGCCACGTGCCGCTGAGCAAGGTGCTGGACCTGCGCGGCTTCAACCTCAACGCCAAGCTGGACATCGACCCGGATTTTTTGCGCGCCGACGAGCACGACCACGGCCACTGCGACCATGACCATGGTCACTGCGAGCACGACCACGGTCACGGCCACCATCACCCCCACGGTCACGCCAAGCACCACCACCACGACGACGTCAAAAGCTTCGTGTGGAAGAGCGAACGCGCGTTCGACCCGCGCAAGCTGGAGGATTTTTTGGGCGCGGTGGTGCAGGTCTGGGGGCCCAAGCTGTTGCGCTACAAGGGCGTGCTGCACATGGCTGGCACCGACCGCAAGGTCATTTTCCAGGGGGTGCACCAGTTGATGGGCAGCGACCTGGGGCCGATGTGGAAGCCGGGCGAAAAGCGCGAGAGCAAGATGGTGTTCATCGGCATCGACCTACCGCGCGACATCCTGGAGCAGGGGTTGCAGCAGTCGCTGGTGTGACGCTTGCGCGCATGGCGCGCCGCTGCGCTTACAATCGGCGCCCATTCGAGCCGGGCGGGCGTTTGGCGGCAGGGAGGCCGCCGGCGGCCTTTCAGTGACCAGCCCGGCCCCAGCAGAGGAGATGCATCGTGGTGAGCCAACGCAAGTCGTCCTCCAAGGCCGCCCAGCCGGCCGCCGCAGCCGCGGCGACCGAACCGGCCGCACCGCCCCGCGCCGCGCGCAAGCCCTCGGCGGCCGCCACCCGGCGCGCGCAGCAAGCCGCGATGCATGCCCAAACCACCGAGGCCGTGACCCCCACGCACGATCCGCGTGCCGCCAAGGCCAGTTACACCGCTCAACCTGCCATGACCGCCACCATCGCCCCGTCTGCCTCTGTTTTGGTCAAGGACCCCAAGCGCGCCGACAACTGGAAAAAGCTTCCCGTCGAGCAGCTCACCGACGCCGACATCCTGGCCATGCCGGACGAGGAGTACATGAACGACGTGCAGCTGGCGTACTTCCGCCGCAAGCTGCAGCAGCTCAAGCACGACATCCTGCTCAACGCCGGCGAGACCACCGAGCATCTGCGCGAGGACACCGTGGTGGTGCCCGACCCGGCCGACCGGGCCACGATCGAAGAGGAGCATGCGCTGGAGCTGCGCACGCGTGACCGCGAGCGCAAGCTGCTCAAAAAGATCGAGCAGGCCTTGGCCCGCATCGACAGCGGCGAGTACGGCTACTGCGAAGAAACCGGCGAGCCCATCGGGGTGGGCCGTCTGTTGGCGCGCCCCACGGCCAGCCTGTCGATCGAGGCGCAGCAACGCCGCGAGCTGAAGCAAAAACTGTTTGGGGACTGACGGTCCACGCCGCGCGGCCCCCGGGTGGGCATGGAACCGAAGGTTGCCGGTGCTGACGCCCCGCCGCGCGGGTGGGCGGCGCTGGTGCGCTGGTGGCGGCGCTGGCGCGACAGCACCCGCCAGGTGCGCGGTTTGCAGGAGGAGCGGGCCGCCTTGCAAGCGGCCCTGCAACGCCGTCGCCACCACGACGAGGTACGCCGCGCCGAGCTGCAGGAGCTGCGCGCGCTGCTGCGCCAGCAGCGCGGCGAAGCCGCGCCGGCCCCCCCCCGCCCCCCACGTGGCGACACCGAACAGGCCAGCGCCTGGCCGTTGCCCGCCACACCGCGCAGCGGCACGATGGAGCAGATTGCCCGCATCGAGGCCCACATGGCCCAGCAGTGGGGGGGTGTGCCGACGGCGCCGCCGCACGAGGCAGCCCCTGCAACCGCCGAGCGTGCGGCCGGCCCCGCCGAGGCCGGTGCGGCCCGGGTGCCGCGGTTGGCCATCGACATCGTGCACCCCGACCCACGTGGCGCCGTGGCGATGCAAGCGTGGCTTGGGCACCCGGCGCTGACCGAGCTGGCGGTGGCGTTTGCCAACGGGCGCTTCGAGGTGGTGCAGCGTGGCTTGCAGACCATGCTGCAGCGCAGCGACGACGCCTTGCTGGCCTGTGTGGCTGGGCGGCTGAAGCTGGATCTGCTGTGGGCGTTGTGCGACCGCGAGGGCTACGACGCCTGGGCCGCGCAGTGGGCCCAGCGCTGCGGCCAGCCGGTGCTGCCGTGGCCGGTGCAAGTCCCCGCGACGCCCGCCACGCCAGGGCCGCAGCGGGTGTGGCGCTGCCCAGCCCGGTTGCGTGCCGACGACGTGCAGGCATGGGCCACGCACGCCGAGCCCGACGGGCTGGATTGGCGCGCGCTCGAAACCATCGACGCCGCGGCGGCGGCCGTGTTGCTGCCGTGCTGGCAGCGCTGGGCCGACGAGCCGCGCGTGCTGACGATGGCCGGCACTGGCGTGCTGCTGCGCCGTCTCAAAGAGGCCACGCCTTCCGGCCGGGCGGACGTGGAACCGATGTGGTGGCGGCTGCGGCTGGCGGCGCTGCGGTTGCTGGACCGGCGCGCTTCGTACGAGCTGGTGGCGCTGGACGCCTACGCCACCGCGGGCCTGGTGCTGCCACCGTGGCAGGCGCCGCGCGCCCTGGTGGTGGAGGTGCAGGCGCTGCCGGAGCCGGCGGCCGTAGCGCCGGTGGCCGTGGCGGAGCCGGTGCCGGTGCCGGTGGAGGCGGCGGACGAGCACGATTTCCCCGCCATGGCCACGGCGCTGGCCGATTGGGTGCCGTCGCAGCCAGCGTCCATCCCGACCCCGACCACCGTGGCGCTGGAGGGCGTGCTGTGCGGCGACATCGGGCCGGTGCTGGCGCGGCTGGACGACGCGCTGCTGCGCCACGAGGCCGCCGCCGGCGACACCGTGCCGCTGCTGCACATCGACGCGCAAGGCTTGCGCCGGTTGGACTTTGCGGCGGTGGGCGCCTTGCTGCAATGGCTGCTCGCGGCACGCGCGCGTGGCGTGCGCACCGAGTGGCATGGCGTAGCGCCGCTGGTCGGCTTGCTGCTGCACACGGTGGGCATCGACCAGGTGGCCGAGGTGAGGCTGCGACAATAGCGGCCATGCAAGACCACGACTCGACCCGCGCCGTGTTCCACGGCACCACGATTGTTTGCGTGCGCCGCCCCGACCCCGCCGACCCCAGCCGCCAGCAGGTGGCCATGGGTGGCGATGGCCAGGTGACGCTGGGCCACATCGTCGTCAAGGCCAGCGCGCGCAAGGTGCGCCGGTTGTACCGCGATCAGGTGCTGGCAGGGTTTGCCGGCGCCACCGCGGACGCCTTCACGTTGTTCGAGCGCTTCGAGGCCAAGCTGGACAAGCACCAGGGCCATCTGGTGCGTGCGGCGGTGGAGCTGACCAAGGACTGGCGCACCGACCGCGTGCTGCGCCGGTTGGAGGCGATGCTGGCGGTGGCCGACCGCAGCACCAGCCTGGTGATCACCGGCAACGGCGACGTGCTGGAGCCCGAGCACGGCATCATTGCCATTGGTTCCGGTGGCGTCTACGCGCAGGCCGCTGCCAAGGCACTGCTGGACCATACGACGCTGACCGCCGAGGCCGTGGTGCGCGAGGCGCTGCGCATCGCCGGCGACCTGTGCATCTACACCAACCAGAACCACACCGTGGAGGTGCTCGCATGAGCGCGGCCATGACCCCGCAGGAAATCGTCTCCGAGCTCGACGCGCACATCATCGGCCAGCACGCCGCCAAGCGTGCGGTGGCCATCGCGCTGCGCAACCGTTGGCGCCGCCAGCAGGTGGACGCCAAGCTGCGCCCTGAAATCACGCCGAAAAATATCCTGATGATCGGTCCCACCGGTGTGGGCAAGACCGAAATCGCGCGGCGCTTGGCCAAGCTGGCCAACGCGCCCTTCATCAAGGTCGAGGCCACCAAGTTCACCGAAGTCGGCTACGTCGGCAAGGACGTCGACAGCATCATCCGTGACCTGGCGGACGTGGCTGTCAAGCAAACGCGCGAAGCGGCGATGGCGCGCGTGCGCACGCGCGCCGAAGACGCTGCCGAGGACCGCATCCTCGACGCGCTGCTGCCGCCGCCGCGCGACGGCGACGTCGACCGCGATTCGCACGCGCGGCAGGTGTTTCGCAAAAAGCTGCGCGAGGGCCAGCTCGACGACAAGGAGGTCGAGCTGGAGCTGGCCGCGCCGCAGCCGCAGCTGGAGGTGATGACGCCCGCCGGTATGGAGGAGATGGCCGAGCAGCTCAAAGGGCTGTTTGGGCAGTTGAACCTGGGGCGGCGCAAGCTGCGCAAGCTGCGCATCGGCGAGGCGCGTCGCCTGCTGGTGGAGGAAGAGGCCGCCAAGCTGCTCAATGAGGACGAGGTGCGCGCCGAGGCCATCCACAACCTGGAGCAAAACGGCATCGTTTTCATCGACGAAATCGACAAGGTGGCCACCCGCAGTGAAGTCAATGGCGCCGACGTGTCGCGCCAGGGCGTGCAGCGCGACTTGCTGCCGCTGGTGGAAGGCACGACGGTGTCGACCAAATACGGGCCGGTCAAGACCGACCACATCCTGTTCATCGCCAGCGGGGCGTTTCACTTGAGCAAGCCCAGTGACCTGATCCCGGAGCTGCAGGGGCGCTTCCCGATACGGGTGGAGCTGCAGCCGCTGTCGGTGCAGGATTTCGAGGCCATTCTGACGCAGACGCACGCCAGCCTCGTGCGGCAGTACCAAGCGTTGCTGGCCACCGAGGGGGTGACGCTCACCTTCACCGACGACGCCATCCGCCGCATCGCCGCGGTGGCCTGGGAGGTCAACGAGCGCACCGAAAACATCGGCGCGCGCCGCCTGGCCACCGTGATGGAGCACCTGCTGGACGAGATCAGCTTCGACGCCGCGCGCCGCAGCGGCCAGACCGTCACGATCGACGCCGCCTACGTGGACGCCCGCCTGGGCGAGCTGGCGCGCAACGAGGACCTGTCGCGTTTCATCTTGTAAGCGAGCGCGCCAGAACTTCAAGCGGTGTGTTGCATACCGCTTGTAAGTGCTTGATGATTGGGTTATTTTGAGGGGCCGATTTGCGCTGCAAATCGGCCTTAAGTCGTTGATTTCAGGCTAAAAATCGTCGTTTGGGCTTGTCGCGCCGGCCCATTTGGTGCTACAGTGGGAGGAAGTGCAAAAAAGTGGTGCAAAGTGGAGCCCGCCGCGGGTCTGAACCGTGTTTCAAGGTGCGTCATCCCTCGTTCTCGATGCCAAGGGTCGGCTGTCGGTGCCGACCCGGCATCGCGACGTGCTGCTGGCCACCGCCGCCGGGCAGCTGACGATCACCAAGCACCCGCACGGCTGCCTGATGATCTTTCCGCGTCCGGAGTGGGAGGCGTTTCGCCAACGCATCGCGCAGCTGCCGATGTCGGCGCAGTGGTGGAAGCGCATCTTTCTGGGCAACGCCCAGGATGTCGAGATGGACGGGCAGGGGCGGGTGCTGATCGCGCCGGAGCTGCGCAGCGCTGCCGGCATCACCAAAGAGGCGATGCTGCTGGGCATGGGCAACCACTTCGAGCTGTGGGATGCCGCGACCTACGCCGCGCAGGAGGCCGAGGCCATGCGCGGCGAGATGCCCGACGCCTTCAAGGACTTTTCGTTCTGACGGAGGCGACGGTGACGATGCAACCCCTCCATCGCACCGTCCTGTTGAACGAAGCGGTCCAGGCCCTTCAGATCCAACCGGACGGTCACTACATCGACGGCACCTTTGGCCGCGGTGGGCACAGCCGCGCCATCCTGCAGCGGCTGTCGCCGCGCGGGCGGCTGACGGTGTTCGACAAAGACCCCGAGGCCATCGCGGTGGCGCAGGCGCTGGCCGCGGCGGATGCGCGCTTGACGGTGCGCCACGAGGGGTTTGCGGCGCTGGCCACATTGCCGGCGTCCAGCGTGGACGGGGTGTTGCTGGATTTGGGCGTCAGTTCGCCGCAGCTGGATGATGCGGCGCGGGGGTTTTCCTTCCGCCACGACGGGCCGCTGGACATGCGCATGGACCCCACGCGCGGCCTCAGCGCCGCCCAGTGGTTGGCCACGGCCACGGTGGCCGAGATGACGGAGGTGATTCGTGAATACGGCGAAGAGCGGTTTGCTGCACCGATTGCAAAGGCGATTGATCGCCGCCGACAGGAACGGGGGCCTGTTCGAACCACCGCCGAGCTGGCCGAAATCGTGGCTGGTGCGGTCAAAACCCGCGAGCCGGGCAAGGACCCTGCAACGCGCACATTTCAGGCTGTTCGGATTCACATCAACGCCGAGCTTGAGGAGCTGCAACAGGCGCTCGACGCCAGTCTGAGCGTGCTGCGCCCCGGCGGGCGGCTGGTGGTGATCAGCTTTCACTCGCTGGAAGACCGCATGGTCAAGCGCTTCATGCAGCGCCACAGCCGTGCCGAGGTTGACCGGCGCGCGCCGATGGCCGAGCCCGCGGCGCCACTGCTGGCCGAGGTGCAGCGCGTGATGCCGTCGGCTGCCGAGGTGCAGGACAACCCGCGCGCGCGCAGCGCCGTGATGCGCTGCGCCACCCGTACGGCGGCGCCGCGGCCAGCGGCAGGAGGGCGGCGGGCATGACGCGCCTGAACCTGCTGCTGTTGGCGGTGCTGCTGGCCAGCAGCTTTCATCTGGTGGAGTTGCAGCACCAGTCGCGCCGGCTGTACGTGGCGCTGGAGCGTGCGCGTGCCGAAGGGGCGCGGTTGCAGGCCGACCATGAGCGGCTGGTGGTCGAACAGCGCGCGCTGGCGGCGCCAGCGCGGGTGCAGCAACTGGCACGCCAGCGCCTGCATATGCACCCGGCCCACCCCGGCATCACCGAGTACGTGGCGCTGCCGGTCGACGCCGTGGCAGGGGGGGCGGCGCCGTGAACGTGCGCGCCAAGCGCAGCATCCCCTACGGCAGCAGCCCGCTGCTGACCAGCGCCACGCCGGTGTGGCGCAGCCGCTTCGTGGTGGCGGTGCTGGCGCTGGCCTTCGTCGGGCTGGCCGCCCGTGCGGCGTACGTGCAGGTCATCGGCAGCGAGTTTTTTCAGCGCCAGGGCGAGGTGCGCTACGCGCGCACGCTGGAGCTGCCGGCCAGCCGCGGGCGCATCCTGGACCGCAACGGCATGGTCCTGGCGCAAAGCGTCGAAGCGCAAAGCGTCTGGGCCGACCCCGAGGACGTGGACCTCGACCACCCCAAGCTGGGCGAGCTGGCGCGCCTGCTGGGCTTGCCGCTGCCCGAGCTGCGCCGCCGTCTGCAGGTGGATCAGCGCAACTTCGTGTGGCTGCGTCGCCAGCTCGACGAGCCGCTGGCGCAGCGCGTCAAGGCGCTGGGCATCCCCGGGGTCTACCTGCGCAAGGAGTACAAGCGCCAATACCCACAGGGCGAGGCGCTGGCGCACGTGGTGGGCTTCACCAACGTCGAAGACCGTGGCCAGGAAGGGGTGGAGCTGGCGTTCGAGCGTGAACTGCTGGGCAAGCCCGGCTCGCGCCGTGTCATCAAGGATCGCCTCGGGCGCATCGTCGAGGACGTGCGCGACATCGTGCCGCCGCAGGACGGGCGCGACCTGCAACTGTCGATCGACGCGCGGGTGCAGTACTTTGCCTATCAGCGGCTCAAAGAAGCCGTGCAGCAGCACAACGCCCGCGGCGGCAGCGCGGTGGTGCTGGATGCGCGTACCGGCGAGGTGCTGGCGTTGGCCAACTACCCCAGCTACGACCCCAACAACCGCCGTAACCTCAGTGGCGAGCAGCTGCGCAACCGCGCGTTGACCGACAGTTTCGAGCCGGGCTCGACGATGAAGCCTTTCATCGCCGCGCTGGCGCTGGACAAGGGCCTGGTGCGCCCCGACACGCCGGTGCAAACCGCGCCGGGCCGGCTGCAAATGGGGGGCTTCACCATTGCCGACGTGCACCCCTACGGCGTGCTGACGGTGGCCGAGATCATCCAGAAGTCCAGCAACGTCGGCACCGTCAAGCTGGCCATGCAGCTGACCCCGCGCGACATGTGGGAGACCTACGTGCGCCTGGGGTTGGGGCACAAGCCGCAGCTGCCGTTTCCCGGTGCCACCAGCGGGCGGCTGCGCGCCTACCAGGGCTGGCGCCCGATCGAGCAGGCCACGATGGCCTACGGCTACGGCCTGTCGGTGTCGCTGGTGCAGCTGGCGCAGGCCTACACCGTGTTTGCCCGCGACGGCGAGCTGCTGCCGCTGACGCTGCTGCGCCGCGACGAGCCGGCGCACGGCGTGCGCGTCTACAGCGAGCGCAACGCGCTGGCGGTGCGCCAGATGCTGCAGATGGTCACCAGCCCCGGCGGCACCGCGCAGCAGGCGCAAACCGTGGGCTACTCGGTCGGTGGCAAAACGGGCACCGCGCGCAAGCAGGAGGGGCGCGGCTACGCGGCGCGCAAGTACCGGGCGTTTTTCGTGGGGCTGGCGCCGGTGGAGTCGCCGCGCGTGGTCATCGCCGTGATGGTGGACGAGCCCTCCAACGGCGTCATCTACGGCGGCGCCGTGGCTGCACCGGTGTTTGCCGATGTGGCGCAGCAGACGCTGCGCCTGCTGGGTGTGGCGCCAGACGTGCGGGTGCAGCCGCAAATCATCGCCAACGCCATTGCGGAGGAGCCGGTATGAGCGTGCCGGTGCAGCGGCTCGATGACCTGGAGGCGGCGCTGGCGTGGCTGCGTGCCCACGGCGTGCAGGGCCTGTGCGCCGACAGCCGCCGGCTGCAGCCGGGCGACTGCTTGCTGGCCTGGCCGGGGGCGGCGACCGACGGGCGTGCCTACGTCGCCGCGGCGCTGGCCGGTGGGGCGCGCGCCGCGCTGGTCGATGCCGAGGGATTGGCCGCCTGGTGGCAGGCCCAGCCGACGGCCCCGTGGCCCGCGCAGGCCCCGGTGGCGGCGCTGGCGGGGTTGCGTGCGCTGGCGGGTCCGCTGGCCAGCGCGTGGTGGCAACACCCGAGCCAGCGGCTGGCGCTGCTGGCCATCACCGGCACCAACGGCAAAACCTCCACCGCCTGGTGGAGTGCGCAGTGGGCGGCGCAGGCCGGCGTGGCGTCGGGTGTGATCGGCACCCTCGGCGTGGGCCGGCCCGGCCAGCCGTTGCAGCCCACCGGCCTGACCACCCCCGACCCGGTGACGCTGCAAGACGCGCTGCGGCGATTCGTGGCCGACGGCGTGTCGCTGGTGGCGCTGGAGGCGTCGTCGATTGGTCTGGAGGAAGGGCGGCTGGACGGTTGCCACGTGCACACCGCCGTCTTCACCAACCTGACGCAGGACCACCTTGACTACCACGGCACGATGGAGGACTACTGGCAGGCCAAGCGTCGCCTGTTCGACTGGCCTGGCGTGCGCGTGGCGGTGGTGTGCGTGGACGACCCCTATGGGCAGCGGCTGGCTGCGGAACTGGCGCCGCGGGCGCAAGCCGGCGCGCTGGATCTGTGGACCTACGGGCTCGATGCCGCGCACACCCCGCGTCTGTGGGCGCACGAGGTGCAGTGGACGCCACACGGCATGCGCTTTGCGGTCGTCGAGCAGGGCCAGCCCGCCGCGACGTTGACGCTGCCGGTCGTGGGGACGCACAACGTGGCCAATCTGCTGGCGGTGGCGGCGGCGTTGCGCGCGCAGGGGGTGACGTGGCAGGCCCTGGCCGCCGCGGCGCCACGGCTGACCGCGGTGCCCGGCCGTATGCAGCCGGCGTGGCCCGACGCCCCGCAGGGCGCCGCCCTGCCGCAGGTGATCATCGACTACGCGCACACGCCCGACGCCGTCGAAAAAGCCCTGCAAGCGCTGCGGCCGCTGGCGCAGGCTCGGGGCGGGCGCCTGTGGTGCGTGCTGGGCTGTGGCGGCGACCGCGACCCGAGCAAGCGAGCGCGTATGGCCGCCGCCGCCGAAGCCTGGGCCGACCGCGTCGTCATCACCAGCGACAACCCGCGCAGCGAGGACCCGCACCAGATCATTGCGCAGATGGTGCAAGGTCTCATCAACCCCGCGCGGGCGGTGCTGGAGCCGGATCGCGCCGCCGCCATCGCGTGGACCGTGCAGCAGGCCGATGCGCACGACGTCGTGCTGCTGGCTGGCAAGGGGCACGAGCAGTACCAGGAAATCGCCGGCGTGCGCCACCCGTTTTGCGACGTGCAGCAAGCGCGCGCGGCGCTGCAGCGGCGATGGGAGGAACAGGCATGAACGCCGTGGCCGACACCCCGATGCTGGGGCTGGGTGCGTTGCTGGCCACGCTGCCGGGCGCGCGCGTGGTGGGCGACGTGGCGGCGCTGGCGCCGCAGCGTGTGCACAGCGACACCCGCACGCTGCGCGCGGGTGACCTGTTCGTGGCGCTGCGCGGCGAGCGCTTCGATGCGCACGACTTTTTGCCGCAGGCCGCGGCGGCCAATGCCGTGGGCGCGTTGGCCGAGCGCGGGCTGGCCGCGGCCGGGTTGTGCGGGGTGGAGGTGCCCGACAGCCGCGCCGCGCTGGGCGCCCTGGCCGCCGCCTGGCGCGCCCAGGTCTACCGCGGGCCGCTGATCGCGGTGACCGGCAGCAACGGCAAAACCACGGTGACGCAGATGACCGCCGCCATCCTGCGCGCCGCCGCCGGGGAGGCCGCCCTGGCCACGGCCGGCAACCTCAACAACGACATCGGTGTGCCGCTGACGCTGCTGCGGCTGCGACCCGCGCACCGGCTGGCGGTGGTCGAGCTCGGCATGAACCACCCGGGCGAAATCGCGCAACTGGCGGCGTGGGCGCGCCCGACGGTGGCGCTGGTCAACAACGCGCAGCGCGAGCACCAGGAGTTCATGGCCAGCGTCGAGGCCGTGGCGCGCGAAAACGGCAGCGTGCTGGCCGCGCTGGGGGCCGACGGCGTGGCCGTGCTGCCGCACGACGACACCCACACCCCGCTGTGGCGCACGTTGGCGGGGGCGCGACGGGTGCTGACCTTTGGGGCGCCGGGGGCCGATGTGCAAGCGCAGGCAAGCTGGGACGGCGACGCGTGGGCGCTGCGCTTGCACACACCGCTGGGCACGGTGTCCACGCGGCTGGCCATCGCCGGTCGGCACCACGTGCGCAACGCGCAGGCCGCCGCGGCTTGCGCGCTGGCCGCCGGGGTGGGGCTGGACGATGTGGCCGCGGGGCTGGCCGCGTTCCAGCCGGTGGCGGGCCGCTGCCGCGCCTACGCGTGGACGCTAGCCGGGCAGCGCTGGACGGTGGTGGACGACAGCTACAACGCCAATCCGGACTCGGTGCGCGCCGCCATCGACATGCTGGCCGAACTGCCCGCCCCGCACTGGCTGGTGCTGGGCGATATGGGCGAAGTGGGCGCGCAGGCGCTGGCGTTTCACGACGAGGTGCTGCGGCACGCGCGCTCGAAGGGCATCGGGCGCGTGTGGACCAGCGGCACCTGGCTGGGGCAGGCCGCGGCGGCGCTGGCCGACGCGTCGGGGTGGTTGCGCCATTTCGACAGCGTCGAGTCGTTGCTGGCCGCGCTGCCACAGGCGCTGCCGCGCGGCGGCAGCGTGCTGGTCAAGGGATCGCGCTTCATGCGCATGGAGCGGGTGGTGCAGGCCTTGCAGGCGCTGGCCACCGACACCGCACAAGGGGGGCGTGATGCTGCCTGAGCTGGCCGAGTGGCTGTGGCGCCTGATGCCCGAATGGGGCTTTTTGCGCGTCTTTCAGTACCTGACGTTTCGGGCCGTGATGGCAGCGATGACGGCGCTGCTGCTCGGGCTGGCGGCCGGCCCGTGGTTCATCCGGCGCCTGACCGAGCTCAAAATCGGCCAACCCATCCGCAGCTACGGCGTGCAGGCGCACCTGAGCAAAAGCGGCACCCCCACGATGGGCGGGGTGTTGATCCTGTTTGCCATCACCGCTTCGACGTTGCTGTGGTTCGACTGGAGCAACCGCTTCGTGTGGGTGGTGCTGGCGGTGACGCTGGGCATGGGCGCCATCGGTTGGGTGGACGACTGGCGCAAGGTCGTGCGCAAAGACCCCGAAGGCATGCGCTCGCGTGAAAAGTACGCCTGGCAGTCGGCCATCGGGTTGCTGGCGGCGCTGTACCTGGTGTTTGCGATTTCGGAAGGCTCCAACGCGCGCGTGTGGCAGCTCTTCGTGGCCTGGGTGCAATCCGGCTTTACGGTGGAGCTGCCCCAGCAAGCCGGCCTGATGGTGCCGTTTTTCAAAGAGGTGAGCTACCCGCTGGGGGTGGTGGGGTTTGTCATCCTGACCTACCTGGTCATCGTGGGCAGCAGCAACGCCGTCAACCTCACCGACGGGCTCGACGGCCTGGCCATCATGCCGGTGGTGATGGTGGGCGCGGTGTTGGGGGTGTTCGCCTACGTCACCGGCAACGCGGTGTTTGCGCGCTACCTGCTGCTGCCCTACATCCCCGGCACCGGGGAGGTGCTGATCTTCTGCGCCGCGATGGGCGGGGCGGGGCTGGCGTTTTTGTGGTTCAACGCGTACCCAGCCCAGGTGTTCATGGGTGACGTCGGGGCGCTGGCGCTGGGCGGGGCGCTGGGCACCATCGCCGTCATCGTGCGCCAGGAGATCGTGCTGGCCATCATGGGCGGCATCTTCGTGGCCGAGGCGCTGTCGGTGATGGCGCAGGTGGCCTATTTCAAATACACGCGGCGCCGCTACGGCGAGGGCCGACGCCTGTTCAAGATGGCGCCGCTGCACCACCACTTCGAAAAATCGGGCTGGCGCGAAACGCAGGTGGTGGTGCGCTTTTGGATCATCACCATGCTGCTGTGCCTGGTGGGTTTGTCGACGCTGAAGTTGCGCTGACGGGGTTGCCACGATGACGACTGCCTGGACGCACGACCTGTTGCCGCTGTTGCAGGGGCGCCCTGCGCTGGTGCTGGGCCTGGGCGCCAGCGGACTGGCGCTGGCGCGCTGGCTGCACGCGGCTGGCGCGCGTGTGACGGTGGCCGACACGCGCGCGCAGCCGCCGCAGACGCAGGCCTTGCAGCAGGTGGCCCCGGGGGCGGAGCTGCTGGCGGGCGTGGCGCTGGACCAGGCCCTGTGGACCCATGCGGCGTGGGCGTTGGTGGCGCGCTCGCCGGGGCTTGCCCCGGCGCAGTGGGCAGGCCTGCGCGCTGCCGCGCAAGCCGCCGGCGTGCCGTGGGTGGGTGAGCTGGAGCTGTGGGCCGGTGCGGTGCGTACGTTGACCGAACGCGGCGGCGCCGCGCCGGTGGTGCTGGCCATCACCGGCACCAACGGCAAAACCACCACCACCGCGCTGACCGGCCACCTGCTGCAGGCCCTGGGGTGGGACGTGGCCGTGGCCGGCAACATCGGCCCGACGCTGCTGGACACCCTGGCCGAGCGGCTGCAGCAGGGCCGCCTGCCACGCGCGTGGGTGCTGGAGCTGTCCAGCTTCCAGCTCGACGGTGTGCAGGGGTTCGAGCCGACCGCAGCCACCGTGCTCAACGTCACGCAGGACCACCTGGACTGGCACGGTTCGATGCAGGCCTACGCCGAGGCCAAGCGGCGCATCTTTGGCACACACGACCTGATGGTGCTGAACCGCGACGACCCCATCGTAGCCGCCTGGCAGCCGCCGGAGGTGGTGCCGACCGGCCGCGGCGCCGCGCGGCGCAAGCCGCAGCCCGCGCGCCCGTGGGTGAGCTTTGGGCTGGGCCTGCCGCAGCGTCCGGGCGACTGGGGCCTGGAAGAAACCAGCGGGGTGACGTGGCTGGTGCGTGCGCTGCCCGAGGCCGAGTTGGCCGACGGCGAGCCGCTGCCGCTGCAGCGGCTGATGCCGGCCGAGGCGCTGCGCATCCAGGGGCGCCACAACGCCGCCAACGCCCTGGCGGCGTTGGCGTTGGCCACCGCGGCCGGCGCGCCGCTGGCGCCGCTGCTGCACGCGTTGCGCGACTACCGCGGCGAGCCGCACCGCGTGCAGCCGGTGGCCATCGTGCGCGAGGTCGAGTACATCGACGACAGCAAGGGCACCAACGTCGGCGCCACGCTGGCGGCGTTGCAGGGCCTGGGCGCGCAGCGCCGCTTGGTGGTGATTTTGGGCGGCGATGGCAAGGGGCAGGACTTTGCGCCACTGGCGCCGGCGGTGGCGCGCCACGCCCGGGCGGTGGCGCTGATCGGCCGCGACGCCCCCGCCATCGACGCCGCACTGGCCGCCACTGGCGTGCGGCGCCAACGCTTCGAGGACCTGGAGGCGGCGGTGCGCTGGTGCGCCCAGCAGGCGCAGCCCGGCGATGCGGTGCTGCTGTCGCCCGCGTGCGCAAGCCTGGATATGTTTCGCGACTACGCGCACCGCGCGCAGGTGTTTGTGGACGCCGTGCACGCATTGCAGGCCGAGGAGGGCACGCCGTCATGAGCGCGCGCGCTGCTTCCTGGTGGGGTCGCCTGGCCGATATCTGGCCACGTGGCCGGTCGGACCGTGCCGAGCCGCTGCCGGTGCGCGCGCGTGCGCCGGCGGGCACGGCACGCCCGGCGCCAGGCGCGGTGGGGATTGACCAACCGTTGCTGTGGGTGGTGGTGGCGTTGCTGTGTTGGGGGCTGGTGATGGTGTACTCGGCCTCGGTGGCGCTGCCGGACAACCCGCGCTTTGCCAGCTACAGCACCTACCACTTCGTGTGGCGCCACGCGCTGGCGGCGGCCTTGGGCGCGCTGGCCGGCTGGGTGGCGTTCCAGTTTCCGGTCGAGGCCTGGAAAAAGGCGGCGGTGCCGCTGTTCCTGCTGTCGCTGCTGTTGCTGGTGGTGGTGTTGGTGCCGTTCATCGGCAAGGGGGTCAACGGTGCACGGCGCTGGATCCCGCTGGGCATCCTCAATTTCCAGCCGTCGGAGCTGGCCAAGCTGGCGGTGGCGCTGTACGCGGCCGACTACATGGTGCGGCGCATGGAGGTCAAGGAGCGCTTTTTCCGCGCCGTGTGGCCGATGGCGGTGGCGGTGGGCATCGTGGGGGTGCTGCTGCTGGCCGAGCCCGACATGGGCGCGTTCATGGTGATTGCGGTCATCGCGATGGGCATCCTGTTCCTCGGGGGGGTCAGCGCGCGCATGTTTTTCCTGATCGCGCTGGTGGTGGTGGCCGCCTTTGCGATGGTGGTGCTGACCAACGAGTGGCGCCGCGAGCGCATCTTCGCCTACCTCGACCCCTGGAGCGAGCAGCACGCGTTGGGCAAGGGCTACCAGCTCACGCACGCGCTGATCGCGCTGGGCCGCGGTGGCCTGTGGGGCGTGGGCCTGGGGGGCAGCGTCGAAAAGTTGCACTGGCTGCCCGAGGCGCACACCGACTTTTTGCTCGCCGTCATCGGCGAGGAGTTTGGCTTTGTCGGCGTGCTGACGCTGATCGGCCTGTTCATGTGGCTGACACGCCGCATCATGCAGATTGGCCGCCAGGCCATCGCGCTGGACCAGGTGTTTGCCGGCCTGGCGGTGCAAGGCGTGGGGCTGTGGATCGGCTTTCAGGCCTTCATCAATATCGGCGTCAACCTGGGCGCACTGCCCACCAAGGGGCTGACGCTGCCGCTGATGAGCTACGGCGGCTCGGCGGTGCTGATGAACCTGGTGGCCATCGCGTTCGTGCTGCGCGTCGATTGGGAAAACAAACGCATGATGCATGGGGGGCGGTCATGACGGCCACGCGCTGCGCCTTGATCATGGCCGGCGGCACCGGTGGGCATATCTTCCCCGGCTTGGCGCTGGCGCAGGCGCTGCGCGCGCAGGGCTGGCGCGTGCACTGGCTCGGCGCACCCGATGGCATGGAGGCGCGCCTCGTGCCGGCGCACGGCTTTGCGCTGGAGCCGGTGCAGTTTGGTGGTGTGCGTGGCAAAGGGCCGCTGACGCTGGCGCTGCTGCCGCTGCGCCTGCTGCGCGCCTTTGCGCAGGCCTGGGGTGTGGTGCGCCGGGTGCGCCCGGACGTGGTGGTGGGGCTGGGCGGCTACATCACCTTCCCCGGCGGCATGATGGCCGTGCTGGCTGGCCGGCCGCTGGTGTTGCACGAACAAAATTCGGTGGCGGGGCTGGCCAACCGTGTGCTGGCGCAGGTGGCCGACCGCGTCTATTGCGCCTTTCCCGGCGCGCTGCGCGGTGGCGAGTGGATCGGCAACCCGCTGCGCGAGGCCTTCTTGCAGCAGCCCCCGCCGCAGCAACGCCTGGCCATGCGCTCCGGCGCGCTGAAGCTGTTGGTGGTGGGCGGCAGCCTTGGGGCGGCGGCGCTCAACACCATCGTGCCGCAGGCGCTGGCGCTGCTGCCGCCCGAGCAGCGGCCGCTGGTGCGCCACCAAAGCGGCGAGCGCCACCTGCAGGCGCTGCGCGACGCCTACCAGCGCGCCGGTGTGCAGGCCGAGTGCGTGGCCTTCATCGACGACACGGCGCGCGCCTTCGCCGAGGCCGACGTCATCATCGCGCGTGCCGGGGCCAGCACGGTCACCGAAATCGCCGCGGTGGGGGCAGCGGCGCTGTTCGTGCCGTTCCCGCACGCGGTGGACGACCACCAGACCACCAACGCCCGCTTTCTGGTCGACGCCGGGGGCGCGTGGCTGTGCCCGCAACACGAACTCACCCCCGCTTGGCTGGCGCAGTGGCTGCAGGGCCTCACCCGCGACGAGCTGCGCCGCCTGGCCCAGGCCGCCTGGGCGCAGCGCAAGACCGACGCCGTCGACGTCATGGTGCGCGCCTGCGCCGCCTTGGCCCAGGGAGCCCAACGATGAAACATGCGATCCGACATATCCACTTCGTAGGCATCGGCGGCGCCGGCATGAGCGGCATCGCCGAGGTGTTGCTCAACCAGGGCTACACCATCTCGGGCAGCGACCTGGCCGACAACGCCGCCACGCGCCGGCTGCGCCAGTTGGGTGCGCGCGTGCTGCTGGGGCACGACGCGGCGCACGTGCAGGGCGCCGACTGCGTGGTGGTGTCCACCGCCGTGCAGCCGGACAACCCCGAGGTGCAGGCCGCGCACGCGCTGCGGCTGCCGGTGGTGCCGCGCGCGGTCATGCTGGCCGAGCTGATGCGGCTGAAAAAGGGCATCGCGATTGCCGGCACGCACGGCAAGACCACCACCACCAGCCTGGTGGCCAGCGTGCTGGCCGCGGCCGGGCTGGACCCGACCTTCGTCATCGGCGGCCGGCTCAACAGCGCCGGCGCCAACGCGCGGCTGGGCCAGGGCGAGTACATCGTCGTCGAGGCCGACGAATCCGACGCATCGTTTTTGAACCTGCTGCCCATCATGGCGGTGGTCACCAACATCGACGCCGACCACATGGACACCTACGGGCACGACTTTGCCCGCCTGCAGCAGGCCTTTGTCGACTTCGTGCACCGCATGCCGTTTTACGGCGCGGCCATCCTGTGCGTGGACGACGCGCACGTGCGCGCGCTGCTGCCGCAGGTGCAGCGCCCGGTGACGCCGTACGGCCTGAGCGAAGACGCGCAGGTGCGCGCGCTGGACGTGCGCGCCGTCGGCACACAGATGCACTTTCGCGTGCAGCGGCGCAACGGCGTGGCCCTGCCGGACCTGGACGTGGTGCTGAACCTGCCTGGCGAGCACAACGTGCGCAACGCGCTGGCCGCCATCGCCGTGGCGGCCGAGCTGGGTGTGCCCGACGCCGCCGTGCTGCAGGCCTTGGCCGAGTTCCATGGCGTGGGGCGGCGTTTCCAGCGCTACGGCGAGGTGCCGTTGCCGGGCGGCGGGCGGGCGCTCGTCATCGACGACTACGGCCACCACCCGGCGGAGCTGGCCGCGACGATGGCCGCGGCGCGCGGCGCCTACCCCGGGCGGCGGCTGTTGGTGGCGTTCCAGCCGCACCGCTACAGCCGCACGCGCGACTGCTTCGAAGACTTTGTGCGTGTGCTGGGGCAGGCCGACGCTGTGCTGCTGACCGAGGTCTACCCGGCCGGCGAGGCGCCCATCGTCGCTGCCGACGGTCGCGCGCTAGCCCGCGCGCTGCGCGTGGCGGGTCGGGTGGAGCCGGTGTTCGTGCCCGAGGTGGCCGAGCTGCCGGCGGCGATCCTGGCCAACGCGCGCGACGGTGACGTGGTGCTGTGCATGGGGGCGGGCTCGATCGGGGCCGTACCCGCGCAGGTGGTGGCGCTGGCCGGCACCAGCGTGCAGGAGGTGGTGGCATGACCGTGCCGATCGACGTGCGTGCGCTGGGCAAGGTGGCGGTGCTGATGGGCGGCCGCTCGGCCGAGCGCGAGGTGTCGCTGATGTCCGGGCAGGGCGTGCTGCAGGCGCTGCGCGGCGCCGGGGTGGACGCACACCCGTTCGACCCGGCCCAGCAGCCGTTGTGCGAGCTGGCACGCCAGGGCTTTGCGCGCGCGTTCATCGCCCTGCACGGCCGCTGGGGTGAAGATGGCACCGTGCAGGGCGCGCTGGAGCTGCTGGGCATTCCCTACACTGGCAGCGGCGTGCAGGCGTGCGCCGTGGCCATCGACAAAACGCTGACCAAGCGCCTTTGGCAGGCCGAGGGGTTGCCCACACCCGCCTGGCGCCGCGTCGACAGCGCCGCGGCCACGCGTGCGGCACTGCAGGCCCTGGGCGCGCCGATGATCGTCAAGCCCGCGCGCGAGGGTTCGACCATCGGCCTGACCAAGGTGACCGCCCCCGACCAGTGCGAGGCCGCCTACCGGCTTGCGGCGCAGCACGACCTCGAGGTGCTGTGCGAGCAGTTCATCGCGGGCGACGAGGTCACCTGCGCCGTGCTCGGCAGTGGGGCGAGCGCGCGCGCGCTGCCGCTGATCCGCATCGTCGCCCCCGGTGGCGACTACGACTACCACGCCAAGTACTTCAGCGACGACACGCGCTACCTCATCCCCAGCGGCCTGCCCGCCGAGGAAGAGGCCACCATCCAGGCGCTGGTGCTGCGCGCCTACCGCACGCTGGGCTGCCGTGGCTGGGCGCGCGCCGACATCATGGTCGACGCCGCCACGCGCCAGCCGTACCTGCTGGAGATCAACACCGCGCCGGGCATGACCAGCCACTCGCTGGTGCCGATGGCGGCGCGCGCCGCTGGCATCGACTACCCCACCTTGTGCCTGCAGCTGCTGGCGCAGGCCACGCTGGACAACCCCGCGCCGGCGGGGACGGAGGCTGCTGCGTGAACCGCCGCGTCGCCCCACCACCCGCGCCGTTGCCGCTGGATGTGCGGCTGATGAACGCCGCCGCGGCGGCGCTGTTGGCGCTGGCCTTGCTGGGCGCCGTGGTGGCGGTGCTGCTGTGGTGGGCGCGCCAGCCGATGTGGGCGCTGCGCACCATCGTTATCGAAGGGGACGTGACGCACCAAAACGCCGTCACCATCCGCGCGCTGGTGCTGCCGTATCTGCGCGGCACGTTCTTGACGCTGGATTTGCAACAGGCGCGCGAGCGCTTCGAGGCCCTGCCGTGGGTGCGCGAAGCCCGCGTGCAACGCCAGTTTCCGCACACACTGCGCGTGACGCTGCGCGAGCACGAGGCGCTGGCGTGGTGGGGCGAGCGTGGCGGCAGCCAGCTGGTCAGCGTCGATGGCGTGGTGTTCGAAGCCAACGCCGACGAAGCCGTGGCCGACGCCTGGCCGGTGCTGGCCGGCCCGCCCGAGCAGGCCGAGCAGGTGGTGGCGATGCTGCGCCGCGTGCAGCCGCTGCTGGCGCGGCTGGGGCGCGATCTGGAGCGGCTCGAGCTCAGCCACCGCGGGGGGTGGCGGCTGGTGCTCGACGGCGACGCGCCGATCGAGTTGGGCCGTGGCGACGACCTGGTCCCAGCCCGGCTGGCCACCTTCGTCACCACCCAAACCGCGCTGCGTGCCCGCTACGGCGCGCGCGACATCGTGGCGGCCGACCTGCGCTACCCCGACGGTTACGCCGTGCAGCTGCGCGGCGTCAGCACCCAACCCGAGCTGCCGCCGCCGGCACAGCGCGGCGTCCCCGCAGCCCCTTCCAACCCCACGCACCGCTGAGAGACCATGGCCAAGGAATACAGCGATCTCGTCGTCGGACTCGACATCGGCACCGCCAAGATCATGGTGGTGGTGGCCGAGGTGCTGCCGGGCGGCGACCTCAAACTGGTCGGGTTGGGCGTCGGCCCCAGCACCGGCCTCAAGCGCGGCGCGGTGGTCAACATCGACGCCACGGTTGCCAGCATCCAGCAAGCGCTCAAAGAAGCCGAGCAGATGGCCGGTTGCCGCATCGGGCGGGTCTACACCGGCATCACCGGCAGCCACATCCGTGGCCTCAACTCGCAGGGCATGGTGGCGATCAAGGACCGCGAGGTCGCCCCCGCCGATGTCGCGCGCGTCATCGACACCGCGCGCGCCATCAACATCCCCACCGACCAGCGGCTGCTGCTGGTCGAGCCGCAGGAGTTCATCATCGACGGCCAAGAGGTCAAAGAGCCGATCGGCATGAGCGGCGTGCGCCTGGAGGCCAGGGTGCACATCGTCACCGGGGCGCAAAGCGCGGCCGAGAACATCCTCAAATGCGTGCGCCGCTGCGGGCTGGAGGTGGAGCAGCTGATGCTCAACCCGCTGGCGGCTGCCCAGGCGGTACTGACCGACGACGAAAAAGAACTCGGCGTGGCGCTGGTCGACATCGGCGCCGGTACCACCGACGTGGCCATCTTCACCGGTGGTGCCATCCGCCACACCGCGGTCATCCCGATCGCCGGTGACCTGATCACCAACGACATCGCGATGGCGTTGCGTACCCCCACCAAGGACGCCGAGGACATCAAGGTCGAAGCGGGCTGCGCCAAGCAACTGCTGGCCGATCCGGACCAGCAGGTCGAAGTGCCCGGCATCGGCGACCGCGGCCCGCGCATGCTCAGCCGCCAGGCCTTGGCCGGCGTCATCGAGCCGCGGGTGGAAGAGATTTTTGCACTGGTGCAGGAGGTCATCCGCAACTCCGGCCACGAGGAGCTGCTGTCCAGCGGCATCGTGCTGACCGGCGGCAGCGCCGTCATGCCCGGCATGGTCGAGCTGGGCGAGGACATTTTTCTCAAGCCCGTGCGCCGCGGCGTGCCGCGCTACAGCGGCACTCTGGGCGACATGGTCGCGCAGCCACGCGCGGCCACGGTGATGGGTTTGCTCGAGGAGGCGCGGCTGGCGCGCCTGCGCGGGCAGAAGGTGGCGCAAAAGGCAGGTTCGGTCGGCGGCCTGCTGACGCGCGTCAAAGAGTGGTTCGTCGGCAACTTCTAAATCCAGGTCAACAGCAGGAGCGTTTCATGAGCATCGAACTGATCGAGGTCGAAGAATTCAACCGCGGCACGCAGATCAAGGTGATCGGTGTCGGCGGTGGTGGCAGCAACGCGGTCGAGCACATGATCGCCAGCCGCGTGCAGGGCGTGGAGTTCATCTGCGCCAACACCGACGCGCAGGCGCTGGCGCGCTCGTCGGCGCACCGCGTCATCCAACTGGGCCGCACCGGCCTGGGCGCCGGCAGCAAGCCCGACAAGGGGCGCGAAGCCGCGCTGACGGCCGAAGCGCAAATCCGCGAAGCCATCGAGGGTGCGCACATGCTGTTCATCACCGCCGGTATGGGCGGCGGCACCGGCACCGGTGCGGCGCCGGTCATCGCGCGCATGGCCAAGGAAATGGGCATCCTCACCGTCGGCGTGGTGACCAAGCCGTTCGACTGGGAGGGCGCGCGCCGCTTGGCCAACGCCGAAGAGGGCCTGGCCGAACTGGAGCAAAACGTCGACTCGCTCATCGTCGTGCTCAACGACAAGCTGCACGAAGAGCTGGGTGAGGACGTCACCCAGGACGAAGCGTTCGCCGCCGCCAACGACGTGCTCAAAAACGCGGTGGGCGGCATCGCCGAAATCATCAACGTCGAGGCGCTGGTCAACGTCGACTTCGAAGACGTGCGCACCGTGATGGGCGAACCCGGCAAGGCCATGATGGGCACCGCGGTGGCCAGCGGTCCGGACCGCGCCCGCATCGCCGCCGAGCAGGCCGTGGCCTGCCCGCTGCTGGAGGGCGTGGACATGCGCGGCGCCAAGGGCGTGCTGGTGCTGATCAGCGCCGCCAAAGGGTCGCTGAAGCTGTCGGAGTCCAAGCTGGCGATGAACACCATCCGCGCCTTTGCCGCGCCCGACGCGCACGTCATCTACGGCACCGCCTACGACGAGTCGCTGGGCGACGCGCTGCGCGTCACCGTCGTGGCCACCGGTCTGAGCCGCGCGGGCCAGCGCCAGCCGTTCACGGTGGTGCAGTCGCAGCAGGGTCTGCGCACCGGCACCGACAACGTGCCGTTCATCCCGACGCTGAACCAGGCCGTCGGCGGCGCGGGCGCCGCGGCGGGCGCCGCCAGCGGGGCGCACCCCAACGTGCCGCGCGTGTGGCTCAACCCGCGCAGCGGGGCCGCGTCGCGCGTCGAGGCGCTGGCCTCCAGCGGCATGGACGACTACGAGATCCCGGCCTTCCTGCGCAAGCAAGCCGACTGACGGTCGCGCGCCCCGGCGGCACCGGGAACCTGGCCCGGTGGCCGCGTATTCGGGTACGCTGCCTGCTTGGGGGGCCTCGGCGTCGCAGGCCGACGCGGTGCCGCGGCACCATGCCCTGCCTCCGCATGGGGGCGCTGCCACCCAGCGTAGGCGCGCTGCCGACCGCGCGCCTACAATGCCAGCCATGATTGCCCAAACCACGCTCAAGACCCTCACGCGCGCCGTCGGCGTGGGGCTGCACAGCGGCGAGCGCGTCGAGCTCACGCTGCGCCCGACAGCGCCCGACAGCGGCATCGTCTTTCGGCGTGTGGATTTGGCCGAGCCGGTCGACATCCCCGTCAGCGCCGACGCCGTGGTGGACACCCGGCTGGCCTCGACGCTGGGCCGCGGCGGCGTGCGTGTGCACACCGTCGAACACCTGATGAGCGCCTGCGCCGGGCTGGGCATCGACAACCTGATCATCGACATCACCGCCGAGGAAGTGCCGATCCTGGACGGGTCGGCGGCGGCCTTTGTGTACCTGCTGCAAAGCGCCGGCCTGCAGCGACAGCCGGCGCCGCGGCGTTTCGTGCGCGTCAAGCGCGCGGTCGACGTGCGCGAGGGCGACGGCCCCACGCTGAAGTGGGCGCGCCTGGAGCCCTACGACGGCTTCAAGCTCAGCTTCGAGATCGCGTTCGACCACCCGGCGGTGAGCGCCACCGGCCAGCACGTCGAGTTCGACCTCGGCAGCGGTCACTACGCGCGCGACATCGCCCGGGCGCGCACCTTCGGCTTTACGCGCGACGTCGAGGCCATGCGCTCGCAAGGCTTGGCGTTGGGGGGTGGGCTGGACAACGCCATCGTGCTCGACGACGTCAAAGTGCTCAACGCCGACGGACTGCGCTACGACGACGAGTTCGCCAAGCACAAGATGCTGGACGCCATCGGTGACCTGTACCTGCTGGGGCGGCCGCTGCTGGCGCACTACCGCGCCTACCGCTCGGGCCACGCGCTCAACAACCGGCTGCTGCGCGCGCTGCTGGCGCAGCCCGACGCGTACGAAGTCGTCACCTTCGACGACGAGCGCCGCGCGCCCCAGGGGCTGGCACGCCTGGCCCCGGCCTGGTAGGGGGCGGCGCCATGTTTCTGTTTCGCTTCCTGATGTTCGCGCTGCTGGGCGCGGCGGTGCTGTGCTTTGCTTTTTACCTGGGTACGGGCCGCAAGCACTTCCTGCGCTGGGGCATCGTCATCCTGAAGTGGACGGTCATCGCGGCGCTGGGGTTTTTTGCCGTGCTGGTGCTCAGCCGCGTGGGGTAGTGGCCGTGCGGCAAGGTGTTCAGTAACTGCGCCCGTCCTTGTAGGCGGCGTGGGCGCGCGCGCGCAGCGGCGCCACGCGGGCGATGGCGGCGGTGGTGCGCGCCACCTGGGCGTGGGTGATGCACAGGCCCAGCGCATCGGCGGCGTCTTTGCCGGGCAGGCCGGGCAGGTTCAACAGGCGGCGCACCATCTCCTGCACCTGCGATTTGTGCGCCTTGCCGTAGCCGACGACGGCTTTTTTGAGCTGCAGCGCGGTGTATTCGGCCACCGGCAGGTCGTGCGCGACCAGCGCCGTCAGGCAGCAGCCGCGCGCCTGGCCCAGCATCAGGGTGGCCTGCGGGTTGACGTTGACGAACACGATTTCCAGCGCCGCCACCGTCGGTTGGTAGCGCCGCACCACCTCGCCAATGCCGTCGAACAGCGTGCGCAGCCGCTGGGGCAGCAGCGCTCCGTCGTCGGGGCTGGTGCGGATGGCGCCACTGGCCACGTAGTGCAGCCGGGCGCCCTCGACGTCGACGACGCCAAAGCCGGTGGCCGTCAGCCCGGGGTCGATGCCTAGGATGCGCATGCTGCCGATGGTAATCGTTTGACGCCCCGCGCGCAGCGTCAGGGCAGGCGCACCGCGGGCATGCGCGCCAGCACCGTTTGTGCGCGGCCGCTCAGGTAGGCCGAGTCGGGCCGACGGCCGTAGCGCTTAGGCGCGGGCAACAGCACCACCAGGCGGGCGGCCTCGGCGGCGCCGAGTTGCGCGGCGCTTTTGCGCGCGTAGTGACGCGCCGCAGCCTCGGCGCCAAAAAGGCCGTCGCCCCACTCGACGCTGTTGAGGTACACCGTGAGGATGCGGCGTTTGTCCAGCATGGCTTCCAGCATCCAGGTGATGAGCAGCTCCTGCCCCTTGCGCAGCAGCGTGCGCTCGCCTGACAGCAGCAGGTTTTTCGCCAGTTGCTGCGTGATGGTGGAGCCGCCCGCCAGCCGCGCGGGCCGCACCGGGCCGTTACCGGCGCGCCGCGCGGCTTGCTGCCACTGACGCTGGTTGCGCTGCCAGGCGGACTGCATGGCCTGCCAGTCCACCCCGAAGTGTTCGGTGAAGCCGCTGTCTTCGGACGCGATGACGGCGCGCATCAGTTGCGGCGACAGCCGCTCGGTGGGCACCCCCTGGTGGCGCCAGCGCCCAAGCTCACCAGCGCGCGCCAGCCGCCAGGCTTCGGTGCGCTGAAACGAGGTGCTGGGCGCGTCCACCCACGCCAGCATGCCGACGCGCAGCGCAAACCACGCTTGCAGGCTGAGCGCGGCCAGCAGCGTCCAGCCCAGCCAGCGCAGCAGCCACGCGCCTCGGCGGCGGGGTTTGGACGTGGTGGCGGGGGTTGCGCGTGGCATGGCGGTGCGGCAGCGGGCTCAGGGCGCTGAGCCCACCTGGGTGTGCAGGCCACCCTCGCGGGTGAAGCGGAAGCGTGAGACGACGACGATTTGGTCAGCCCGCGCACGCATGGCGTGGCTGAAGCGTGCGAAGGTGAGCCCGTGCACGATGGCGCGCGCGTGCTGGTCCAAAAACGGGTTGCCCGAGCCTTGCACCACCTCGGTGCCCAGCACGCGCCCATCGTGGTTGACGGTGATGACCATGGTCAGCTCGCCGTACACCTTGCGGCCACCTTGCTCGGGGAAATGGGCGGTGCCGCGCTCCTCGATGCGGCGGCGCAGCTCGTCGTAGTACAGCGCGTAGACGGCCTCGCGCGTAGCCGGGCTGACGTAGCGCCGCCGCGGACGGGTATTTTCCCGTTCGATGCGGCGCTCGATCTCGGCCAGCGCCTGCACCAGCGCCTGGCGGCGCTGCTCGCGCGCCTGGGCCTGCTCGGGGGTCTCCTGCGGGTCGGCGGTGCGCAGCTGCGCGATGTCGCGCCGCAGCTGCGCCAGCAGCCGGGTCTGACGCTCCTGCATTGCCTCCAGGCGGCGCTCTTCGTCTTCCAGTGTGTCGCCGGGGCGCAGCACCGGCGCCGGTGGCAGCGGCGAGCGGGCGCGCCCGCTGTCAGCGTCACCGCCGCCGACCAGGTTGGCCTGCGCGATGGCTTGCGCGCGCGCCGGGGCGCGTTCGTCGCGCGCGTTGACCAGGATCACCTCCAGCGGTGTGCCTTGCAACACGCGCTGGGATGACGACGGCGGCACCAGCCGCACCGCCAGCACCAGCACGTGCAGCGCCACCGACATCGCCAGCGCCCACGGCAGTGGGTCCTCGCGCACGCGTTGCAGCCAGTGGTTAGCGGGTGCCGCAGCCGTGGCCACGCAGCGTCTCCTCACACCGGGGCAGCAGGGGTGGGGGCCGGGCTGGCCGCGGCCGCCTCGTCGGCGTCGTCCATCGCCACCGCCACGGTCAGCGGCGCTTCCAGCACCTCCTCGGGTTCGCCTTCCAGCGTGTCGCCCTCCACCGGCTCGGTGACGCCCAGCCGCTCGACCACGGTGCCGGTGACCTCAAGGCTGACCTCGTCGATGGTGCCCAGCCGCACCCGCACGCGTTCGCCGCGCTGCAAACCGTCGGTGCCCAGCGCCGCCAACACCAGTGGCAGCGTCTCGGCGCGCACCAGGTTGTCTTTCAGGTAGGCCGCCTCCAGCTCGGTGATGCCCTGCTGCCGCAGGTAGCGCAGCGTCCAGTAGCGCTCCATCGTCCCCTGAAACTGCGCGTAGGCGGTGTAGGCGGCGTCAAACGCGCTGATGATGGCCAGCAACGCCGCGTCCTTCGGCTTGAACGGCGCGGCCAGCGCCGCGGTGGTGCCGTGGCGCGCGCAGGCAATGATTTGCCACTGGTTGACGAGGTCGGTGTAGCGCCGCAGCGGCGAGGTGCTCCACGCGTAGCAGGGCACGCCAATGCCGGCATGGGGCAGCGGCTTGGTGCCCATGCGCACCTTGATGCCAGGGGCCAGGCTGGTTTGACTGCGGTAAATGCCCGGCACGCCGCTGTCGGCCAGCCACTGGCCCCAGTGGTGGTTGGCCAGGATCATCGCTTCGGCCACGATCAGGTCCAGCGGCGCGCCGCGCGCGCGCGTGCCAATGACCACGGTTTCGTCGCCGGTGGGCTCGTCCCCGGCAACGCCCAGCAACTTGAAGGTGTAGTCGGGGCGGGTGAAGGTCTCCGGCCGCCCACGCACCGCTTCGCGGCGCGCTTTGCACGCTTGCGCCAGCCGCCACAGCCACGCCAGCGGGCCGTGCAGCGCAGCCACATGCGCCGGCACGCCCGGCCAGCTGGGGCCGCTTGCGTCTTCGAGCCAGGCGGGGCTCACCACGCCATCGAGCTGGTCGTGGCGCAGGTTGTGCGCAATCGGCACACGCTCCAGCCGCGTCGTGCTGCCGCGCACTTCCAGCGTGGCTTCGTCGATCGTCAGGTACAGCGACACCGCCGGCCGTGGCGCGCCTTCGGCCAGCGTGTAGGTCTGCACGACGGCGTCGGGCAGCATGGTGATTTTGTGCCCCGGCATGTAGACGGTGGACAACCGCTCGCGCGCCACCGCGTCCAGGGGGCTGCCGGGCGCGATGGCCAGCCCGGGCGCCGCGATGTGGATGCCCAGCGTCACCGTGCCGCTGCCCAGGCCCTGCACGCTGAGCGCGTCGTCGATTTCGGTGGTGCTGCTGTCGTCGATCGAAAACGCCGCCACCCCTTCGGCCAGCGGCAGGTCATCCGGTAGCGGCGGCGCTGCCAGCGCGGCAAAACCCGTGCCACGCGGGAAGTGCTCGTGCAAAAAGCGCTGCCAGTGGAATTGGTACGCGCTGGTGATGGCCTCGGCGCGCTGCAGCAGCGCCAGCGGCGCCAAGTGGGTGGTGCGCGCCGCGTGCACGACGGCCTTGTACTCAGGGGCGTTTTTGTCCGGCTTGAACAGGATGCGGTACAGCTGCGCGCGGATCGGCTCGGGACAGCGGCCCTGCACCAGCTCGTCGGCCCAGGCGTCGATTTGCGCCTGAACGGCTTTTTTGCGCTCGATGGCGGCCAGCGCCTGCTGCAGCACGTCAGCGGGCGCCTTGCGAAAGCGCCCGCCTTTGCCGGCGCGGCGGAAGTAGTGCGGCGCCTCGTGCAACCGCAGCAGCGTGGCGGCTTGCTGCACGGTGCTGGGCGGGTCCTCGAAGTACATGGCCGCCAGTTCCGCAAAGCCAAAGTCGCCTTCGGGGGCAAACTCCCACGCCAGGTCCAGGTCGATCTGGGCGGCCAGCTCGGTGGCATCGCGCAGCAGCTCGGCCACAGCGGGCTGGGCAAAGGTCAGCAACACCTGCGTCGCCTTGACCTTGACGCGCCGGCCCGAGTCCAGCTCGATCTGGTGCGTGGCGTCGGTGGACGACAGGATACGACCGCCGGCCAGCTTGCCGGCTTCTTCGAACAAGGCAAACAACGTGATGCGCTTTCGTACAACCCACAAGGCACGCCCAGCCGGGGCGCGACGGACGGCGCGGCGACGGGCGCAACGGCCAAGCGCAAGTGTAGCGAGTTGACCCGCCCGCTGGGACGGGCACAAGGGGCGACGTGCGTCAGACCAAGCGCACCGCGGGCGCCGCCGGCAGCCGGCGCAGCACCGCACGCAGCGCCGCACCGTACAGCGGCAGCAGCGCCACCAGACTGAACGCCAGCTTGGTGGCGTAGTCCACCAGCGCGATTTCGACCCAGTGCTCGGCCATGAAGGCGTCGCTGCTGCGCCAAAACGCCACCGAGAAAAAGACGAACGTGTCGATGAGGCTGCCGACGATGGTGGACGCCGCCGGCGCCACCCACCACTGTGCCAGCCGGCGCAGCCGCGCAAACACCGCGATGTCGGTCAACTGCCCGACCACGTAGGCCATGAAGCTGGCCAGCGCGATGCGAAAAACAAACGCGTTGAAGGTGGCCAGCGCCGCCCAGCCAGCGAACGCGCCTTCGAAAAACAGCACCGACACCACGTACGACGCCAGCAGGGCCGGCAGCATCACCCAGGCCACCACACGCCGCGCCACCTGTGGGCCCAGCACACGCACCGTCAAGTCCGTCAGCACGAACACCAGCGGGAACGTGAACGCCCCCCACGTCGTGTGCACCCCGCCCAGCGTGAACGGGATTTGCACCAAGTAGTTGCTGGCGATGATCAGCGCGATGTGCGCAGCGGCCAACCACGCGATGGTGCGCCGCTGGGCCTCGGGGTTGAGGGTGAGGGAGGGCTGGGGCTGCGCCACGGCAGCCAACGGCACGAACGCCATGTCGAATCCTTTTTGATGAGTGGGGTGAGGGAACCCACGCCGACCACAGGTGGCCGACCAGGAGCGGAAAAACCAAATTGTACCGCTTAGGCCGACGCCGGCGGGGTGCCCGGGCGTGTGGCGCGACCTCAGGGCCGCAGGCCCAGCTCGCCGCGGCACTGGCCGCTGGGGTCGTAGGTGGTCGATTGTCCCTCGCGGCCCACCTCGGTGTGACGCATCACCACCACCATGTGGGGCCGTGTGGCCAGGGCTTGCCACAGCGCGGCGTCAACCCCGGCCCGCCGTGGTCGGGGTCAAGCCAGCCCCCGCACCACCTCCAGCGCCTCCTCGACGCGCTCGACACCGTGCAGCTTCAGGCCCTCGGTGGCGCGCAGAAAGGCCGCGTCGGGCTTGCGCGGCAGGTTGGCCTTCGGCACCACCGCCACCGCCATGCCGAGCTTGGCGGCTTCCTTGAGGCGCTCCTGCCCGCGCTGCGCGGGGCGCACTTCGCCGGCCAGACCCACTTCGCCAAAGGCGACGAAGCCGCGCGGAAGCGCACGCCCGCGCAGGCTGCTGACGATGGCCAGCAGCACCGCCAGGTCCGCCGCCGGCTCGGCGATGCGCACGCCCCCCACTGCGTTGACGAACACGTCTTGGTCGCCGCAGGCCACGCCGGCGTGGCGGTGCAGCACGGCCAGCAGCATGGCCAGGCGGTCGCGTTCCAAGCCAACGCTCAAGCGCCGCGGCGCGGGGCCGCCCGCGTCCACCAGCGCCTGCACCTCCACCAGCAACGGGCGCGTGCCTTCCAGCGTGGCCAGCACGCAGCTGCCCGGCACCGGCTCGCGGTGCTGGCTCAGAAACAGCGCGCTGGGGTTACCCACGCCTTTGAGCCCGCGCTCGGTCATCGCAAACACGCCCAGCTCGCTGACCGCGCCGAAGCGGTTTTTGATGGCCCGCACCAGCCGAAAACTGCTGTGCGCGTCGCCTTCGAAGTACAGCACCGTGTCGACCATGTGCTCCAGCACACGTGGGCCGGCCAACGCGCCCTCTTTGGTGACGTGGCCCACCAGCACCAGCGTGGTGCCGTGCGCGCCGCTGGTTTTGGCCGCGCGCGTCAGCAGCGCCGCGCACTCGCGCACCTGGGCCACCGAGCCCGGCGCGGAGCTGAGCTGCTCGGTGTAGATGGTCTGGATCGAGTCGATCACCGCCACCGCGGGGCGCTGCTGCTGCAGCGTGGCCAGGATGGTTTCCAGCCGGATTTCGGCCAGCACCGCAACTTGGCTGTCGCCCAAGCCCAGACGGCGCGCGCGCAGCGCCACCTGCGCGCCGCTTTCTTCGCCGGTGACGTACAGCGTGGGCAGACCGGCGCGCTGCAGCGCGTCCAGCGCTTGCAGCAGCAGGGTGGATTTGCCGATGCCGGGGTCGCCCCCGATCAGCACGACGGCCCCGGGCACGACGCCACCGCCCAGCACGCGATCCAGCTCGGTCAGCCCGGTGGGGGTGCGTGCCACGTCGGCGGCGTCGATGTCGGCCAGCCGCGCCAGCGTCCCGGTGGCGGCCAACCCCTGCCGTAGCGCGCCCAGGCCACCCAGGCTCGGCGTGCTGGCGGGGGCCAGCACCTCCACCAAGGTGTTCCAGGCCCCGCAGTGGGGGCAGCGTCCATGCCAACGCGGGGTCTGGCCGCCGCAGGCGCTGCAACTGTACTGGGTTTTGTCCTTGGCCATGGTGGCGTCACTCCAGGCCCAGGTGGCGCAGCAGCGCCGGCAGGTGGTCGTCGAAGTCCGACAGCCCGTGGTCGCTGCCGGGCACGATGCGGTGCACACTGCCGGGGTAGCGCGCCACCATCTCGCGCCAGTCCAGCACCTCGTCGCCGGTGGCGGCGATCAGCAGCACCCGTTCGGGGTGGGGCAGCGCGCCCACGCGCAAGCGGCGCAGCTCGTCCACGTGGGCGGGCTGAAAGTGGATGCGCTCGGTGGGGTCATGCCACACCGGATGCTCGCCGATGTGGCGCGCCAGGTCGCGCGCGGGGTCTACCGCGGGGTTGATCAGCACCGCGCGGCAGCCCCGGGCCCACGCCAGCCGGGTGGCGTAAAAACCACCCAGTGATGAGCCCACCACGGCCATCGTGTCGCCGGGCCAGTCGGCCACGGCGCGCTCGATCAGCGCCCACGCCTGGGCCGGGCTGGGGGGCAACGCGGGGCAGGCCCATGTCACGTGGGGGTGGTGCGCGCGCAGGTAAGCCTGCAGCCGTTGCGCCTTGAACGAGCGCGGCGAGGAGCGAAAGCCGTGCAGGTACAGCAGGTGGGTGCACGCCGACGCGGGCGGCGCGAGGGGGGCGGAGGGCAAGTTGGCCATGGCGCACAGGATAATGCAGCTGCCATGGCCGTCGTGATCCAAAAACCGCCGTTGTGGACCCGTCTGGCCCCGTGGGTGCGGGGCTTTGATGGGCCGTTTTTGCTGTCGGTGGCGCTGCTGGCGCTGCTGGGGCAGCTGGTCATGCTGTCGGTGGCGTTCGACATCGAAGGCCGCGTGCAGGATCACCTGCGCAACCTTCTGATCGGTGCGGTGGTGATGGTGGTGGTGGCCCAAGTGCCGCCGCAGCGCCTGCAGGCGTTGGCGGTGCCGGCCTACGTGGTGGGGGTGCTGCTGCTGGTGGCGGTGGAGCTGGTGGGCGTGACGCGCAAGGGCGCGCAGCGCTGGCTCGACCTGGGCGTGATGACCATCCAGCCCAGTGAGCTGATGAAAATCGCCATGCCGCTGATGTTGGCATGGTGGTTCCAGCGGCGCGAAGGGCGGCTGCGCGCACTGGACTTTGCCGTGGCGGCGGCGTTGCTGGCGCTGCCCGTGGGTTTGATCATGCTGCAGCCGGACCTGGGCACCGCGTTGCTGGTGTTGGCCTCGGGGCTGTTCGTGATTTACTTTGCCGGCCTGAGCTGGATGCTGATCGTGCCGCCGCTGCTGCTGGGCGCCCTCGGGGCGGGCGTGCTGGTGGTGATGGAGCCGCAGTGGTGCGCGCCCGGGGTGGACTGGGTGGTGCTGCACGAATACCAGCGCCAGCGCGTGTGCACGCTGCTGGACCCGACGCGCGATCCGCTGGGTAAGGGCTTTCACATTTTGCAGGGGCTCATCGCCATCGGCTCCGGGGGGGTGTGGGGCAAAGGCTTCATGCAGGGCACGCAAACCCACCTGGACTTCGTGCCCGAACGCAGCACGGACTTCATCTTCGCCGCCTTGGCCGAGGAGTTCGGCCTGGTAGGGGTGCTGGTGCTGCTGACCGCGTACGGCGTGTTCATCTGGCGCGGTCTGGTGCTGGCCATGGAAGCGTCGACCCTGTTTGGCCGGCTGCTGGCCGGGGCGCTGATCCTGGTGCAGTTCGTCTATGCGTTCGTCAACATCGGCATGGTCAGTGGGCTGCTGCCGGTGGTGGGGGTGCCGCTGCCGTTCGTCAGCTACGGTGGCACCGCCATGGTGGCGCTGGGTGCCAGCCTGGGGCTGATGCTGTCGGTGGGGCGGTACAAGCGCCTGGTGCCGACCTGACGTCGTGCCCTGCGTCCCTACGGTTGGCAGGGTGGGTGGGGCCTGCCTACAATGCGGCGCATGATCGCCATCGAACCGACCCTGCAGCGCCTGGCCACGGCGCGCATGTTGCTGCTTGAGCCCTACGGATTGGACGAAACCCACCTGCGCCGGGCGTTGGCACGCATCATGGGGCCCGGCGTGGATGACGCGGACCTGTACTTCCAGTACACGCGCAGCGAAGGCTGGAGCCTGGAAGAGGGCATCGTCAAGACTGGCAGCTTCAGCATCGACCAAGGCGTGGGGGTGCGCGCCATCAGCGGCGACAAGACCGCGTTTGCCTACTCCGACGACCTGAGCTGGGCGGCGCTGCGCGAAGCCGCCGACAGCGTGCGCGCCATTGGCCGCCTGGGCGCCGCCCAGCAGGCCGACCTGCGCCGGTGGCGGCGTCGCGTGGCGGCGTCGCGCCAGCTGTACGACGCGCACGACCCGATCGGCACGCTGGACAGCGCGGCCAAGGTGGCGCTGCTGGAGCGGCTGGAGCGCATGGCGCGTGCACGCGACCCGCGCGTGGTGCAGGTGATGGCGGGTCTGGCCGCCGAGTACGACGTGGTGCTGGTGGCCCGTGCCGACGGGGTGCTGGCCGCCGACGTGCGCCCGCTGGTGCGCCTGTCGTTGACGGTGATCGCGCAGCAGGGCCAGCGGCGCGAGGTGGGGTCGTCGGGCGGCGGTGGACGCTGGGGACTGGAGCGCTTCGACGACGCGCTGCTGGCGCAGTACGTGGACGAAGCCGTCGGCGCGGCGCTAACCAACCTGGAGTCACGCCCGGCGCCGGCGGGCGAGCTGACGGTGGTGCTGGGCCCGGGCTGGCCCGGCGTGCTGCTGCACGAGGCGGTCGGCCACGGGCTGGAGGGCGACTTCAACCGCAAAGGCTCCAGCGCCTTCAGTGGCCGCATCGGCCAGCGCGTGGCCGCCAAGGGCGTCACGGTGTTGGACGACGGCACGTTGGCGGGGCGGCGCGGTTCGCTCAACATCGACGACGAGGGCGAGCCGACCCAGTGCAACGTGCTGATCGAAGACGGCATCTTGCGCGGCTACATGCAGGACCGCCTCAACGCGCGGCTGATGGGGGTGGCGGCCACCGGCAACGGCCGGCGCGAAAGCTACGCCCACCTGCCGATGCCGCGCATGACCAACACCTACATGCTGGCCGGCCCGCACGATCCGCAGGAAATCATCGCCAGCGTGCAGCGTGGCCTGTACGCCACGCACTTCGGCGGTGGGCAGGTGGACATCACCAGTGGCAAGTTCGTCTTTTCGGCCAGCAGCGCGTGGTGGATTGAAAACGGCCGACTGGCCTACCCGGTCAAGGGCGCCACGCTGATCGGCAGCGGCCCCGAAGCGCTCAAGCGCGTGCGCATGATCGGGCGTGACTTGCAGCTCGACGCTGGCATCGGCACCTGCGGCAAAGAAGGCCAAAGCGTGCCGGTGGGGGTGGGGCAGCCCACGCTGCGCATCGACGGCCTGACGGTGGGCGGCACGGCCTGACCCGCCTGGCCGCGCTGTTGCGGCGGCGCCACGCGCGTCGGCGGGCTGTCAGCCGCGTGTCAAGCAAACTGTGCTACATTGGTCGCCATGCAACGGCGCAGCTTTTACTTTGGCTACTTTTGGTTCTCTGGCTCCACCGGCGGTCGAGAGGACGGAAGTCGCCCCCAGTAAAGCGCGCATCCAACCCCCCAACCGTCGGTGGCAACACCGGCGGTTTTTTTTTGCCCCGATCCGCACGATGCAAGGAGTCCCGATCATGAGCCCGAGCCCCGCCAAACCCAGCTTGAGCGATGCGTGGTACGCGCACCCGGCCGACCGCACCAGCCAGACCGACGATCAACGCATCGAGGACATCACCGTGCTGCCGCCGCCCGAGCACCTGATCCGCTTTTTTCCGATTCGGGGCACCGCGATCGAAAAGCTCATCACGCACACGCGCCGCGCCGTCCACCAGATCCTGCACGGTAAGGACGACCGGCTGCTGGTCATCATCGGGCCGTGCTCGATCCACGACCCCGCCGCGGCCATGGAGTACGCCCGGCGGCTGAAAGAGCAGCGCGACCGCCACGCGGACACGCTGGAAATCATCATGCGGGTGTACTTCGAAAAGCCCCGCACCACCGTCGGCTGGAAGGGGCTGATCAACGACCCGTACCTGGACGAGAGCTTCCGCATCGATGAGGGGCTGCGCATCGCGCGCCAGCTGCTGATCGAAATCAACCGGTTGGGCCTGCCGGCGGCCAGCGAATTTCTCGACGTCATCAGCCCGCAGTACATCGCCGACCTGATCTCGTGGGGGGCGATCGGCGCGCGCACCACCGAAAGCCAGGTGCACCGCGAGCTGGCCTCGGGGCTGAGCGCGCCGATCGGCTTCAAAAACGGCACCGACGGCAACATCCGCATCGCCACCGACGCCATCTTGGCCGCCAGCCGCCCGCACAACTTTTTGTCGGTGCACAAAAACGGCCAGGTGGCCATCGTGCGCACCAAAGGCAACCCCGACTGCCACGTCATCCTGCGCGGCGGCAAGCTGCCGAACTACGACGCCGACAGCGTGGCCATCGCCTGCCAGCAGCTGGCCGACGCCAAGCTGCCGGCGCGCGTGATGATCGACTGCAGCCACGGCAACAGCCAAAAGCAGCACGAGCGCCAGGTGGACGTGGCGCGCGACGTGGCCGCGCAAATCGCGTCTGGCTCGCAGCGCATTTTCGGGGTGATGGTGGAAAGCCACCTGTGCGCCGGCGCGCAAAAGTTCACCCCAGGCAAGGACGACCCGGCCAAGCTGGCCTACGGTCAGAGCATCACCGACGCCTGCATCGACTGGGACACCTCGCTGCAGGTGCTGGACACGCTGGCCGCGGCGGTCGCGCAGCGCCGGCGGCAGCGCGGCTGAAGCGCCGCGGGGTTTTGGGCGCACGGTGGCGCCACCTCGGTGTACGATGGCGGCTGCGGGCGTGCTGCCCAGCAGCCCCTCCTGACCGCGAGGCACCACCATGCGCAACCACGTCATCGTTTCCTTTGGCCCCGGGCGGGAGTACACGTTCGACCTCGACGAGGTGCAGCCGATGCCGCACGAGCTGGCGCGGCAGTGGCTGGACGAGCAGTTCACCGCGTTGGGGTGTGAGCCGCTGCGCCTGACCGGCAAGGTGCTGACCGCCGACAAGGTGCTGGCCATCGCCCAGGTGGTGGGCGAGCAGCGCTTTGCCCAGCCCGAGCACCGCGCGTGGGCGATGGTGTACGCCCGCGCGGCCAGCAGCCTGCTGGCCAAGCCGATCGTCAAGGTCGACGTCCCCGCACTGACGGTCGGCTACTGAAGCGCCGCGGTTGGGGTTGCACCGGCCGCAGCCGTGCGCAGCGCCGCGGCCAGCTTGTCGTGCACGCCGCCAAAGCCGCCGTTGCTCATGCACAGCAGGTGGTCGCCCGGGCGCACGGCGGCCACCACCTGCGCCACCAGCGTGTCGATGTCGGGCGCCACCTGCGCGCGCGCGCCCAGCGGGGCCAGCGCGGCGGCGGCGTCCCAGCCCAAGCCGCCGGCGTGGCAAAACGCCAGCGCGGCCGGCTCCAGGGCCCAAGGCAACTGGGCTTTCATCGTGCCCAGCTTCATCGTGTTGGAGCGTGGCTCAAAAATGGCCACGATGCGCTCGTGCCCACGCCCCTGCGCGTCGAGCCGCTGGCGCAGGCCCTCCAGTGTGGTGCGCATCGCGGTCGGGTGGTGCGCAAAGTCGTCGTAGACGGTGACGATCCCGTCGCCCAGCGCGACGCGCGCGCGCACCTCCAGCCGCCGCCGCACCCCCTGAAAAGCGGCCAGCGCTTCGGCCGCCTGACCCGGCTCGACGCCGACGTGCTCGGCCGCGGCGATGGCCGCCAGTGCGTTGAGCTGGTTGTGCACGCCGCTCAAGCCCCAGCGCACGCGCGCCACCGGGGTACCACGGCGCAGCACGGCAAAGTCGTGCGGCTCCCCGTCGGCGCTGTAGTCGCTGTCGGCGGCCCCGAAGGTGCGCAGCTCGCTCCACAGGCCCTGGTGCAGCACGCGCGTCAGGCTCTCCTCGAGCCCGTTGGCCACCACGCGGCCGCTGGCCGGCACCGTGCGCAGCAGGTGGTGGAATTGCCGCTCAATGGCCGCCAGGTCGTCGAAGATGTCGGCGTGGTCGAACTCCAGGTTGTTGAGCACGGCGGTGCGGGGACGGTAGTGCACGAACTTGCTGCGCTTGTCGAAAAACGCCGTGTCGTACTCGTCGGCTTCGATGACGAACGGCGTGCGCGTCCCGGCCGACGGCAAGCGCCCCAAGCGCGCCGAGACGCCCAGGTCCAGCGGCACCCCGCCGACCAAAAAGCCGGGCTGCTGCCCCGCGCAGGTCAGAATCCACGCCAGCATCGCGGTGGTGGTGGTCTTGCCATGGGTGCCGGCCACCGCCAGCACGTGGCGACCGCGCAGCACGTGCTCGGCCAGCCACTGCGGGCCGCTGGTGTAGCGCGCCCCGGCGTCCAGGATCGCTTCCATCAACGGGAACTTGGGGCGGCCGTCGGGCCGCCGGGCGCGGCTGACCACGTTGCCGACGACGAAGACATCGGGGCGCAGCGCGAGCTGATCGGCCCCGTAGCCTTCGATCATCTCGATGCCCAGCGCCTGCAACTGCTCGCTCATCGGCGGGTAGATGCCGGCGTCGCAACCGGTGACGCGGTGGCCGGCTTCGCGCGCCAGTGCCGCCAGACCGCCCATGAAGGTGCCGCAGATGCCTAAAATGTGGATGTGCATGGGCGCATTATCGCGGGCCGCTGCGCCACGGCCGCGAATCGCCGACAATGCCGGCATGCCTGCCGCCCTGCAACACGAAATCGCCGCCTTGGCCGCCGCCCACATGGTGGACGAAGGCCTGGAGGCACGCGCGGCCTGCCAGCGTGCGCTGCAGCGCCTGGGGCTGCCCGCGCGCACGCCGCTGCCCGATGCGACGACGCTGGACGCCGCCATCCGCGAGTACCTGGCCCTGTTTCATGCCGACACCCAGCCGACCGAGCTGCGTGCCCTGCGCCGCGTGGCGCTGCAGTGGATGCAGCGCCTGGCGGCGTTCGAGCCGCTGGTGGGCGGGGCGGTGTGGCACGGCACCGCGACGCGGCGCTCGGACGTGCACCTGCAACTGTTCAGTGACGACCCCAAAGCGGTGGAGATCGCGCTGATCAACGCCGGTGTGCGCTACGACGTGCAGCGCGCGCGCGGGTTGCACGGACGCGATGTGGAGGTGCTCAGCGTCGCGCAGCGCTGCGAGGCGCTGCAGGACTGGGTGACGGTGCACCTGTGGGTCAACGACACCGCAGCGCAACGTGGAGCGCGCCTGGCCGATGCGCTGGGGCGCACCCCACGCGGCACGGCGGCCGAGCTGCAGGCGCTGCTGCACGCTGACGCCGAAGGGGCCCAGGCATGAGCGGCACGCGGCGTGGTTGGATGGTGGGCGTGGGGGCGCTGGCGGCGCTGGCCGGCGTCGGCGTGGCCGCGTGGCGGTTGCGGCTGGAGCCGGCGGCCGACGCAGCCGCGGCGGCGTTTTGGGCCGGACGTTGGCCCACGCCGGCGGGCGGCGAAGTGCGTGCCGAGGCGCTGCGCGGAGGGTCGCTGCTGCTCAACTTTTGGGCCACCTGGTGCCCGCCGTGCGTGGAAGAGCTGCCGCTGCTGCAGCGCTTTTACGACGAGCGGCGCGCCGACGGCTGGCGCGTGCTGGCGCTGGCGATCGACCAGCCCAGCAGCGTGCGTGCCTTTTTGCAGCGCATGCCGCTGACGCTGCCGGTGGGGCTGGCGGGCCTGGGCGGCACCGAGCTGGCCAAGCAGTTGGGCAACGCCACCGGCGCGCTGCCGTTCAGTGTCGTTTTTGACGCGGCGGGGCGCGTGCACGCGCGCAAGCTCGGCCAGGTCAAGGAGGACGACCTGCGCACCTGGGCGACGGCGCTTGGCTCAGGCTGACGTCTCGGCGTCCAGGCTGGGCAGCGCCACCGCGCGGCCCAGGTGCGCTTCGACCTCGGCCACCGGCAACGGCCGCGCGTACCAAAAGCCCTGAAAGTGGTCGCAGCCCAGCGCTTGCAGCCGCTGCAGCTGCGGCGCGTGCTCGACCCCTTCGGCCACCACCTCCATGCCCAGCGCGTGCCCCATTTGCACGATCGCCGCGACGATGGCGGCGTCGGCCTGGCCATCCTCATGCAGCGCCTGCACGAAGCTGCGGTCGATCTTGAGCCGGTGCAGCGCAAAGCGCTTCAGGTACGTCAGGCTCGAATAGCCGGTACCAAAGTCGTCGAGCGACAGCGCCACGCCAAGCTCGGCCAGCGCCTGCAGCTTGGCCAGCGCTTCTTCGGCGTCACGCACCAGGATCGTCTCGGTCAGCTCCAGCTCCAGCAGGCTGGCGGGCAGCCGGTACCGCTGCAGCGTGTCGGCCACGTCCTGCACGAATTGGGCTTGCTCGAACTGCAGCGCCGAGACGTTGACCGCCACCTGCGCAGGACGCCCGGCGTCGGCCCAGCGGCGCGCCTGCGCCACCGCCTGCTCCAGCACCCACTGCCCGAGCTGCGCGATCAGGCCCGTTTCCTCCGCCACGCCGATGAAGGCGCCCGGCAGCACCAGCCCATGGCCGGGGCGGTGCCAGCGCAGCAGCGCTTCGCACGCCGTCACGCGGCCGCTGCGCAGGTTCACGCGCGGTTGGTAGTGCAGTTCGAATTCGCCGTGCTGCAGCCCCAGGCGCATCGCGTGGTCGGTCTGGATGCGCGCCAGCAGGTGCGCGTTCATCTCGGCCTGGTAAAAGCGCCAGTGCCCTTTGCCTCGCTCCTTGACCTGGTACATCGCCGTGTCGGCGCACTGGATCAGCTCGTCCAGCGTGGTGCCGTCGTGCGGGTACATGGCGATGCCTATGCTGCACGACAACGTGAACTGCATCTCGTCGATCGTCACCGGGCGCGCCACCGCCTCGATGATGCGCTGCGCGGTACGCTCGGCGGCCACACGGTCGGCGTCGTGCAAGTGAATGACGAACTCGTCACCCCCCAGCCGCGCCAGCGTGTCGGTTTGCCGCAGGCAGCGCTGCAGGCGCTGCGCCACCTCGACCAGCACGCGGTCGCCAAAGGCGTGCCCGAGCGAGTCGTTGATGCCCTTGAAGCGGTCCAGGTCCAAAAACAGCACCGCAAAGCCACGCCCGCTGCGCTGCGCCAGCCGCACCGCGTGGGCGACGCGCTCGCCCAGCAGCAGCCGGTTGGGCAGGCCGGTGAGCGGGTCGTGGTAGGCCAGTTGCTCGATGCGGCGCTGGGCCTCGAGCTTTTCCGACAGGTCCTTGGCGAACAGCACGGTGTTGAGCGGCTGCCCCTGCGCGTCGCGCAGCAGCACCCACGACACCAGCAACGCCACGGCGGGCGCGTGCGCGCGCCGCAGCCACAGCTCGCCTTCCCAGTAGCCGCGCTCGGCCAGCGCCGCCGCCACCTCCGCCTCCCAGCCGGGGCGGTTGGGGGCGTCGAGCAGCGCGGCCACCGGCTGGCCAGCCGGGTCGTCGTCGGCCCGGCCGGTCAGCCGCAGCGCCGCCGGGTTGCAAGCGACGATGCGCCGCTCGGGGTCGGTGACGACGATGGCGTCCAGGCTGGACTTGAACACCTTGGCCGCCAGGCGCAGCTTGGCGTCGATGGCGGCGCGCTCGGTGACGTCGCGGTAGACATGGATGCGCCCGATCGGGCGGCCGCGCGCCAGTTGCGGCCGCGAGGTGCGTTCCAGCATGCGTCCGCTGCGCAGCAGCACGATGTCGTGTGCCTCCATCAGCGGGGCGCGCTGCAGCTCGCTCAGGCGTGCCTGGAAGGCGCTGGCGTCGCTGACGCTGGCGGCCAGGTGGCGCAGCAGCGCCGGGTCGTCCGGGGTGGTCAGCAGCGTCGTCGGCAGCGCCCACATCTGCGCAAACGCACGGTTGAAGGCGCGCACCCGCCCGTCCAGGTCGCACACCAGGATGCCGTCGGACGACGACTCCAGTACCGCGCGCAGCTCGGCCAGCAGCGCCTCCAGGCGCTGCTGGGTGCGCTGGTACTCGGTCAGATCCTGCATCGCCACCAGCACGACGGTTGCCCCGTCGGCGGGGCACACCGGGCCGATGCGGCGCTGCACGCGCAGCACCTCGCCGTCGCGACGCACCAGCATGGCTTCGGATTCCAGCGTCTGCTGCACGCCGCGGCACCACTCGTCCCAGTACACGTGGTCCTGCAGGTCGCTGGCCCACTGGTGCACGGGGCTGCCCACCATCTCGTCGCGCTGGGCACCCACCAGGCGCAGCGCCGCCTCGTTGACCGCGACGATGCGCAGCGTTTCGGGATCCACCACCCACACGGACTCCAGCAGCCCTTCCGTGATGGCGGCCCAGTGCAGGTGGCTCACGGTCGTTCCTCCCCGGCCTGGGCGTCGAGCGCGCGCTCGAAAAAGTAGCAGTAGCGGGCGCGCGGCAGTTGGTCAGGCCGCAGGCTGCGCTGGATCGACAGCTGCGGCTGCGCCTGCAGGTCCAGCAGCAGCGCCTCGCTGCGCGGCACGGTGGGGTCGTGCACCAGCACGCGCGGCTTCAGCGGCCGGCTGGCGTTGACCGCCTGCACGGTGGCGTAGCGCCCGTCGCTGAGCTGCACGATCGTGCCCGGCGGATACACCCCCACCATGCGGATGAAGGCAGCCAGCGTGCGTGCCTCGAACTGCGCTTTGTGCCGCGCGAACAGCAGGGCCAAGGCCTCGTGCGGCGTGAGCGCCTTGGCCGGGTGGTGGGGGTTGCACAGCCGGTCGTAGCGGTTGATCAACGCCAGCACGTGGGCTGCGGGGGTCAGCGCCTCGGCGGCGTGGCCGTGCGGAAAGCCACTGCCGTCGGCGGCTTCGTGGTGTTGTGCCACCGCCTGCGCCACCGCCTAGGGCCTGTTAACACTATCGCAACGATTCGACGATCAGTGCGAAGTGGATGAAGGCCGCGAACATGACGTCGAGCTTGTCGAAGCGGCTGAAGATGCGGCGGAACCCTTTCAGACGGCGGAACAG
>NZ_VJNA01000022.1 GCF_007556585.1 Tepidimonas aquatica | reverse complement strand
CTGTACAATCACCACATCCCCCAGAAAGCCCTGGGACATGTCCCGCCCATCGAGGCCATGAAAAGATGGTACAAAGAAAAACCGGAACTTTTCATAAAAGTGCCACGCAATCGTCCGGGACCTGACAGCTAGGCACCGGTTGGATCGAGCGCCTGATGCCGCCGGTGGTGACCGGTTCGGTGGTGGCGGTCATCGGCTTGAACCTGGCGCACATCCCGGTCAAAAACATGGCGCCGACGCCGTTTGACGCCTGGATGCAGGTGGTGACCTTCGTCTGCGTGGGGCTGGTGGCGGTGTTCACGCGCGGCATGGTGCAGCGGCTGCTGATCCTGATGGGGCTGATCGTGGCCAGCGTCGTCTACGCGGTGCTGGCCAACGGCCTGGGGCTGGGCAAGCCGCTGGACCTGTCGGGCGTGGCGCAGGCGGCGTGGTTTGGCCTGCCGCAGTTCAGCGCCCCGGTGTTCAGCGCGCACGCGATGGTGCTCATCGCTCCGGTGGCCATCATCCTGGTGGCGGAAAACCTCGGACATATCAAGGCCGTGACGGCGATGACCGGGCGCGACCTGGACCGCTACATGGGCCGCGCCTTCATGGGCGATGGCGTGGCGACGATGGTGGCTGGCAGCGTCGGCGGCACCGGGGTGACGACCTACGCCGAAAATATCGGTGTCATGGCGGCCACCAAGATCTACTCGACGGCGATTTTCGTCGTCGCCGGGCTGATGGCCATCTTGCTGGGCTTCAGCCCCAAGTTTGGCGCGCTGATCCAGACCATCCCGCTGGCGGTGATGGGGGGTGTGTCGATTGTGGTGTTCGGGTTGATCGCCGTGGCCGGGGCCAAGATCTGGGTCGACAACCAGGTGGATTTTTCCGATAACAAAAACCTGCTGGTGGCCGCCATCACGCTGGTGCTGGGCACCGGCGACTTCACGCTGAAGTTTGGCGACTTTGCGCTGGGTGGCATCGGCACCGCGACGTTTGGCGCGATTGCGCTGTACGCGCTGCTGAACCGCGGCGCCGCGGCGCGCTGAAGCGTCAAGCGCGCGGGCGCCGCCGTTGGTCGGTTGGCGCCCGCGCGGGCGCGTGGCGCGCGCTACACTGGCCACGTGAACACCGTTGCCAACATCGCCGTGTCAGGCATGGCGGCCGCGCAGCTGCGGCTGGATGCCGCGGCGTCCAACATCGCCAACCTGCCCACCGAAGGTTACCGCCGCGTGCAGGCGCGCGCCGAGGCCGACGCCAGCGGTGGCGTGCGCGCCCGCACCGAGCGCGTGCCCGAGCCGGGCAGCGACGTCGCCGCCGACTTGGTCGAGCAACGCATGGCGGCTGGGGCGTTTGCGGCCAACCTGCAGGTGTTCAAAGCCGCCGACCGCATGCTGGGGCGGCTGTTGGATGCCGACGCGTGAGGGGCGGCCAGCGCCACGCCGCCCCAACGACCCCGCCACAAAAACAACGCCGACCACATGGGGCCGGCGCTGCAGATGTTTGTCTCCTCGGAGCCCTCGATGACCGGGCTTGGCCCGGGTCGAGTGATGCCATTCTAGGGGCGCCGTGCCACCGCCGGTCTCGGGATTTACCCTGATCGGCATCGGTCAGGTCTGCGTCAGGATCCAGCGGGCGGCTTTTTCCGCGATCATCAGCGTGGGACTGTTGGTGTTGCCGCTGGTGATCGTCGGCATGATGCCGGCGTCCACCACCCGCAGGCCTGCGATGCGCCCACCGCGTGCATCGCGCACGCGCAGCTGCGGGTCGGTCACGGCCATCGGGTCGCCGTCGGGCCCCATCGCGGTGGTGCCCACCGGGTGGAAGATGGTGGTGGCGATGTCGCCGGCCAGCCGCGCCAGCTCGTCGTCGGTCTGGTACTGCGGGCCGGGTTTGTACTCGTCCGGTTGGTACGGGGCCAGCGCGGGTTGCGCGACGATGCGTCGCGTCAGCCGCAGGCTGGCCGCGGCGACACGGCGGTCGTCCTCGGTCGAGAGGTAGTTGGGCGCGATGGCCGGCGCGTCCTCCCAGCGCGGCGAACGGATGCGCACCGTGCCGCGGCTGCTGGGGTTGAGGTTGCAGACGCTGGCGGTGAAGGCGTCGAAGCGGTGCAGCGGCTCGCCAAACGCATCCAGGCTGAGCGGCTGCACGTGGTACTCCAGGTTGGGCCAGCGCTGCTGCGCGTCGCTGCGCGTGAACGCGCCTAGCTGGCTGGGCGCCATGCTCATCGGCCCGCTGCGCGTCAGCAGGTACTGCAAGCCGATGCGCAGCTTGCCCCATGGGCTGTTGGCCAGCGTGTTGAGCGTGGTGGTGCCGCGCACGCGGTACACGGCACGGATTTGCAGATGGTCCTGCAGGTTGGCCCCGACACCTGGCAGGTCGGCCACGACCGGGATGCCCAGCGGCTGCAGCCACGCCGCCGGTCCGATGCCGGAGCGCTGCAGGATGGCCGGCGAGCCGATCGCGCCCGCCGCCAGGGTGACCTCGCGCGCCGCCTGCACGACGACGCGTTGCCCGCGCACGACCACGTCGACGCCGCAGCAGCGCAGCGGCGCGCCCGGGCCGCCCTCGAACACCAACCGCGTCACCTGGGCATCGGTCCACACGGTCAGGTTGGGTCGGCGGCGCACCGGATGCAAAAACGCCTTGGCGGCGTTCCAGCGCCAACCGGCACGCTGGTTGACCTCGAAGTAGCCAACCCCTTCGTTGTTGCCGCGGTTGAAGTCGTCGGTGGCCGGGATGCCGGCCTGTTGGGCGGCGCGCGCAAACGCGTCCAGTATGTCCCAGCGCAGCCGCTGGCGCTCGACGCGCCACTCGCCGGTGCTGCCGCTGCGGCGGTGCCCGTGCAGCGTGGCCAGCGTCGGGTCATCGTGGGCGTCCAGCCGCCAGTGATCCTCGTGCGCGACGAAGTCGGGCAGACACTGCGCCCAGCTCCACGCTGGCTCACCGGTGTGCGCGGCCCAGCCATCGTAGTCACGCGCCTGGCCGCGCATATAAATCATGCCGTTGATGCTGGAGCAGCCCCCCAGCACCTTGCCGCGCGGGTAACGCAGCCGGCGGCCATTCAAACCGGCGTCCGGCTCCGTCTGGTACAACCAATCGGTGCGTGGGTTGCCGATGCAGTACAGGTAGCCGACCGGGATGTGGATCCACAGGTAGTCGTCACGCCCGCCGGCTTCGAGCAGCAGCACGCGCCGCGCCGGGTCGGCGCTGAGGCGGTTGGCCAGCAGGCAGCCCGCCGTGCCTGCCCCGACGATGATGTGGTCGAAAGTCGCGGCGTCCGCCATGGAGACATCCATCACCAGTTTTTTGGCAGCTTCGCGGGGGGGTGGTAAGGTTGGGCGGGGCCGGCGACGCGGAAGTCATGGTCCCACGGCGTGAATTCGTGCCGCAAACGCTCGAGCTCGCCCAACTGCAGCATCAGGTCGTGCTTGATGGTCATCAGCGTCGACGCGGTGGTGAAATCGAAGCCGCGCCGCTGCCCGTCGCGGGTGTCGAGGAACAGCCCGTTGACGTAGTCAAGCATCGCCTGCGGCTGGTCGCGCAACTGCTCCAGTCGCTGGCGGATGTGGGGGTAGGCGATTTTGTCGAGCCGTCCTTCCAGGACATCGGGCATGCGTTGCATGGTGGTGAGGCTCCTCGCGAGGCGCAATTCACATGACGATAACACGGCAAACCCAGCGGGGGGAGGGTGGAAGCCCGTCCCCAATGCCAAATGGCGGCTTGGTGCGCATCGGTCAAGGTGCCGCCCGTCAGCCGCGCACGAAAAACAGCACCGACATCACCACCCCGGTGCCCACCACCACGGCGCGCACTGCGGTGGCGGGCAGGCGCCGTGCTGCCCGGGCGCCCAGCCAGCCGCCGGCGGTGGCCGCCACCATCATCAGCAGCGCGGGCGCCCACGCCACCACACCCGCCAGCACAAAGGTTGCCACCGACAGCAGCGACAGCAGCAGGGAGTTGATGTTTTTCAGCGCGTTGGCGCGCTGGATGTCGGTCTCGCCGGTGGCGGCGTACAGTGCCATCAGCACAATGCCCAGCCCGCCATTGAAATAGCCCCCGTACACCGCCACCAGCAGCAACCCCAGGGCGCGTGCCGCCGGGGGGGCTGGTCGGCCACGGCCCAGCCGGCGCACCAGCCATGGCCCGAACGCAAACACCAGTGTGGCCGCCAGCAGCAGCCAAGGCACGATGGCGCGAAAGGTGGCCGCCGGCGTGACCAGCAGCAGCAACGCCCCCAACACGCCACCGGCGGCGGCCAGCGCCCCCTCGCGCCACAGGCGCGCGCGTGGCAGCGCGGCCAGCTCGGCGCGGTAGCCCAGTGCGCTGCCCAGGTAGCCCGGGCTGACGGCCACGGCGCTGGTGGCGTTGGCCGCGATCGGCGGCACACCCACGAACACCAGCGCCGGAAAGGTGAGAAAGCTGCCGCCGCCCGCCACCGCGTTGAGGGCGCCAGCGGCCACGGCGGCGGTGGCCAGCAAGGCCGCGTCAACGATGTTCATGGCCGCGCATCGTAGCAGCGCGCCCGCGCGGGCCGCGTCGCCGCCGGGTCAGCGCGGGCAGGTGCTTCAAGGTACGGCCACCACCGGCGCCACCGGCTCCGGGGCCAGCAGCGTGCCGTTGCGCAGACCCTTGATCGTGGCCAGCGTCAGCGCGGCGATGATCACGGACACCAGCGCCAGCAGCCCCAGCGCCGCGAGTTGCAGCCCCGGGTGCGCCAGCGCCAACGCCAGCTTGAAGGTCAGACTGGTGAACGCCGCCAGCGGGAACGACACGGCCCAGAACGGCAGCGCGAACGGCTGCGCGAAGTAGCGCCGCGCCTGCGTGCCGACCCACAGCAGCATGAACAGGCCCACGCCCCAGACGGCGGCCGCCACGCCCGGCGGCCAGCCAAAGCGCAGCGCGCACAGCCCCACAACCGCCGCCGGCGCCAGCGAGATGAACCACGTTGGATGCAGTCGCGGCGGCATCGGCCCGTGCGCCAGCCGCCGCACCACCAGCAGCGTGAACACCACCGGCCAGAAGAACACCCCGATGCCGAAGTGCGCCGCCGACCACAGGGCGTGCTCGAAGCCGACGCCGGCCAGCGGCGCGACGACGTTGCCGACCACCGGGATGTAGAGCACCGGGGTGACGCCGTTCCACAGCGACTGCGCATCTGGGGCGTGCGCCACGGTGGGGGCCAGCCACCGCCCCAGCGCCCAGACAGTGACGCCGAGCTGGCCGATCGAGCCGATCCACCACAGCGCCTGCGCCAGCGGCCGCGCCAGGTCCACCGCCTGCAGCCAGGTCGCCAGCAGGAGCAGCGCCACCGGCATCGCGGCGACGAAGGCGTGGCGCACCGGATGGCGCAGATCCTCGGCGACGGCCTCGGGATGGCGCTGCCAGCGGCGCAGTGAACCCGCAAGCAACACCACGAACACCGTCGCGGCCAGCGCACCGATGACCAGCGCCGCCCCCTCGGCCCAGGGGCCGAGCACGGGGCCGGCGGCGTGCCAGGCCAGCGCCAGGCCGCTGAGGCCCATCACCAGCGTGAACCAGCCGGGATGCAGGAACTTCAGTGGGGTGGGATGGGCACCGTTCATCGCGGCCTCCGCCTCGGCCTCAGCAGGCCTTGCAGGGGATGGCGGCCTCGGGCACGCCCAGCTTCTTCAGGATGATGGCCAGCGGGCAGAAGTTGGTGAAGCCGAACTGGAACAGGTTCAGCCCGACGAAGGCCGTGAAGGCCAGGAACCACTCGCTGACGAACAGCGGGCTGGCGGGCGCGCCCAGCGCCACCGACAGGAACACGAACAGGCCCGCGATCACACGGATCCAGCGCTCGACGGTCATGATGCTCTCCTCACTGGCAAGGGTTGGGACAGGGTTGCAGGAAAAACGGGATTCAGGCGGGGCGCGGCGCGCCCGGTGCCTCGTGGCGGCGCCGGTACACGGCGTAGTACAGCACCGGGATGACCACCAGCGTCAGCAAGGTGGAGACGGCGATGCCGAAGATCAAGGACACGGCCAGGCCGTTGAAGATCGGGTCGTCCAGGATGAAGAACGCCCCGAGCATCGCCGCCAGCGCCGTCAGCGCGATGGGTTGCGCACGCACCGCGGCCGACTGCACCACCGCCTCATCAAACGGCATGCCTTTGGCCGTCTCCTGCTCGATGAAGTCCACCAGCAGGATCGAGTTGCGCACGATGATGCCGGCCAGCGCGATCATGCCGATCATGCTGGTGGCGGTGAACTGCGCGCCCAGCAGCGCGTGCCCTGGCATGATGCCGATCATCGTCAGCGGAATCGGCGCCATGATGATCAGCGGCGTCAGGTAGCTGCGGAACTGCGCCACCACCAGCAGGTAGATCAGCACCAGCCCGACCGCGTAGGCCGCGCCCATGTCGCGGAAGGTCTCGTAGGTGACCTGCCACTCGCCGTCCCACTTGATCGCGTACTCGCGCCACGGGTCGGCCGGCTGGCGGATCCAGTACTCGCCCAGGCCCCCGGTGTCGGGCAGCGCGGCCTCGGCCAGCCGGCCGCGGATCGCAAACATCCCGTACAGCGGCGAGTCGGTCTTGCCGGCCATGTCGCCCAGCACATAGACCACCGGCAGCAGGTCCTTGGTGAAGCGCGGCGGGTCGATGACGCCGCGCTCCACGCGCACCAGCTCCGACAGCGGCACCATGCGGCCGTCGGCGGCCTTGAGCGGCAGCGCCAGCAGCGCCTCCAGCCCGACCTGGCGCTCGCGCGGCAGCTGCAGCCGCACCGGCACCGCGAACTTGGCGTGGCCGTCGTGCAGGTAGGCCGCGTCGCTGCCCGACAGCGCCGTGTACACCGTCTGCGCGATCACCTGCGCCGGGATGCCCAGGCTCTCGGCCCGCGCGCGCTCGATGCGCAGGAAGACGCGCGGCGCTTCCTCCTTCAGCGTGGTGTCGATGCCGACGATGTCGGGCGTGTCGGCGAACGCTTTGGCCACGCGGCGGGCGAGTTCGGCGCGGCCGGCCTCGTCCGGGCCGTAGACCTCGGCGACGATCGGCGACAGCACCGGCGGCCCCGGCGGCACCTCCACCACCTTGATGCGCCCGCCGTGCGCTTGCGCGATGGTTTCCAGCCCCGGGCGCAGGCGCTGCGCGATGGCGTGGCTCTGTTCCTTGCGGTGCTTGGCGTCGATCAGGTTGACCTGCAGGTCGCCCTGCTCGGCGTCGGCACGCAGGTAATACTGCCGCACCAGTCCGTTGAAGGTGATGGGGCTGGCGGTGCCGGCGTAGCCCTGCACGTGCGTGACCTCCGGCTGCTGCGCCAGGAACGCCGTCATGTCCTGCAGCGCGGCGGCGGTGTCTTCCAGCGCCGTGCCGGCGGGCATTTCCAGCACCACCTGGAACTCGCTCTTGTTGTCGAACGGCAGCATCTTGAGGATCACCGCCTGCACCACCGCCAGCCCGACCGACAGGAACAGGCCCGCCAGCACGCCCAGCGCCAGCAGCCAGCGGTGGCGGGCGCTTGCCAGGAACGGCGTCAGCACGCGCGTAAACAGGGTCTGCAGTCCGCGCGTCAACTTGGACGGCCCGTGCGCCGCGTGGCCGGCGCCGTGTTTGCCCATCAGCTTGTGCGCCAGCCACGGCGTCACGGTGAAAGCGATGGCCAGCGAGATCGCCATGCCCATGCTGGCGTTGATCGGGATCGGGCTCATGTACGGGCCCATCAGGCCGGTGACGAAGGCCATCGGCAGCAGCGCCGCGATCACCGTCAGCGTCGCCAGGATGGTCGGCCCGCCGACCTCGTCCACCGCGCGCGGGATGATCTCCCGCAACGACGCCTCGGGCGTGAGCTGGCGGTGGCGGTGGATGTTTTCCACCACGACGATGGCGTCGTCGACCAGGATGCCGATCGAGAAGATCAGCGCGAACAGCGACACGCGGTTGAGCGTGAAGCCCCACGCCCACGAGGCGAACAGCGTGGCCGTCAGCGTCAGGATCACCGCCACGCCGACGATGACCGCCTCGCGCCGGCCCAGCGCCAGCCCGACCAGCACGATCACGCTGCCGGTGGCGAAGATCAGCTTGCTGATCAGCTTGTTGGCCTTGTCGGCGGCGGTGGCGCCGTAGTCGCGGCTGATCGTCACCTCCACGCCCTCGGGGATCAGCGTGTTGTGCAGGCGCTCCAGCTGCTGCGTCGCGGCGCGCGCCACGTCCACGGCGTTCTCGCCCGGCTTCTTGGTCACGATGACCGTGACGGCGGGGTAGGCCTGGCCGGGCTGCGCGCCCTGCGGCAGCGTCGCGGCCGGCCCCGGCGTGTGCCAGACGTAGCGGCGCGGCAGCTGCGCACCTTCCTCGATGCCCGCCACCTCGCGCAGGTACACCGGGCGGCCCTGGTGCACGCCGACCACGATGTCGCCGACGTCCTGCACGCTTTTCAGGAACTCGCCGGTTTCCACCGTCAGCAGGCCCGGCTCGCCGGGCTGCTGGCGCGGCTGCGCCACGGTGCCGGACGGCATGGCCTGGTTGGCGGCGGCGATCGCCTGGTGGATGGCCTGCAGCGGCACGCCGCGCGCGCGCAGCCGCTCCGGCTCGATCCAGACGTGGATGGCGCGCCCGGGGCCGCCGATGGTCTGCACCTCGCGCGTGCCGGGCACGCGCTTGAGCTCGGTCTCGATGGCGTGCGCGACGCGCTCGATTTCCCACGCGCTCGTGCCCGCGGGGCTCCAGAGCGTGGCGGCCAGCACCGGCACGTCGTCGATGCCCTTGGGCTTGACGATCGGCGGCAGCACGCCCAGGCCCTGCGGCAGCCAGTCCTGGTTGGCGTTGAGCACGTCGTACAGGCGCACCAGCGCCTCGGTGCGCGGCACGCCGACCTTGAACTGCACCGTCAGCACCGCCACGCCGGGGCGCGAGACGCTGTAGGTGTGCTCGATGCCTTGGATCTGCGACAGCACGTGCTCGGCGGGCTGCGCCACCATCTTTTCCACGTCCGCGGCGGAGGCGCCGGGGAATGGGATCAGCACGTTGGCCATCGTGACGTTGATCTGCGGCTCCTCCTCGCGCGGCGTGACCAGCACCGCAAAGAGGCCCAGCAGCAGCGCCACCAGCGCCAGCAGCGGCGTGATGGCGTTGGCCTGGAAGGCGCGCGCGATCACGCCGGAGATGCCCAGCCGTTCGGTCTGGGTACCGGTGGGGGTAGTTTGGGGTTCGGCGTTCATCGGCCGTTCTCCTGCGTGCGGGGAGGGGGACGATGGCCGATCACTGCGCCGGCTGCGCACCGCGCAGCCCCGCGCGCACCGGATCGAGCGCCACGCGCTCGCCCGGCTGCAGGCCCGACAGGATCTCGACCCCGGCCTCGCCGTGGTCGGCACCGGTGCGCACCGCACGCAGCACGAAGCCCGCGGGCGCCCCGGCCGGTGCCGCCACATAGGCTGCGGTCAGCTCGCCCCGGCGCAGCAGGGCGCTGGCCGGCACCACCAGCCGCTCGTCGCTGCCGGCGGCAAAACGCACCTTGACCGCCTGACCGGGCAGCACACCCTGTGCATCGGCGGCCGCGAGCGGCAGGCGCCACTCCACTGTCTGCGCCACGGGATCGGCGGCCGGCAGGCGGCTGCGGCCGCTGGGCTGCACCCAGCGCCCATCGGGCAGGCGCACCTCGACGCGCTGGGCGCGCTCCGCCAGCGCCGACTGCGACGCCGGCACATACACGGTGGCGCGCAGTGGCTGCGGCGCGTAGACCGTCAGCACCGGGCGGCCCGGCGCGGCCAGGTCGCCGGCCTCGGCATGCGTGGCCAGCACGAAGCCGTCGAACGGCGCGGTCAACCGCGTGAAGCCCTGCGCCAGCGTGGCCTGCGACTGCGCGGCCTTGGCCTGCTGCAGCGCGGCGCGTGCGGCGGCGGCCTGGGCCTCGGCGGTGTCCAGCGCCGCCTGTGACACGAAGCCTTGCGCGCGCAGCTCGCGCGTGCGCTTGGCGTGGGCCTCGGCGTTGCGCAGCTCGGCTTCGACCTGTGCCACCGCGCCGCCGGCGCGCTGCACGCCGGCCGTGGTCTCGCGGTCGTCGATCACCGCCAGCACCTGCCCGGCGCGCACGCGGTCACCGGCCTTGACGTGCAGCTGCACGATGCGGCCGCTGGCCTGGGCCGCCAGCGTGGCCTGCTGTTGCGCTTCGATGGTGGCGTCCAGCAACAGCGCCTGGCCGACCGGGCGGCGGGTGGCTTCGGCCACCGGCACGCGTGGGCCGGCCGTCTCGGGCTGGGCCCAGGTCAGGGGGGGCAGCGCGCCGCCGAGCAGCGCGGTGGCAACGGCCGCGCCGAGCCAGCGCCGGCGGGCCAGCAGGGGGAGGGGCGTCGTGCGTCGATCCATGGCTTGATCCTCCATTGGACGCGAGTATAGCGCCATACCCCCAGGAGTACAAGGGCTACGGCGTGTCGGCCTCGTCGACGGCGAACGGCACGCGCGCCGCCACCGCGCACAGCAGCTCGTAGGCGATGGTGCCGGCGGCCTGCGCCACCTCGTCCACCGGCAGCACCGCGCCGCTGCCGCTGCGGCCCCACAGCACCACTTCGTCGCCGAGGTGGCACGGGCCGCCGGCGGCCTCCACCGGGGTCAGGTCCACCGCCAACATATCCATACTGACGCGCCCGACCAAGTGGGTGCGCACGCCGCGCACCAGCACCGGCGCGCCGGGGGCTTGCGACAGGCTGGCGTGGCGCGGGTAGCCGTCGGCGTAGCCGCAGGCGACGATGCCGACGCGCAGGTCGCGCGGTGCGGTGAAGGCGGAGCCATAGCCGACCGTCTCGCCGGCGGCCACCGGCTGGATGGCGATCAGCCGGCTGGCCAGCGTCATCGTCGGCTGCAGGTCCAAGTCGGCGGCGGCGTGCGCCGGGTGGTCCGGCGCGCTGCCGTAGAGGGCGATGCCGGCGCGCACCCAGTCCGCGGCCAGCGCCCCGCCGCCGTCGCCCAGGCGCAGCCGCAGCGCGTGGCGCAGCGTGGCGGCGCTGTTGCACAGGCTGCGCTCGCCGGGCAGGTCGCGCGTGGCGCGCACGAACGCCTCCACCTGGTGCAGCACGCCCTCGCGGCCACGGCGCAGACCGTCGGCATCGGAAAAGTGGGTCATCAAGCTCACTTCGGCCACCTGCGGCAAGGCGTGCAGCCGCGTCCAGGCGGCCCGAAACGCCGCCGGCCGAAAGCCGAGCCGGTTCATGCCGGAATTCATTTTGAGAAACACCCGGTGCGGCTGGTGCGTTTTGTGCTGGCTGAGCCAGTCGATCTGCTCGTCGCAGTGCACCACGTGCCACAGGTTCAGGCGCGAGCACAGCTCCAGGTCGCGCGGCTCGAAGCACCCTTCCAGCAGCAGGATCGGGCCGCGCCAGCCCAGCGCACGCAGCCGCTCGGCTTCGGCCAGGTCCAGCAGCGCAAAGCCATCGGCGCCGCGCAGCGCGGGGTAGGCCCGCTCGATGCCGTGGCCGTAGGCATTGGCTTTGACCACCGCCCACACACGCGCGTCGCCGGCGGCGGCGCGGCAGCGTTGCAGGTTGTGGCGCAGGGCGTCGAGGTGGATCGTGGCTTGGATCGGACGTGGCATGGCGGCAGGGTAGGTTCGACGGACAGCGGCGCGGAAGGGGTGGGCGACGTGCTATAAACCGCGCACCCCGCGCCACGGGGAACTTTCGCACAAAGCGGGCCGCTGCGGTGGTCCACGACGACCCCAGGACACGAAGTTTTGCCACCATGAAGCGCGGCTTCTACACCATCATGGCAGCGCAGTTTTGCAGCTCGTTGGCCGACAACGCGCTGTTTGTCGTGGCGGTGGAGCTGCTGCGCAGCCGCGCTGCCCCCGAGTGGCAGGCGGCGGCGTTGGTGCCGATGTTCGCCCTTTTTTATGTGTTGCTGGCGCCGTGGGTGGGGGCGTTTGCCGACTCCCGTCCCAAAGGGCAGGTCATGTTCATCAGCAACGCCATCAAGGTGGTGGGCTGCTTGCTGATGCTGACACCGGTGCACCCGCTGCTGGCGTACAGCCTGGTGGGCCTGGGCGCGGCAGCGTACTCTCCGGCCAAGTACGGCATCCTGACCGAGCTGCTGCCGCCGTCGCAGCTGGTCAAGGCCAACGGCTGGATCGAGGGGCTGACGATCGCGTCGATCATCCTCGGCGTCGTGCTGGGCGGCCAGCTCGTGTCGCCACGGGTCGCGGCGTGGCTCGGTGGCCACGAGGCGGCTTGGCTGGGCGCGCTGCTGCCCGGCGCGGCCGAGGTGGCCATCGTTGGCCTGGTGGGCGTGTACGCGCTGGCGGCGGCGTTCAACCTGCGTATCCCGCGCACCACCGCGCCGCTGCGCCACCTGCCGTCCAACCCGTTGGCGCTGCTGCCCGATTTTTGGCGTTGCAACCTGCGGCTGTGGCGCGACCATCTGGGCCAAATCTCGCTGGCCACGACGACGCTGTTTTGGGGCGTCAGCGGCAACCTGCGCTACATCGTGCTGGCCTGGGCCGCCGCGGCCTTGGGCTACAACACCACGCAGGCGTCCAGCCTGGTCGGGGTGGTGGCGGTCGGCACCGCGGCTGGCGCCATCGTGGCGTCGGTGCGCATGCGCATCGACCAGGCCCCCCGCGTGATGCCGCTGGGCATCGCGATGGGGCTGCTGGTGGTCGGCATGGTCGCCATCCGCGACGTGTGGGTGGCTGCCCCGTTTTTGGTGCTGCTGGGGGCGCTGGGCGGCTTTCTGGTGGTGCCGATGAACGCGTTGCTGCAGCACCGCGGCCACAACCTGATGGGGGCGGGCCGCTCGATCGCGGTGCAGAACTTCAACGAGCAAGCCTGCATCCTGGGCCTGGGCTTTATGTACAGCGCCGCCACCGGGGCGGGCTTGTCGGCGTTTGGCGCCATCACCGCGTTCGGGTTGCTGGTGGCGGTGGTGATGGCGCTGATCCAGCGCTGGCACGCCCGCAACCTGCGCCGCTACCCGCACGAGCTGCGGCGTCTGTTCGAAATCGCCCGGCGCGACGATTTGCACGGGTGAGCACCACCCGGCGGCGCAGGCGCCGCGGTGTCAGATGCCGGGGCCAGTGGCACCGTCGAAGCCCAGCTGCGCCAGCAACGGCAGGTCGTCGCGGCTTTCGACGCCCAACGCAATGACCGTGATGCCCAGCGCGTGCGCCATGCTGCACAACCCCCGCAGCAGCTCCTGGTTGCCGGGGTTGTTGCGCAGGCCGCGCACCAAGCTGGGGTGAACCTTGAGGTAGTCCAGCCCCAGCGTGGCCAGCTGCTCGCTGTTGGCAAAGCGCTGCCCGAAGTGTTCGATGCCCACGCGGCAGCCCAGCGCCTTGAGGCTGCGCACCAGGTCGCGGAACGCGTCGAACTGGCGGTACACCCCGTACTCCGGGACTTCGAACAGCAGCCGCCGGCACAGGTCGGGGTACTGCTGCAGCAGCTGCACCAACTGGTTGCGAAAACCGAAATCGGCGATCGTTTCGGCCGACAGGTTCACCGCCACATCGCCTTCGACCTGGCGCAGGTGCTCGATGGCCAGCCGCACCACACCGAGGTCGATCGGCGCGGTCAGGTTGAGGTTGGCGGCCATCGGCATGAAGTCCCCGGCGCTGAGCATCGACCCCGTGGCGTCCATGCGCAGGCGGATGACGCCTTCCTGGTGCAACGGGCGCTGCGCGTCGTTGCGCACCACCGGGTAAAACGCCAGGCTCAAGCGCCCGCCTTGCACCGCTTCGGTCAGCAGCGTGCGCCAGCGCTCGGCCGGCAACGTCAGCGCGGGTGAGGCGGCTTGGTCCGTCGCGTACCAGTGGTTGGGGCCACGCGCCTGGGCCTGGGCCAGCGCTTGGTCCGCGCGCGCCAGCACGTCGCCCGGCGGTTCGTGGCGGGTGTAATTCACCGCCGCCAGATGGAACAGATCCGGCACCTCGGCCAGCCACGAAGGCGCCCACTCGCGCATCAGGCGTTCGTGCACGGCACGGGCGCGCGCGTCGGCGTTGGCCTCGCCCGGGCACAGCAGCCCGAACTCGCCGCCCTTGAGGCGGCCGACGCGCTGCTCGGTATCGCCGCTGTCGCAACAGGCCGCCAACGTCTTGGCCAGCCCCTGCAGAAGCGCGTCCGCGCGCTGACGGCCCAGGCGCGCGTTGAGCTCGTTGAGGTAAGTTAGCCGCACCACCACCAGCGTGCCGTGCGAGCCGTATTCTTCGCTCGACAGCACCTCGCGCAGCTGCGCCATGAAGTGGTCGCGGTTGGCGGCGCCGGTGATGGGATCGTGGTTGACGCGCTGGCGCAGCGCCTCGAGCCGCTGCGCTTCCTCGGCGAACATGGTCTGCAGCCGGCGCACCATGTCGTTCATCGCCCGCGCCACGGCTTGCAACTCCGGTGTGCGTGGCTCGTCCACCGTGATGAAGCGCCGTTGCGCGATGGCCTGCGCCTGCGCCACCACGTCGTGCAAGGGGCGCAGAATCAACCGCAGGGCCAACGTGCCCAGCGCCCCCACGACGACGGCGCCGCCGGCCCCGGCAGCGCCGCAAAAGTTCACGTTCCAATCGGATGCGCTGTTCGACTTCGACCAAGCGGTGTTGCGCGCCGATGGCAAGGCCAAGCTCGACGAGCTGGTGACCAAGATCAAAGCCACCAACCTCGAGGTGGCGATTGCGGTGGGCCATACCGACAGCGTTGGCTCCGAGGCGTACAACGAGCGCTTGTCGCTGCGCCGCGCCGAGGCCGTCAAGGCTTACCTGGTCAGCAAAGGCATTCCCGCCGACAAGGTGCGCACCGAGGGGCGAGGCGAGCGTGAACCAGTGGCGGACAACGCCACGCCCGAGGGGCGCGCCAAGAACCGCCGCGTCGAGGTCACCATCATCGAGACGCGCCCGCGCACGCCGTGACCCGGGGTCCGGTCGGTCGCGGCGCTTGCGCGGCCGCGGGCCTGGCCGGCGTTCAGCCGGCCACCCCAGCGGCGTGGGCCTGCAGGTCCGCGTGGTAGCTGCTGCGCACCAGCGGCCCCACCGCCGCGTGGGTGAAGCCCATGGCGTAGGCCTCGCGCTCGAACATCGCGAAGGTGGCCGGCTCCACATAGCGGCGCACCGGCAGGTGGTGTTGGCTGGGCGCTAGGTACTGGCCGATCGTCAGCATGTCCACGCCGTGCGCGCGCAGGTCGCGCATCACCTGCAGGATTTCGTCGTCCGTCTCGCCCAGGCCCACCATCAGCCCGCTCTTGGTGGGGATGTTGGGAAAGCGCTGCTTGAACTTGCGCAACAGGTTCAGGCTGAAGGCGTAGTCCGAGCCGGGGCGGGCCTGTTTGTACAGGCGTGGCACCGTCTCCAGGTTGTGGTTCATCACATCGGGCGGCGCAGCGCTGAGGATGTCCAACGCGCGGTCGTCGCGGCCACGGAAGTCCGGCGTCAGGATCTCGATGCGCGTGCCAGGCGAGCGCTGCCGGATGCGCTCGATGCAGGCGACAAAGTGGGCCGCGCCACCGTCGCGCAGGTCGTCGCGGTCCACGCTGGTGATGACCACGTATTTCAGCTTGAGCGCGGCGATCGTGTTGGCCAGGTTGTCCGGCTCGTCGGGGTCCAGCGGGTCGGGGCGGCCGTGGCCGACGTCGCAAAACGGGCAGCGCCGCGTGCATTTGTCGCCCATGATCATGAAGGTGGCCGTGCCCTTGCCAAAACACTCACCGATGTTGGGGCAGGAAGCTTCCTCGCAGACCGTGACCAGCTTGTTGGCACGCAGGATGTCTTTGATTTCGTAAAAGCGTGAGCTGGGACTGCCGGCCTTGACGCGGATCCATTCGGGCTTGCGCAGCAGCGGTGCGGGTTCGACCTTGATCGGGATGCGCGCGGTCTTGGTGGCGCTCTTTTGCTTGATGGTCGGGTCGTAGACGGTGTCAGCGGCGTTCGGGTTCATCGGCATTCCTGGGGGGCGGCGCCCGGTTGGGGCGCGGCGGGTCGCACGGCGCGAGCAGCGCACACAGGTGGGTGGCCAGCGCCTCGCGCACTGCGGCCGGGTCGGCGGCCACGCCGATGGTAGCAAGGTCCACGGTGCGCAGCCCCGCGTAACCGCAAGGGTTGATGCGCGCGAAGGGGCTCAGGTCCATCGCCACGTTGAGCGCCACGCCGTGGTAGGTGCAGTGGCGGTGCACCTTGATGCCCAGCGCGGCGATCTTGCCCAGCCCAGCAAACGGGTCGCCGCCGGGCCGTGGTCCGCTCAGTGCCGCGTGGTCGTGTGGCGCGTCCAGCCGCACGTAGATGCCGGGGGCGCCCGCCACCCGGTGGCCGGTGACCCCCCAGTCGGCCAGCGTGCGCAGCACGGCCTCCTCTAGCCGGTGCACGTAGGTTTTAACGTACAGGCCGGCGCGGCGCAGATCCAGCAGCGGGTAGGCGATCACCTGCCCGGGGCCGTGGTAGGTGACCTGCCCGCCGCGGTTGGTGGCCACCACGGGGATGTCGCCCGGCGCCAGCACGTGCTCGGGGCGGCCGGCCAACCCCTGGGTGTACACCGGCGGGTGCTCGCACAGCCACAGCTCGTCTGGCGTGGTGTCGATGCGCGCCTCCGTGAAGGCGCGCATCGCCTCGTAGGTGGGCAGGTACGGCACCCGCCCCAAGCGTTCGATGCGCATCGTCACAGCACCACGCTGACCATTGGGTGGGTGGTCAGGGTGCGGTACAGCTCGTCGAGCTGCTCGCGTGAGTGCACCTGCACCGTCAGCGTCAGACCCACATAGCGTCCCGCACGGCTGGTGCGCACCTCGATGCTGGCGGTGTCGAAGCCGGGGTCGAAGGCGCGCGCGACGTGCGCCATCGCGTCGATGAACCCGTCGGCGTGCGCGCCCATCACCTTGATGGGGAAGCGGCAAGGAAAGGTCAGCAGCTCAGCGGCGGTGGTCATGGGGGCTTTTCCGGTACTGGGGTTTGTCCGTATAATAAAGAGCTTTTGTCAGCGTGGCGTCGCCGGTGGCGATCGCACCTCAAAGCAGTCAGGCGTATGTCAACGGAGCACGCGACAATGGCTTCCCAGTCCGCCGTCGCCTGTGCGTCGGCTTCTTCGGCGCCCAAGGCAACGCGTTGGCGCGCATGGGATGACGATGCAGATGAGGGCGACGCTGCCGATTTCAAGTCGCTGAGTCGCGCCGAGGCCGAGCGCTGGCGCCAGCGCCACGCGACGCCGCTGGTGCGGCGGGCGCTCATGTGGCAGCTGGGCTTGTGGGGGCTGGTGGCGCTGCTGGCGGCGCTGGCGCAGTGGCTGTGGTGGCCGCAGCACACCGGCTTGGCGCTGTCGGCGGCGTACGGCGGCTTGTGTGTCGTGTTGCCCGCGGCGCTGATGGCGTGGGGCATGGCCGGTGGGTTGCGTGCGCGCTGGCGTGCGCCGCGCGTGCGGCCGCCGCGTCAGGCCTTGGGTGCCTGGCTGGTGTGGGAAGGCGTCAAGTTGTTGCTGGCGCTGGCCCTGCTGGTGGCGGCGCCGCGACTGGTGCCGGATGTGAACTGGCTGGCCCTGCTGGTGGGGCTGGTGGTGGTGCTCAAAGGCTATGCGCTGGCCTTGTGGTCGGCGGGTGGCCGCTAAAACGATCGACGTCAATTTGGATTTGGATGGACGCAAATGGCAGCAGAAGGACACGGACCGACCGCCGGTGAGTACATCCGGCATCACCTGACGCACCTGACCAACCACAAGCAGGACTTCATCGTCGACTTTTCGGTCATCAACATCGACTCGGTGATCTTTTCGGTGGCGATGGGGCTGCTGGGGGTGTTTTTGCTGTGGCTGGGCGCGCGCCGTGCCACGGCCGGCGTGCCGGGTCGCTTCCAGGCGGCGGTCGAAATCCTGGTCGAGCTGGTGGAAACCCAGGCCAAGGGTGTGATCCACAACGCGCAAAGCCGCAAGGTCATCGCGCCCATGGCGCTGACGGTGTTCGTGTGGATTTTCTTCATGAACGCGATGGACCTGCTGCCGGTGGACCTGCTGCCGAAGATTTGGGAAGGTATCTACGCCGCGATGGGGCACGACCCGCACCACGCCTACCTGCGTGTGGTGCCGACGGCCGACCTGTCGACGACGCTGGGGCTGTCGGTGTCGGTGCTGCTGATGTGCCTGTACTACAACGTCAAGATCAAGGGCTTGGGCGGCTGGGCGCACGAGCTCGTCACGGCCCCGTTTGGCACCAGCCGCAACCCGCTGTGGGCGCTGCTGCTGGGGGTGGTGAACTTCCTGATGCAAATGATCGAGTTCGTGGCGAAGACGGTTTCCCACGGCATGCGGTTGTTTGGCAACATGTTCGCGGGCGAGCTGGTCTTCATGCTGATTGCGCTGCTCGGTGGCTACGCCGCGCTGTCGCTCACGGGCGGCCTGCTGTTCGTTGGACACCTGATCGCGGGCACGGTGTGGGCCATCTTCCACATCCTCGTGATCACCCTGCAGGCGTTCATCTTCATGATGCTGGCGCTGATCTACCTGGGTCAGGCGCACGACGCCCACTGACAACCTTTTCCCCAACCTTCCTCTCAAGTAACCAAAGGAAATCACACCATGGAAAACATCCTCGGTCTCGTTGCTCTGGCTTGCGGCATCATCGTCGGTCTGGGCGCCATCGGTGCGTCGATCGGCATCGCCCTGATGGGTGGCAAGTTCCTCGAGTCGTCCGCGCGCCAGCCCGAGCTGATGAACGACCTGCAGACCAAGATGTTCATTCTGGCGGGTCTGATCGACGCGGCGTTCCTGATCGGTGTGGCCATCGCGCTGCTGTTCGCGTTCGCCAACCCGTTCGCGCTCTGATCGCCCCGACGTGAGGAAGGGTGCGCCCGCCCCTCGAGGCGGCGGGCGCACGCCGCGTCACCCGGCATTCCCCGACGCTGCCCCGTCTACGCACATCCCGTCCGAAAGGCGTTGCGATGAACATCAATGCAACCCTCTTTGCGCAGGCCATCGTCTTCGCGATCCTGGTGTGGTTCACGATGAAGTTCGTGTGGCCGCCCATCGCCAAGGCGCTGGATGAGCGTGCGCAAAAGATTTCCGAAGGCTTGGCCGCCGCCGAAAAAGCTCGCACCGAGCTGGCCGTGGCCAACAAGCGCATCGAAGATACGCTGGCGCAATCGCGCAACGAAGCCGCGGCGCGGCTGGCCGACGCCGAGCGTCGCGCCCACGCGCTGATCGAAGAAGCCAAGGCGCGTGCGGCCGAAGAAGCGGCCAAGATCGTTGCGGCGGCCAAGGCCGAAGCCGAACAGCAGGCCGTGCAGGCGCGCGAAGCGCTGCGCGAGCAAGTGGCGGTGCTGGCCGTCAAAGGCGCCGAGCAGATCCTGCGCCGCGAGGTCGATGCCCGTGCCCACGCCGAGCTGCTGCAGCGGCTCAAGACCGAACTGTGATGCGCCCCGCGCGTCCACCGCGCCCCTGAGGTTGAACCATGGCAGAACTCGCCACCATTGCACGACCCTACGCCGAGGCGCTGTTCAAGGCCGCCGGTGACCAGGCGGCCGCTGCGGCCCAATGGCTCGATGCGCTGGCCGCCGTGGCCGCGCACGAGCAGCTGCTGGCGTTCGCCGCCGACCCCAAGGTGAGCGCGCAGCAGGTGTACGACGTCATCACCGGCGTGCTCAAAAAGCCGCTGCCCGAGCAAGGCCAAAACTTTCTGCGCGTCGTCATCGACAACGACCGCCTGGTGGCGCTGCCGGAAATCGCGCGGCAGTTCCGCGCGCTGCTCAACGCGCGCCAGGGCGTGGCCGATGCCCTGGTGCAAAGTGCTTACCCGATCGAAGGTGCGCAGCTCGACGAGCTCAAGGCCGTGCTGGAGAAGCGTTTTGGCCGCCAGCTGCGGCTGCAGGTGCAGGTGCGCCCCGAGCTGATCGGCGGCGTGCGCGTGGTGGTGGGCGACGAGGTGTTGGACACGTCGGTCAAGGCCCGTCTGGAACAAATGCGTGTGGCGCTGACGGCCTGAACAGGCCCGAGCAACGCCGCCGGACAACATTGCGCAAAGGAACGCGTCATGCAACTCAATCCCGCCGAAATTTCCGAACTGATCAAGTCGCGCATCGAGGGCCTGGTCCCCAGCGCCGACGTGCGCAACCAAGGCACCGTGGTGTCGGTGACCGATGGGATCGTGCGCATCCACGGCCTGTCCGATGCGATGCAGGGCGAAATGCTGGAATTCCCGGCCGGCAAAGACGGCCAACCCACCTACGGCTTGGCGCTGAACCTGGAGCGCGACTCGGTCGGCGCCGTGATCCTGGGTGAGTACGAGCACATCTCCGAAGGCGACACGGTCAAGTGCACCGGCCGCATCCTGGAAGTGCCGGTGGGCCCCGAGCTGATCGGCCGCGTGGTCGACGCGCTGGGCCGCCCGATCGACGGCAAGGGGCCGATCAACGCCAAGCTCACCGACGTGGTCGAGAAAGTCGCCCCGGGCGTGATCGCGCGCAAGAGCGTGGACCAGCCGGTGCAGACCGGTCTGAAGGCCATCGACTCGATGGTGCCGATCGGCCGCGGCCAGCGCGAGCTGATCATCGGTGACCGTCAGACCGGCAAGACCGCGGTGGCCATCGACACCATCATCAACCAAAAGGGCCAGAACATGGTCTGTATCTACGTCGCCATCGGTCAGAAGGCGTCGTCGATCAAGAGCGTGGTGCGGGCCCTGGAGCAACACGGTGCGATGGAGTACACCATCGTCGTGGCCGCGTCGGCGTCCGAGTCGGCGGCGATGCAGTTCCTGGCGCCGTACTCCGGCTGCACGATGGGTGAATACTTCCGCGACCGCGGCCAAGACGCGCTGATCATTTACGACGACCTGTCCAAGCAGGCCGTGGCGTACCGTCAGGTGTCGCTGCTGCTGCGTCGTCCGCCGGGGCGCGAGGCCTACCCGGGCGACATTTTCTACCTGCACTCGCGTCTGCTGGAGCGCGCCGCGCGCGTCAACGCGGACTACGTCGAGAAGTTCACCAACGGCGCCGTCAAGGGCAAGACCGGTTCGCTGACCGCGCTGCCGATCATCGAGACGCAAGCTGGCGACGTGTCGGCGTTCGTGCCCACCAACGTGATCTCGATCACCGACGGCCAGATCTTCCTCGAAACCAACCTGTTCAACTCGGGCATCCGCCCCGCGATCAACGCCGGTATCTCGGTGTCGCGCGTCGGGGGGGCGGCGCAGACCAAGCTGATCAAGAGCCTGTCGGGCGGTATCCGTACCGACTTGGCGCAGTACCGCGAACTGGCGGCGTTTGCGCAGTTCGCCTCCGACCTGGACGCGGCCACCAAGAAGCAGCTCGACCGCGGTGCACGTGTGACCGAGCTGCTCAAGCAGCCGCAGTACAGCCCGCTGCCCATCAGCCTGATGGCCGCCTCGCTGTACGCCGCCAACAAGGGCTACCTGGACGACATCGACGTCAAGAAGGTGCTGCCGTTCGAGGCTGGCTTGCACGCGTACCTCAAGGACAAGCACGCCGCGCTGCTGGACAAGCTGGAGACGCAAAAGGCGATGGACAAGGACGCCGAGGCCGAGCTCGACGCCGCCATCCGCGCCTTCAAGCAGACCGGCACGTGGTGAGCACCGCCGTCCACGAAGCCCCCCGCAGGCAATAGGAGCAGCGATGGCAGCAGGCAAGGAAATACGCGGCAAGATCAAGTCGGTGGAAAACACCAAAAAGATCACCAAAGCCATGGAAATGGTGGCCGCCTCCAAGATGCGCAAGGCGCAGGAGCGCATGCGGCAGGCGCGTCCGTACGCGGACAAGGTGCGCCAGATCGCCGGCAACCTGAGCCGCGCCAACCCGGAGTACGTGCACCCGTTCATGGTCGAACATGCCGACGCCCCCGTGGCCGGCATGATCGTGGTCACCACCGACAAGGGCCTGTGCGGCGGCCTCAACACCAACCTGCTGCGCGCGGTGACCAACCAGCTGCGCGAGCTGCAGTCGCAGGGCAAGACGGCGCAGGTGGTGGCCATTGGCAACAAGGGGCTGGGGTTTCTCAACCGCATTGGCGCCAAGGTGGTGTCGCACGTCACCGGTCTGGGCGACACGCCGCACCTGGAGCGCCTGATCGGCCCGGTCAAGGTGCTGCTGGATGCCTACGCCGAAGGCAAGCTCAGCGCGGTGTACCTGTGCTACACGCGCTTCATCAACACGATGAAGCAAGAACCCGTGGTGCAGCAGTTGCTGCCACTGTCGGCCAAGGAGCTCGACAGCGGCGCGCCGGGCTACGACTGGGACTACATCTACGAACCCGACGCGCCCACGGTGATCGACGAGCTGCTGGTGCGCTACGTGGAGGCACTGGTGTACCAGGCGGTGGCCGAGAACATGGCCTCGGAGCAGTCGGCGCGTATGGTGGCGATGAAGGCCGCCACCGACAACGCCGGCAACCTGATCAACGAGCTCAAGCTGGTCTACAACAAGACGCGGCAGGCCAGCATCACCAAGGAACTGTCCGAAATCGTCGCCGGTGCGGCGGCGGTGTGACGCCACCCCGGTTCCCGTCATCTTCGCAATCGAACAAGGTTTGAATCATGGCTCAAGTTCAAGGCAAGATCGTTCAGTGCATCGGCGCCGTGGTGGACGTGGAGTTCCCGCGTGACCAGATGCCCAAGGTGTACGACGCCCTCAAGATGGAAGGCTCGCCGCTGACGCTGGAGGTGCAGCAGCAGCTCGGCGACGGTGTGGTGCGCACCATCGCGCTGGGCTCCTCCGACGGCCTGCGCCGTGGCATGACGGTGTACAACACCGGCGCGCCGATCACGGTGCCGGTCGGCAAGGCCACGCTGGGCCGCATCATGGACGTGCTGGGCAACCCCATCGACGAGCGCGGCCCGATCGACCAGTCGCTGACCAGCTCGATCCACCGCAAGGCCCCGGCCTACGACGAGCTGTCGCCGTCGACCGAGCTGCTCGAGACCGGCATCAAGGTGATCGACCTGATCTGCCCGTTCGCCAAGGGCGGCAAGGTCGGTCTGTTCGGCGGTGCCGGCGTCGGCAAGACCGTCAACATGATGGAGCTGATCAACAACATCGCCAAGGCGCACTCGGGCCTGTCGGTGTTTGCGGGCGTGGGTGAGCGCACGCGTGAAGGCAACGACTTCTACCACGAGATGATGGAGTCCAAGGTGGTCGTCGCCGACAACCTGTCGGAGTCCAAAGTGGCGATGGTGTACGGCCAGATGAACGAGCCGCCGGGCAACCGTCTGCGCGTGGCGCTGACCGGTCTGACGATCGCCGAATCGTTCCGTGATGAAGGCCGCGACGTGCTGTTCTTCGTCGACAACATCTACCGCTACACGCTGGCCGGTACCGAAGTGTCGGCGCTGCTGGGCCGTATGCCGTCGGCGGTGGGTTACCAGCCGACGCTGGCCGAAGAAATGGGCAAGCTGCAAGAGCGCATCACCTCGACCAAGGTGGGCTCGATCACCTCGATCCAGGCCGTCTACGTGCCCGCGGACGACCTGACCGACCCGTCGCCGGCCACCACCTTCGCGCACTTGGACGCCACCGTGGTGTTGAGCCGTGACATCGCCGCGCTGGGTATTTACCCGGCGGTGGACCCGCTGGATTCGACCAGCCGTCAGGTCGACCCCAACATCGTTGGCGAAGAGCACTACAACACGACCCGCGCCGTGCAGGCGGTGCTGCAGCGCTACAAGGAACTGCGCGACATCATCGCGATCCTGGGCATGGACGAACTGTCGCCGGAAGACAAGCTGATCGTGGCCCGCGCGCGCAAGATCCAGCGCTTCCTGTCGCAGCCGTTCCACGTGGCCGAGGTGTTCACCGGCCAGCCCGGCAAGTACGTGCCGCTGAAGGAAACCATCCGCGGCTTCAAGATGATCGTCAACGGCGAGTGCGACCATCTGCCCGAGCAGGCGTTTTATATGGTCGGCACCATCGACGACGCCTTCGAGAAGGCCAAGAAGCTGGCCGCCTGAGGCGACCACCCTACGGGGCGATCGCAGGGGCGGTGAGACGCGCGGCCATGCCGCGCACCGCCGCCCCGTTGGACGAGAGACGAAGGAGTCGCGATGCAAACGATACAGGTCGAAGTGGTCAGCGCCGAAGAGTCGATCTTCAGCGGTCCAGCCCGGTTCGTGGCCCTGCCGGGCGAAGCGGGCGAGCTGGGCATTCTGCCCGGCCACGTGCCGCTGATCACGCGCATCAAGCCCGGCGCGGTGCGCATCGAGAAGGCCGACGGCGAAGAGGAGTTCGTCTTCGTCGCCGGCGGCATCCTGGAGGTGCAGCCCAAGGTGGTTACGGTGTTGTCCGACACCGCGATCCGTGGCAAGGACCTCGACGAGGCCAAGGCCAACGAAGCGCGCAAAGCCGCCGAAGAGGCGCTGAAAAACGCCAAGAGCGACATTGATTTGGCCAAGGCGCAGTCGGAGCTGGCCATCATGGCGGCGCAGATCGCGGCGCTGCGTCGCTTCCGGCAAAAACGCTGACGTGGCCATGGTGCTGCCCCCGGCACCATGCCTACCCGATGAATGGCCACGCCCGCCGGCGTGGCAACGTGGCGGCCACCGGCAAACGGTGGCCGCGGCTTTTTGGGCGCGCCGCACACCGGCGCCCCTGCCGGCGTGGCAGCACCAGCGTTGGACCACGCCGGATGGCGATTTTGTCGATGCCGACACGCTGCTGCCGCCGGTGCCGCAGGGCCTGGTCGTGCTCTTTCACGGCCTGGAGGGTTCGTCACGCAGCCATTACGCGCAGGCGCTGGCGTGGGTGGCGCTGCAGCGGGGCTGGGGTGTGGTGGTGCCGCACTTTCGGGGCTGCTCCGGCGAACCCAACCGGGCGCCGCGCGCCTACCACAGCGGCGACCACGCCGAAATCGACTGGATGCTGGCCCGCGCCGCCGCGCTGGCGCCGGCGTTGCCGTTGTGGGCGGTGGGTGTTTCGCTGGGCGGCAACGCGTTGCTGCGCTGGCTTGAGGAGCAGGGCGCACACGCGGGTGCGCGGGTGCAGGCTGCCGCGGCGGTGTCGGCGCCGCTGGACCTGATGGCGGCCGGGGCGGCCATCGACCGCGGTTTGAACCGGTGGCTGTACGCGCGGCACTTTTTGCGTACGATGCGTGCCAAGGCCCGTGCCTTGGCACGCCGACACCCTGGGGTGATGGAGGTGCGCCGCGCCGTGACAGCGCACACGCTGCGCGAATTCGACGACGCCTTCACGGCACCGTTGCACGGCTTTGCCGGTGTGGACGATTATTGGCAGCGCGCTTCCAGCAAGCCCCAGTTGCCGCGTATCCAGGTACCGACGCTGGTGCTCAACGCGCGCAACGACCCCTTCGTGCCAGCGTCAAGCCTGCCACGCGCGGGGGAGGTCGGGCCGTGGGTACGGCTGTGGCAACCCACGCACGGCGGGCACGCGGGGTTTGCCCAGCGCCGCCACCCTGGTGACGTGCGTGGCCAGGTCTGGAGCGTGTGGGAGCATGTGCTGCGCTGGCTGCAAGCGGCCAGCGGCGCCGGTGAACGATGAGGGTGACCGAGATGGACGACATCGTCAAAGCCGCCATGGCCAAATGGCCCAACGTGCCGCATTGCTACGGCTGGCTAGGGTTGGACGAACGGGGACGCTGGTGGATGCGCGACGCCGCTGCGCAGGCTGCGGGGCCTTTTGCCGGACCCGGCGCCCACGCGGCCAGCCGCGGCAGCGAGCTGCGACACGCCGGCCTGATCGCGTTCATCGGCCGCAACTACACCTGCGATGACGAAGGGCAGTGGTATTTCCAGAACGGGCCGCAGCGGGTCTATGTGGAGCTGGCGTGCACGCCGTGGGTCTGGCGGCTGCAGCCCGACGGGGGCGTCGTCAGCCACACCGGACAGCCCACCGATGCGCAAGAGGCCCTGGTGGATGAGCGTGGCTGGCTGTACCTGGTCACGCCGTTGGGCGTCGGGGTGGTGCACAGCCAGGATGTCGCGCAGGCGGCACAGCTGCTGGAGCAGCACCGCTGGCCGCTGGTCGACGTGCGCAGCGCGACGCTGCCCGAGCGTTACGGCTTCGTGCCCAGCCCGGCGGCGCGGCGCGCCAGCGCGTCCAACGCCATCAGGTAGCCGTCCGGGCCAAAGCCGATGATGCTGCCGGCGGCCACCGGCGCGATCCACGAGTGGTGGCGAAACGACTCGCGCGCGTGCACGTTGGAGATATGCACCTCGATGACGGGCAGTGGCTCGACGCCCTTGATGGCGTCGTGCAGCGCGATCGAGGTGTGGGTGTACGCGCCAGGGTTGAACACGACGCCGAGGGCCTGCCCCTGCCGATGCAGCGCTCCCCACGCGTGAATCTGGTCGATCAGCGCGCCCTCGTGGTTGCTCTGGAAACACTCGACCTGCAAGCCCAGCGCGGCGCCGTGTTGGCGGCAGCGTTGTTCCAAGTCGGCCAACGTCAGCGCGCCGTAGATACCCGGCTCACGCGTGCCGAGCAAGTTGAGGTTGGGGCCGTTGAGCACCAACACCCGCGCCGATGCGGGGGCGGGTGCCGCCGTCACAAGGTCGTTGGCCACGGCAGGGGTTACTTTTTCTCGTCAGCCGGGGCCTGCGGCTCGGGGAAGTTGGCGCCCGCCGCATTGGCCATGTAGGCCACCGCGCGCGCGATTTCCAGGTCACGAATCGCGCCGCCGCCTTGCGCGCCCATGGCGCCTTTGCCCTTCAGCGCCGACTGCACCAGCGTGTCAAAACCCTGTGCGATGCGCGGTGCCCATGCGGCCTTGTCGCCGAGCTTGGGCGCACCCACCAGCCCTGCGGCGTGGCAGGCTGCACATTGAGCCTTGAACACGTCTTCGCCAGCGGCCAGTGGACGGTTGGCGTCACGCAGCTCGACGCTGCCGACCTTTTGGATACGCTGCGCCACCGCCAACTCCGGGTTGGCCACGCCGGCCTGGGGCTTGGGGCTACGCGTCACGTAGGCCACCAGGCCCATGATCAAGACCACCGGGACGACGAAGGCGAAAATCGCCGTCCACCACAGTTGTTTGGGGGTGTGGATCGGGCCGGTGTGGCTGTCGTGGGCGTGGTCGCTCATGCTGTCCCTTCGAAGCGGCATCTGCGAAGGCGCACGCACTGCGCATGCGCCACCTTGGTGAAAACAGACGAATTATAAGAGGCGATAACCCGTACCCGGCGCGCGGCTGCTAGAATCGGCGTCCTCGCGCGGCTGTAGCTCAGTGGATAGAGTGTCGGCCTCCGAAGCCTGTGGTCGTCCAGGCAACGCACGAAAATTTGACGACAGGTCTCAGTGCCCAACGCGGCTGTAGCTCAGTGGATAGAGTGTCGGCCTCCGAAGCCGAAGGTCGTGGGTTCGATCCCCGCCAGCCGCGCCAAATCAAGCACTTATGAGATCCCGGGATGATGTCATGCCCGAGTTTTAGACCATTGATGACGGCTTCGACGCCGATTCTGCCGCCGATCTCATCGGTCGACCGATGGTCATCTCCTCAAAAGCGACCTTGCCATGGCCCATCCGTGGCCCAGCCGTAGCCCATGGCGGCTCGATTCGCTTCCCTTCGTGACCATCGGTCTCGTGGCCCATTGAGACTGTTCCGTCGGCAACCAGCGACGTCCAGCGCGGCGCACGCCGACGAAGTCAATCGGCTTGACTGGCGTTCCCGGGCACGTGCTCGAACAGATCCCCCACGGACACGTTGAACAGGGTGCACAGGCGATCGATGGCATCCAGATCAACGCGGGTCGCTCGCTCGTAGTACAGCAACGTGACGGTGTTTCGGTTTAGGCCCGTCTGACGTGCGACATCACTGATCTTGAGCTTGCGCTCGCCCATCAAGCGCGAGAGATGGCAGCGGATCATGTTTGTCTCTGTAGAAAAGTTTCATGCAGGATAGCACAACGCTGTTGCAAACGCCAAAATCCATGCTATAATGCGATCCAGGATAGCAAAACATCATTCACGATGTCGTTTGGCTATCCTGTGCATGAACCCTGTTTCGTCAAAGGAGGCTTGAACGATGAGTTGTACCTATCTCACGACTGACGAGCTGGCCCGGCGGATCAAGTACGACCCGCGCACGATACGCAACCGGCTCAAAGACAGCGTCTTGCTGGAGGGGCGGCACTACATCCGACCTTTCGGCGGGCGCAAGACGCTCTACATCTGGGAGCACATCGAGGCCGACATGGCCAAGGCGTCACAGAACGATGCCTTCGCGATTCCGCTGCTGGGGGGAGGTGCCATCCATGGCTAGTATCCGCGTCTTGCCCACCAAGGGCACGCTATTCATGGACTTTCGCGTGGGAGGTCGGCGCTATCGGGAATACACCGCACTGCCCGACACCCCCGCCAACCGCCGCCGTCTGCAAAAGGTTCTGGACCGCATCGAGGCCGAGATCGCCGCTGGCACCTTCGACTACGAGCGCATCTTCGGGCGGCCGGCGCCGGCGGCATCGGCCGCGTCCAAGGAGCTGTTGCCACCAGTGCCAGCCAGTGAGCTCGTGCCGGCGGCAGCCCCTGCCGCGTCGGCCGCCGCAGCGTCGGCAACACCGCGCTTTGCCGACTTTGCCGAGCAGTGGTTCGCCGAGGCCAGCGTCGCGTGGCGGCGCAGCTACGTCATCACACAGCGCGGCGTGCTGGATCGATACCTGCTGCCGCACTTCGGAGATCGGGCGGTCGGCAGCATCACCAAGGCCGATGTCCTGGCGTTTCGGGCAACACTCGCCAAAGTACCCGCCCGAGGCCGCCAGGGCACCTTGTCGCACCGACGCATCAACGCGATCATGAAACCGCTGCGCCAGATCCTCAACGAAGCCGCCGACCGATTCGAGTTTACCTCGGCCTTTCGCAACATCAAGCCGCTCAAGATCAAGCGCAGCGACGTCATGCCCTTCACACTGGAGGAGGTGCAGCGCATCTTGCGGGCGGTGCGCCCGGACTGGCGCAACTACTTCGTGGTGCGCTTCTTCACCGGCATGCGCACGGGCGAAGTGCACGGGCTCAAATGGCACCACGTCGACTTCGAGCGTCGCCTCATCCTGGTGCGCGAATCCTTCGTGCTGGGCGAAGACGACGAGCTCAAGACCGACGGCTCCATGCGCGACATCCAGATGAACCAAGTGGTCTACGAGGCGCTGGCCGCGCAGCGCCGCGCCAGCCGCGAAGACGCGCTGTACGTGTTTGCCAACCGCGCTGGGCGCCCCATCGACAACAAGAACTTCATGACGCGGGTGTGGTACCCGCTGCTGCGCCACCTCGATTTGGCGCCGCGGCGGCCCTACCAGATGCGCCACACCGCCGCCACGCTGTGGCTGGCCGCCGGCGAGTCGCCCGAGTGGATCGCGCGCCAGCTCGGGCACAGCAGCACCGAGATGCTGTTTCGCATCTACTCGCGCTTCGTGCCCAACCTCACACGGCGCGATGGCTCGGCCTTCGAGCGGTTGCTGTGCCAGCACCTCGGGCCAGTGGGCGTGGTCGGCGCGGGTGCCGCCGCCGTCGCCACCGATGTCGACCATGGTGCCTGGGAGGGCAGCCATGAGCGCGTATGAACCGCCGGCGCTGATGCCGGCGACGGCGTGCCCGGGCGTGGCGCGCCACGTACTGGTGCGGCTGTTGCGCCCGCGCGGCGTGCCCGATGGCGGCCGGCGCCGGCTGCGCGCCGAGGTCTGGGTGCCCGGGCAGGGCACGCGCACCCTGCACTGGAGCCAGCCGCTGCGCGCTGACACCCTCGCGCCGGGACGGCTGGCGCGCGCGGCCATCGTCGAAGCGGACCTCGCCGCTACCGCGCCCATCGAGGCGCTGCGCGTGTGGCCCGCGGCGCTGGCGGCCGACGTCGATCTGCTGCAGACCGTGCCCGATGCGTGGCTGGGCCCGCAGGCGGCGCACACCCGCGCCGCCTTTGCGCTCCTGTGGCAGCGCCTGAGCGAGCCGATGCGCGCCTGGTTCAACGCCCTGTTTTGGCGCCACCCGCAGCGCCTGTGGGCCTTTGTCCAGGCGCGCGCCTCGCTGCAGCACCACCACGCGCGCGCGCACGGTCTGCTGCAGCACAGCCTGGACTGTGCGCAGCGCGCGCTGCGGCTGGCCGCCGGCGACCCCAGCGTCGACGCCGAGGTGCTGATCATGGCCGCCTTGCTCCACGACCTGGGCAAGGCCGACGAATACCGGTGGGATGCGGCGCAGCGGCGCTGGCGGCTGACGCTGCGCGGCGAGCTGATCGGGCACCGCCTGAGCACCCTGCAGTGGATGACCGAAGCGCTGGCCGAGCTGCCCCTCGCATCGCGGCCGCAGGCGCTGCGCGAGATGGCGGTGCACCACGCCATCCATGCCTGCTGGGCCCCGGACTGGGTCGGGCTGCGCCGACCGCGCACTCCCGAGGCGCTGGTGCTGGGCAGCGTCGATGCCCTTTCCGGCCAAATCGACCTGATCGAGCAGTGTCGCGCCCGCGGCGCGCCGGCAGGACGCTACGTGCCGGCGCTGGGCACGCGGGTCTACTGGGGGCTGGGGGCGTCTGCGACGGCGACCTGAGCGCGCGGGCGGGCAGGGCGCGCCCACGCGCTGCGCCGTTTTGGGTAGCATGCGCGCGTGCGACCTTCCGCTTGCACCGCGCCGCCATGTCCCGTCGCCCCGCCACCGCCGCCTGCCCAACCACTCCCGCCGCGCCCGCCCCTGCCGCGTCAGCGGATACCGCATCGTGCGGCGCACCGCTGCCGTGGATCATCGCGGCTGACCACCCGTGGGCGGTGCAGCTGCAGCTGGCACGGGTGCCACTGGCGGCCATCGTGGCCGACGCCGAGGCGGACCTGCAGGGCGAGCCGGGCGCGGCGATCGTCGACTGGAACGCCTGGACGTTGCCGGCGGTGCAGCTGCTGGCGCTGCTGAGCCCCATCGTCGTGCGGCGCACCCGCGGCGGCCAGTGGCGGCTGCTGGCCGGAGCGCGCACCTGGGCCATGCTGTGGCAATGTCTGGGCCGCGACGCCGAGGTCGTGGTGCTGGTGCTGAGCTGCCCCCGATCCCAGGCACCCGCGGTGCGTGCCTTGCTGGCGGCGCTGGACGCCGTGGGGCAGCGGGCGCTGCACCGCTGGGCTGCGGGCCTCAACGCGCTGCGCGAGCGCTACGAGCGGCTGCCGAGCGCGCCGCTGCCGATGCTGCGTGATGCCCAACTCCAAACCCTGGCACAGGCGCTGGGCTGCACCACCGCGGCGCTGGCCAAAGCCCTGCGGAGTGAGCGCCATGAGCCATGAACCGCCGGCTTGGCGCGCGCTCATCGACGCCGCTGTCGCCGACGGCGCCGACGCTGCGGCGCTGCGCGCGCTGCTGCACGACGTGCGCGCGCACCCCGAACTCATCGGCCATGCCCGCATCTTCGCGTGCATGGCCGCGATCCTGCAGCAGGCCCAGCGCGGTGACTTCGGCGCGCTGCCCGCGCTGCCGCCCGAGCGCCTGCGCCAGTGGCTGGCGGCGGCACGCTGGGCCGCCGATTGGACCCGAGCCCACGCCGCCGACCTGCGGCAACACCCGCTGCTGGCGCCGCTGCTGCGCGGCGCTGCCGGTGCACGCGGCCACCCGCTCATGCGGCATGGCATCCGCGCCGCATCACTGGTCTCGGCGCTGTGGAACGAACACGAGCACGAACACGAGCGGCCGGGCAGCGCGGCGGCGCAGAGCCTGGCGCGCCTGCAAGGCCACCTGCTGCTGGGCAGCTTGGCGCTGCTGCGCGATCGCCACTCGTCGGCCGCGGCGCTCGACGCCCTGCCGAGCGCGACGCTGGCCAACGCGGCGCTGGTGGTGCGCGAGTGCAGCCTGGCCCGTGCCGAGCCCTTGCTCGCAGCCTTGCCGGTGGCGCAGGACACTGCCACCTTCTTGCAGACACTGGCCCAGGCCCGGCGTGAGGCCCTGCTGGCGCTGGCGGCTGCGCACAGCGCCGCGCCCGCGTCTGAGCAGCAGCGCCACCGTTGGGCGCTCTATCTGCGCTACCTCATCGCCTGGGCCCAGCGCTGCGCGGGTCGGGTGCGCCCGCGCGCGCGCCGCCGCCGCGGCGGCGGTCGCGGCCCGCGCCAGCCCGTGCACGGCTGGGTCGGCTTGATCGGGCCCGCGCTGCGGCGTCAAGCCCCGGAGCTGCTGCCACCGCAAGACGAAGACGAGGAGGCGCTGTGGTGGTACGACGACCTGCCGCGCGACGAGCGCGAGCTCGCCGACGTCATCGGCCAGGAGCAAGCGCTGGGGGCGTCGCCGCTGGAGACGGCCGAGCCGCTGTACGAGCTGCTCGATGCGCGCGCCTGCGGCGCACGCTTGTTTGCCGGCCGCTGGGGGCAGCCGACGCGGCAAAGCGCCGCACAGCGCTTCGGCTGGGACTGGCGCGTGCTCACACCGTGGGAGCTGCAGTGTCTGGGGCGGGCCGTGCGCGCGGCGCTCGACGCTGGCCAGCAGCGCGGCGCCGCCGGTGGTGCGCGCGCGCAGGCCGGCGCGCTCGTACTGGTCGCGCTGCTGCTGGGCCGCAGCCTGGAGCAAGCGCGCACGCTGCGCTGGCGTTGGGTGCACGCGCCCAGCGCCGAAGACGCCCTGGTTGCGGTCCTGCGCCAGGCGCTCATCGATGCGCCCACCCTGCTGTGCTGGGGCCCGCCGGGGCACGAGGCGGCGCCGCCCGAGCCGCTCGGATGCGTGCTGCCGGCGCTGCAGCCACGCTACCGCGTCCCGCTGCCCGAGGCGGTGCAGGCCTGGGGCGAGCCGGTGGCCGCAGCGGTGTTTCTGCCCGGCGCCACCCACTGGTGGGCGCTCGTGCTGCGCGCCAGCGGCGCGCCCGAGCGCGCGCGGCCGCACAGCCACGCCAAGCTGGTGTTCAGCGCCCACCCGAGCACGCTCGACGCCCAAGCGCAGGCGCTGCTGCAGGCCATCGGTGAGCCGCGCATCACGCCGCAGCGCATCGCGCAGACGATGCCAGCGATCCTGCTGCACGTCACGGGTGACGCCAGCTGCGTGTGGCTGACGCTGGCGCAGACGCAGCACGCCGGCGAGCCCCGCCTGCACTACACCCAGCACACGCTGGCGCACATCGCCCAGGCCTGGACGCAGGGCTGCGCACGGCTGGCGCCGTGGCTGGCCGCCCTGGGGCCGCCGCAGCCAGCAAACGCACCGCACCCAAGCGCCGTGCTGCCACCCACACCCGCAGCGGCAAAGGCAGAGTCAGAGGCAGCGCCCGCCTGGCCCAGCTGGCGCGCGGGGGCGCGCTTCGTGCTGCAAGAAGCGTGGCTGCAGGCGCTCGTGCGCGACACCCAGCGGCGCCTGGCGACCAAGGTGCGCAGCTGGGCGCAGCTGCGCGAGTACCACGAGACCTGGGTGTTCTACACCGTACTGCTGCAGCTGCTGTGCACCGGCATGCGCGCGCAGCGCGACCTGCTCGGGCCGTGGCAGGCCTGGCGGCAGATGAGCGACGCGGCCGGCTCGCAACTGTGCGCGCTCAGCGACAAGGCCCCAGCCTGGCACGACCGCACGCGCGTGGTGTGGCTGCCGGCGGCGCTGACGGCGCACTTCGCCCAGCACCGCCGCCACCTGCAGGGGCTGCAGCAGCGCCTGGCCGAGTACGGCGTGCTGTGGCCGCTGGATGAGGCCAACGGGCTGGCCGTCTTCGACGGCGATGCCCAACAGCCCGCCCTCAGCAGTGTCGGCGCCTACTGGATGGGGCAGCAGCTGGCGCGCCGCCTGCACACCGTCTCGGCCGCCGCGACCGCGCCGAGCGCATCCTCAGCCGCGCTCGCGCCCGGTGCCGACGATCTGGTGCCGCCCAACTTCGCGCGTGCGCGGCTGCGCTCGCGGCTGCTCGGTGCTGGCATGCGCGCCGAGGTGATCGACGCCTACCTCGGCCACGCGCGTCAGGGCGAGTGGCCCTGGGGGCCGCTGAGCACCTTCGACTGGCGCGGCGCCCTCGCCGATCTCTGCGTCGCCATCGAGCACGACCTCCAGTCCCTGGGCATCGTGCCCCTGGTCAGTGCCCTGGCCGCACCCACCCGCTCACCGGCATGAAACCCGTGGCCGACATCGAGGCCCTGTGGGCGCGCCTGGCGCACGGTCAAAGCGCGCAGGCCACCGCGTCGCTGGCCGCGCTGCGCGCCGTGCTGCGCGAGCACGCCGACAATCCCCATGCGCAGTGGTTGTGCGAGGGCGTCGGCCCGATGGCCGACGCCAGCAGCGCCAGCGCGCTGTGCGAGGCGCTGGTGCAACACTGTCTGAATCAGCCCGACGCGGCAGCGCCGTCGGCGCGTGCGCGCCACCACGCGGGGCTGCAGCGCGCCGCGCAGTGGCTGCGCTGGGTCTACCAGCTCGTGCGGGCGCTGCGCGCGGCCGCGCGCGCCGCCGTCGTCGAGCCGCCGGCGCCAACGCTGCTGCTGGCCGCCGTGCACCCACCCGAGAGCCCCTTCGCCGGGCAGGCGCTGCAGCGGCTGCAGCGCGCCGAGCGCTGGCGTGCTGCCTTGCTCGAGGCCTTGCGCCGGCCCGCATCGGTCTCGAGCGCCCCGCGGTGGCTGGCGGCGATGCTGCTCAGCGCGACCCTGCTCGGCGGCTTGCTTCAGCGGCGCGCCCTGCAGGTGCTGCGCGCGTGCCTGTGCGCGAACGCGGCGCTGCCGCGCACCGGCTTGGGCGTGCCCTACCTCGACATCGAGCACCCCGCGCGCGGCGCGCAGCGCGCGCGACTGCAGCGCTGGCTGTTCGATCCGGTCAGCGCCTGGCTGCTCGAGCACCGCCCGGGTGGTGACATCGTCGCGCCGTCGTCGCTGCCGGCGCAGTGGCGCCGTCTGCTGGGCAGTGCCCACGCGCCGCGCGACCTCGACGACCTCATCGAAGGCGCCAGCGTCCTGTGGCTGCGCTGGGGCACGGCGCTGGACGTGCAGCTCATGCGCGGACACTACCCCACCCACGATATCGAGCCGCGGCTGTGGCAGCAATTGAGCGCGTCGCTGGGGGCTGACGAGCAGCCGCGCGCGGCCGCACGGCTCATCGCGCCTGCCGACGACGAGGAGGACGAGGCCACCGCCGAGGAGGCCCAGCCTTGGGCGGCGGACGCCGCGCTGCTGTACCCGTGGCTGGACGGCCTGTGCACCATCGCCGCTGCCGACGGCCCCTGGCCGACCGAAGAGTCGGCGTGGCAGCAGCGGCTGCAGGCCGCAGGCACCGCGCTGCCCGACACCCAAGCGGTGCTGCTGCGCTGGCTGGCGGCGCTGGCGGTGCGGCGCGCCCAGCAAAGCCCGTCGGTGCAACGGCGCATCGCGCACCAGGTGCACACCCTGCTGCCGGCATGGGTGGCGGTGCTCGGCCAGCTGGGCAGCGCCGAAGCAGCCGACGCCGGCGCCGAGCCAGACGGCGGCGATGAGCCGCCGCTGCCCGACCCCACCCAGTGGTCGCACGAGGAGCTCGACAGCGCCGAGCAGCTGCTGCTGGCGTCGGCCAGCGCACGGCGCCAGCGCACGCTGCGCCTTGCCTGGGCGGGGCTGCGCCGCAGTATCGAGCGCACCGTCGCCGGCCGCAGCCGAGCGCGCGAGCGCGTGCCCGACGGCGTCGATGCGCGGCCGCTGCCGGCCGGCGTCTTGATGCGGGCGCTGCAGACCCTGCAGCGTCAAGCGCTGCTGCAGCGCGACCCGCAGAGTCCGCCGGCGTTGTGGGAGATGGCCTGGCTCAGCGCGGTGCTGGCGTTTCGCACCGGCATGCGCCGCGCCGAGATCCTGGGCCTGCGGCTGCTCGACATCTCTCCCGAGCCGGACCTGACGATCGTCGTGCGCCCCACCGCCCAGCGGCGGCTCAAGACCGCGCATGCGCAGCGCATCATCCCCGCTGGCGCGCTGCTGCTGCCCGCCGAGCGCCAGCGCTTGCTGGCCTGGGTGCACCAGCGCTGGGCCCAGATTGGCGCCGATCCCCGCGCTGCGTTCGCACCCGCTCGGGCGCAAGTGCCGCTGTTCGACCTCGACCTCGGCCGCACCCGCGCCTCGGCCGAGCGCACCGCCGAGCGAATCATCGAGGCGCTGGCCGACGCTCTTGCCGGCGCGCACATCCACCACTTGCGCCACGCCTTCGCCACCTGGACCTACCTGGCCTTGCGCGCCGTGGAGCTGCCGCGCATCATCGATGTCTTCGCTGGCGACCCCGACACGCAAGCCCTGCTGCGCCGCGGCGCCGAGCTGCACCGCGCCTTGCTCGGGGGACCATCGGGCAGCGCGCGCCAAGCGGCCTTCGCCGTGGCGCGGCTGCTCGGACACACCTCGCCGCTGGTGTCGCTCGAGCACTACATCCACGCCCAGGCCATCGTCACCTGGGCGCTGGCGGTGCGCGAGTGCGAGCGCTTGGCGCAGCTCGGCGACCGCGACGGCGTGGCGCAGCGGGCGCTGCGGGCGTGCGCTGTCACCAGCGCCCCCGCTGCGACCGAGGCCGCCGGCAGTGTGGCGGCCGCACCCGCATCGATCGGGTCGGCTGCTGCCGCCGTGCCCGCGCACTGGCCCTTGCCCGGCGCCTACGCCGTGCTCGGCCAGTTGCAGGCGACCCAGGGCGATGCCGTCGCTTGCGTGGATCGCGTGCGCGCGCACCTGCCCGCTTTGGAGCTGAGCGAGCCGCAGGCCCACGCACTGCTGCAGCGCGCCGCCGAACTGGCGCACTGCCTCAGACGTGACGACGATCCTGCCTTCCGCTGGCCCACCGGCGTGCGCCGCGCTTGGGTGCGCGACGGGCCGCACGGCCCCTACCTCGCGCTGCCGAGCCTGCGCGCGCCGGCTTGGCTGCAGCAGTGGCAGCGGCGCTGGCCGCGTAATGCCGACATCCGCGCTCTGGCGCTGCCCGCCTTGCGCATTCATCTGCTGCGCACCACTCCGCGCCGGCGCGACGTCGCTTTCTGGGGGGCGGAGCAAGCAAGCGCCCTGCAGACCTATGTTCGGCTGCTGGTGGGGCTGGGCCTGCACGACGATGGGCTGCGCGTGGTGCTGCGCCGCGCCGATGGCAGCACCGACTTGCCGCCCTGGGTGCACGGGGCCGTGCCCGAGCCCGCGCTGCGCCAAGTGCTGCAGCGGCTGCCGCGCGTCGGCCTCGCGGTCAAGGATGCGGGCCGCGCCGGTGCCTTTGCGCGCTGGCTGGGGCTGGAGTGGAGCGCGGGCCGCAACGCCCGGCCCGACACGCTGACCACCGCATTGATCTTGCTCGGGCTGCTCAGCGCGGGCGAGGCGCCGCTGGCGTGGTCGTGAATGCGCCCCTGATGGGTTGGCGCGTCGGTATCCGTGACCTGCCCGCGCGAGCCGCATCACGGTATACGAGAGAAGTCTGTCAATCCAGGAGAACGACGGACATAAAAAAGAGCCGCTTCAGCGACGAACCAATCATGGGCTTTTGGCGACAGGCCAAAGCCCACCTGGACGTTCACGCCCTCGAGAGCATCGTCGGGGGCAAGCGCCAGCCCCACAGGCGCGGCGCCATCCGACAGATGATCAAGCCGTATCGCCTCTCGCAGCGGCACGCCTGCCTCCCTGTGGGGCTATCCCGAGACAGCTGCTGCTACCCGCCGCAGCCCAGCGAGCTCAATGCCATGCTTGTTGGACAGATTCGGCAAACGGCCTGGATACGTCGCCGATTCGGCTACCGGCGCATCCTGATTGAGCCGGGCAAGCCGATGCAGAACGGCTACAAAGAGTGCTTCAACGGCAGGTTCAGAGATGAATGCCTCGACGAGCAGTGGGTTGAATCGTTGTCACAGGCCCGGGCGTGCATTGCGCGCGAGGGTGTCAGGATTTTTGTGTGAGGGGCCTACCATGACGATGTTCAGGAGCCCCCATGCCACGCAAGAAGACCACCCCCGCCGCGAAGCCGGACGCCATTCTTCCCGACGAGCTGCTTGAGAAGCTGATCCCCGGACCGATGGACGCCGCCGGCGTCGAGGCCGTGTTCCAGAAGCTGAAGAAGGCCGTGATCGAGCGCGCCTTGGGGGCTGAGCTGGGCGTGCACTTGGCCAGCCCCGAGGGCGGCCGCGGGAACCATCGCAACGGCCGCAGCGGCAAGACCGTGCTGACCGACGGCGGGCCGCTGCGGATTGAGGTGCCCCGCGACCGGGCCGGCAGCTTCGAACCGCAGCTGATCCCGAAGCATGAGCGCCGGTTTGCCGGCTTTGACGACCGGATCATCTCGATGTATGCCCGCGGCATGTCGGTGCGCGAGATTCAGGGCCATCTGGCCGAGATGTACGCCATCGAGGTGTCACCGGAGTTCATCAGCGCCGTCACCGACGCGGTGATGGCCGAGGTGGGGGCCTGGCAGGCCCGGCCGCTGGAGCCGATGTACCCGGTGGTGTTCTTCGATGCCCTGCGGGTGAAGATCCGCGAGGACGGCGTGGTGCGCAACAAGGCGGTGTATCTGGCCTTGGGCGTGCTGCCGGACGGGACCCGCGACATTCTGGGGCTTTGGATCGAGAACACCGAAGGCGCGAAGTTCTGGATGAAGGTGTTCAACGATCTCAAGACCCGCGGGGTCACGGACCTGCTGATCGGCGTGGCCGACGGCCTGAAGGGCCTGCCGGAGGCACTGGAGGCGGTGTTTCCGGCCACGACCCTGCAGACCTGCATCGTGCACCTGATCCGCAACAGCCTCGACTATGCGAGCTGGAAGGACCGTAAGGCGCTGGCCGCGGCGATCAAGCCGATCTACACCGCACCGAGCGCGGAAGCCGCCGAGCGCGCGCTGGACGCGTTCGAGGCAGGGCCGTGGGGCCAGCGCTTCCCGACCGTGGTCGCGGCCTGGCGGCGGGCGTGGAGCCGGGTGATCCCGTTCTTCGCGTTCCCGCCCGAAGTGCGGCGGATCATCTACACCACCAACGCCATCGAGAGCGTGCATTCGCGGCTGCGCAAGATCATCAAGAGCCGCGGGCACTTCCCAAGCGACGAGGCGGCCACCAAGCTGATCTGGCTGGCCTTGCGCAACATCACCGCGGACTGGAAGCGGGCGAGCAAGGAGTGGAAATCGGCGATGAACCAGTTCGCGATACTATACGGCGACCGCTTCACCCTCGCACCACGCTGAACGACACGAGGACAGATTCAGAAACCGCCCCACACACAAAAAACAGGACATCCCCGCTTGGCTTGCTGGCAAATCCTGATGCTTCAGGTAGTGCTGATACCAGCCTTTCAATGCGTTCTTGGTTGGGTACCCCAACTGGCGAATCGTGGCTCTGACACGCAAGCCAAGCTTGATGTAAAGCGCAACTGCACGAATCCTGTCTGCGTATGAGTACATGAACTACCTCCCCTGGTAGTCCAAGTTTTTGTCCGCATCCCCGGCGGGTCAGTTCTGCGTGGAAATCAACAGCCTAGATTCATTGAGATGCATCAAAGCAGTCTATCGGCGACAACGCACCTCGTCGTCTGCGTGAACTCTAAGGCAGACCCTAAAGGGGCGAGGGAGACACTTTCGGCGGTGCATCTCAACACTCTGCGCAGTGCGGTTGTATTAGACCTAGGGTTCAGCCGTGCAGTCCAAGAACTCGCAAAGCAGCGTCACCTCTACTACGAGCCGAATGTAATGACCTCAGCTGAAACGTCCTGGGTTGAAACCACTATCAGAGGCCAAGAACGATCAGTGTTGTAGCCTGACCCCTCGAAGTATCTGGTGTTTGCCATGCGCCCATTTGGGCTTACCCCATGAGCTGCGCCGTGCAGAGAACATCATCGCTAAACCACTTCGATGATGACTCAAGTCATTTCCCCTTGGCGAGCAGGATGGCATCACACGGGCAGGTTGCACCCAGCCATAGGACATAGGCTCTGAAGCCGCGCCCATTTCAGCTGGCGTGCAAACCGCCGAGCAACCATACCTATGCTGCCGCGCTGGCCTCGACAGCAACATCACTCAAACTCTCGCCCCTGAGTGAGCGGACTAGGTTCTCAGCAGCCCGCATTTCAATTTCGAACCGTACGCGTCTCACAGCCGAGCCGATGTGGGGAGTGAGTACTGTTCTGGGGTTGTTGATCAATCCCGGATGAATTTCGCGAGGTCTGTCTGGAAGTAGCCAATCTTCCATCTCATAGACGTCAGCGGCGTACGCGCCAAGTTGCTCATTAGCCAAGGCATCGACAACCGCCCTTTCGTCGACCACAGACCCCCTACCCACGTTTACAAGGATCTGGCCCTTTTTCGATAGTTGAAGCACCCTGGAGTCAACCAGGTGGCGCGTATCGCTAACAAGAGGCACTGCCAGGAACACATAGTCCGATGTGCTGAAAGCCTCATCGAGCGTGACCAGTTCGACCTGATCTAGACGCACACTTGGGTCTACACCAAGCAGCCGCGCGCAGCCAAAGCCCGCGAGTCGCGCCAATATGGCCTGCCCAACTTTTCCGAGACCGATCACGCTGGCCACCGACCCATGAAGCCCGGTTCCGTATAGAACTGGCCTCCACCCAGAGTAGCCTGCTCTTGTAGCGGCGTCACCCTGAAGCACGTTCCTGCCAGCAGCAATAGCCAATCCGATGGCCAGCTCGGCTGTGGGCTCTGTGAGGAGGTCAGGAACAAAGGTGACGGTCACCCCGGCTTGTGCGCAAGCCCTCAGGTCAAAGTTGTCATACCCCTTCAGGGCGCAAGCGATGGTCTTGAGCCTGGGAGCGTGCAACAGGGTTCGCTGATCTACCCGGTCAGACATGAAAGCCATCATTGCGTCGGCATCCTTCAGATGACGGTGGAGCTCGGCCTCGCTCCACGGCTCAGGACCGGGATTCATCACCACTTCACCAACCTGCATAAGACGCGCCAGTACCTCTTCATGGATGGGCTGCGTCACCACAATTTTCGGCATCATTACCTTCCTCTCTCTTTCTATTTCAGATGTTTGCGAAGCGCCGACCCAATGCCGTCGACCACGAGCACGCATATGAGGATGAACAGCAAAATGGCGGAGACCTCGTCGTACTTGGTCAGGCGCAGAGCTGCCATGAGTTCGAAGCCAATGCCGCCCGCACCCACGATGCCCATCACTGCCGATGCGCGAAAGTGATATTCCCATCGGTAGATGGTGATGTCCGCCAACTGGGGCAAAACCTGCGGTAACACAGCATGGGTGATGACCTGAAAGCGGCTTGCGCCTACCGCAGCAGCTGCTTCAAGTGGCTTCGGATCCACGTGCTCAATGGCTTCCGCGTAAAACTTTGCGACCATTCCCGTGGAATGCAACGCCAGTGCGAGCACCCCAGGTAGAGCACCAAACCCTACGGCTGCCACGAACAGAATGCCAAGAATGATTTCTGGCACGGACCGGAATGCCGCCAGGATGACTCTGGCCACTCTTCCCACCAAAGGATTGGGGGTGGTGTTTGGAGCCGCCAGGAGCGCCAGCGGAAGTGAAAGCACGATAGTCAGTGCTGTGCCGGCAATCGACATCGCCAAGGTGTCCCTCAGCGGGATGACCCAGTGCTCCCAGCGGTCGAAGTTGGGAGGGACCATCTCAGATAAGAGCTGCTTGACAGCCGGGGCGCCTTCGATGAACCGCTGTGCATCGAAGAACCCCGTGACGTACAGGGCTACAAGGCAAACCAGAAGGACGAACGCTGTATTGAGCAGTCCAATGAACTGCTCCCGCTTGTCGCGACTGATGATGTTCTCGAATGCAGCCGAGGTCATTGCATACGGCCCAAATCAAGCTTCAGGATGGTTGCGGTATCCCTAATGACGTCATATGCAGCGTCATCAGTGGGGGCAAACGCCTGGACACGAAACGCCTTGAGCACCTCAGCATCCTTCATGTCCAGAAAGGAAGAGCGGATGGCAGCTTTGAGCTCAGGCTTGAGGTCCCCCTGCATGACGATCGGATAGTTTGGAATGGGAGCAGAAAGGTCAAGCTGAACAATCTTCGTGGCATCAATGCTTCCTCGAGCGATGAGGTTGTCCAGAATCGGCTTGGACAGAGCCCCGGCTGGAATCTGACCCGACTGCACCGCACGTGCGACCGCGTCATGTGCCCCAAGGTGAACTGGCCGATAGTCCTTCTCACCATCAAGCTTGTACTTCTTGAGCAGGTGTGCACGTGGTACAAGGTGGCTTGATGTGGACGCCTGGTCGCCAAATCCGAAGGGCTTGCCGCGCACGTCTTCAAGCGTTTTCACCGGCCCTCCGGCCGTTGCGATGAAGACCGACTGGTATGTGGGCGACCCACGTTCAACGCCCACCGCAAAGGGCTCAATCCCGGGCGCCTTAGATTTGGCCAAAACGTACGAGAACGGTCCAAAGTACGCTACCTCAATCCGACCGAACCGCATTGCCTCGATCATCGAGGAGTAATCGGTAGTCACCACAATCTCAACATCCTTCTTGAGCTGCTGTTCAAGATAGCGCTTAAGAGGCTGCGCGTTCTGGATGACGCTGGCAGCGTTCTCATCTGGAAGAAGGGCGACACGAAGCTTTGATGGATCCTTTCCCTGCGCATGAGCCCACAGAGGAAGGAGTGCAGCAAAAGAAGCTGCGCTGACAACAAGAAAGAAGTTACGGCGATTCAGCATGGCAAGAGCTCCTTGGTTTGACTGGATTGAAGAGTTCGGGGGCTATCAGTGGACGCACTCGTGTTGGAAGCGTTGGACTGCTTTGCATAGAGGTTCCGCACAACATCAGGACTCAGCTGCTCTGCCCTACCCTCGAATACAACAGCTCCCTGGCGGAGCCCAATGATTCGGTCTGCAAACGAGCGCGCGAGCTCCACCTGGTGAAGACTCACGATTGCGGTGAGGTGGTCCTTTTTGCAGATCTCATGCAACAAGGTGAGCACGCTATGTGCGGTTGCCGGGTCCAGGCTGGCAACAGGCTCATCGGCCAGCAGGATTCGTGGCTTCTGTATTAGCGCCCTAGCTATGCCTACGCGCTGCTGCTGCCCCCCAGACAAGGCATCAGCCCGGGAGAGCGCCTTTTCGAGCAGCCCGACACGCTCAATCACTGTGAGCGCCTCCAGCTTGTCCTTCTTGCTCCACGGCCATAGCGAAGCGAATGCACCCCTGTCACCGAGCTTTCCCATCAGAACATTCCTGAGGACCGACTGACGTCCAATCAGATGATGCTGCTGGAAAACCATCCCACAGCGCTTGCGGTGCTCTCTCAGCGTCTTTGCGTTGACTACCCCACCTGCCAGGCCAGGTATCGATACCTCGCCTTTTGTGGGCAGCACCAGTCCATTGATGCTTCGTAACAAGGTGGACTTCCCTGCGCCCGAGGCGCCGAGAAGCACCAAAAACTCTCCCTGCTTCACATCCAGACTCGTCGGGTGCAAGGCCACGGTCGAGTCACCGTAGCGGACGGAAACTCCCTTGAGACTCAGAACGTCTCGGTCCTTCTCCAACTTCATGTTGTTACCTTTGCAAGTTTCTGCCTGCGAGCAGCGCGAGAGCCCTTATGACGCACATTTGCCGCAGAAAGAAATTCGATACAGCTAGGCATGCGTGCAGTTTATTCGTGGAATGTGTCATCAATATGACGGCGCGCGTCAAGCTACTTGTCGCCTCTGTCACGCAGCAATCGGCTGAATGTCTCCTCGGCTCACAGCCGTTGTGACCACAGAGTCGCGTTCAGGGTTGAGGGTAACGGCCCGGATGTGCGACCAG
>NZ_VJNA01000021.1 GCF_007556585.1 Tepidimonas aquatica | reverse complement strand
CCACGGCGCCCAACCATGGGCGGCGCTGCGCGAGGCGCTGCGTGGCCAGCCTTTCGAAGCCCTGGCCACGGCGCTGCACGACAGCACGTTGGTGCTGGGCGAGGCCACCGACGGCGCCAGCAGCGCCGAGGAATTGCGCCAGGAGCTGCATGAACTGATGCGGCGGCTGCGTATCGAACACCTGAAGGCGCGCGAGACCGAACTGCTGGCGCGTGCCGCGCACGACCCCGCCGCGTTGGCGGACTATCGGCGTGTGCAGGCCGAGCGGCGCGCCTTGCTCGAAGGCGAGGATGCGGTATAATGAAAAGCTTCGCAAGTGCGACAGCAGCACCTCCGGACAGAGCCCGCCGGGCCCGCTTGAACCACCAAGCCCGCACACCCCGGCGCCGCGGCAGCACGACCGCAGGCTGATGGCGCCCCGCGCCGATTCCGCAAGGGCTGCACACCAAATGTTCGCCCACCGGCTTGCGAAATATCGACCACGCCCCCACCTTGCCCGGGCGCGTGGTTGGGGCTGGCCGCCGCCATGGCGTCCGCCCGCTTGGCCTGCTTTGGACCCCACCACGCTTGGATCGTCGTGTTGACCTGAACCCTGCCGGCCCCGCGCCGGATGGAGAGCGTTTGCCGTGAGCACCCGCAAAAAGACCACCGCTGCCGAACCCGTCGAGTCGATGGAAACCGCCGCCGCGCCGGCGCCGGCTGCCCGCAAGCGCAGCAGCAAAAAAGCCGCTGAAGCCGAGGCCGCGGCCGCCAGCGTCCCTGCCCAGGCTGCCAGTGGGGCCGAGGCGGACGCGGCGCCAAAGCCCAAAGCCCGCAAGGCCAAGACCAGCGGCGGTGGCGGCGCCAAGCGCGGCCGCAAACCGAAGGCCAAGGCGTCCGGCGACGACGACGTCTTTGCCGACGCCGAGCTGGACGTGCTGGATGACGAGCTGGCCGACGTCGACGCCGAGGCCGTACCCGACGAGGTGGAAGCCGCGCCGGACGAGCCGGCCGAAAAGGCCAAGCGGCTGCGCATGAAACTGTCCAAGGCCAAGGAACGCGCCTTGATGAAGGAATTCGGCCTGGACGACACGGTGCTGACCGAAGAGGAAGCCAAGCTGCGGCGCGAAAAGCTCAAACAGCTGATCAAGCTTGGCAAAACCCGCGGCTACCTGACGCACGCCGAAATCAACGACCACCTGCCTGACAAGCTGGTCGAGCAAGAGACGCTGGAGATCGTCGTTTCGCTGCTCAACGACATGGGCGTGGCGGTCTACGAGCAGACCCCCGACGCCGAAACGCTGCTGCTGACCGGCGCGCCCACGGCTGTCACCTCCGAAGAAGAAGCCGAGGAAGAAGCCGAAGCGGCGCTGTCCACGGTGGACAGCGAGTTCGGCCGCACCACCGACCCGGTGCGCATGTACATGCGCGAAATGGGCACCGTCGAGCTGTTGACGCGCGAGGGCGAAATCGAAATCGCCAAGCGCATCGAGCGCGGCCTGCACGACATGATGGCGGTCATCTCCGAGTCACCCGCCACCATCGCCGACATCCTCAAGATGGCCGACGATATCCGCGCCGGCACGGTGATCATCTCCACCGTCGTCGACGGTTTCCGCGACCGTGACGAGGCGGACGACTACGTCGCCGAAGAAGACTTCGACGACTACGAAGATGATGACGACGGCAAGGGCGGCTCCAAGGCGTTGACGCGCAAGATGGAGGAACTCAAGCAGGAGGCGCTGCGTCGCTTCGACCTCATCCGCGCCGATTACGATGAGCTGCGTGACGTGGTGGCCGCCGAAGGCTGGGGCACGCCACGCTACCGCGAGGTGCAAGCGCGCATCACCGAAACGCTGATGACGATCCGCTTCACCGCCAAGACCATCGAAACGCTGCGCGACACGGTGCGTCAGCAGGTCGAAACGGTGCGCAAAATCGAGCGCGAGCTGCGCCGCATCATCGTCGACAAGTGCGGCATGCCGCAGGACAAATTCGCCGCCGAGTTCCCGTCCAACCTGCTCAACCTGCAGTGGGTCGAACGCCAGGCCGCGGCCGGCAAGCCGTGGAGCGCGGTGCTGGGGCGCAACATCCCCGCCATCCACGAGCTGCAGCAAAAGCTGATCGACCTGCAAACGCGGGTGGTCGTGCCGCTGGAAGAGCTCAAGGCGATCCACAAGCGCATGAACGACGGCGAGGCCATGTCGCGCGACGCCAAGCGCGAAATGATCGAAGCCAACCTGCGCCTGGTGATCTCGATCGCGAAGAAGTACACCAACCGCGGCCTGCAATTCCTGGACCTGATCCAGGAAGGCAACATCGGCCTGATGAAGGCGGTGGACAAGTTCGAATACCGCCGTGGCTACAAATTTTCCACCTACGCCACGTGGTGGATCCGGCAAGCCATCACCCGCTCGATCGCCGACCAGGCGCGCACGATCCGCATCCCCGTGCACATGATCGAGACGATCAACAAGATGAACCGCATCAGCCGCCAGCACCTGCAGGAGTTTGGCGTCGAGCCAGACGCCTCGATCCTGGCGGAAAAGATGGACATGCCGGAGGACAAGATCCGCAAGATCATGAAGATCGCCAAGGAGCCGATCTCGATGGAAACCCCCATCGGGGACGACGACGACTCGCACCTGGGCGACTTCATCGAGGACACCACCAACGTCGCGCCGGTGGACGCCGCGATGCAGGCTGGGCTGCGTGAGGTGGTCAAAGAAATTCTCGACACCCTCACGCCGCGCGAAGCCAAGGTGCTGCGCATGCGCTACGGCATCGAAATGTCCACCGACCACACGCTGGAGGAAGTGGGCAAGCAGTTCGACGTCACGCGCGAGCGCATCCGCCAGATCGAAGCCAAGGCGATCCGCAAACTCAAGCACCCGAGCCGCTCGGAAAAGCTGCGCAGCTTTTTGGACAACCTGTGATCGGCACCTGCCCCGGGTGAGCAGCCCACCACGCCGCCCACCCCGGGGCGTCCCGCCACACGGCAAGCCGTTGGGCTAAGATCGTCGGCATGACCCTGCGTCGCAAGCTGCCGATCGGCATCCAAACCCTGCGCGACATCCGCGACGGCGGTTACTACTACGTCGACAAAACGCCGCTGGTGGCGCAACTGACCCACAGCGGCAAGTACTATTCAAGGGCGCGACGCCGACGTGCGCTTTGCCATGCTGACGGGTGTGAGCAAGTTTTCCAAGGTGTCGATCTTTTCCGGGCTCAACAACCTGCGCGACATCACCCTGTCGGCACAGTATGGCACGCTGTGCGGCTACACCGAAGACGTCAGCCACGAAGGGCAGTGCGACCTCACCGTCAAGCACGCCGGCATCGCCTGGGTATTTGAGTTCAAGGTGGTCGATGGCGACCAAGGCACGGGTGAGGCGCTGCGCCAGCTGCAGGCGCGCAACTACGCGGCCAAGTACCGCGGCGCGCCCGGCATCGAGCGCGTCATCGAGGTTGGTGTGGAGTTCAGCCGCACGCGGCGGCAGGTCGTCGGGTGGGACGTGCGCGCGCGGTAGCCGTGCCCCACCCCGCACGGCTGGGCATGCAGGCCCGGCAGGTGGGGGCGTCGGCACGGTACGGCGATCAGGCCTGCACCTCCAGCGCCATGACCCCCGTGGCGGTGTTCGAGATCGGGATATGGTAGTTGCGGTGCACCAGGCGCACGCCGCTGCCGGCCTCGGTCAGCGCGGCGCGCATGGCCAGCCACATCAGCAGCTCCACCCCCTGGGTGCCGGCGAGTTCCACCAGCTCCCGGTCGGTGAACTGGGTGGCCCATTGCGGGTTGGTCTCCATGCTTTGCAGAAATTGCAGGTCGAAGCGCTTGTTGATGAAGCCGGCCCGCTCACCCTCCAATTGGTGGCTCAGCCCGCCGGTGCCGATGACGGCCACGCGGCGGGCATCGTCCCAGCAGCCGATCGCGCGGCCAACGGCGCGGCCCAGCTCGTAGACGCGGCGGGCAGTCGGCAAAGGAAACTGCACGGTATTGATGTGGATCGGCACGATGCGCACCGGCGCCGGCTGTTGGTCGGGCCAAAACAGCTGGAATGGGATCGTGCAGGCGTGGTCGACCAGCATCTCCTGGCAGACGGTCAGGTCGAATTCGGCCGCGGTCAGCTGTTCGACCAGGTGCCATGACAGCTCGGGGCAGCCCGCCAGCGGTGCGGTGGTCGGGATACCCCAGCCTTCGTCGGCGTGGCGGTACTCGGCCGCCGCGCCGATGGCAAACACCGGCAGCTTGTCGAGGAAAAAATTCAACCCATGGTCGTTGTAAAAGACCACGGCCACCTCCGGCTGCACCTGCTGCAGCCACGTGTGAATCGGGGGAAAGCCATCGAAAAACGGCTTCCAGTACGGCTCGGCCTGCCGCCCTTTGGCAATGGCGGCACCGATGGCAGGGATGTGCGAGGTGGCCAAGCCACCGACGATCTGGGCCATGGCAACGTGCTCCTGTGCGTGGGTTGGAAGGGCAGCGGGGTCAGCACTGCTGGTTGGCCGCGACGAGCTTGGCCTGAAACTCGGCCTTGGTGACGCCGGTTTGCTGCGCGCCAATGTCTTGCATGTCCCAGCCAAAGATGCCAGCCAGCTTGGCCAGGTAGTAGGCGTTGCCACCGGCGGCCAGCATCGCCAGCACCTGGCCGCTGCGCACAGCTTGTTTTTGCGCCTCGGTCAGGCCATAGCGCTGCATGTAGCCCTCGGGGTCGTTGCGAAACGCCTCGCGGTTGGCGGCGTCGTTGAACGAAAAGCACATTTTGTTGAGCGCGTAGCCGCGCTGCGCCAGCGTGGCGTCAAACGGCTGCGTGCCCGGGATGGGACGGTGATGCGGTTGGCTCATCGGGCCGGTCTCCTCTGGAAAAACTCAGCGGCGGGGTGGCAAGTCACCACCGTGCCGCCGGCCCAGTGTCGCGCAGGGCTTGCATCGTGTAAACCGATCCATCAAGATACGACACATGAATGAAATTGATGAGTCGGCACTGGACCCGCGCTCGTTGCGGTTGCTGCTGGCGGTGCTGGAGACGGGATCGTTCACGCGCGCGGCGCAACACCTGGGCTTGACGCAATCGGCGGTGAGCCACGGTGTGCAGCGGCTGCGTCAGGCGCTGGGGGACCCGCTGTTTGTCAAAAGCGGACGCGGCATCGTGCCCACCGCACGGGCGCAAAGCCTGGCGGAGCCGGCGCGTGAGCTGCTGACCGCGCTGCAGCGGCTGGCGCACGCGCACGCCTTCGACCCGGCGCGCTGGCAGGCCGAAATCACGATCGCGGCCAACGATTTGCAGCGCGACGTGCTGGTGCCGCCGCTGCTGGCGCGCTTGCGCGCGGCCGCGCCCGGGGTGACGCTGCGCATTGTGCCCTCTGGCGCGCCGACGCCGGAGCTGCTGCGCGACCGCCATGCACACCTGCTGCTGACACCGCGCCCACCGCAGGTGCACGACTTGCTGCAACGGCGCTTGTTCGTCGACCGCTGGGTGGTGTACCACGACCCCACCCAGCGCCCTGCCCCCACGACGCTGGAGGACTATCTGGCGGCGGAGCACGCCACCGTGGTGTACGAGCCACGGCGCACGCTGGCGCTGGACGATGCGCTGCTGCGGCGTGGGGTGCGGCGGCGCATCCGCGTGACGGTGCCGGGGTTTGCGGGGCTGGGCGCGCTGCTGCGCGGCAGCGACTTGCTGGCCACCGCCCCGGCGCGTCTGGCCCAGCACCTGCTGGCCGGACTGGCGTGGGTCGAGCCACCGCTGCCCTGCCCACCGTTGCCGATGTACCTGGTGTGGCACCGGCGCGACCATGACGACCCGGCATTGCGCTGGTTGCGCGCGCAGCTGGTGGAGGTGGCCGCCACCGTCGCCGGCTAAAAACGCTCGGTGTCCACTTCCTCTTCGCCCTGCGCGTTGTAGCGCGCGCCGCTGGGCGCGCCGGGGACGAAGATGGCGTCGAGCTCGGCCAGCACCGCCGCGCCCGGCTGCACGTGCAGCGCACCCAGGTCTTCCAGCAGATGCGCCACACGCGTGGTACCGGGCAGCGCGTGCACGTGCTGCCCGCGCGCCAATACCCACGCCAGCGCCAGCTGCGCCGGGGTGCAACCCACTTGCTCGGCCAGCGCCACCAGGCGCGTACGCAACGCCAGGTTGCGCGGCCAGTGCTCGGGGGCAAAGCGCGGCATCGCGCGGCGGATGTCCTGCGCGTGCAACGCCTGGGGGTCGGGCGGGGTGCTGGTGAACACGCCACGCCCCAGCGGGCTGAACGCCACGAAGGCCACCCCCAGCTCGCGGCAGGCATCCAGCACAGCGATTTCGGGGTTGCGCGTCCACAGCGAATACTCCGACTGTACCGCGGCAATCGGATGCACGGCGTGGGCTCGGCGCAGGGTGGCGGCGGACACTTCGCTCAAGCCAATGGCGCGGATCTTGCCCTCGCGCACCAGGTCGGCCAGGGCGCCGACGCTGTCTTCGATCGGCACGCGCTTGTCCCAGCGGTGCAGGTAGTACAGGTCGATGGCGTCGGTGCGCAGGCGCCGCAACGCTTCATCGCAGGTGGTTTTCAGGGTAGCGGGCCGCCCGTCGATGACGCGCACGCGCTTGCCATCGCCGCGCAGGTCCACGCCGGTCATGCCGCACTTGCTGGCCAATACAAAGCGGTCGCGGTGCGGGGCCAGGTACTTGCCGATCAGCGTTTCCGACAGGCCAAAGCCGTACAGCGCTGCGGTGTCGAAATGCGTCACGCCGGCGTCCAGCGCCGCCAGCAGCAGTCGCGCGGCGTCGGCCTCGGGTACTGGCTCCCCGTAGGCGTGGCAGATGTTCATGCAGCCCAGCCCGATGGCCGAAACGCTGAACGGCCCCAACCGCCGCTGCGGCAGCGGGGTCGGCGGCGCCTTCAGGGGCTGCGCTGGGGTCGCGGCAACTCCGTCGGATGTCGAAGACGTCGACGCAGCCATGGCGGTTCAACGTGGTGCCGGGCCGTTGTCGGCCAGCAGTTGTTGCTCCAGCTGGTGCAGCACCTGGTAGCACGGCAGCACCTGCGCAACGCTGGCGTTGGGCTCGCGCCGTTCACGGATGGCGGCAAAAAACTCGCGGTCTTGCAGCTCGATGCCGTTGAGCGACACGTCCACACCCGACACGTCGATCGGCGTCTCGGGCCCTTTGCTGTGCGACTGCACCAGGTCGTCGTAGCGTGCGATGTAGGTGCCGGTGTCGCCGATGTAGCGGAAGAACGTGCCCAGCGGGCCGTCGTTGTTGAACGACAGCGACAGCGTGCAAATCGCCCCGCTGGCGGCCTTGAGCTGGATGCTCATGTCCATCGCGATCTTGAGCTCAGGATGGTACGGCCCCTGGATGGCGTGCGCCTGCACGATGGGGCTGCGCGTCTGGTACGCGAACAGGTCCACCGTGTGCGCGGCGTGGTGCCACAGCAGGTGGTCGGTCCACGAGCGCGGCTGACCCAACGCGTTCATGTTGGTGCGCCGGAAAAAGTAGGTCTGCACGTCCATTTGCTGGATCGTGTACTCGCCGGCCAGGATGCGGCGGCGCACCCATTGGTGGCTGGGGTTGAAGCGGCGGGTGTGGCCGACCATGGCCACCAGACCTGTCTGGCGCTGCAGCTCGACCACTTCTTCGCCCTCGCGCAGCACGTCGCACAGCGGGATTTCCACCTGCACGTGCTTGCCAGCCTCAAGGCACTGCTTGGCCTGCCGGGCGTGGATTTGGGTGGGGGTGCACAGGATCACCGCGTCCACCTCGCGCATCGCCAGCGCGTCGGCCAGCTCGGTGCTGGTATGCGGGATGCCGTACTTGTCGGCCACCTCGCGGGTTTGGTTGGGATCGCGGCCGATCAGCGAAATGACCTTGACATCGGGGATGTTGCGGATGGCGTCGAGGTGTTTTTGGCCAAAGGCCCCCGGCCCGGCCAGGGCAACTTGGATGGTCATGCGGCGTTCTCCAAAATCAGGTGTCCGACGGCGGTGTTGCTCGCCGGTACATGGTAAAAGCGATGCGCCACGCGCGGCTTGGGGCCGCCGGCCACGTCGGCCATGGCGCCACGGGCGATCAGCCACATCACGAGCTCGATGCCCTCGGAACCGGCTTCGCGCACGTATTCGATGTGCGGCACCTCGGCCAAAGCGGCCGGGTCGTCGATCAGGCGGTCGAGGAACTGGTTGTCCCATGCCTTGTTGATGAGGCCGGCGCGCGGCCCCTGCAACTGGTGGCTCATGCCGCCGGTGCCCCAAATCTGCACGTTGAGGTCGTCGTCGAAGCTTTCGATCGCGCGACGGATGGCCTGCCCCAACTGGAAGCAGCGCCGCCCGCTGGGCACCGGGTACTGCACCACGTTGACGGCAAACGGGATGACCTTGAACGGCCACGCCTGCGGCTGGCCGCACATCAGCGACAGCGGCACGGTCAGGCCGTGGTCCACCGCCATCTTGTTGACGATGGTGAGGTCGAAGTCCTCTTGGATGACGCTTTGCGCGATGTGGCTGGCCAGCTCGGGGTGGCCGATCACCGGCGGCACCGGGCGCGGCCCCCAGCCTTCGTCGGCGATGGGGAATTCGGCCGCGGTACCGATGGCGAAGGTCGGGATCAGCTCCAGGCTGAACGCGGTGGCGTGGTCGTTGTAGACCAGGAACACGACGTCGGGCGTGTGCTCGCGCAGCCACTGTTTGGAAAACTCGTAGCCGGCAAACAGCGGCTGCCAGTACGGCTCGTGGGTTTTGCCCAGGTCGATGGCCGCGCCGATGGCGGGAACGTGGCTGGTGTAGACGGAGGCGGTGATGCGTGCCATGGATGAGGTCTCCCGGGGATGGTCACAGCAAGCGGCCACTGCCGTGGCCTTGGGGCTGGCGATGCGGCTGGGCGTCGCCGTCCTCACCCAGGTGGCGGTTGCCCTCGATCGAGCGCCCACCGCGCAGCATCATCGCGCGGTACTCCTCTTCGGTCATGCCGGTCATCGAGCCCGCCATCTGCTGAAAACTCTTGCCGTGCGTGGCGCCGAGCTTGGCCAAAAAGTAAATGTTGCCGCCCAGTTGGATGCAACGGTTGAGGTCGCCGTCGAGCACGGCCTGTTTTTGCTCTTCGGTCATCGGCCACTCGTCCAGGTAGGCACGGCGGTCGGCCAGGTAGCGCTGGCGGTTTTCCGGCTTCATCAGGCTCATGCAGAACTGGTTGAGCCAGTAACCGCGGCGCGATTGGTCGGCGTCGAAGATGACGGTGCCGGGGATGTCGGCGTAGGGTTTGTGCAGGGCCATCTCAAACCTACTAGCGGGTACAAACAAAACTCTCTGCCTTCGTTTGATCTCCGCCCCGATAGCGCGGGACCTCAGGCCAACGACAAAGCGGACGACTACGGATCACTGCAAACGGCGGCTTATCGGCCTGTTCGACCACCGTGAGCGTCGCTGGGGCGCGCCCGCGCTCGACCCAATCTACCAGTACGTCCAGCATGTCTACTAGTGCAGGTGCACCAGTGCCGACGTGGTCGACGTTTGGAGCGACATACAGACGGGCAAACTCCGCGACTCGATCTGCACCGAGCCGTCGTTCAACACCCTCAAAATATTGGATACCCGCGTAAGGACTTTGTGCATAATCGCCCATGTACTCAAACATAATTAACTTGCCGCCGCGAGCCGCAAACGCCGAGAGATCAGGATCAGTTGCATCCATTAGACGAGATATGTACATAACACGATCACGATATTCGCGCGGATCGTATTTTCGAACGTCGAGCGCAGGGTCGCGCGCGAAGAAATACTGTATAGCACCAGCGCCGTAATACCACGCGATGCCGTTCTTGGGTGGTGCGGAAGGCGGAAAATCGGGAGGCATCTCGCCCAGCCACCAGCTCACCCAACCACCGGCTGCCCCGGATGCCGGAATCGCCTCGCCACTCGGTCCGCGACCCGGATACTCGCGCACGCCGTTAGCAAGACCGAACGGCATAACGAGCGGACTCATTAGGGTGCGTATCGCTGCGATTTGCGACTGTGTCAGGCAACCGTGCGGGGGCGTACCTGCACCCACCGCACCGCAAGCAAGAGCGTCAATATCGAAGCGCTCGCGGCAAGCTAGCGGATCACCGACGATGCCATCGGCAAGACCGTCGAGCGCATCGCAGGCAGCGAGCACCGCGCGACCGACGAGCTCCGTGTGAGCACGGTTCATCCACCCGCCACGAGCCAGCGCCAGGCCATCGCGCAATCCAGTATGCTGAAGTCCCGTCCAGTTAAGAACAGGCACGCGTGAATAGATGCCATCAAAAGCATCCGGATAGCGCTGCGCCATCACGAGGCCCTCTCGCCCACCCTCGCTACTACCGACGAAATATTGGCGCTCTGGCGGAGCACCATACGCGCGACGTACAAGCTCAATAGCAACGTCGCGCACTTTCTTGTATGAAGCGTGAGCAAAGTTGACCAGCGCTTCATCATCCAGCGCAAAGCGCTGCAGTGGCTCACCCGGTTTGTTTTGGTGGCCAGAATCGGTACCCACAGTAACGAACCCGCGGGCTAACGGAACCGGGTAGTCATAAGGCTGCCCAGGCACCAGCCCGGTTCCTGTGATCAAGACCCCATTAAACCCGCCGCCACCGTATTGGACCAACCGTCCATTCCATGTCAGCGGGAGGTTCACTCTAAACAAAATTTCTGACGAGCCCGCATTAACCGGCGCAATACGCCCTATAAGCCTGCAGTAAGCAGGCAAGGCAGGCTGGATACGCGCGGCCGGCGTTGGCCCTCCATCGCTGACACGAAGGGATTTCGATTCCTCCCAGCTGGCTTCTATAACCGTCGCGGGGCCACTGCCAGTGCCGGTATCCGCGCCAATGAGGCCGGCATCGATCGTAGCCCCCCTGAAAGCCTCGCAGCGTTGCGGAAGCTCGTTATACGTGCGGGGCGCATCCAGTCTTGGCGAATCGGCCCAGCCGTATTGCGCCACTACGCACACAAGTACCACCCACAGCTTCCGCGTTATAGTCATCATAATCATTGTCTCCTCTCTTTAACACTCTTCCGGCCAATACAGGCGCATCGGGTTGTCCACCAGCAGCTTGCGCTGCAGCTCGGGCGTCGGCGCGATGTGCGGGATGAAGTCCACCAGCAGCCCGTCGTCGGGCATGTGGTCCTTGAGGTTGGGATGCGGCCAGTCGGTGCCCCACAGCACGCGGTCGGGGAAGGTTTGCACGAGGTGACGCGCAAACGGGATGACGTCGGCGTACGGCGGCTGCTCAGGCCCGCAGCGGCCCGGCAGCGCCGGCGGGCCGGACACCGACAGCCGCTCTGGGCAGCTGACCTTGGTCCAGATGTTGGGGTGCTCGCGCAGCAGCCGCACGAACAGGCCAAACTCGGGGCCATCCAGCGGCTTGCGCACGTCCGGGCGGCCCATGTGGTCGACGACGACGGTGGTGGGCAGCGCGGTGAAAAAGTCCCACAGCTCCGGCAGGTCCTGCGCCTCGAAGTACACCACCACGTGCCAGCCCAGCGGCGCGATACGCTGCGCGATCTCCAGCAGCTCGTCCTTGGGCGTGAAGTCCACCAGGCGCTTGACAAAATTGAAGCGCACGCCGCGCACGCCGGCGCTGTGCAGGGTCTGCAGTTCGGCGTCGGTGACGCTGCGCCGCACGGTGGCCACGCCACGCGCCCGCCCGCCGCTGGCGACGCAGGCGTCCACCAACGCGCGGTTGTCGGCGCCGTGGCAGGTGGCCTGCACGATGACGTTGCGCGCAAAGCCCAGGTGGTCACGCAGGGCAAAGAGTTGCTCCTTGCTGGCGTCGCAGGGGGTGTATTTGCGCTCGGGCGCGTAGGGGAAACGCTCGCCCGGGCCGAAGACGTGGCAGTGGGCGTCCACGGCGCCGGGGGGCAACTGGAAGTGCGGCTGGCTCGGGCCGTCGTACCAGTCGAGCCAGCCGGGCGTTTTGACAAAGCCACCGGTGGTGGGTCGGTCCATCGCAACCCTCCCCCGCTTCAGTCGATGTAGCGCAGGCCCGCCTGGGCCAGCGCCGGGCGCATGTCGTACATATCCAGCCCCAACACGCCGGCAGCCAGCTTGGCACGTTTACCCGCCTCGTTGGCTTCGCGCTTGCGGGCGGCCTCCAGCGTGGCGGCGGCCTTGTCGCGCGGCACGACGACGACGCCATCGTCATCGGCCACGACCACGTCCCCCGGGTGCACCAAGGCCCCGGCGCACACCACCGGGATATTGACCGACCCGAGCGTGGCCTTGATCGTGCCCTTGGCGCTGATGCACTTGCTCCAGACCGGAAAGCGCATCTCGGTCAGCGTTTTGACGTCGCGCACGCCGGCGTCGATGACCAGCGCGCGCGCGCCACGGGCCTGAAAGCTGGTCGCCAGCAGGTCGCCAAAGTAGCCGTCGCAGCACTCGGCGCTGATGGCGGCCACGACGATGTCGCCGGGCTGGATTTGCTCGGCCACCACGTGCATCATCCAGTTGTCGCCCGGGTGCAGCAGCACCGTGACGGCGGTGCCGGACACCTGCGCGCCCGGGTAAATGGGCCGCATGTACGGCTTCATCAGGCCAACGCGGCCCATGGCCTCGTGCACGGTGGCGCTGCCAAAGGCAGCCAGCGCGTCGGCGACATCGCGTGGGGCGCGCTCAATGCGGCGGTACACGACACCGAGTTCGTAGTGCATCGGGAGTCCTCCTGCGTCAGTGGGGGTGGGTCACAGGCCGCGCGCCTTGAGCTTGGCGTCCAGGCGCGGGAAGACCCGCCGCGCGTTGGTCTCGAACACCTTGCGGCGCGCCTCATCGTCCAGGTGCGGCGTGGCCAGCACGTAGCGCTTGGTGTCGTCGTAGTGGTGGCCGGTTTCGGGATCGATGCCGCGCACCGCGCCGATCATCTCGCTGGCAAACAGGATGTTGTCCACCGGCACGACCTTGGTCAGCAAATCGATGCCCGGCTGATGGTACACGCAGGTGTCAAAGAACACGTTGCCCAGCAGGTGTTGCTGCAACGGCGGCTTTTTGAGCTCCTGCGCCAGCCCACGGTAGCGGCCCCAGTGGTATGGCGCGGCGCCGCCCCCGTGCGGGATGATGAAGCGCAGCGTCGGGAAGTCCTTGAACAGATCGCCCTGGATCAACTGCATGAACGCCGTGGTGTCGGCGTTGATGTAGTGCGCGCCGGTGGTGTGAAAGCACGCGTTGCACGAGGTGCTGACGTGCACCATGGCGGGGATGTCGTACTCGGCCATGACCTCGTAGATCGGGTACCACCAGCGGTCGGTCAGCGGCGGCTCTTTCCAATGCCCGCCGGAGGGGTCGGGGTTGAGGTTGATGCCGACGAAACCGTACTGCTCGATGCACTTGCGCAGCTCGGGGATGCAGGTGCGCGGATCCACCCCAGGCGACTGCGGCAGCATCGCCGCACCAACGAAATGTTCCGGGAACAGTTGCGTGACGCGGTAAACCAGCTCGTTGCAGATGGCGGCCCAGGTGGCCGAGGTGTTGAAGTCGCCGATGTGGTGCGCCATGAAGCTGGCGCGCGGACTGAAGATGGTCAGGTCACCACCGCGCTCGCGCATCTTGGCCAGCTGGTTGGTCTCGATCGACTCGCGGATCTCGTCGTCGCTGATGCGCAGCTCGGCCGGGGACGGGGCCAGGCTGGGGTCGTTCAGCGCCGCGATCTGACGGTTGCGCCATGCTTCCAGCGCCTTCGGCGCCGTGGTGTAGTGGCCGTGGACGTCAATGACGAGCGGGGGTCTCATAGGGTGCTCCAAAGGGACGAATCCAAAAAGCGTGTTGGGGTGCCGTGCAGGGCGGGGATGGCACGTTTCATCGGGCTGGCTCCATGCCTTGACGGCGTTTGGCCTCGTCGGCGGCTGGCGAGGCCATGAACGCCAGCACGCGGCGCACGGCATCGCCATGGGGGCTGCGGCACGCCACCGCACCGGCAAACACGGTCACCAACCCCAACTCGGGCGGCAACGTGCCAACCAGCTGGATGCCGGGGATGTGAATCAGCTCGCTGAGCTGTTGAAAACCCAGGTCGATGTCCTCCGACGCGACCAAGCTGCCGACCGGCACACCGGGCGGCGGCACGACCAAACGCTGGCGCACCAGCTCGCCCAGCCCCCAGTCGTCGAACAAACGCTGCAACGCCTGGCCACTGGGGCCGGTGGACACGCCGATGCGCCGCGCCTGCTGCACCGCCGCGCGCACGTCGGCGGCGCTGTCCAGCGCGGGCCGCGCGGCGTGGGCCGGCACCGCCACCGCCACCGGCGAGCGCACCAGGTCGACGATGCTGTCGACGCAGACGTGGCCGTCGGCGGCCAAGCGTTGCAGCGCATCGCGGGCCAGGAAGACCGCGTCGAACGGCTCGCCGGCGGCCACGCGCCGCGCGGCATCCACCCCACCAACCGATTCGATCAGCAGCGGCTCGCCCCCGCTGGCCTGCCAGGCCTGCGCCAGCTCGGCCAGCAGCAGCCGCGTGGCCATCGACGAAATGCCGCGCAGCGTCGGCGCGGCCGCAGGCGGGTGGATGGGGCTGGATGCGGACATGGCAGCGCCGATTGTGCAGGGGTTGGTGGGTCAACGCGCAGCATGGCCGCACTAGCTGCTATCGCACAATGTAATAGATTGGCACCGTGGTGGCTACAATCGGCATTCCTCACGACCTTGGTGCGAGGCCGCTGCCATGGACCTCAGGCAACTGGAATATTTTGTGCGCGTGGCCGAGCTGGGCAGCTTCACCCGCGCTGCGCACGCGCTGGGGGTGGTGCAGCCGGCCCTCAGCCGCCAAATCCGCGCGCTGGAGGTGGAGCTACGCCAGCACCTGCTGGTACGCAACGGACGCGGCGCCGTCCCCACCGAAGCCGGCAAGGTGTTGCTGGCGCACGCACGCGGCATCCTGCACCAGGTGCAGCGCGCGCGCGAGGAACTGGGCCGCGTGCGCGGGGCGCTGGCCGGGCGGGTGGCCATTGGGCTGCCGCCCAGCCTGGCGCGCACGCTGGCGGTGCCGCTGACGCGCGCGTTTCGGCGCGCGCTGCCGCAGGCCACGCTGTCGATCAGCGAGGGGCTGACCGTGGCGATGCTGGATGCGCTCACGCAGGGCCACCTGGACCTGGTGCTGGCCTACAACCCCCCGCCGCTGCCGGACATCACGTTGCAGCCGTTGTTCGACGAGCCGCTGGCGCTGGTGCAGCGGCGCCAGCCGGGGCTGGCCGAAGATCCGCCGTTGCCGGTGCCGCTGCGCGAGGTGGCCACGCTGCCGCTGATCATCCCCAGCCGCCCCAACGCGCTGCGCGTGCAGGTGGAGGCGGCCCTGGCGATGCTGGGGCTCAAACCGCAGGTAGAGCTGGAAATCGACGGCGTGGCGGCCATCCTCGAACTGGTGGCCGACGGTGTCGGCGTGGCGATCCTGTCGCCGCACGCGCTGGTGGCCGCCGCCCATGCCGACGAACTGATCGCCCGCCCGCTGAGCGAGCCCGCGTTGCACGCGCACGTCATGCTGGCCTGCAGCGACCGCCGGCCTGCCACGCTGACCCAGCAGGCCGCCGCCGACCTGATCCGCGCCCTGTGCGCCGAGCGGTTCGGCGCCCCCAGCGCCGCACCGTCCGCCACCAGCGCCTGACAGCGCGCTTTGGCCGCAGACGTCACGACGTCGTCTTGGACGCACGCGCCGCCAGCAGCGCGTCGGCCCAGACTTGCCAGGGGGCGTCGGCCGCCACGTGGTCCAGTGCGCCGGCGCGGCGCAACGCGGCCATCCCGTCGTCCTTGCGGGCGGTGGCGTCGGCCATCACCGGCTCGAAGCCCGCTTCGACCACCGTGCGCGCCACTTCGCGCATTTCCTCGGCGCGGCGCTGGCCGTGCTGGGCCACACGGCTGTAAAAGTACGCCGCCTGCGCCGCCCAGTCGATGCCGGGGAAGGTCTCGTGCAGGGTGGCAATCATCGCGTCTTCCACACCGTAGTGGCGCGCCGCGGTGAAGCTTTCGATGACCAGCGCCTCGAGCCCTTTGATGATGACGCTGCGGCACATTTTGGTGGCGCTGGCCACGCCGTAGCGGTCGCTGGCCACCTGCACCTGCATGCCCCAGCCCTGCAGCACGGGGGCCAACGCTGCGGCGTGCGGACCGCCCAGCAGCATCGGCACCCGTACCCCATAGGGCGGCACCGAGGTCATCACGCCCGCTTCGACGTAGCGTCCACCGGTGGCCTCGATGGCGGCGGCGGCCTGTTGCTTGGTGCCGGGCGACGCCGAATTGAGGTCCAGCACCCACGTGCCCGGCCGCAGCTGCGCGGCCAGCAGCTCGGCCGCCGCCAGCGTGTTGGCCGCGGTGACGGCGCTGATGATCAGCTGCGCTTGGGCGCACAGCGCGGCCACGTCGGCGCAGACCGTCGCGCCGGCGGCCACCGCCCGGGCGCGCATCGCGTCGGCCTCGGGGTGGCCGGGGGTGAGCTTGACATCCCAACCACCGACCCATGCCACGCCGAGCTGCGCCAGCGCCCGGGCGAAGATGGTGCCGACCTCGCCCAAACCGATCAACCCGACCCGCGACGGCGGCTGCGGGAGGGTGGTGTCTTGCGGTGCCAGCATATCACCTCCGGTCGTGTCCGACGCAGGTCGTCAGGATGTGATCCGCAACGCGAACAAGGTGATTGCTGGGAACGCCGCCAAGATCGCCGTGCGCACCAGGTCACTCAGCACAAACGGCGTCACCCCCCGGTAGGTGTGGGCAATCGGCACGTCGCGCGCCAGGCTGTTGATGACGAACAGGTTCATGCCGACCGGCGGCGTGATCAGGCCCACCTCGACGACGATCAGCACGAGGATGCCAAACCAGATGGCTTTTTCGTCGGGCGGCAAGCCGAAATCCAGCCCCATGATCATCGGGAAAAAGATCGGGATGGTCAGCAGGATCATCGACAGCGAGTCCATCACGCAGCCCAGCAACAGGTACAGCACCAAGATGATGGCCAGCACCACCCAGGGGCTCAAGCCCATGCCAATGACCCACTGCGCCAGCTCCTGCGGCAGTTGTGACAACGCCAAAAACGTGTTGTACAGGCCAGCGCCCAGCACGATCATGAAGATCATGCCGGTGGCCACCGCGGTGCCGTAGATCGACTCGCGCAGCGTCTTGAGGTTCAGCCCCCCCGACAGCCATGCCACCAAGCCGGTGCCAAACGCCCCCACGGCGGCACCTTCGGTCGGGGTGAACACGCCGCTGTAAATGCCGCCGACCACCGCCAGGAAGATCACGATCACTGGCCAGGTGCTGGCCAGCGCGCGCCAGCGTTCGGCCATCGGGGCCGGCTCCATGTGGCCGGCGCTGTCGGGCTTGAGGCGCACGTAGACGGAAATCACGATGATGTAGCCGACCGCCGCCAGAATGCCGGGAATGAAGGCCGCCAGAAACAGCTTGGCGATGTTCTGCTCGGTCAGGATGGCGTAGATGACCAGCACCACCGACGGCGGGATCAGGATGCCCAGCGTCCCCCCCGCGGCCAGGCAGGCCGTCGACAGCGCCCCACTGTAGCCGGCGCGGCGCAGCTCGGGCAATGCGACCTGCCCCATCGTGGCCGCGGTGGCCAGCGACGAGCCGCAGATCGCGCCAAAGCCCGCGCAGGCGCCCACCGCGGCCATGGCGACGCCGCCGCGCCAGTGGCCGACCCAGGCCTCCGCGGCCTTGAACAGCGAGCGCGACAGCCCACCCAGCGCGGCAAACTGCCCCATCAGCAAAAACAGCGGCACCACCGACAGGTTGTAGTTGGCAAACGTCGTGTAGCCCACATGCTTGAGCTGGTTGAGAAGCGGCGCCGGCGTGCCGTAGATGAAATACGCCCCTACGACCCCGCACAAGGCCATCGCCAGGCCGATCGGCACCCGAATGAAGATCAAGCCCAGCAAGATGGGAAACGACCACGCGGCCAGTTCGATGCTGGACATGTCAGTGCCCCCCCGCGTGTTGCACCGGCCAGCCCTGCGGGTACTGCGCCAAGCCCAGGTTGATGAGGGTTTTCGTCAGGTACGCCAGGCAACCAATCAGCGCGCCCACCAGCGAAGCCGCGTACCCCCACCACACCGGCATTTGCAGGATGAACGAGGTTTCCAGGTACTCGCGTTTTTCCAGCATGCCGTCCCACAGTTTCCAGGTCAGCACGACCCACAGCGCCAGCATCAGCAGGTCGCAGGCCATCGACACCGCCTTGCGCGCCGCAGCCGGCATGCGGTCGTACAACAAATCCACGGTGGCGTGGCCGCCGCGCAAATAGGTCCAGGGCAAGAATAAAAACACCGCCACACCGGTGCCGATTTCGACCAGTTCAAAATCACCCGGCACCGGCCCCAGGCCCAGGCCAATCAGCGCGCGGCCGGTGATGCTGGCCACGCTCATCAGGGTCAGTGCCACCAGCACCAACCCACCCACGAGGGCCGACCACTTGGCCAGCCGGAAGACCCATACCGTCATGTCGATTGCCGTTTGCGTTGTGCGATGAACGAAACTGTCCCAACGACCCCCGCCGCCCCCCCAAAGACACGGGCGCGCAGAGCCAAGGGATTGGCACGCTGCGCGCCCGCGCAGGTGGGGCCAGCCAGTTTACTTGGTGTCGTGCTGTTTGATCATGGCGCGTGCCTCACGCAGCAGGGCCGCGCCGTCGATCCCCTTGCCTTTGACTTCCTTGACCCAATCGTCTTCGACGCTGCTGGCGGTGCGCAGCCAACGCTGGGTTTCGGCGACGTCGAGCTGGGTGATCTTGTTGCCGGCCTTCAGCGCGATGTCGCGGCCGATTTTGTCCGCTTCGTCCATGGCCTTGCCAAACGCTGCCGACAGCGCCGCGCCGCTGTTGGCGTCGATGACCTTTTTGAGGTCCGGCGGCAGCGACTCGTACTTGGCCTTGTTCATCGAAAACGCAAAGGCCATCGTGTACAGCGCCCGGTCACCGCCAAAAGTGGTGTGGTTTTTGACGATCTCGTGCACGCGCAGCGAGGGGCCGACCTCCCACGGAATCGTGGTGCCATCGAGCACGCCCTTGGACAGTGCCTCGGTCACCTGCGGCACTGGCATACCCACCGGCGTGGCGCCCAGCTTGACCAGCATGTTGTTGACGATGCGCGTGCCGCCGCGAATCTTCATGCCGCGCAGGCTCTCCAGCCCAGTGACCGGTTGCTTGGTGTGGAGCAGACCGGGCCCGTGGGTGTGCACGGCCAGTAGCTTGACGTCTTTGAACTCTTCCGCCGCGAACTTGTTGGCAAAGTCCCACGCGGCTTTCGACATCACCTCGGCCGAGCGGTCGTGCGACGGTGCGATGAACGGGATTTCAAAGACCTCCATGCGTGGGAAACGGCCCGGCGTGTAGCCCAGCACCGTCCACGACACGTCGACGACGCCGTCCTTCGCCTGGTCGAACAATTGCGCCGGCGTACCACCCAGCTGCATCGCCGGAAACACCTGCACCTTGATGCGACCGCCGGAGTCGGCCTCGACTTTCTTGGCCCAGGGCTCGATGGCCGTCTTCGGAATCGAGCCTTGGGCCGGCAGGAAGTGGTGCACGCGCAGCGTCACCTGCTGCGCCCATGCGGCGCCGGCCAGCACGGCGCCGCCCAAAGCCACGGACATGGCACGCAGGGTCCAAGGTGTTTTCATCGGGAGTCTCCTTCGGGTTGGGGCAAACCAAATGCACACTGATGATTATCTGTACTAACGGATTACGCCGCCAGGGGAACGGCATCGGGGTTTTCCCGCATGCCGCACGACCCCCGGCAGCACCGCTCGCCACAGCACACTGTAGAGCGGTGCGCGCACATCGGGCGCCCGAGCGCGGTCAAGCTGCTATTGCAAAACGGCATGGCTGGCCATCAGCCCGCCAACGCAGGCAACACCGTGCCGATGCAGGTGCCAAAGCCGATGCGCGCCGCCCCCGGCGCCTGACACCAGCCGCGCAGGATGACCTCGTCGCCGTCTTCCAGAAACGTGCGCCGCTCGCCGCTGGGCAGCTCCAGCGGCTGCTTGCCGCCTTGCGTCAACTCGATCAGCGCCGCGGCCTGGTGCGGTTCGGGTCCGGACAGCGTGCCGGTGCCGAGCAAATCGCCCGGTTGCAGGTTGCACCCCCCCACGGTGTGGTGGGCCACCATTTGCGCCACCGTCCAGTAGGTGTAGCGCAGGTTGGTCGTGGCCACGGTATGCGCGGCCATGCCGCACGCGGCCATGGCCGCCGTGCGCAGCTCGACGCTGAGGTGGATGTCGACGCCACCGGCGCGCCGGTTGGCGCCACCGTCCAGGTAGGGCAACGGCGGCGGGTCATCCGCGGGCCGCTCGAACGGCACGCGGTACGGTGCCAGCGCCTCCCACGTGACCACCCACGGTGAGATGGTGGTGGCGAAATTTTTGGCCAAAAACGGCCCCAACGGCTGGTACTCCCAGGCCTGGATGTCGCGCGCCGACCAGTCGTTGAGCAACACGACGCCGAACACGTGGTCTTCGGCCCGCTCGATGGGGATGGGCTCGCCCAAGGGGTTGCCCGGCCCAACGAACACACCCATTTCCAGCTCGATGTCCAGCCGCCGGCTGGGCGCGAGCACCGGCGCGGCGGCATCGGGCACCTTGATCTGCCCGCGCGGGCGCCGAAACGCTTGCGGCGACACGCCGATGCTGGAGCAGCGCCCGTGGTAGCCGATGGGCACCCATTTGTAGTTGGGCAGCAGCGGGTTGTCCGGCCGAAACAGCTTGCCGATGTTGGTGGCGTGGTGCACGGAGGTGTAAAAGTCGGTGTAGTCGCCGATGTGCGCCGGCAGGTCGTACTCGGCGTCGGCCTGGGGCAGCAGACACGGCTCGACGGTGGCGCGCAGCGCGCTGCCCTCGCGCAGCGCGTGCGACAGCGCGCGGCGCAACGCGCTCCAGTGCGCCGGCCCCAGGGCCATCAGCGCGTTGAGCTTGGGTTGCGCCGCGGCGGCCAGCGCCTCGGCCGCCAGCCCCTCCCACGGGTGCGCGCGGTGCAGCGCGGCCAGGTCGACGATCTGGTCGCCGATGGCCACGCCGCCACGCCAAGGTTCGCCACGGCCGCGGCGGCGAACAATCGCCAGCGGCAGGTTCTGGATCGGAAAGTCGGTGCCCGGCGCCTGTGCCGAGGCAACCCAGCTGCGCAGTGCTGGGTCGTGGGTTTCGTTGACGGTCATCATGCGGTGGGGGTGTAGCGCACGCGTGGCGCCGCGTCAAGCGCGCTGCGCCAGCGTGTTGGCGCGCGCCAGTTGGATGGCCTGGCTCAGCACCTCGCGATCACCGACGTGGTTGGCCAGGATGAGCACGAGCTTGGCCAGAAACATGTCGGCCTGCTCGTCGTTCATGTCGCGCTGGGCGTCGATCAGCTCCTCGTAAAAGGCGTCGTGATCGACGATGTTGGGCAGTCGCATCAGGGGCATGGTCGGTTTCTCCATCGAGGGCCGCTTGGCGGGCGGCGTCAGGCCAACGCCAGGGCGCGGGACAGCGCGGCGCGCACTGCCTGCGCGTCGAAGCGACGCCAGCGGGCCGCCACGTACTGGTCGGGCCGGATCAGGTAAACAGTGCCGGGCCGGCCGTCGTAACGTTCGGTCAGTACGCCCAGGCGGTCGTGCACGTCACGGCCAACCTCCAGCACTTCGGCCTGCACGTTGCCCACCCGCACCGGCTCGGCGCCGGCGCCAAAGCTCAGCAGCACGAAGCCGCGACCGAGCTGCTCCAGCAGCCACCCTGGGCGCCCCTGCACCTGCAACGGGGCGTCGGCGCAGAACATGCCGGGCACCATGCGGCCCGCGAACGGCTCGCTGTCCGGGGTGTTGAGTGGCGAGCCCAAGTACGGCGTCGGCGTGGACAGACGGCCGCTGTTGACCAGCGGGCGCGCCAACGGCTCGGCGCGCGCCAGCTCCAACACGGCGTTGCGCAGCCGCAGCGACGCGCGGCTCTTGGGCGTGATGAAGTCGGTCGAGCGCGTCGAGTTACGGATGTTGTCGTCGGCCGCCAGCGCGCGCTCCCAGTGGTAGGTGTCCAGCAGCGCTTCGGGCGCGTCGCCGGCCAGCACGGCGGCCAGCTTCCAGCTGAGGTTGTCGCAATCCTGCACGCCGCTGTTGGCGCCACGCGCGCCAAACGGCGACACCTGGTGCGCCGCATCGCCGGCAAACAGCACACGGCCGTGGCGGAAGTTGTCGATGCGCCGGCAGGCGAACTGGTACACCGACACCCACTCCAGCTCGAACGGCACGTCCGGCCCTAGCATGGCCTGGATACGCGGAATGACGCGCTCGGGCTTTTTTTCCTCGTTGGGGTCGGCGTCCCAGCCGAGTTGGAAGTCGATGCGCCAGACGTTGTCGCGCTGCTTGTGCAGCAGCACGCTCTGGTTGCGGTGGAACGGCGGGTCGAACCAGAACCAGCGCTCGGTCGGAAAGTCGGCCTTCATCACCACGTCGGCGATGAGGAACCGGTCCTGAAAAAACTGCCCGGTGAAGTCCGCCCCAATCATGCGGCGCACGTCGCTGTGCGCGCCGTCGCAGGCGATGAGCCATTGGGCCTCCATCTTGAAAATGCCGTCCGGTGTTTCCACCGTCAGCACCACGTGGTCGGGCTGTGGCTCCACCGCCAGCACCTTGTGCTTCCAGCGCAGGTCCACCCGTGGTGATGCTTCGCACGCCTGCACCAGCCGCTCTTCCAGGTAGTACTGCTGCAGGTTGATCATCGCCGGCATCTTGTGGTGGTCTTCCGGCAGCAGGTCGAATTGGTACACCAGCTCGTCGCGGAAAAACACCTTGCCCACCTTCCACTGCACGCCCTGCTCCACCAAGGCTTCGCCCAGCCCCAGGCGGTCCCAGATTTCGAGCGGGCGCTTGGCGTAACACACCGCCCGCGAGCCGACGCTGACCGTGTTGTTGTCGTCCAGCACGACGCACGGCACGCCGCGCGCGGCCAGGTCCAGCGCCTGCGTCATGCCCACCGGGCCGGCGCCGACGACGACCACGGGGTGGCGCGTGCGGCGGCCCTCGGCCTGCTCCGGGCTGGGGCGGTACGCGTACTGCGGGTAGGTGTAGGTGTGCAGCATGATGGGGAGCCTCCGGGCAAAGCCACCCCCACGCCACCCGCGCGGGGAGCGTTGGGCGTGTGGACATCAGCAGGATGAAACGGCCAGCGGCGCGCGCTCAACCGTCCACCGCGTGGAACTCTTTTTCGTGCATCCAGGCGGCGTGGCGCGGTGCGCGCTTGGTCTGCGCCCACTCGTTGAGCATGTCCCACTTGACCGCGTCGAGCCGCTCGTACATGTCGGGCGTGCCGACGTCGGCGGCCAGCTCGATACGGTGGCCGTTGGGGTCGAAGAAGTAAATGCTCTTGAAGATCGTGTGGTCGGTGATGCCCACCACCGGGATGCCGGCCGCCTCCAGCCGCGCCTTGGTCTCTTCCAGCGTGCGCACGCTGTCGACCTTGAAGGCGATGTGCTGCACCCACTCCGGCGTGTTGGGGTCCCTGCCCATCGCGGGGGAGTTGGGCAGCTCGAAAAACGCCAGCACGTTGCCCTGCCCGGCGTCCAGGAAGACGTGCATGTAGGGATCCGGTGCCTTGGTCGAGGGCACTTGGTCTTCGGCGATGGCCAGCACGAACTTCATGTTCAGGTGCTTGACGTACCACTCGACGGTCTCTTTGGCGTCCTTGCAGCGGTAAGCGACGTGGTGGATGCGTTCGATACGCATGGCGTGTCTCCTGCGGCGGGGTGGTTGCGACGGGCTGGGCGTTGGGTCAACCTTCCAGCGTCTCCCACATCTGGCGGTCGCGCTCGGCGGTCCAGATGCGCGGGTCGGGGTACTGCGTGACTTCGTCGTAGCAGCGGGTGACGTCGAACGGCATGCAGTGGTCGAAGATGACCCAGCGGCCGTACTTGGGCTGCAGCCGGGCGTAGGTTTCCTTGTACACGGCGCGCAGGTCTTTGCCGGCACGCACGCCCTCTTCCACCGCGGCGCGCACGTCTTCGATGAACGCCTTGGTGCCCGCCAAGCCGGCCTGCACATGCTCGGGCGTGATCAGCGCAGCACCTCGCCCCGGCACCAGCTTGGCCGGCTGCAGCGCGGCGATGTTGTCCAGCGTCTTGGGCCAGTCGCGGAAGTAGGCGTCACCGGCGTAGGGGGTTGCGTCGAACTCGACCAGATCGCCGCTGAACAGGATGCGCTCCTGCGGCAACCAGATCACCGTGTCGCCTTTGGTGTGGCCGCGGCCCAGCTGCAGCAGTTGCACCTCCAGCTTGCCCAGCCACAGGGTCATCTTGCCGGTGAAGGTGATGGTGGGCCACGTCAGCCCCGGCGGAATGGTTTCGACCGCGCGGAACAGACGCGGGAAGCGGCCAATCTCGCTGGCCTTGTCGGCCTCGCCACGCTCGACGATGAGGTCGTAGGTGTCCTGACTGGCGATGATGTGCTCGGGCTGATAAGCGCTGGCGCCCAGCACCCGCACCGCGTGGTAGTGGCTCAGCACCACGTACTTGATGGGCTTGTCGGTGACTTCGCGGATGCGGCGGATGACGTCCTGCGCCATGGCCGGCGTGGCCTGGGTGTCGATGACCATCACGGCGTTGTCGCCGATAACGACGCCGGTGTTGGGGTCGCCCTCGGCGGTGTAGGCGTAGGCGTGGTCGGACAGCTTGGTGAAGCTGACTTGCTTGTCCTGCAGGTCGGCCTGGCTGGCAAAGGCTTTGGTGCTCATCGGAAACTCCTGGAAGGTCGGCACGGTGATTCAACCATACCGAACGCGTTTGTCATACATTGATCCAGATCTTACGCGAGGTTTTTGTACCATGTCAAACCCATTTGTATAGGTATAAACCCGTAGAGGCCGACCCGCTCACGCGGACCGGCGCGCAGCGACAATGATGCGCATGAACAACCCCACGCTGCACCCCGCCGCGACGAACGGCGGCACCGACGACGACGGCGATGCCCGCAGCCCGCGCGGCATCCAAAGCATCGAAGTGGGCGGCCAGTTGCTCAAAGCCCTGGTGCGCGCCGGCAGCGCGTTGGCCCTGAAAGACCTGGCCCGCGCGGCGGGCATGACCCCGGCCAAGGCCCATCCTTACCTGGTCAGCTTCGGCAAACTGGGCTTGGTGGAACAAGACGCCGTCAGCGGGCGCTACGGGCTGGGGCCGCTGGCGTTGCAGTTGGGGCTGATCGGGCTGCAGCAGGTGGACCCGGTGCGGCTGGCGGTGGCACAGCTGCCCGCGCTGGCCGCGCAGCTGGGCTGCACGGTGTCGGCGGCGGTGTGGGGGCCGATGGGCCCGATCATCGTGCACGTCGAGCACGGGCCCACGCCGGTGCACGTGGCCATGCGGCACGGTACGCCGGCGTCACTGCGGCACACCGGCACCGGCAAGGTGTTTGCGGCCTTCGCGCCGCCGCAGGCGGTGGCTGAGGCGCTGGCGCGCGAAGGTGAAGCCGCCGCCCTGGACGACCCCGCCTTTGCCGCCGAGCTGCAAGACATTCGGCGCGAGCGGCTCAGCCGCGTGCGTGACGAGCTGCTGCCAGGCATCAGCGCGATGGCGGTGCCGGTGTTCGACGGCTTTGGGCGCTTGGCGCTGGCGCTGGCCGCGATCGGCCCCAGCGCCTTGTTGGACCTTGGCGTGGGCAGCCCGCAAGCGCAGGCGCTGCGCGCGTGCGGCGAGCAGCTGTCGCGGCGCCTGGGCTACACAGGCCAAGGCATAGCGTAAACAGCGGCCACGGCCCCGCGCCCGACACTGGCAGGCGCGCGGCCGCGCCTGTGTCGCCGCTTCAGCGCCCCACGAAACGGGGCGCACGCCGCTGCAGCGCCGCCACGCGGCCCTCAGCGAAGTCGGCGCTGGCTTGGGTGAGCCGCTCGCGCTGTCGCCACGTCGCCGCATCGCCGGTGCCGGTGGCCAGCTCCAGCAGCGTGCGCTTCATGCCCTGCACCGCCAGCGGCGCCAGCGCGGCCAGCGCCTGTGCGCGGCGCTGCACCTCGGCCGCCAGCGCCGACGGCGCCACCAGCGCGTCCAAAAAACCACTTGCCAGCAACTCGTCGGCGCCCAGGGTATGGGCCGCCACGAACAGCCGCCGCGCCACCGGCAGGCCCAACACCGCCACCGCGCGGCGCAGCCCGCTGCTGCCGTAGTGCAGCCCCAGTGCCGCCGCCGGCACGCGCGCTTCCATGCCAAGCACGCCAATGCGCAGGTCACACGCCAGCGCCAGGTCCACCGCGCCCCCATAGACGCTGCCGCCCAGCGCCGCCAGCGTCACCGGCCGGGCGGCGGCCAGCGCGTCGGCGGCCTGCACAAACGCATCCGCCGCCGCCCCAGCGCCGCCATCGGCCTGCTCGAAATCCCCCAGGTGAAACCCTGCGCTGAACACCGGCCGCGCACCCGCGCGCACGCGTGCGGCCAACACCAACACGCGCACTTGTGCGTCGTCGTTGGCGCGCTGCACGAGCTCGCGCAGCCGCTGCAAATCGTCCAGATGCAAACGGTTGTGGTGCTGCGGCCGGCACAGGGTGATGGTGGCCACGCCGTCGGCCAGCGCCCACTGCGGAGGGCCGGAGGGGGTATGCATGGCGCGCGAGTATGCCCCAGCCGAACTCAGGGTTTACCCCAGTACAGTCGGCGTCGAGGATGCGCTAAGCTTCCCATATCGTTATTCTTTGTAATCATTACCATGCAACCCCAACCCGACCTCGACGCGATCCAATGCACCCTCGACGGCCCGGTGGCCGTGGTGCGCTTGCGGCGCCCGGCCAAGCGCAACGCGCTGTCGGACGGTCTGATCCTGGCGCTGCGCCACACCTTCGAAACGCTGCCCGAGGCGGCCCGCGCCGCCGTGGTCTGCGGCGAAGGCGAGCACTTTTGCGCCGGGCTGGACCTGAGCGAGCTGCGCGAGCGTGACGCCGCCGAAGGCGTGCTGCATTCGCGCATGTGGCACACCGCGCTGGAGGCGGTGGAAAAAGGCCGCGTGCCGGTGGTGGCGGCGCTGCACGGCGCGGTGGTGGGCGGCGGTCTGGAGCTGGCCAGCGCCTGCCACATCCGTGTGGCGGACGACACGGCCTACTTCGCGCTGCCCGAGGGCTCGCGCGGCATTTTCGTCGGGGGCAGCGGCTCGGTGCGCATCCCCAAGCTGATCGGGGTGGCGCGCATGACAGACATGATGCTGACCGGACGTGTGGTCGGCGCCGACGAAGCCGAGCGCATTGGGCTCGTGCAGTACCGCGTCGGTGCTGGGCAGGCGCTGGACAAGGCGCTGGCGCTGGCGCGGCGCATCGCCGACAACGCGCCGTTGACCAACTTCGCACTGATGCATGCGTTGCCGCGCATCGCCGAGCAGGCCAGCGACCACGGCCTGTTCACCGAAGCGCTGATGGCCGCCGTGGCGCAGGCCGCGCCCGAGGCCAAGGCCCGGCTGCGCGCTTTTCTGGAAGGCAAGGCCGCCAAGGTGCGCCAAGACGCCTGACGGCCCCTACGCAGAGGAGACCACCATGAACGCCCCCGAGACACCGACGGCGTTGGACGTGGCGCAGGCACCGTTTCGACCGCTGCGCTTTGGTGTGACCCGTGTGCTGGTGCGCGACGGCGCCCCCGGCGTGCACTACCTGCGCGCCGAGCAGCCGTTGCAGCCGTACCCCGAGCGGCTGACCGACCGGCTGCGTCACTGGGCCCAGACGCAGCCCGAGCGCACGCTGCTGGCGCGCCGCCGGCGCCAAGCGCTGGCCGATGGACGCATCGAGCTGGGTGAGTGGGAGCACGTCACGTACGCGCAAGCGTGGCACACCGCACGCAACGTCGCGCAGGCGTTGCTGCAGCGCGGCCTCAGCCCCGAGCGGCCAGTGCTGATCCTGAGCGAGAACAGCCTGGAACACGCGCTGCTGGCGCTGGGCTGCATGGTGGCGGGGGTGCCGTGGGCGCCGGTGTCGCCGGCCTATTCGCTGGTCAGTCAGGACCATGCCAAGCTGCGCCATGTGTGGGCCACGGTCACGCCGGGGCTGGTGTTTGCGCAAGACGCCCGCTACGCCCGCGCCATCGAAGCCGTGGTGCCACCTGAGGTCGAGGTGGTGCTGGCCGAGGGGCAACTGCCCGGCCGCCGCAGCACGCCGTGGGCCGAACTGGCGGCGACCCCGGCCACGGCGGCGGTGGAGGCCGCCATCGCCGCCACCGGGCCGGACACGATCGTCAAGTTTCTTTTCACCAGCGGCTCGACGAAGGCGCCGAAGGCCGTCATCAACACCCAGCGCATGTGGTGCGCCAACCAGCAGCAAATGACGCAGTCGATGCCGGTGCTGGCCGAAGAAGACCTGGTGCTGGTGGACTGGCTGCCGTGGAACCACACGTTTGGCGGCAACCACAACTTCGGCATGGTGCTGTACCACGGCGGCACGCTGTACATCGACGACGGCAAGCCCACGCCGGCGCTGATCCACGAGACGCTGCGCAACCTGCGCGAGATCGCGCCCACCGTGTACTTCAACGTGCCGGTGGGGTTTGAGGCCATCGCCAACGCGATGCAGACCGATGCGGTGCTGCGGCGCAACCTGCTGTCGCGGGTGCGCATGTTCTTTTACGCCGGCGCGGCGCTGGCGCAACCGGTGTGGGACAGCCTGTACGCCAGCGAGGTGCGCGAGCTGGGCATGCGCATCCCGATGACCTCGGGCCTGGGCATGACCGAAACCAGCCCGTTTGCGCTGTTCGTCACCAGCCCCGAGGTGCGCGCCGGCGACCTGGGGCTGCCCACGCCGGGGCTGGAGGTCAAGCTGGTGGACGTGGACGGCAAGACCGAAGTGCGCTACCGCGGCCCCAACGTCGCCCCGGGCTACTGGCGCAACCCCGATGAGACCGCAGCGGCCTTCGACGAAGAAGGGTTTTTCCGCTCCGGCGACGCGGTGGCCTGGATCGACGAGACCGACGTGCACCGCGGGCTGCGCTTCGACGGCCGCATCGCCGAGGATTTCAAGCTCGCCACCGGCACGTTCGTCAGCGTCGGCCCGCTGCGCGCGCGCATCATCGCGGCGGGTGCGCCCTACGTGCAAGACGTGGTCATCACCGGCCTGAACCGACACGACGTCGGCGCCCTGGTGTTCCCCACCGCACGCGTGCGCGAGCTGGCCCCGCTGCCGCCCGAAGCCTCGCTGCACGAGGTGCTGGAGCACCCCGCGGTGCTGGCGCACTTCCAGCGCGTGGTCGACGAGCTGGCGCGTCAGGCCACCGGCAGCGCCAACCGCGTCGCACGGCTGATCCTGCTGGCCGACCCGCCCAGCCTGGACCGCGGCGAAATCACCGACAAAGGCTCGATCAACCAGCGCGCCGTGTTGGCTCACCGCGCCGACACGGTGGACAAGCTCTACGCCGACGCACTGCACCACATCCTCAAACCCTCCATCTGAACCGACCGGCAGCCCCACCATGACGATGACCGACCCCTTGCGCAACCCCCACGGCCTGTTCAACACCTTCGACGGCTGCTGGATCCTCGACGGCGCCCGCACCCCCATGGTGGATTACTGCGGTGCGCTGGGCGGTGTATCCCCGACCGACCTCGGCATCCACGCGGCGCGCGCAGCGCTGGCCCGCGCCGGCGTGGACGCCGGCAACGTGGGCACCGTGCTGGCCGGCAACATGGCCCCGGGCGACAGCTTCCAGTACATGCTGCCGCGCCACATCGGCCTGTACGCCGGTGTGCCGATCGAGGTGCCGGCGCTGATGGTGCAGCGCATCTGCGGCACCGGCTTTGAACTCTTCCGCCAAGCCGGCCTGCACCTGCGCGACGGCATCGACGTGGCGCTGGTGGCCGGCACCGAGAGCATGACGCGCAACCCCATCGCCGCGTTCGAACACCGCACCGGCTTCAAGCTCGGCGCACCGGTCAAGTTCGAGGACTTCATGTGGGAAGCGCTCAAGGACCCGGCCGCCGGCGTCGACATGATCGGCACCGCCGAGAACCTGGCGCGCCGCTACGGCATCACGCGCGCCGAGGTGGACGCCTGGGCGGCACGCTCGTTCGAGCGGGCGCTGGCGGCCCAGGCATCCGGCTACCTGGCTGGGGAAATCGAACCGGTCGTCAGCACGACCTTCGAGCGTGAAGGCTACGCCGCGCGCCGGCTGCAGCTTCCTCCCAAGGTCGAGCGGCTGGAAGCCGACACGCACCCGCGCCCCTCCCCGGTGGAGGCGCTGGCGCGGCTGCGCCCGGTGCACCCGGGCGGCGTGCAAACCGCCGGCAACAGCAGCGCGTTGGTTGACGCCGCCGCGGCGGCCGTGGTGGCCAGCGACGCCTACGCCCGCGACTGGCGCACCCGCAGCGGCCGCGCGCCGCTGGCACGCGTGGTGGCGGCGGCGGTGGTTGGCGTGCCGCCGGAGATCATGGGCATCGGCCCAGCCCCGGCCATCCGGCTGCTGCTGCAGCGCACCGGGCTGACGCTGGACGCCATCGCGCGCTTCGAAATCAACGAAGCCCAAGGCGCGCAGGTGCTGGCCGTGGCGCGCGAACTCGGGCTGGACACCGAGCGGCTCAACGTCCACGGCGGCGCCATCGCGCTGGGCCACCCGCTGGCGGCCACCGGTGTGCGGCTGACGCTGACCTGCGCACGGGCGTTGCGCGCCTGCGGCGGCCGCTGGGGCGTGGCCTCGGCCTGCATCGGCGGTGGCCAGGGCATCGCGCTGCTGCTGGAAAACCCCGACGCCTGAGCGCTGCCCGGGCCTGTGCTTGCCGTTTTATCCGTACGTAGCCCTTTTCGAGGAGTCCCACCTATGCAACCCCTGCAAGGACACACGGCCCTGGTCACCGGCGCCGGCTCCGGTCTCGGCGAAGCCACCGCGCGCGCCCTGGCCGAGCGCGGCGTGCGCGTGGCCGCCATCGACCTGTCGGCAAGTGCCGCGCAACGCGTGGCCGACGAACTCAACCACGCCCACGGCGCCGGCACCGCGCTGGCCCTGGCCGCCGATGTGACCGACCCGGTCGGCCTGCAGACCGCGTTCGAGCAGGCCGCGGCCGCCCTGGGGCCGGCCCGCATCCTGATGCATGTGGCCGGCATCGGCAGCGCGCGGCGCATCGTCGGCAAAGACGGCCAGCCCGCGCCGCTGGAAGATTTCGAGCGCGTCGTGCGCGTCAACCTGATCGGCAGCTACAACGCCGCGCGCCTGTTCGCGGCCGCGTGCGCCAAGCTGCCGCCACTGGCCGACGGCGAACGCGGCGTGATGGTGCTGACCGCCTCGGTGGCGGCGTTCGACGGCCAGGTCGGCCAACAGGCCTACAGCGCCTCCAAAGGCGGCGTGGTCGGCATGACGCTGCCGATGGCGCGCGACCTGGCGCAGCATGGCATCCGCGTTTGCACGATCGCGCCAGGCTTGTTCAACACGCCGCTGATGCGCACCCTGCCCGAGGCGGTGCAGCAGTCGCTGGCGGCCAGCATCCCCTTCCCGCCCCGGCTGGGCAAACCCGAGGAGTTTGCCGAGCTGGCCTGCCACATCGTCACCAACGGCCACCTCAACGGCGAGGTGATCCGGCTGGACGGCGCGCTGCGCCTGCCGCCGCGTTGACCCCCTGGAGCCCGGCATGAGCAGCAAAACCACCGTGTGGGAGGTCGACGTCCTGTTTGGCGACTGCGACCCCGCCGGTATCGTCTTTTTTCCCAACTTCTGCAAGTGGATGGACGCCGCCTCGCTGCACTTCTTCGTGCAGTGTGGCGTGCCGCCGTGGCGCGAACTCGTCAAAACCACCGGCATCATCGGCACGCCCTTGTTGGAAATCCATACGCACTTTTACCGCCCCGCCACCTACGGCGAGCGGCTGCACGTGCACACGCGCGTGCAGGAGTGGCGCGACAAGGTCTTCATCCAGCACCATCAGGTGCGCCGTGGCGACGAGCTGCTGTGCGAAGGGCGCGAAACGCGCGCCTTTTGCATCCGTCACCCGGACGACCCGGGCCGCATCAAAGCCATCCCGATCCCCGCGGACATCCGCGCCCTGTGCGGAGGCTGACCCCCATGAGCCAACCCTACCACCCCGACCCGGACGCCGCCGCGCACCACCTGTTCTCGTGCGCCAGGTGCTGCACGAAGCGGCCACCTTCGTGCACGCGGTGGTGGCGCCGCTCAACCGCGTCGGCGACGAGGTGGGCGCACGCTGGCGCGACGGTGCCGTGACGATGCCGCCCGGCTTTGCCGATGCCTACCGGGCGTTTTGGCAGGCGGGCTGGCCCGCCCTGGCAGCCGCCCCCGAACACGGGGGGCAGGGTTTGCCAGTGGCGCTGTCGTTCGTGCTGTACGAATGGCTCAGCGCCGCCAACCACGCCTGGACCATGGCCCCCGGGCTGCTGCACGGCGCCTACGAGTGCCTGGCCCACCACGGCGACGCGGCGCTGCAGGCACGCTACCTGCCCAAACTCGCCAGCGGGGAGTGGCTGGCCACGATGTGCCTGACCGAGCCCCACGCCGGCAGCGACCTGGGCCTGCTGCGCACCCGGGCCACGCCGTGCGACGGCGACACCTACCGCATCGAGGGCACCAAGCTCTTCATCTCCGGCGGCGAGCATGACCTCACCGACAACATCGTGCACCTGGTGCTGGCGCGGCTGCCCAACGCCCCTGCCGGGGCCAAGGGTCTGACGCTGCTGCTGGCGCCGAAGTGGCTGCCCGACGGGCAGCGCAACGCCATCGTTTGCGAGCGCATCGAAGACAAAATGGGCCTGCACGGCAGCCCCACCTGTGTGCTGCGTTTCGACGGCGCCACCGGTTGGCTGGTCGGCCAACCGCACCAAGGGCTGGCCGCGATGTTCGTGATGATGAATGCCGCACGTCTGCACGTGGCGCTGCAGGGCATCGGCCTGCTGGATGCGGCCTGGCAAAAGGCACACGACTACGCGCAGCAGCGCCAGCAGATGCGCGCGCCACGGCGGCGCGACCCGACCCAGGCAGCCGACCCGATCATCGACCACCCGGCGGTGCAGCGGCTGTTGGACACCCAACGCGCCTGGGTCGACACGGGGCGGGTGCTGGCCTACCACACCGCCCTGCAGCTGGACGTAGCCCACCACCACCCGGACCCTGCCGTGCGCCGCGCCGCCCACACCTGGTGCGCGCTGGCCACGCCGGTGCTCAAGGCCGCCTGGACCGAGCAGGCCTTCCACGGCGCCAGCGATTGCCTGCAGGTGTTCGGCGGCCATGGCTACGTGCGCGAGTGGGGCATCGAGCAGATCGTGCGCGACGTGCGCGTGACGATGATTTACGAGGGTACCAACGAAATCCAGGCGCAAGACCTGCTGCTGCGCAAAACCCTGCCGGACGGCGGCGCGGCGCTGCGCGCCCTGCTGGAGGGGCTGCGCGGCGATCCCCAAGCGGCCGCCACACCCGCGTGGCTCGACGGTTGTCAGCGGCTGCTGGAGCTGCTCGGTGCGCTGGCCGCGGCCAGCGAAGCGCAGCGCTTGGCGTTGTACCCGGTGGCTGGCGACTGGTTGCGCGCCGTCGCCATCACGCTGATGGGGTGGGCGCGGGCTCGCTTGGGCGCCACCGACGCCACTTGGGACGCCGGGGCCGGCGCGGCGTTCGACCGCTGGGTGTGGCCGCAGCAGGGTTGGCACTGCCAGATGGTCGAGCAGGCACTGGCACGGGCCTGATCAGCCCGTGCGCCAGCGGCGCCGCCACTCGGCGTAAATGCGGTCGGCCAAGCGGTAGCTGGCGGCTTGGTGCCGCTGCGTTGCGGCCCGCATCGCCTCGGGGTCTTGCACCGTGTCGGGGTGGCGGCCAATCGCGTCGGGGTACACCGTGCCAGGGTCGGCCAGCCAGGTTTCGATTTTCAGCGGCGTGATCTCGACGTGAAACTGCATGCCCAGGTGCGGCCCCAACGCATACGCCTGCACCGCACAGGCCGACGAGGACGCCAGCACCACCGCGCCCGCCGGCAGCACCACCACCCCGTCGTAGTGCCACTGGTACACGACCGGCCGGGGGTCGTCGCCCAGCCACGCGCGGGCGCTGGCGCTGCCGTCGTGCTCGATCGGCAGCCAGCCTACCTCCGGCTGCGGCAGGCGCGCCACGCGGCCGCCAAAGGCGCGCGCCAGCAGTTGCCCGCCCAGGCAGTGGCCGATGACCGGTATGCCCAGCGCGTCGGCCTCGTGCATCAGCGCTTCGGCGTGGCGCAGCGAGGGACGGTCGTCGTTGGCGCTCCACTCGCCCCCCAACACCGCCAGCGCCCGGTATCCCGCCACCGACGCCGGGTACGCCTGGCCCGCCTCGGCGCAAAACACATCCCAGCGCGCGCCGACGGCATCCAGCCACGTGGCCAGGTAGCCCGGGGTGTCTTCCAGCGTGTGTTGCAGCACCAGCACGTCGGCCGTTTCACCGGCCGCAGGGGGGGTCAGGGTCGCCATGATGGCGCCGATGCTAAGGCGTCACGCCCCGCCCGCGGGGCCACTGCCAACGCCCCCCTGGGTGCCAATCGACACCCTGTGGCCGTCCCTGGCCACCGCACCGCCGGGGCCATCGGCGCGGCGGACGCTGGCGGGTCCGCCGGCACCCAGCATGCCAGCACCGCCTGCAGTAGTCCCGCGACGGTGAAGGGCTTGTACAGGCCGCGGCTCTTGGCCTCGAGCAGCGATTCGGCCTGCTTGCCCGACTGCACGACCAAGGGTGAACTATGGCGGAAAATGCGCACTGTGAACGCCCTACCCGAAAGGCCCCTTCAGGCCGCCCCCGTCGACACGGGTTTTTTGGAGTCGCTCATCGGCTACAACGCCCGCCGCGCCGCACTGGCCATCATCGGCCACGTGCTGCAGCGGCTGCAGCCGTACGGCCTGCGGGTGGTGGAGTTTTCGGTGTTGACGGTGATCGCGCACAACCCCGGCGTCACCTCGCGCCAGGTGTGCGCGGCGCTGGACATCCTGCCGCCCAACCTGGTGGGTCTGTTGCGGCGGCTCGAACAACGGGGACTGATCGAAAAACGCGCCCACCCCGGCGACCGCCGCGCCCAGGGGCTGTACGTCACCGACGCGGGCGCGCACCTGCAGGCGCAGGCACAGCAAGCGGTGGCGGCCGTGGAATGCTCCGACGTCACCCACCTCGACGCCGCCGAGCGAGCCACCTTGATCGCGCTGCTGCGCAAGGTGTACCAAGGCCCGGCAGCGGCATAACACGCCCTGGGGCCGCCGATGCCCGCCCCCCCGACGCTCAGGGCGCCGCGCCCAACGGCGCTGCCACCACGCGCTGGCGCTGCTCCCCCAGCACGCCGCCGCCCAGCGCGACGACATCACCCGGCCGCAGAAACAGCGGCGGCTTGTGGCCCATGCCCACCCCCGGGGGGGTACCGGTCAGGATGACGTCACCGGGCAGCAGGTGCATGAAGCGGCTCAGGTAACTGACCAGGTACGCCACCCCGAACACCATCGTGCGCGTGCTGCCGCGCTGGCGCGGCTGGCCGTTGACGTCCAGCCACAGGTCCACCGCCTGCGGGTCGGGTACCTCGTCGGTGGTGACCAGCCACGGTCCCAGCGGACAGTGGGTCGGGTAGCTCTTGCCTTTGATCCACTGGCCGTCCATTTCGAGTTGGTGGGCGCGCTCCGACACATCGTTGGCCAGACAGTACCCGGCCACGTAGCCCAGCGCGTCGGCCTCGGGCACGTGCCAGGCGCTGCGGCCGATGACGACGGCGAGCTCCACCTCCCAGTCCAGCTTGGCCGCCCCGGGCGGCGCCCACACCTCGTCGTGCGGGCCGGCGATGGCCGCGGTGTGTTTGCTGAACACGATCGGCTGGCGTGGCAAGGGCAGCCCCGCTTCGGCGGCGTGGTCGGCATAATTGAGGCCGATGGCCAGCACGTTGCCGATTTGCCCCACGGGCGGCCCCAACCGCACGGCCGGGTCGACTTCGGGCAAACGCTGCGTGTCCAGCCGCGCCAGCCGGGCCAACGCATCCGGCCCCAGCGTGTGGGGAGTGATGTCGCCCAGCACGCCGCTGAGGTCGCGCCGCACGCCATGGGCGTCGAGCAGGCCGGGGCGTTCGTCGCCGGGCGGGCCATAACGAAAGAGTTTCATCGCCACGTCTCCTGGTCGGTCAGCGCGATTGTGGCACGCCCCTTGAAAGCGGGCCCAGGTGCCCCCAGCTGGCTGACTTGTACGTGACACCTTGTTGGCCTGATCACCCCCATCGAAACACGACACCATGAACGACCACACCACCCCGCGCGCCGAAACCGAAGCCCCCACCGCGGCCGCCGACAGCGGCACCGAAGCCGCGACCGAAAGCCCGGCGGTCGACCTCCAAGCGGAGCTGCAAACGCTGCGCCAGCGCAACGCCGAGCTCAACGAACAACTGCTGCGCGCGCTGGCCGACGCCGACAACACCCGGCGCCGTGCCGAGGAAGAAATCGCCAAGGTGCGCAAGTTCGCCGTCGAGGCCTTTGCCGAAAGCCTGCTGCCCGTGGTGGACAGCCTGGAGGCGGGGCTGAGCGTGCAGGATGCCACGCTGCAGCAAATCCGCGAAGGCACCGAAGCCACGCTGCGCCAACTGCTGGCTGCGCTGCAGCGCCACAAGGTCACCCCGATCGCGCCGGCGGCGGGCGAGCGCTTCGACCCGCACCAGCACCAAGCCATCAGCGCGGTGCCGTCGGACCAGCCCGCCAACACCGTGGTGGCCACGCTGCAAAAGGGCTACCTGATCAACGAACGCGTGCTGCGCCCGGCGCTGGTCACGGTGGCCGCGCCCCAAACCGACGGCAGCGGGGCTTGAAAGTCGGCGCCCCCAGCCCTACATAGGCAACAGTTCAACGATTGCACGGTTGCACACCGTATTTCCATAGGAGCACCAACATGGGCAAGATCATCGGCATCGACCTGGGCACGACCAACTCCTGCGTCGCCGTCATGGAGGGCAACACGCCCAAGGTCATCGAAAACTCCGAGGGCGCGCGCACCACGCCATCGGTCGTGGCCTACCTGGAAGACGGCGAAATCCTGGTCGGCGCCCCGGCCAAGCGCCAGGCCGTCACCAACCCCAAAAACACGCTGTTTGCGGTCAAGCGCTTGATCGGTCGCAAGTTCGAAGAAAAAGAAGTCCAAAAAGACATCGGCCTGATGCCGTACAAGATCGTCAAGGCCGACAACGGCGACGCTTGGGTCGAAGTGCGCGGCCAGAAGCTGGCGCCGCCGCAGGTCAGCGCCGAGGTGCTGCGCAAGATGAAAAAGACCGCCGAGGACTACCTGGGCGAGCCGGTGACCGAGGCCGTCATCACGGTGCCGGCCTACTTCAACGACGCGCAGCGTCAGGCGACCAAGGACGCGGGCCGCATCGCCGGGCTGGAGGTCAAGCGCATCATCAACGAGCCCACCGCGGCGGCGTTGGCGTTCGGGCTGGACAAGGCGGGCAAGGGCGACCGCAAGATCGCCGTCTATGACCTCGGCGGCGGCACGTTCGACATCTCGATCATCGAAATCGCCGACGTCGACGGCGAAAAGCAGTTCGAAGTGCTATCCACCAACGGCGACACCTTCCTGGGCGGCGAAGACTTCGACCAGCGCATCATCGACTACGTCATCACCGAGTTCAAAAAAGAACAAGGCGTTGACCTGTCCAAGGACGTGCTGGCGCTGCAACGCCTCAAGGAAGCGGCCGAAAAAGCCAAGATCGAGCTGTCGTCGAGCCAGCAGACCGAAATCAACCTGCCGTACATCACGGCCGACGCCACCGGGCCGAAGCACCTCAACATCAAGCTGACGCGGGCCAAGCTGGAAAGCCTGGTGGAGGACCTGATCGAGCGCACGATCGAGCCGTGCCGCATCGCCATCAAGGACGCCGGCGTCAAGGTCAGCGACATCGACGACGTCATCCTGGTGGGTGGCATGACGCGCATGCCGAAGGTGCAGGAAAAGGTCAAAGAGTTCTTCGGCAAGGATCCGCGCAAGGACGTCAACCCCGACGAGGCGGTGGCCATCGGCGCGGCCATCCAGGGCTCGGTGCTGTCGGGTGAGCGCACCGACGTGCTGCTGCTGGACGTGACGCCGCTGTCGCTGGGCATCGAGACGATGGGCGGGGTCATGACCAAGATGATCAAGAAAAACACCACGATCCCGACCAAGTACTCGCAGATCTTCTCGACCGCCGAGGACAACCAGCCGGCGGTGACGATCAAGGTCTACCAGGGCGAGCGCGACATCGCTGCGCACAACAAGCTGCTGGGCGAGTTCAACCTGGAGGGCATTCCGCCCGCGCCGCGCGGCGTGCCGCAGATCGAGGTGACCTTCGACATCGACGCCAACGGCATCCTGCACGTGTCGGCGCGCGACAAGGGCACCGGCAAAGAAAACAAGATCACCATCAAGGCCAACTCGGGTCTGACCGAGGAGGAAATCCAGCGCATGGTGAAAGACGCCGAGCTCAACGCCGCCGAGGACAAGAAAAAGGTCGAGCTGGTGCAGGCGCGCAACCAGGCCGACGCGCTGGTCAGCTCGGTGCGCAAGAGCCTCAAGGAATACGGCGACAAGCTCGACGCCGCCGAGCGTGACAAGATCGAGGCGGCGATCAAGGAGGTCGAAGACGCCGTCAAGGGCGACGACAAGGCCGCCATCGAAGCCAAGACCGAAGCGCTGATGAGCGTCAGCCAAAAACTGGGCGAAAAAATGTACGCCGACATGCAAGCGGCCCAGGGTGCCGCCGGCACCCAGGCCGCGGGCGGCGGTGGCAGCGCCAAAGCCAGCGACGACGATGTCGTCGACGCCGAGGTCAAGGAGGTCAAGCGCGACTGAGCGCGCCGCAGCTAGCGTGATCGCCCACCGCCGCGCCGGGTGGCCTGTGCCAGGCCCCGGCGCGGCTTTTGTCCACATCGACACCCTTTGTCCTGCCCATGGCCAAACGCGACTACTACGAGGTGCTGGGGGTACCCCGCAACGCCAGCGAAGACGACATCAAAAAGGCGTACCGCAAGCTGGCGATGAAATACCACCCGGACCGCAACCAGGGTGAGGCCGCCAAGGCCGCCGAAGAAAAGTTCAAGGAAGTCAAAGAGGCCTACGAAATTCTGTCGGACGCCGACAAGCGCGCCGCCTACGACCGCTACGGCCACGCGGGGGTTGACTCCAACATGCGCGCCGGCGGCGCCGACGGCTTTGCCGGGTTCTCCGAAGCCTTTGGCGACATCTTCGGCGACATCTTCGGCGCGCCGCGCGGCGCGCGCGGGCGCCAGGTGTACCGCGGTGCGGACCTGTCGTACGCGCTGGAAATCACGCTGGAAGAAGCCGCACGCGGCAAAGAAACCCAGGTGCGCGTGCCCAGTTGGGAAACCTGCGACACCTGCCACGGCAGCGGCGCCAAGCCCGGCACCAGCGCGCGCACCTGCCCCACCTGCCACGGCAACGGCGTGGTGCAGATGCGGCAAGGTTTCTTCAGCGTGCAGCAGACCTGCCCGCACTGCCACGGCAGCGGCAAGATCATCCCCGAGCCCTGCCCCACCTGCCACGGCGAGGGCCGCGTCAAGCGCCACAAGACGCTGGAGATCAAGATCCCGGCCGGCATCGACGACGGCATGCGCATCCGCTCCAGCGGCAACGGCGAGCCCGGCCGCAACGGCGGCCCGCCCGGCGACCTCTACATCGAGATCCGCATCCGCCGCCACGAAATCTTCGAGCGCGACGGCGACGACCTGCACGTGCAGGTGCCGGTCAGCATCACCACCGCGGCACTCGGCGGCGAGGTCGAGATCCCGACGCTGGACGGCCAGAAGGCCGTCATCGACATCCCCGAGGGCACGCAGACCGGCAAGACGTTCCGCCTGCGCGGCCGCGGCATCAAGGGCGTGCGCTCCAGCTACCCCGGCGACCTGTACGCGCACATCGTCGTGGAAACCCCGGTCAAGCTGACCGAGCACCAGCGCCGCCTGCTGCGCGAACTGGACGAGTCCTTCCGCAAGGGCGGCACCAAGCACAGCCCGCACGAGAAGAGCTGGTTCGAGAAGGCGCGCGATTTTTTCTCGTGAAGGGCAGGCGGTGGCGGCGCTGATCGATGCGCAGCCGACTGCCCGCAAGATGGCCTCAACCGCCCGACTTCGACCTTGAGCCGATTCGGGCGCGCTCGGCAATGTTGACGGACACGGATCGCCGATTCAGAGAGCCACCTGCTGCGCCCAATACGATGGCAGCCGCAGGTGGTATTCGGCCGAGCTGGTGTCGGTGACAAAAAAGCCGTGCAGCCCCTGCCGTCGCACAAAGTCGTACACGGAAAGCAGTGCCTCCTGTGGTGCCGAATACACGATCAGATGGCTGCGCGCGCGCCATGGCCTCAGCGTATCCGGAAAGCGGTAGGCCGCAAACGCCGTCCAGCGATCTTCGAACACCACGATTTCCAACGCCGGATCGAGCCGAAAATAGCCCGGGTCCGGGGTCGTGCCTGAATTCAGCACGATCAAGCCACCCGGCTGCAACCGCCGCCAGCCCGCGATCAAATCGGCGTAATACGCCAGGCCGCTGGCCTGCGCAGCCACTTCATCGACGAACAGATGGCCTACCCCGTAGAGCTGATCCCAGCGCGCCGCCGCATCCAGCACCGTGGCCAGCGGCACGCGGGTGTAGTTGGTGGCGACATAACCCAACACCTGATGGCCACCCTGGCGCGCCTGCGCAATGAAACCCGCCAGTACTTCATCGCGCCGGCTTCCCGGGCCGCTGGCGGCGTTGGCGATGATCCAGTGCGCCGGATCGCGCGGTGTACTGACCGCCGCCCAAAGCGCCGTCTCGCGGAAATACGCCGGCACCAGCAACCGTGGGCGCGCGATCGCTGACGCATCCGCATCATCGCCGCCACCGCCACAGCCGGCCAAACTGCTTGCGGCCAAGCCCAACCCTGTCGCCAGGACATGGCGACGTGTCAGAGCGTTTTCGAAATACCGTTGCGGGCAGCTGCAAGGCCGCTTCCAAAACAGATCCGGCTTTTGTTTGTACCAATTCTTCATGATTTGCTATGGCATTCAGCTATGCTGACTGATTGAGGCGGATGATGAAGAGCGGCACCGCAGCCAGCCCACTACGACCGCTTCAACGCTTCACCCTACGCCGGCGCGTCGCCAAGAGGAGCTTGTCAGCTTTAGGCTGATATGATGATGGGGTTATGTTCTTGAATCTAGGCCGATTCAGCCTCGGAATCCTCGCTCTGCTCGCCCACCTCGGCGGCTGGGCACAGGCGCCGTCGGTGGCGTTGTACTACGGCGAGACCTGGCGGCCCGAGCTGACGGCGTTCGACATCGTCGTGCTGGAACCCGCCTACGGCCACGATCCCCAGCGCCTGCGCGCGCCGGGGATGGAGCCGTTCGCTTACGTCAGCGTAGGGGAGCTGCCCGACCACCACCCCGGCGCCGCGCAAGCGCCAGCCGGGTGCCTCTCGTCGGTGCGCAACCCGCACTGGGGCGCACGGATCTGGAACCACGCCGAGGCGGCGTGCCGCGGATTCTGGATCGAGCAGGTCTTTGCGCCGTTGTGGCAGCGCGGCTGGCGCGGGTTTTTTCTCGACACGCTGGACAGCTACCGGCTCGACCCCCAACTCGACCCCACACGCCAGCAAGCCGCTCTGGCGGAACTCATCCGCGCCATCCGGCAACGCGCCCCTCAAGCGCGCCTGATGCTCAACCGCGGCTTTGAGCTTTTGCCGCAGGTGGCCGACGCGGTGGAGTTGGTGGCGGCGGAATCGCTGCTGCACCGCTTCGACGCCGCCCGCGGCGCTTACAGCCCCACGTCCGAGGCCGACCAGCAGTGGCTGCTGCAGCAGCTGCGCCAGGCGCAGCAGCGCTATGGCAAGCCGGTGGTGGTGATCGACTACGTCGCGCCCGCCGAACGCGCGCAGGCGCGCGAAGTGGCCAAGCGCATCGAGCAGCTGGGCTTCATCCCCTACGTCACCGACGGGCTGTTGCAAGGCGTCGGCGTCGGGCGAGTGGAAAGCCTGCCGCGCACGTTGCTGATCGTGCTGGATCGCCAGCGCCACCCCGATTTGCAAACCACGCCGATGCTGCGCTGGCTCGACATGCCGGCCCAATACTTGGGCTACCGCACCGAAGTGGTAGCGCTGCAGGGCCCCTTTCCGCAAGAGCCGCTCGGCGGACATGTGGCTGGCGTCATCGTGTGGGGCGAGGGCCCGGCGCCCGATCCGGCGGGATTGCACGCCTTTTTGCGCCGCGCGCGGGCCGAAGGGCTGCCGATCCTGGTGCTGAACGAGTGGACGCTGGATCCGCGCGTGCTGGATCCAGCGCTGCGCACGGTGCGCATCGCGGCGCAGACCCCGCTGCAGCACGAGCGGCTCGGCGCTGAAACCCGCCCGCCGGCCCGACTGCCGGGGCCGGCGACGGGCCTGGCCGGCCCCGACCTGCGCCGCTGGGCGTGGGCCGGGACGGGGGCGTTGGTCGGCGCCGCGCCGTGGGGCGGCTTTGCGCTGCAGCCGGCGCTGGTGGATTTCGTGCCAGGTTTCAAGCAGGTGCGTTGGCTGCCCGATCCGTTTGCGCTGCTGACCGAAGCGCTGCGGCTGCCGCCGATGCCGGCGCCGGACGTCACCACCGAAAGCGGGCGGCGGCTGCTGACCATCCACATCGACGGCGACGGCTTCGTCAACCGCGGCGAATGGCCCGAGCGCCCCTTGGCGGGCGAGGTGCTGCGGCGCTTCATTGAGCGCCACCCTTGGCCGCACAGCATGTCGCTGATCGAGGCCGAACTCTCGCCGCAAGGCCCCTACCCGGCCACCGCGGACGAAGCGCAGCGCATCGCGCGCCGCCTGTTCGAGCTGCCGTGGGTGGAAGCGGCCACCCACACCTTCAGCCACCCCTACCGCTGGCAGCCGCTGGAGCAGGCCGCGCGCAACGACGAGGATGTCACCGAGCTGAACTACAACCTGACCATCCCCGGCTACCAGTTCGATCTACGGCGCGAGGTCGAAGGCAGCGTGGCGTTCATCCGCCGTCTGCTGCCGCCGGGCAAGGACGTGCGGCTGCTGTTCTGGTCCGGCGACTGCAACCCGAGCGCCGCCCAAATCGCCCACGTGCGACGCGCCGGCCTGCTCAACCTCAACGGCGGCGACACCCCCAAAAGCCAGCAATGCCCAAGCCTGACCTGCGTGGCCCCGATGGGCATCGTCAAGGAGGGACAGCTGCAGGTCTATGCCCCGCTGGCCAACGAAAACCTCTACACCAACCTGTGGACTGGGCCGTTCTGGGGCTATCAACGCGTTATCGAAACGCTGGAAATGACCGAGCGGCCCCGCCGCCTGAAACCCGCCAGCATCTACTACCACACCTACTCCGCCTCCAAGCCCGCCTCGCTGCAGGCGCTGGAAAAAGTCTATGCGTGGGCGCGCGCGCAGCCGCTGCACCCGCAGCCGGTCAGCGCCTACGTGCGCAAGGTCGAAGATTTTTTTGAGCACGTCGCGGTGGCGCGGCTGGCCGACGGGCGCTGGCTGCTCAAGGGCCGTGGCGATCTGCGCACCGTGCGCCTGCCGCCGGGCAGCCGCCCCGACTGGGCGCGCAGCGCAGGCGTGGCCGGCTACGCCGACCATCCTTCCGGCACGTATGTCCATCTGGCCAGCCTGCCGGCTGAGCTCGCGCTGCGCGAGGCAGCCGGCACCGACGATCCCCCTTATCTGATCAGCGCCAACGCCGCCATCGACCAGCACGAGGCCGTGGCGGCGCAGCGCTGGCGCTGGCGCTTGCAAGGCCACGTCCCCGTGGAAGCCGAATGGCGCGTGCCGGACGGCTGCCGCCTGATCCCTGCCACTTCCGCCACGGTGACCGCATCCGCAGGTCACCGCGTTCGCGTCACGAGCCCCCATGCAACGGTCACCCTGGACATCGACTGCACGCCCCGCTGAGCGTCCGGCGCGCGCCGTGCCGCCTTGGAGCGTCGCGCTGCTGGCGCTCGGGGTGGCGGCAGCGCTGGCGGCGCTGCAGTGGCGGCAACACGCCGGCGGCTCCAGCCATCAGGCTCAGGCGCTCGAACGCCTCGTGCAAGCCGTCGCCCCCGAAGACCCGCGCTCGGATTCAACGGCCCTGATGGCCGAAGCCGAACGCCTCTTGCAGGAACGCCGCTCGGCAGAGGCGCTGGCGCTGCTGACGGCGCTGCAAGCCCAAGGCAGCGTGGAACAGCAAGCGTGGGCCCGGCAGCGCGCTTGGTATGCGCGCTGGCAGCTGTGGCACGCGCAGGGCTGCGCCGACCCCAAAAACAAGGCGGTGGCGTGCGAGGCCGACGCCGGCGCGCTCACCGCCGACGCCTGGCCCCTGCTGCGGGAGCCCGAAACCGCGCTGCCGCCCGCCATGCGCGAGCTGTTGCAACAGTGGCTCTGGCAGCGCGCGCCGCTGGATCAGCTGCGCGCGCAAGCCCAGGCGCTCACCGCCCCCAACCCCGCCTTTGCGCCGCTGCCTGAGATCCTGAGCCGCGCCGCCCAGGCCGCGCTGGCGGCAGGGCTGCATCGGCGCAGCGCGGAGCTGTGGCTCTGGGCCGCCGAGCTCAGCCCGCCCGGCGCGCAGCGGCTGCACGCCTGGGGCCAAGCGTTGCGCGCGCTGGAAAGCGCCGGCCAATGGCCGCTGCTGCTGCGCTGGCTGCAAGACCACGAGGATTGGTTCGCCCACGACCGTCAGAGCTTGCTCGAGGCGGTGCGGCTCAGCCGCGCCGCCGGCCAGCCGAAATTGGCGTTGCGCTACGTCAACAAGCTGCTGGCCCTCACCGAGCGGACGGCCCCCGCGCCGACACCCCAAGCGGCTCGCTTGAGCGACGCCAGCGCCATGCCCGGCTGGGCGCTGGGCCCGCGGCTGTGGGCGTGGCAACGCGCGCAGGCCCACGCAGCCGCATCGGCCGGCGGCTTGCGACGCGTCGTCTGGCCAACCTCGGTAACGGCGCCCTCTGCCCGGCCTGCGCCGCACGTCAAGCCAGCCCTTGACTTGGAAGTAATGGAGCTGGCCTACCAGGTCTTTCTGGAAAACCGCAAGCTCGACGACGCTCTGGCGCTGGCGCAGCGCGTGGCGCAGCAGCGCCCTGACAACCTGCGCTGGCAGCGTCGTCTGGCGCAAGTGGCGGAATGGAACCAGCGCCCCGAACTGGCGCTGGATGCGTGGTGGCAGGTGGCGCGCTTGAGCGACGAACCCGCCGCCTGGGAAGCCGTGCGACGCCTCTCGATCGGCCTGCTGCGCGACGACGCCTACGTCGCCTATCTGCAGCAGCGGCTGCGCCGCCAACCCGCCGAAAGCCCAACCTGGCTGGAGCTGGCCAGCGTGCAGGAGCGGCTCGGCGACCCGGAGTCAGCCTGGCAAACCCTGCAACGCGGCTGGCAACATCAGCCCGATGCGGCGCTGGCGCGCGCTCTGGCCGAATTGGCCGAGCGGCTGGGCCGCGCGCGCGAGGCCCTTGTTTGGTGGAGCCGCAGCGCCGCGCCGCCCTGGCCGGCGGAACTGGCGCTTCGCTTGGCGCTGCTGCACCTGCTGCTGGACGAGCGCGAACAGGCGCTCATGGTGCTGCGTCAAGCGCAGGAACCCCAGGCCGACGCGCCAGAAGCGGACGATTACCGCCGCCTGCGCGCCGAGCTCGCGCTGGAAAGCGGCGACGCCGACGAGGCGAGCCGCCAACTGCGCGTCTTGGCCGAGCGGCCGCAGGCCAGCGCGCAAGACCTGGCCGACTGGGAATACGCCCTCGAAGTGGCCGGGCGCGATCTGGATGCGGCGCAAGCCGCAGCGCTGCTGTGGCACCGCCACCAGCAGGAGGACGCGCTGATCCGCGCCGTCACCCGCTGGCAAAACCACGCTCGGCTGGATGCGGCGCAAACGCTGCTGGCCTCGCTGACCGAGGCGCAGCGCGCCCAGCTGGAGCGCAACCCGCGCTACCTGGTGGCCGCCGGACGCCAGGCATGGCAAACGGGCCAATGGCCCGAGGCGCGCCGCCTCTACGGCCTGGCGCTGCAACGCGCGCCGCAAGACGCCGACATCGTGGAGGCCGCCCTGTGGTTCACGCTCGACACCCAGGACGTGGCCGCGGTGCGCCGCCACTGGAGCCGCCATGGCGCCGTGGTGCAAGACCGGCTGGAGCTGCGCGTGGCGATGGCCCTCACGCTGGGCGACGTGGCCGAAGCGTGGCGCCTGACCGCCCCTACCCTGCGCGAGCGCCGCCACGACCCGCTGTGGCTGACCCAAGCCGCCGACATCCTGCAAGCGCTGGATCGGCACGACGAAGCCTGGCAGCTGCGGCTGCACACCTGGCGCCAGCTGCGCCACCAACCGCTGGCGCCGCAGACCATGCTGCCGATCCTGCGAGCGCGGCTGAGCGCCTTTTTGCAGCCCGGCGACGCTGAGTGGGCCGCGCTGCGCGAGGTGGCCGCGCTGCCCGACACCGCCGCGGCGCGCAGCGTGCTGCTGGCGCAGTGGATCCAGCGCGGCCAGTATTCCGCCGCGCGCGCCTGGATGCTGCGCCGAGTGGCCCCGGGCCTGGCTCAGCCTGGCTGGGCCGAGCTGGCGGTGGCCCTGGCCGAAGACGACCGCGAAACCCTGCAGCGTCTGCTGGACGACCCGCGCCCGCTGCCGCGGCGCGACATCGTGCAAGCCGCCCGACGGCTGGACGAGGCGCAAGCCGCCAAGCTGGCCTCCGAGGGGCTGGAGCGCTACCCCGACGACGACCTGCTGCACGAGCAGTGGGTGGCCCTCACGCGCAGCCAGCGCAACCGCTTCAGCGTCGAGCTGCAACGCACCGAGCGCCTCGCCTGGGACGAGCTGCAAACGCTGCTGCACTGGCAAGCGCTGCTGACGCCGCACCTGCGCTTCAGCGTCACCTTGCAGCGGTTCAACCGCACCTTGCAGCGGCCCGATCTGCTGGGCGCCGCGCCGGATGAGCGGCAGCTCCAGCTGCGTCTGGACGCCGGCGACGCGCGCGAATCCTGGCAGTGGCGCTTGGGCTGGCTGGAAGCGCTGGGCACGCACGCCTCGCTGGGCTTGCGCTGGCAGCGCCGCTGGGATCGCCTGCAGCTTGGCCTGGAAGCCGGCTGGGCCGAGCCGGCCAGCGCCAGCGACAACCTGCGCCTGATCGGACTGCAGGACTGGCTCGGCGCCGACCTGGTCTGGCCGCTGCGGCCCACGCTGGCGCTCAACGTGCGCGCCAGCGCCGCGCGCTGGCGGGCGCAACCTGGCGGGGACACGCTTGGCCGCGGCCAGCGGCTGGACGTGATCCTGAGCTGGCAGGCCGAGGCCAACCCGCACGGCCTGCGCGTCGATCTGGGCTGGAACCGCCAGCGCTACCGCGCCGCCGCCCCCAACGCCCTGCCTGCGCTGCGTGCGCTGCTGCCGACAGGGGCCACGCTGTTTGCGTCGGATGCCTTCGTGCCGCGCAGCCGCACGCAGTGGGCGCTAACCGTCAGCCACGGGCTGACGCTGCAGGCCGAGCCGCGGCGGGGCTGGCTGCCGTATGCGGCGCTGACCTGGTCCACCGACAGCGAACTCGGGGTCGGCCTCGGCGGCCAATTGGGCCTCGCGGGCAGCGTGCTGGGCCACGACCGCGGCCTGATTGGGCTTCAGCTCGACCGCAACCTCGGCGCCAACCCTGGCCTGACTCGCCGCCTGCTGCTGCGCTACCGGGTCGATTGGTGACCCTTGCCTTCAACCCCAACAAACCCAGACGAAGGAACCCGCCATGCGACGACGCTCCCTGATGATCGCCACCGCCGCTGCGCTGGCTTTGAGCGCCTGCTCCACGGTGCAGCGCTCCAGCCGCCCCACGCTGCAGCCCAACGCCGTGTGGGCCGTGGCCCCGTTTGTCAACCACACCGAAACCCCCATGGCCGGCCGTCGTGCGCAGAGCATCGTCACCGAATGGCTGGCCGCGTCCGTGTCGCCGTCGGTGGTCACGCCCCCGGTGGAGTGGCTGGATGAAAGCCTGTTTGAAAAAGGCCAATTGCGCAGCACGCCCGAGCTGTTGCAATGGGCCCAGTCCGCTGGCGCGCGCTACCTGGTCATCGGCCAGGTTTCGGAGTGGCGCTACAAGGTCGGCGTCGATGGCGAGCCGGCCGTGGGCCTGGCGCTGACGGTGCTGGATGTCGGCAGCGGCCAGCGTGTTTACAGCGCCGTCGGCGGCAAGAGCGGCTTTTCGCGCGAATCGCTGGCTGGCGTGGCGCAAAAGCTGGCGCGTGAGCTGCTGGGGCCGCTGGCGCCATGACGGCGTTAGTCTGGCGCGCCAGCCCCACGCTGGCGCAGCGTTGGGATCACGTCCAGCCGCGCCCGTGGGCGCTGATCGAAGCCGTGGCGCTGCCGCTGCTGGCCGGGCTGCTGGCCGTGGGGCTGGGCAGCCCTGGTTGGTTGAGCGGTCAGCCGGGTTTTCCGTGGGCGTGGCTGGCGCCGTGGATCGTCACACTGCGCTACGGCACGCTGGCTGGCGCGCTGGCCGCCGCAGCGCTGACCGCCGTCGGCATGGTATGGCTGGGCGCCAGTTTCGCCCAGGACGACGGATCGGGCTGGGCGGGGGGCTGGATCGTCACCCTGATCCTGGGCGAGTTCGCCGACCGCTGGATCGAGCGGATGCGCCGGCATCAAATTGAGCGCGATTACGCTCAAGATCAGCTGCAGCGCTTGAGCCGGCAGCACTACACCCTGCGCCTGTCGCACGATCGACTTGAACAGGAGCTGCTGCACCAGCCGCTGACGCTGCGCGCGACGCTGGAGCAGCTGCGCCGCCTGGGGCCGGATACCCCCGATGGCGAGGCAGGCCGCCTGCTGCTGCAGCTGCTGGCCGGCTTTGCCAAGGTGCAGCAGGCCACGCTGCACCGGCTCGACGAGGCAGGCCGGCCTGACCCCGCGCCGCTGGCGCACTTGGGCCCGCCGCAGCCCCTCAATCCTGATGACCCGATGGTGACCCAGGCGCTGCGGCGAGGCCGGCTCGCCCACGTGCGCGACGTCGCGGAGCTGGCCGCCTCGCGCTACCGGGTCGTGCTGCCATTCGGGCTCGACGGTCAGGCGGCGCAGTGGCTGCTGGCGGTGCATCACCTGCCGTTTCTGGCGCTGCACGATGGCACGCTGGTGGCGCTGCAGGTGCTGTGCGACGACTTCGCCGCGTTGCGCCAAGCGCGTCTGAGCACGGCCGACGTGCTGCGCCGGCAGCTTGGCTGCGCCGCGGATTTCGCACTGGAGCTGCAGCGGCTGCATCGGCTGCAGCAGCGCTGGGGCCTTTCTTCGACGCTGGGCGTGCTGCAAGCCCGGGACGCGGCGGCTGCCAACTGGCTGCCGCGGATTGCAGCGCAACTGCGCTCGCTCGACCTCAGCTGCGAGCCGGCTCCAGGTCGTCTGCTGGTGTTGTTGCCGCTGACGCACGGAGCAGGCAGCGAAGGCTTTTTTCAACGCTTGGAGCAGTGGCTGCAACAACAAGGAGGGGGCGGCTTGTCTGAGGCAGGCTTGCGCTGGCGCGTGCGCACGCTGGATGCGCCGCCGGCTGAGCTGCTGCGCTGGGGCACGGAGGGCCCATGAGACGGCTGCCGCGAGGCGCGCTGGCGGCGCTGGCCGGTGTGCTCGGCATCGGCCTGGAACTGGCAGCGCTGGCGACCTGGTTTGCGAAGGGGCTGGATCGGGCATCGCTGCCCGCGTTCTGGGCCGCGCACACGGCAGCCAGCGCGTTGCTGGCCGCTGCTCTGGCACTGGGCTTGGCCCGCAAGCGCACGCAACGTCGCCCGGCAGGGGTGGCGCTGGTTGGTACGCTGTTGATGGCCTGGCCGGTGCTGGGCTGGGCGCTGTTGCCGCTGGCGCTAGGGCGAATGCGCCGCCTGCAGCCCCGCCCGCCACGCCAACGCTTCGGCGAAGTGCGCTTGCCGCCGCTGGAGCGCATCGAACCCAGGCGCTTGGCGCGCCGCGTGGCGGGGCTTGGAGCGCAGGTGGCGCGCGGCTCTGCGCCGCTGCCGTTGCAGCAGCAAGTGCTGACCCTGCTGACGCAGCGCCCCTCCGCCGCCGGCAACCAAACCCTGGCTGCGCTGCGCGAAACCGGCCAGCTGGAGGATGTGCGGCTGCTGGCCTACGGCGTGCTCGACCGCCAGCAGCAGCGCCTGCAGAACTGGATTGCGCAAGCGCGCGCAGCGCTGCCCGCCGCCGCCGACCCGGCGCGGCTGTGGGCGCTGCTGGCCGAGCTGCACTGGGAGCTGGCGCACCAAGGGCTCGCCAGCGATGACCTGCGCGAGCACGCGCTGCAGCAGACCCTGCACTGGCTGCAGGCGCTGCAACAGCGGCAAGGCGAACTCGCGCCTAGGGCCTGTTAACACTATCGCAACGATTCGACGATCAGTGCGAAGTGGATGAAGGCCGCGAACATGACGTCGAGCTTGTCGAAGCGGCTGAAGATGCGGCGGAACCCTTTCAGACGGCGGAACAG
>NZ_VJNA01000020.1 GCF_007556585.1 Tepidimonas aquatica | reverse complement strand
CCCCGCGCCCAACACACGCCCACCCCCAAGACCGCGCCCAAGCCGTGGTGGTTGCGCGTGTTGCTGGGCACGTTGGGGGTTTTGGTAGCGTTGTTGGCCACCGGTGCGATGCTGGTCGCGCTGGGGCTGGCGCTGGCCTATCCCAACCTGCCCGACGTCAGCGAGCTGGCCGACTACCGACCGAAGCTTCCGCTGCGCATCTACGCCCGCGACGGCACGTTGCTGGGCGAGTTTGGCGAAGAACGCCGCATCGTCGTGCCGTTCGAGGACATCCCACCGGTGATGATCAACGCCGTGCTGGCCATCGAGGACGCGCGCTTCTTCGAGCACGGCGGCGTGGACTACCGGGGCCTGCTGCGCGCGGCGCTGGCCAACCTGGGCGAAGCCAAAAGCCAGGGCGCCTCCACCATCACGATGCAGGTGGCGCGCAACGTGTACCTCTCCAGCGAAAAGAGCTACCTGCGCAAGCTGTACGAGATTTTGCTGACCTTCAAGCTGGAGCACACGCTGACCAAGGAGCAGATCCTGGAAATCTACATGAACCAGATCTTTCTGGGGCAGCGCTCGTACGGTTTTGCCGCCGCGGCGCAGGCCTATTTTGGCAAGCCGCTCAAAGACTTGACGGTGGCCGAAGCGGCGCTGCTGGCGGGACTGCCCAAAGCGCCCTCGGCCTACAACCCCTACCGCAACCCCAAGCGCGCGCGGGCACGCCAGCTCTACATCATCGATCGCATGCTGGAAAACGGCTTCATCACCGAAGCCGAGGCCAAGGCTGCGCGCGCCGAGCCGCTGCGTCTGCGCCGCGGCGCTGACGACGATGGCGTGCGTGCCGAGTACATCGCCGAGATGGTGCGCCAAACCATCGTCGCGCGCTACGGCGAGCACGCCTACACCGCCGGGCTGCAGGTGTACACCACGGTGGATGCCAACCTGCAGCGGGCCGCCTGGCGGGCGCTGCGCAACGGCGTGCTGGCGTTCGAGCAACGGCAGTTCTACCGTGGACCGGAGCGTTTTATCGACCTGCCGGCCGACCCAGCCGCACGCGAAGCCGCGATCGACGAAGCGTTGGCGGCATTGCCGGACAACGACACGCTGCTGACCGCGGTGGTGCTGTCGGCCAGCCCGACCAAGGTGGTGGTCGCGCGCGGCGACGGCGGCACCATCGACATCACCGGTGCGGGGCTGGACCCGGTGCGCTCCGGCCTGCACGCCAAGGCGCCGCCGCAGCTGAAGCTGCGCCCGGGGGCGGTGGTGCGCATCGTGCAAACCCCGCAGGGGTGGGTGTTGACGCAAACGCCCGAGGTGGAAGCGGCGTTCGTCGCCGTCGACCCGCGCGACGGCGGCATCCGCGCGCTGGTGGGGGGCTTTGACTTCGACCGCAACAAGTTCAACCGCGTCACCCAGTCGCAGCGCCAGCCGGGCTCGAGTTTCAAGCCGTTCATCTACTCCGCCGCGCTGGAAAAAGGCATCATGCCGGCCACCGTGGTCAACGACGCGCCGCTGTTTTTCCCGGCCAGCGTCACCGGCGGCAAGCCTTGGGAGCCCAAAAACTACGATGGCCAGTACGACGGTCCGATGACGGTGCGCACGGCACTGGCCAAATCCAAAAACATGGTCTCGATCCAAATCCTGCGCGCCATCGGCACCGACTACGCGCAGCAGTGGATCACCCGCTTTGGCCTCGACCCGGCCAAGCACCCGCCGTACCTGACGATGGCGCTGGGCGCCGGCGCGGTCACGCCGCTGGAAATGGCCGCCGGCTACGCCGTGTTCGCCAACGGCGGGCACTACCTGCCGCCGGTGCTGATCACCCGCATCACCGACCCCAAGGGTCGGGTGCTGCTGCAAGTACCGGGGCAACAGACGGACGAGGCCAACCGCACCCTGCCCGAGCGCAACGCCTTTGTGATGAGCCAGTTGCTCAACGAAATCACGCGCAGCGGCACCGCGGCGCGCGCCCAGGCCACGCTCAAGCGCCCGGACGTGTACGGCAAAACCGGCACCACCAACGACGCGCAGGACGCGTGGTTCGTCGGCTTTCACCCCACCTTGTCAGCCGCCGCCTGGTTGGGCTACGACCAGCCCCGCAACCTGGGCCGGCGCGCCACCGGTGGGGCGCTGGCGCTGCCGATCTGGATCGACTTCATGGCGCAAGCGCTGCGCAACGAGCCGGTGCACGAACTGCAACCACCGGCGGGTGTCGCCTTCAGCGGTGGCGACTGGGTGTTCGAAGAATACGCTGGCGGCAACTACGTGCGTCGGCTGGGCTTCGAGGGTGACAACAGCATGCCCGCCGCCGGCGAAGCCGCGCCCGGGGACGAGCGCCGCAGCATCCTGGATTTGTTCCGCAACTGAGCACGGGCCGACCCAGCGCCGTGTTCAGGGCCGAAACGTCAACGGCATGCCGGCTTGCGCCGAGGCCTCGCGCGACAGGTGGGCAAAAAACTCCCCGGCGCCCTTGGTGTCCATCCAACGCTGGCCGTCAAAGCGGTAGTGGTAGCCGCCGGAGCGCGTGGCCATCCAGATCTCGTGCAGCGGCTTTTGCAGGTTGATGACGATCTGGCTGCCGTTGCGAAACGTCAGCGTCACCATGCCCCCGACGCGCTGGTTGTCGATGTCGGCGTCGGTTTCGTCGTTGAGGCGGTCGCAGTTGAGCTCCACCGCCTTGAGCACGCTTTCGGCGCGGTCCAGGTATTCGAGGTCGGTCATCGCTAGAATCGCCGTATGCCTAAGTGCCCCATTGTAGGCCGCCGCTGGGTGTGGCTGGCCGCCGTTTGCCTGATGACCCTGGGCGGATGTGGCCAAAAAGGCCCGCTGACCCTGCCCGCCACGCCCTCCGCCGCCGCTGCCCCGACCACACCCGATGCCCCCCGCTGACCCCACCCCCCCCTACCTGCCTGGCGCCCCTTACGTTGCTTACCGTGACGGCGAGCTTTGGGTGGAAGATGTGCCGCTGGCGCAGCTGGCGCGCGAGCATGGCACGCCCTTGTTCGTGTACTCGCTGGCGGCGCTGCGCGCAGCCGCCGCGGCGTGGCAGCAGGCGCTGGCCGGGCGCGACGCCCAGGTCTGCTACGCGATGAAGGCCAACTCGACGCTGGCCATCGTGCAGGCGCTGGTGCAGGCCGGCTGCGGCGTCGACATCGTCTCCGGCGGCGAGCTGGCGCGTGCGCTGCGCGCGGGCGTTGCGCCGGACCGCATCGTTTTTTCCGGGGTCGGCAAAACGCGCGCCGAAATGCGCGCCGCGCTGCAGGCCGGCATTGGCTGCTTCAACGTGGAAAGCCGCGCCGAGCTGGAAGTGCTTGACGCCGTAGCGCGCGAGCTGGGCGTGCGCGCGCCGGTGAGCCTGCGCGTCAACCCGGATGTCGACGCCCAGACCCACCCCTACATCTCGACGGGGCTGCGCGACAACAAATTCGGCATCGCGCACGACGAGGCGTTGGACGCCTACCGCCACGCCGCCGCCCTACCTGGGCTGCAGGTGGTGGGCATCGACTGCCACATCGGCTCGCAAATCACCACGATCGCGCCGTACCTCGATGCGTTGGACCGTGTGCTGGACTTGGTCGAGGCGATCGAGGCCGACGGCATCGCCCTGCACCACCTGGACCTGGGCGGCGGGCTTGGCATCGAGTACCACGGTGAGCAGCCCCCCACGCCGCAGGCGCTGGTGCAGGCGCTGCTGGCACGGCTGGACGCGCGGGGCCATGGCGGGCGGCGTTTGCTGTTCGAGCCCGGGCGCTCGCTGGTGGGCAACGCCGGCGTGTGCGTCACCGAGGTGTTGTACCTCAAGCCCGGCACGGGTAAAAACTTCCTCATCGTCGATGCTGCGATGAACGACCTGCCGCGGCCGGCCATGTACGAGGCCTGGCACGCCATCGCACCGCTGCGCCCGCGCAGCGATTTGCCGGCCATCGAATGGGATGTGGTGGGGCCGGTGTGCGAAAGCGGCGACTGGCTGGGGCGTGGGCGGCGGCTGGCCGTGCAGCCGGGCGACTGGCTGGCGGTGGGGTCCGCGGGCGCTTACTGCATGAGCATGGCCAGCCACTACAACACGCGCGGCAAAGCCGCCGAGGTGCTGGTGGCCGGCGCGCGCAGCCAGCTCATCCGCGCGCGCGAAACGGTGGCCGACCTGTGGCGGCAAGAGCGCGTGCTCGCGCTCGACTGACCGCCTGCCACAACCGCCGCTCGGTGGCCAGGCTCCAGCGTGGGTGCGGCACGTCCGGGTTGACGTTGGCGTAAAAACCGTACTCGTGCGGCGCGGCCATCGTCACATGCGCATCACAGCGCCCCGTAGCTGTGCAAGCCGCTCAGGAACATGTTGACCCCGAGGAAGGCAAACGTTGTGATCGCCAACCCGGCCAGCGCCCACCACGCGGCCACCGTGCCGCGCAGGCCTTTGATAAGGCGCATGTGCAACCACGCGGCGTAGTTCAGCCACACGATCAAGGCCCAGGTTTCCTTGGGGTCCCAGCTCCAGTAGCCGCCCCAGGCCTCGGCCGCCCACAGCGCCCCCAGCACGGTGGCGATGGTAAAAAACGCAAACCCCACCGCGATGGCCTTGTACATCACGTCGTCGAGCACCTGCAGGCTGGGCAGCCGATCGGCGATGCGCCGCCGCGCCGCCATGATGCCGCCCACGATCAGCGCCGACACGCCAAAGTAGACGAACCAGTACCCCGCCCCCTGCTCGGCCGCGCCCCGGCGAAACACCAGCGGCTCGAAGCACAGCACGATGCCCAGCAACCACAGCGGCGCCAGTTTGTACCAGCGCGTCTCGCCCGCGCTTTGCTTGATCAGGTAGGCAAACGCCAGCATCGCCGCGATGGCGAAGGTGCCGTAGCCGATGAAATTGGCCGGCACATGCAGCTTCATCCACCAGCTCTGCAGCGCCGGCACCAGCGGTTGGATTTGGTGCGCTTCGCGCACCACCGTGTACCACAGCAAAAAGCCGACCGCGGCGCTGACGATCAGCATCGCAAACGCGCCCATGCGGCGGGTCTGGTAGCGGTCTTCGTAGTACAGGTGGTAGGCGGCGGTCAGCCAGGCGAACAGCACAAACACCTCGTACAGGTTGCTGACCGGGATGTGGCCGATGCCGGGGCCGATCTGGTGGCTTTCGTACCAACGCACCATCGTGCCGGTCAGCGCCATCACGACACCCGCCCAGGCCATGCGCGAACCGAGTTTTTCGGCGGTGTCACCGCGCGGCGCCAGCAGCCCGATCCAGTAAAACACCGTGCTCATAAAAAACAGCACGCTCATCCACAGGATGGCCGACTGGCTGGACAAAAAGTACTTCAGCGCGAACACCTGCTCAGCGCGCCCGAGGTCGGCGCGGCCATCCACCTGGTACAGGCCGATGGCCAGCAGCGACAGCGCCGCCACCCCCACGGTGAGCGCCTGCACCGGCCGCCAAAACCAGGCCAGCGCCACCAGCGCCGGCGCCACGCCAGCCAGGATGGCTTTTTCGTAGCCGTCCATGGCGTGACCCCACTGAGCGTAGGCCACACCCGCGCCCACCAGCACCAGCACGGCGTACAGCCAGTCCGACCAACGGCGGCGGGCCAGCCAGCCGCGCGCCCCGCGTTGGGCGGCGCCCTCCAGACGCAGGTCGATGGTTTCGGTTGCGGTGTTCATCTCACGCAGTCTCCTCAGAACGGGGTGGGCTCAACAGCGCTCGCAAGGCATCGAACTCACGGTCATTGTCCAGCAGCTTGCGGTTGCTCGACAAGGCCATCAGCGCGTGCGCGCCCTCGCCGCGCGGCGCCAACCACACCCACAGCCGACGCTCGCGCACGTACAACATCGCAAACACCCCCACGATCAGCAGCACGCAGCCGGTGTACACGATGGTCTTGCCGGGCGCCCGCGCCACCTGAAAGACGCTGGCCTGCACCTGCTCGAACTCGGTCAGTTGCAGCACCAGCGGCGCGGGGTAGAAAAACGCATCCGACAGCGCCAGCACCGCCTGCGTCATGAACGCGGCGCTGGCCTCGCCGCGTTCCGCCGGCGGCCAGCCTGCCTGGGCGCGGCTGAGCTGGTACAGCTCCCACAGCGTACCGTTGAGGATGCGCAGCAGCACGTCGCTGAAGCGCTCACGCTCGGCCTCGGGGATGTTGGCTTCGACAAACGCCGACAGTGCCAGCAGCCCCCCGAGCCGCGGCGCGTCGCCCTTGGGCAACCGCTGCAGCTCCGGGTCGTCGCCCGCGAAGAGGTCGATGGCGCGCTGGGCCGACCCCAGCAACGCGGTGCGCACGGCCTCCGGCTGGTCTGCCGCTGCCTGCGCCACGTAGCGCTGCGCGGCCTGGCGCCGCAGCGCCGGGTCGGCCAGCGCGGTGCGCAGGTGCACAAACCCCTCCAGCCCGTCGCGCTCGTCCACCGGCACGCGCAGGTAACGGAACGGCTCAGCCGGCGTGTCGCGCACGCCCAGCAGGTACACCCGCTGGCCGTCGATATCCACCGGCAGTTGGTAGTTGTGGAACTCGCGCGCCTGGCCGGCGTCGTCGCGCAGCTTGTACGTGACGCTCGGGCCCACGTTGCGCAACTGGCGCTCGCTCGACGTTTTGTTGCCCGCCCCCAGGCGCGCCTCGATCGCCTGGCGCAGGTCCACCTTGCGCACGTCGGCGCCTGCCGTGTTCGAGCCGCCCATATTTTCGACGTTGATGACGCGCAGCCCCGTGAACTCCAGCCGCAACCGCTCGTGGCCGTTGGTCAGCGTCGTGGCCTCGCCGATGCGGCCCTGCACCTCGAACGGCTTGACCGCCGCGCCCAGCGGCAGCGCGCGCAGCTTGACCAACGAGCCACCGTCGTCGAAGCTCGACTGGTAGATTTGGATGCCGCGGTGCTCGACGGGGTGGTTGACCTCGACCCGCGCGGGCTTGGCCTCGCCGCTGTAGCGGTCGTGGATGACGATGTCGCTGGCAAACAGCCGCGGCATGCCGGTATCGTAGTACTCGACGATGAACTTTTTCAGCTCGACCTCGAACGGCAACTCCTGCAGCACCACGCCCTCGGGCTGCAGCAGCACGGCCACGCCAGCCCGGGTACCTTCGGTGACCAGCAGGTTGCCACGGAAGGTGGGGTTGGCGTCGCTGAGACGGTGCTTGTCGGGCACCTCGGCGATGAGTCCGCCGCCGCGCAGCGGCTCTTTGCCGCCAAACCACAGCTGCAACCGCACCATCAGGTCGCCGTCGAGCAAGCCACCGATGCAGATGATGACGATGGCCGCGTGCGCCGCCAGGTAGCCGATCTTGTTGGCCGCCCCGGCCTTGGCCGCCACCATCCAGCCGGTGCCGTGCTCGGTCGGGCGGGCTTGCAGCCGCACCTTCCAGCCGCGGCGCAGCAGCGCTTGCCCCATGCGCTCGGCCGCTTGCCGCGGTGGCTCGGGCAGGTCGGCCTCGGCTTTGTGGTGGAACGCGCGCAGGCTTTGCTCGCGCACATGCTCCTTGAACTGGCGCATGTCGGCCAGGATCTTGGGCGTGTTGCGCACGATGCACAGCGACGTGCTGACCACCAAAAACGCCAAGATCAGCAAAAACCACCATGCGCTGTAGACCGAATACAGGTCCAGCCGCGCGAACACCTCGTACCAAAACGGCCCGAACTGGTTGACGTAGTTGCTGGGCGGCTCGTGCTGCTTCAGCACGGTGCCGACCACCGAGGCGATGCAGATCACGCTCAGCAGCGCGATGGCAAACCGCATCGACGACAGCAACTCCACCCACGCGGCCAGGCGACGGTGGACACGGGGCAGTTCGATGCCGGCGGTGGATGCACTCATGCGACGCTCGACAAAAAAGGCAGGTCCACCACGGACCTGCCTGCCTTGAGAGGAGGCGCGCGGCGCTTGGTTCCCGCCGCGCGGCCGCGCGTGGCGGCGCCTATATTAACGGAGACTGATATTCCCTGACCCGCGTGGGACCAACGGTCCACCGCGCGCACCGGCGCATCAACGCAAGCCGGCGATGTAATCGGCCAGCGCCGCGATTTCGACGTCCGTCAGGTAGCGCGCGATCTCGTGCATCTGCTTGTTGTTGGCGCGCTCGTTGGTGCGGAACAGCTTCAGCTGCGTGGCCGTGTACTCGGCGTGCTGGCCGCTCAGGCGCGGGTACTCGGCCGGGATGCCCGAGCCCGCCGGCCCGTGGCAGCCCGCGCAGGCCGGGATGCGACGATCCATCAGGCCACCGCGGTAAATGCGCTCGCCCAGACGCACCTTCTCGGCGTCGGTGGCCGCCCCCGTGGTGGCTTTTTGGCTCGCCAACCAGTAGGCGATGTCGCGCATATCCTGGTCCGACAGCGGCGTGGCAAACCCCACCATCACGGCGTTGGCCCGCTTGCCCGACTTGAATTCCTGCAGCTGCTTGATCAGGTATTCGGGGTGCTGCTGCGCCAGCTTGGGGTTGGCGGCGGTGGTGGAGTTGCCGTCCGCCGCATGGCAGGCCACGCACACCTGGCCGTACAGCGCCGCCCCACGCTTGAGGTCCGGCTGCGCCGACTGGGCGTGGGCAGACCAAGTCAGGGTGGCGGCCATGGCGGCGCCGATCAGCGTGACGATGGGTTTCATGGCGAGGTCGTGACGTAGGTTGGTGAGACAGCCCAGGCACCGCGGCGGCACGCACCTTGGCGCCGGCAGCGTGAGCGAAACGCCACCGATTCTACAATGCCCGCCCATCCTGCCGCGAGTTTGCCATGGACCACACCCCCCCCTCCCCCGCCCAGGCGCACGCCTGGCTGCACACCGCACGCTTCCTGACCGAAGCGCCGCAGCTGCGCGACCTGCCGGTGCTGAGCGTGCCGGAAATCGCCTTCGTCGGCCGCTCCAACGCCGGCAAATCCACCTGCATCAACACGCTGGCGCAACAGCGGCAGCTGGCGTTTGCGTCCAAAATGCCGGGACGTACGCAGAGCATCGTGTTGTTCGCGGTGGGCAAGCAAGGCACCACCGATGCTGTGCTGGCCGACTTGCCCGGCTATGGCTATGCCGCCGTGCCGCAGGCGGCCAAACGGCGCTGGCAGCAGGTCATGGCCAATTACCTGGTCAGCCGCCCCAACCTACGCGCGGTGGTGCTGCTGGCCGACGCCCGGCTGGGTTTGACCGAGCTGGACGAGGCGCTGCTGGACGTGATCCGCCCGCGCGTCGAGCAGGAAATGCCGTTTTTGGTGTTGCTGACCAAGGCCGACAAGCTGTCGCGCCAGGAGCAGGCCAAGGCGCTGTCCGTTGCGCGACTGCAAACCCGCGGTGGCGATGCGATGCTGTTTTCCGCCCTCAAGCGCATCGGGGTCGACGAGGTGGCGCAACGGCTGTGGCAATGGGGCCGGCCGGCGCCGTAGCTCCGAGCCGCGGCGGGGCCATCCACCGGAGAGCACCGTCCATGGTCGAAACGTTTGAGCTTGCGCTGCCCCACGGCATCACCCTGAGCGTGCGTGCCGCCGGCCAGACCGGCCGGCCCGTACTGCTGTTTTTGCACGGCTTCCCGGAGGCCGCCTTCGTCTGGGACGAGGCGCTGGTGCGGTTTGCCAAGCCAGAGCATGGCGGCTGGCGCTGCATCGCGCCCAATCTGCGCGGCTACGAGCGCTCCAGCGCCCCAGCCACGGCCGAGGCTTACCGGGCTCGTCACCTGATGCAGGACATCGCCGCGCTGATCGACGCCGTCACCGCTGCGGGCCCCACCCCCGGCCGCGTCGCCGCCGTGGTCGCCCACGACTGGGGCGGCGCTGTGGCGTGGAACCTGGCTGCGCTGCAACCACAGCGGCTGCAACGGCTGATCATCCTGAACTCGCCCCATCCGGGCGCGTTTTGGCGCGACCTGCGCCACTCCCCCGCACAACAGGCCGCCAGCGCCTACATGAACTTTCTGGCCCGGCCCGACGCGGCGCAACGCCTGTCGGCCAACGGCTATGCCCGGCTGTGGGCGTTCTTTCGGGGCATGTCGGACACCTCGGCCTGGCTGACGCCAGCCCTGCAGGCGCAGTACGAGGCCGTGTGGGCGATGGGGTTGCAAGGCGGGCTGAACTACTACGTCGCCTCGCCCTTGCGGCCACCCACTGCGGACGACCCCGGCGCGGCGGGGGTGGAGCTGCCCGATGAGCTGCTGCGCGTACGGGTGCCGACGCAGGTCATCTGGGGCCTGAAGGATCAGGCCCTGCTGCCCGGCCTGCTGGACGGGCTGAGCGACTGGGTGCCGGACCTGCACATCGAACGGCTGCCGCAAGCCTCGCACTGGCTGCTGCACGAGCAACCGGCGCAGGTGCTGGCGTTGATCGGCGGGTTTCTCCCATCACCCGAGCGCACGGGGTGACTTGTAGCGCGCGTAGCCCCACAGGTATTGTTCGGGGCAGCGGCGAATCAGCAGCTCCATCGCCCGGTTGATCTGGGCCGCCGCCTGTGCCGGGTCGGTGGCCAGCGGCTCGTCCATCACCTCGGCCCACGGCTGCACGTGCACCACGTAGCCGCGCCCCCACGGCAAGCGCTCGCCCCAAGCCAACAGCACGTGCACACCGGGTTGCTGGGCCAAGCGGGCCGCCAGCGTCATCGTGTAAGCAGGCGCGCCCCAAAACGGGGCCCACACACCCAGGCCTTGCGGGGGCACTTGGTCGGGCAGCAAGCCCACCGCCTCGCCGCGGCGCAGGGCTTGCATCAACTGCCGCACACCGGCCAGCGTCGTGGGCGCCGCCGCCATGCCAGGCCGCTGCCGCGCTTGACGCAGCACGGCGTCCAGCGCGGCGTGGCGCGCCGGGCGGTACAGCACCGTGATCGGGCGCCCCTGCACCCCAAACCGCTCGGCGTAGGCGCGCGGGGTGACTTCGAAGCAACCCAGGTGCGGTGTCAAAAACAGCACCCCGTGGCCACGGGCCAGCGCCGCCTCGATGTGCGCTGCCCCCCGCCATCCCACGGGCACCGGCGGTCCAAACCACAGCCGCGGCAGCTCGGCCACCTGTTGGCCCGCCGCCCCCACCGACGCCCAGCGCGCCCGCCCATTCAAGCCGGCCTGCCGGGTGTGCGCCCGCCACCGGCGGCGATAGGTGGGCGAGGCCAGCCACACCAGCCAGCCGCCCATCCAACCCAGGGCATGCAGCGCCGGCAGCGGCCAGCGCCCCAACGTTCGAAACAGCGTGATGAGCATCGTTGCGTTGTGCAGCCCCCAAGGGGCAACAAGGCGTGCCGCACCCTCGGCACATCCTTTCGGTTAGAATGGCATCCTATCGCCGAGTTACTGAACTACTTGCGGGCGATTCACAAATGCCGCTAAAGCGTTCGCCATCACGCCCCTGTGAGGGACCGGCGCAACGCCGGCGCCCCACGATTCCTAAGGAGTGTAGCAACCATGGCGAACGACTTTCTTTTCACCAGCGAATCGGTCTCCGAAGGCCACCCGGACAAGGTGGCCGACCAGATCTCGGACGCCATCCTCGACGCCATCCTCGAGCAAGACCCGCGCAGCCGCGTGGCGGCCGAGACGCTGTGCAACACCGGCCTGGTGGTGCTGGCCGGTGAAATCACCACCAACGCGCACGTGGACTACATCCAAGTGGCGCGCAACACCATCAAGCGCATCGGCTACGACAACACCGAGTACGGCATCGACTACAAAGGCTGCGCGGTGCTGGTGGCCTACGACAAGCAAAGCTACGACATCGCCCAGGGCGTGGACCATGCGTCGGACGACTACCTCAACACCGGCGCGGGCGACCAAGGTCTGATGTTCGGCTACGCCTGCGACGAAACGCCCGAGCTGATGCCGGCGCCGATCTACTATGCGCACCGCATCGTCGAGCGCCAGGCGCAACTTCGCAAAGATGGGCGGCTGCCGTTCCTGCGCCCGGACGCCAAGAGCCAGATCACAATGCGCTACGTCGACGGCCGCCCGCACAGCATCGACACCGTGGTGCTGTCCAGCCAGCACAGCCCGGAGATGAGCGACGGCAAACACATGAAGCCGGCCTTCATCGAGGCGTGCATCGAGGAAATCATCAAGCCCGTGTTGCCCAAGGAGTGGCTGCACAACACACGCTACCTGATCAACCCGACCGGTCGCTTTGTGGTGGGCGGACCGCAGGGTGATTGCGGCTTGACCGGGCGCAAGATCATCGTCGACACCTACGGCGGGGCCTGCCCGCACGGCGGCGGCGCCTTCAGCGGCAAAGACCCGACCAAAGTGGACCGCTCAGCCGCCTATGCCGCGCGTTACGTGGCCAAGAACATCGTCGCCGCCGGCCTGGCTCGTCAGTGCCAGATCCAGGTCAGCTACGCCATCGGCATGGCCCGCCCCATCAACGTGACGGTGTACACCGAAGGCACCGGCGTCATCCCCGACGACAAGATCGCCAAGATCGTGGGCGAGGTGTTCGACCTGCGGCCCAAGGGCATCATCCAGATGCTGGACCTGCTGCGGCCCATCTACAGCAAAACCGCCGCCTACGGCCACTTCGGCCGCGATGAGCCGGAGTTCACCTGGGAGCGCACCGACAAGGTGGCGGTGTTGCGGGATTTGGCGGGGATCGCGCGCTGACCGGACGCGGCCGAACGCTCCACGCCCACTGCGGCAGCCATCGGGCTGCCGTTTTTGTGTCAAAACCGTGCTACACTACGTCCTATATGAACTTCCTCCGGATCTGTGTACCGCTTGCCACATCACCCGACCAAGCGGCGCGGCTCCGGGATCTGCAGCGGACGTTTGCCCAAGCCTGCAATTTTTTGGCCCCCATCGTAAGGCAACATCGCTGCTGGAACCGTGTTGCGTTACACCATTTGGCGTACCGCGCACTACGCGAAAATCTTCCTGCGCTCGGTTCGCAAATGGCGTGCAATGCCATTTACTCCGTCTGTCGATCGGCGCGTTTGGCATTTCAACATCCGCAAAGCCCGTTTCATATTCAACGCTGGGGCAACAAAACTTTGCCACTGCTCCGCTTCTCGGAAAGCTGCCCAGTCTATTTCGATCGCCACACCCACCACGGTGATCACGACCTCTTCCTCATCCGGCTTGCCCAGATGGAGATAGGCGCCTTCGCCCAGCGGCAGCCAGCCGATGGATTCGGCTTCGATGGCGTCGAGTTCGGCCAGCTTTGCCGGCCGGTCAAGAAGCAGCTCGCTCATTCATTTTGGCAACACTCTCCCCACCAGCTCTCGCAGCCCCCCTCCATGGCTCCTGGCTTGTCGAGGTCGGAGAAGGAACCGTGATCCTCCATTATTCGCTCAGCACACTGCGGATGATATCGTGCGCCTGCGTGCGGCGGCGCTGCCCTCGCTCTTGATCAGAACCACTCACTCCTTCATCGACGACGTGAAGGCGCAGCCGCCGATTGCCACAGGCACTGAAATACGCCTGGATGTCCCCGATGCGCAGCTCCGCGTGCAAGTCCCACTTGTAGCGCAGCAGGAGCAAATGGATTTCGTCGAAGGGCTGGAAAGCCGGGCTGCCAAGAATGCGGCACGCGTCGTTGGTGGGCTCCCGGCTGGGGCAGAGCACGCTAATGAGGTCTTGCGCATCTGCCGGCGCTTTGCGGACGCGCTTGTCGATCAAGTCGATGTAACGCTGCTGCCCGGTATCGTCGTTGGAGTGGGATTCGACGGTAAAGCGCCGCCCGACATCGCGCTGCAGCCGATAGCCGTAGCCCACAAGAAATCGTTGCTTGCCAAACAGGTCATAGACGAGCGTCGTCTTACCCCAGTTGTTAAAACCGACGATCAGAAATGCGCGTCGCATCGCTCCTCCTTTTTCATCTCTTCCGTAAGAGCCCTGCCCCACCCGCAAGGCCCTTATGGAAAAAACCCTGCCCCTCTTGCGAAGGACGGGGCTTCCATCACCTCAAGCCGTCTGCAGGGCTTTCAGAATGGGCAACTGCTTCTCAGCAAAGGCCTGCGCCTGGGCGGTGAGCTCGGCGAGATTTTCATCTGCGGCCTCCAGCACCTTGCCCTCTTTGGTGAGCCGCTGGCCCAGAGCCTGCAGATGCTCCCAGACAAAGCGCGCCCATTCCTCGGGCATCTTGCGCCCTTGATGGCGGGCCAGCAAAAAGAGCTGTTGAAAGCGGTTGACCTGCACCCCGCCGCCGGTGACGGGGCTGGCCAGATACGCCAGGTCGTTGCTGGCGCGGCTTTTGTGCATCAGGTGCTGGTTGAGGCGGTCACAGGGCTTTCTGGCGCGGCTGGCGCTGGCCTCGTCCTGCGCCACCGCCACATCGCCCTTGCCCACCAGAATCAGCGCCGCCTGCAGAATTTGCGCGAAGGTGATGCCCCGCGGCGCCAACTGCTGCTCGACCTGGCCGAGCGTGTGTGGCTTGTGGCCGGCCAGCAGGTCCAGAATGGGCCGGTACACCCCTTCGTTCAACGTCGCCTCGCCCCGGTTGCCGGTGACCTTGAGCTCCACCGCCTGAAGCGGGCTGGTGAGGATGAGGCGCTGCGCGCGCAAGCCTTCCAGACGCTCTAGCGCCGTGGGCTGACGCACGCCCTTGATCCAGTAATCTCGACGGAACTGCGTGTTGCAGCAAAAGTCCCGCACCAGTTGGCGAAAGCCGGCATCCGGGATGCCGTTGAGCAAGGCCTGTTGTTGCTCCGACAGGTTGATGGCATCCACATGATCCAGATAGTGGGCCGAGGCCGCGTAGCCCAGCTTGGCCGGCGCCAGCCATTCGGCCATCTTGGCCACCGACATCGGGTGCCAGTCGCGGTTGAAGTATTCGTGGGCCAGGTAATGGCGGTTTTGCTCCTGCATCTTGGCGATGCGCTGCGGCACCTGCGGATTGGCCGCCGCATAGGCAGGTTGGGCGGCAAAAAGCTGCTCGGCAAAGCCCAGCGCCGCATCGATGCGGTTGACGATGCCCTGCCCCTTGGCCGCCAGGGCATCGCCGTGGGCGATCAGGAGTTCGCGCATCGGCACCATGGCCGCCCAGCCGGGCTGGGTGTTGTAGCTGATGTAGAGCACCCCGCCGACCTTGAGCTTGCGCCGGATGAAATCTACGATGACCGCGCGGTTCTCGTCCGAAATCCAGCTCCAGATGCCGTGCAGACCGATGAAATCGAAGTCCGGCAGGTCGGGCCGGGTGCAGAACTCGGCAAAGGCCTGGTCATACAGCTTGGCAGCGGCGCCGGAGGCGGCGGCCAGCTCCTGCGCAAAGCCGGCCTGTGCGGGGTTGAAGTCCGTGCCCCACCAGGCGGTGCCACTGGCTGCCGCGTGGATGTTGACGCTCATGCCCTGGCCAAAGCCCAGCTCGCAGGCGGCCTCCACCTTGGGCGGTGCAATGCCGGCCGCTAGAAGCGGAAGGGCCAGTCGCTGCGGGTTGAGCTCGGTGTAGTAGCCGTAGGTGTAGCCAATTTCGGAGACGTAGCCGGCGGTCCAGTCGGTCATGGTGGTGTCCTTTTCGGTGTTCGAGGTTTTTTCATGATACGGCCGGCATCATGAAAAAACCCCGCCCCTGCGAGAGGAGACGGGGTCGAGATCACGTCAGCCAACAGCACACAGCTGGCTGGCGGCAGGCATCCAGCGGTTGCTGGATACCTGCCCCATCAGGGCTTAGACGATGGTCAGCGTGTCGGTAGCCTGCGCGGTCGTGGAGTTGCTCAGGTCGACCAAGCCCACCAGCTTGACGATCTGATCGGTACCGGCATCGAAAGTACCATTGCCGGCTTTCTCCCAGACCAAGTAGGTGTCGCCACCGAACTGGAACCACGACAGCGTGCCCACCGCTTTGCCCGCCGCAGCGTTGAGGAAGGTCTGATAGTCGTTGACCCCGCTGGTCAGCGCGGCGCCGAGCTTGCCGTCGGTGTTGGTGATGTCACCCAGCTTCGAGAAGTCAAGCTTGTCGCCCGCGGCGATGTCGGTGATGGTGGTGAAGACCGCGCTGGACGAGGCTGCGGCTTTGAATACGACCGTATCCTTGCCCGCGCCCAGGGTCAGGGTGTTAGCGCCCTTACCCACGGTGATGGAGTCATCCCCCGCACCGGCGTTGATGGTGTTGTTGCCATTGCCGACGGTGACGGTATCCGCACCCGCGCCGCCGGTGATGGCGTTCTTGCCGTCACCGGCGGTGATTGTGGAGATACCCGAGCCGTTGACGGTGATGGTGTTGTCACCCTTGCCGGCCGTGATGGTCACGCCGGTCTTGGTGTCGCCGCCACCTGCCACGATCACGTTGTTGCCATCGCCCACCTTGATGGTGTCGTTGCCCGTGCCAGAGTTGATGGTATCCACCTTGCCTGCAGCGCCTACGGTGGTGATGGTGTCGGCGCCAGAACCGGTGGTTACGGTGACGCCCGTGGTCACGCCCCCAGTCAAGTCGATGACCAGATCGCCCTTGGAGGCGCCCCCCGCAACGGTCGTCACGGCGGTAAGGGTGGAGCCGGTGAAGTTGATACCGGCATCGCCCGTCACATTCAGGGTCGTGGCACCCGAAGCGTCGATCGTCAGCTTGTGCTGCACAGCCGCCTTGCTGGTGTCGGCATTGGCGGTGATGTTGACGGTTTCGAATTTGGTCGCGACGATGCCGCCGCCTGTGGTCAGGTCGATGGTGGCGCTCTTGCCGTTGCCGATGGTCAGGTTCAGCACGTCGGCCGAGCCATCTTTGGCGAGGGTAATCGTGGAGCTTTTGGCCTGCGATGCCAACTGGGTGAAGTTGAAGCCGGAAGCGACGTTCTTGAACGTCAGGTTTTCGGCATCCGTGGTGGTGTTCAACGTCACATTGACCATACCGGCAGGCAGGTTCGCCACGTCAAGCGTGCTCTTTCCAGCATCCTTGGCGGTACCCACCGCCCCCGTCAGCTGGATGGTCTGGAAGTTGGTGGCGTTGGCCAGGCTGGTCTTGGTCAGAGTGGTGAGGTCGGCAATCGCGTCCAAGGACAGGGTGTTGGCGCCCGCGCCACCGTCGATGGCCTTGGTCGGCGCAGCGGCCAACAGAACCGTATCGGCGCCCGAGCCGCCCTTGTAGGTCGACTTCGTGCCGTCCAGCGTGATGCTGTTGGCGCCGGACGAAGCGGAGGCATCCACGGACGTCGTGCCAGCCGCGGAGAAGTCGGCCGTGACACCACCCGAGCCAGTGATGGTCACGGCGGCCAGCTTCGTCGAATTGGTGGCAAAGGTCAGCGCCGCGTCACCGCCCAGGGTGGCAGCGGTGAGGGTACCGGCCGTGTTTGACTTGACAGCAATGTCCGACGCCTTGCCGGTGGCGTTCACGGTCACCGTGCTGTAGTTGTCTTTGGTGTCGGTGATCTTGGCGCCGCCCGTGACGTTGTTCACGTTCAGGATCAGCGCACCCTTGCCGGAAGCCGTGGCATTCACGACGTCAGCATCTTGTTTGGTGTTCGCCAGGGAAACTGTCGCAATGGCCTTGCCGGTGAGCGTGGCTTGGCCCGTGTTACCGTCCACGGACACCGTGGTCAGGACATTGGCGTTGGTCGTACCGTCGGTAACCGCAACCGTGCTGCCACCCTTGACGGAAACCGAGGCAGCGCCAACCGTGACACTTTGCGCAGCGGCTGTACCAACTTGGGTCACATTGACTGCATTGCCGCCCCAAGCGGAGACATCGGCAGTCAATTTGTCGTCAACATTGAAATTGATGGTTTCAACATTCTTGACCGTGGCGGAGGTGCTAAATTTGGACTGATCGCCGGTGAGGAAAATATTCAGCGTATCCGTGCCCGCGCCGCCGTCAATGGCGTCGAACGAGGTCAACGAAGGCAGCGTGGCGGTGCCTTTGGTGACGTCAACGACCAAGGGCGCATTGATGGTGTCGTTGCCGGAGGTGCCGGTGATGGTGTCCACACTCGCAGTGAGCATGAAGGTCTGGCCTTGGGCGCTTTGGTTGGCCGTCTGCGCCGCGGCTACGGCTTGGGTGGTAGTCTGACCAGCCTGGGCGGTGGCTTTGGTCACCGCGGTTTGCAGAACTTGCGTGCCCTTGGTGATGGCGTCATTACCCGTGAGGCCGGTGCTGTTGTTGGCAAACCAGTCCCCCACTGCCTTGCGGTTTTCCAAGTAGGTGCCGACCCACTTGTACGGGTCATTGGCCGGCGCGTTGGCGACGTAATTCTTCGCTTCTTGAATCAGCTGCATGACGAACTCGCCGCGGGAGACTCCACCGTTTTGCAGCTTGGTCTTCCAGTACGTCATGCCAGCGGCATCGACTTGGTCGCGGCCCAGCACGTTTTGGTACACGGTGGTGATGAACTGCTCCACCGTCATGGCCGAGCTGTACACACCAAACTGCACGCCCGCGTCGTAGAAGCGGTTGGCGATGCCGGCGAAGGCTTGCGCTTCGCTTTGCCCGGCGTTGAGGGTAGCCAGCAGTTGGCCAGCCCAGTAGCTCAGACCAGCAGCCTCGGGCGCACGGTTGAAGTAGCCGATGTACAGCTCGATGAGCTTCTCACGTTGTTGAGCGGTGATGAATGAAGCCATTGATATCTCCAAAGGAGTGGGTTGAAACGAGCACCATACGCGCAACACTACAACGGAGTGGCTGCTGCGCACTGTCGCCCACACAGTATAGCGGCATTTGCAGGCGCTTCAATAGGGGCATGTTCGATGAGCGGCGCGGCTGGCTCGGCCGGCGGCAGAACCAGCGCGACCTGTTGCACGGGTCCAACGCCCTGCCCGGCCCGACGCGGGTTTTATGCGCCGCAGGAGGGCGCGGCTTGGGCTGCGGCACGCAGACGGCGGCGCCAGTGCAGCCAGGGGCGCTGGGCAACCAGGTGGACGGCAGCGGCCAGCGCGAGCGCCAGGCATAGGTAGGCGGCCAGCGCCAGCGGGGCCTGGGGTGAGGGCTGCCTGCCCGCGCCTTGCAGCGCCCACAGGGCGGCAAAGTGCACCAGGAATAGAGGGTAGGCCAGGTGGGCCAGGGCGTCGTCCCAGCGGCGGCGGCTCAGGCGCGCCAGCGCGGCCACCAGCGGCAGGCCGAGCAGGTAGCCCACGGCCACTTCGGCCACGAAGGGGGTGCCCCAGCGCCCCAGCGCGGCGGTGGCAGCGGCCACGACGGCCACGCCAGCCCAGGTGAGGTACAGCGCCGCGCGCCAGCGCGCGGCGTTGGCCGCCGGGCCATGCTGCACCCAATACAGGGCGGCACCGCTGAGGAAGATGTAGAGGTTGCCCACCAGCAGGCGGTAGCCAAAGGCGTCACTGGGCAGCAGGCCCAGTTGGGCGGCTGCGCCCACCGCAGCGCTTGCGGCCCAGGCCAGCGCGGCGCGCCGCGGCGCGGCCAGCAGCCAGGGAGCCAGCAGGTAAAACTGGATTTCCAGCCCCAGGGACCACGCGGGCGGCACGGGGGTGAAGGTGTCCAGGACAGGCCACAGGGTGGCGTAGTTGAGGGGGATGATGGCCAGCGCCGCCAGCCACAGGGCGGGCTGGCCGGCGCCGCTGAAGAATGGGATGGCCGCGCCGCTGAGCAGCCACACACCCACGCCGAGTGCCGCCGCGGTGTAGTACGGCGGCAGCAGGCGCAGGGCGCGCTCGGCCCAAAAGGCGCGCCACGCCGGCGCGCCGTGCAGCATGGCGGCCACGACGTAGCCACTGAGCAGCAAAAAGACCACCACGGCGGGCACGCCCAGGTGGTAGCCGCGCACGCTCACACCCACGTGGCTGAGGGCAACGAGCAGCGCCAGCAGCAGGCGCAAGGACCCAAACATGCGGTGAACGCAGCGCCGGCGACGCCTTTAGGCCAGCGCCAGGGTGACGGCGTGCAGGGCGCTTCGGTCGGACTGCGCCAGCGCCTGCGCGGCGCTGTCACCGCGCGCCAGGGCGGCTTGCAGTTCGCCCTCCCAGTAGGACAGGCCCTGCGCTTCTGGGGCGCGGCCAAAGTAGCCGATGTAGAGCTCGATGAGCGCGGTGCGGTGCGGTTGACTGGCGGTGCTGACCATGGCGCAAAAAGGCGGTGGGTTGGGGGCGTCTTTGTGCATTGCGGCGGCGGCAAGCAGTCTAGCACCCGAGTTCCAGGGCACGCAGCAGGCGCTGGGCGAAGGCGTGGTCGCTGTAGTGGGCAAGGTAGTGGGCGCGCGCGCGCTGCCCCATGGCGGCGCGCCGCTGGGGCTGCTCGATGAGGGCTTGCAGCGCGTCGATGAGGGGCGGTGGGCCATCGGTGCCCACCGCCACACCGATGTCGGGGCTGAGGAGTTCGCCGCCACCGCCGCCTGCGCCGCCGATGCAGGGTTTGCCCGCGCGCATGGCTTCCAGGTAGATGAGGCCGAAGGATTCGTAGCGGCTGGGGGCGATGAAGAGGTCACATTCGCGGTAGGCGCGCAGCAGGGCGGCGTCGCCGACTTCGCCTTCGAAGTGCACGCGGGCCAGCCAAGGCTGGCCGCGGTGTTGGCTTTCGAAGAGCTGGCGGTAGGTGGTGTGGGGTTGCTCGGGGTGCGGCAGGCGGTCGTTGCCGATGAGGCGCCAGTGCACGTTGGGGTACTGCGGGGCCAGTTGGGCGATGGCGTGCAAGACGAGGTCGATGCCTTTGCGCGGCTCAAAGCGCCCGACAAAGAGCACGGTGCAGGCGGCAGCGCTGGCCGCGGCGGCGCTGGCGCCCGCCGGCGCGGCCGCCGGATCGTCGGGGATGCCAAAGGGCACGTGGTGCACCGTGGGCACCGGGGCGCCGGCGCCGAGCTCGGGATAGGTGGCTTGCACGTCGTGCCAGATTTGCTGGGTGCTGGCCAGCAGGGCGTGGCTGTGGCGCAGCAGCCAGCCTTCGGCCTGGATGATGGGCTGCACGTGCTGGCGCAGGTAGTGGGGGTTGCCGCCCCAGTCGGGCTTGTGCGGCAGGTTCAGCGCGTAGCTGGTGACGAGGTAGGTGAGGACGCGCCAGCCGGGTTGGCGCGCGAGGTCGTAGGCTTCGACGTCCCACAGGGCGGCGATGGCGGTGTCGATGCCCAGGCGCTGGCGCAGGCCGGCGGCGGTGTGCGCCACGGCGTGGGTCCACTGGCGCAGCACCAGAGGCAGCGCGGGCCGGTCTGGCGGCGGCGGGGGGCAGTCGTGCGCGGCGGTGGGTTCGATGCGGTGGACCCAGACGCCGTCTTCGAAGTCGGTGCGCACGCTGTCGGTGGTTTGGGCGATGACGTGGACTTCGTGGCCCAGACGCGCCAGGGCGTGCGCCAGGGTGTGGGTGTAGCGGGCGATGCCGCCGATGGGCTGGGGCGGGTAGTTGCGGCTGATGAGCAGCAGGCGGGCTTTGGGGCCGGCCGGCCACGGGGGCTGGGCGGGCAGCCAGGCGGCCGGGTCGGCCGGGCGCAGGGCAACGGTGCGCCCGGCGGGGTGGGCAAAGGCGTCGTGCGCGGCGTCGGCGCTGGCGCGCCAGATGTCGTCGCGCAGGCGCTGGGCTGCGGCGGCGTCGATTTTGCCGGCGGCCCGCAGGTGTTGCACGGAGGCCAGCAGATCATCGCGCTGGCGCTGCACGATGGCCAGGGGCCGCAGCGGCGGCTGGGGTTGGTGGCGCAGCGCGTAGTAGATTTTGCTGCGGGCGGTGAGGTATAGCGTGGTGGGGACGCGCTGCGGGGTGCGCAGGTGGCTGGGCGCGTAGGCGTGGTGGACTTCGGCGTCATCGAGCGTGCGCAGGCGCCAGCCTTTTTCCAGCAGGCGCAGGCAGACGTCGGTCTCGTCCAGGAAGTAGGCGTATTCTTCGTCAAAGCCGCCGATGTCGGCCAGCGCTGCGCGGCGAAAGGCGCTGTTGACGCCGATGAGGCTGGGAAACCAGTCGGGGTGTTCGGCCTCGGGCGCGCGATCGAAAAATTGCGCCTCACCCCAGCGGTTGCAACGGATGTGCCGGGTTTGGTAGGCCACGCCGGTGTGGTCGCGCACGTGGCCGCCCGCGCCGCCCAGGCGGGGGTCGGCCTCGAAAGCGGCCACCAGGGTGTCGAGCCAGTTGGCTTCGGGCAGGCCGTCGTCGTCGGTGAAGGCGACGATGTCACCGGCGGCGTGGTCGATGCCGATGTTGCGCGCCATGGACAGGTTGGCCTCGGGGCAGTGCAGGATGCGCACCCTGCCCTGCCAGGGTTTGAGCACGTCCAGGGTGTTGTCGGTGCAGGGGCCGACCACGACCAGGGTTTCGCGCGCCGGGTAGCGCAAATAGTCCAGCGCCTGCAGGGTGCGCGGCAAGCTGGCAGCGCGGTTGTAGGTGCAGATGACGAGGCTGACGCGCAAGGATGGCATGGCGGCAAACGGGAGCTGTTCAGTTTGAGGCGGACGTCGCAGCGGCGTCGGGCGTGTCGGCTGCTGTGGTCAGCGCACCGGCGTGGGCCAGCAGTTCGAACTCCAGGCACAGGCCGTTGGGGCGGCCGTGGGCAACCACCTGGATGTCGGCAAAGCCGTGGGTGGCCAGCAGGGCGCTGAGCGAAGCGGGGCTGTAGGCGTGGTAGTGAAAGTCGCCTTCGTAGTCTTGCCCGCCGTAGAGGACGTGGACCAGATCGGCTTCGCTGAGTTGGCCCTGCAGGTGGGCGCGCAGCATGGCGGCCAGGTCGGGCGTGATGAGGCGCAGCCGCCCGCCAGGCGCCAGGACGCGGCGCCACTCGGGCAAGATGCGGTCAGCAAACTGCTGCAGGGTGAAGTGCTCGACGAGGTGGGCCGCGCGCAGGTCGCGCACGCTGGCGTCGGGCAGTGGTAACTGGCCGACGTGGGCGATGATGTCCACGCCCGGCAGGGGCCGCAGGTCGATGTTGATGCGCTCGGGGTCAGGCCGCTCGCCGCAGCCGAGTTCGAGCCACAGGCCTTGGGGCCGGTCGCGGTGTTGGGCGAGTTTGTGCGGGTTGAGGATGCGCGGAGCGGCCAGGGGCTGGGTGGACTGCAGGATGGCTTGGCCGAGGTGGCGTTCGGCGCGCTCGACGCGGCGGGTCAGGGCTTCCAGCGCCCCATCGACCTTGAGGTTGAGGGCATGGCTGTGGGCGTCGAGCGCCGCTTGCCACGGGGGCTCGCCGACGTGTCGTCCGTCAAGAACATCGAGTCGGCGCTGCAGCTGGGACACAGCCGTGCGCAGGCCCACCAGCATCCACTCCAGGTCTTGCAGCGCCGTGGGCGCTGCCGGGGCGACGCCTGTGCTGGCGCGCCCTGCCCCGTCGAGCCGCAACGCCAGATTGCGCAGGCAGTAGGCCAGCCCGCGGTGGGCGCGGATCCAGCGCTCGATGCGCGGGCCAAGGCCGGGCAGGCGGATGAGCCAGCCGTAGAGGCGGTAGAGAATAGCGGTGATCATGCGGCGGCTGAGGAAGACTGTGCGACGTTGAGTTGGTACGGCAAGCGGCAGTGGCCGACACTGGTGCTGTCGGGATCCACAATTTCGATGGCTATAGCACCGAATTGCCAATAGATAACGTTGCGGGTGTAGTCAAGCGCGTCGTGCACGGCAACAGTGACGGTGTAGTGGCCGGCACCCAGCAGCAGCTGCGCCCGCAGAGTGACGGTGCAGGTGTCGCCGGGGTGGGTCAGGTCGATACGGTGTCCGGCCAGGTGGGTGTTGACACCAAACAGGTCTTGGCCGCGCGCGTCGTGCAACATGAAGCCGGCGGCGAGTTGCTGCACGCTTTGGTTGGCGCGCAGGTGCACGGTGATGTCGAGCCAGTCACCGCTGCGCAGGACGATGTCGCGGGTGGGGCGGCCGTTGAGCAGCAGCGCGGTGACGGTGGCTGGGGTGTCGGCGCTGTCCTGCTCGCCGCTTGCGGCGCTGGCCGAGCCCGCGCCCAGCAGTTGGCTGAGATAGGCGTCGCACACGGCGGCGGGCTGGCCCTGGGCGCGAATGGCGCCGTCGTCGAGCAAGATGGCCCGCTGGCACAGTGTTTTGACGCTGTTGAGGTCGTGCGAGACGAACAGCAGACCGCCACCGCGGGCCAGGTGCTGGCGGATGGAGGCCAGGCATTTTTGCTGAAAACGCGCGTCGCCCACGGCCAGCGCCTCGTCGATGATGAGCAGCTCGGCCTGCGCATGAATGGCGATGGCGAAGGCCAGCCGCAGCAGCATGCCCGAGGAGTAGGTGCGCACGGGCTCGTCGATGGCCGTGCCCAGCTCGCTGTAGGTGATTATGGCGTCGGCTTGACGGGCCAGGACATCGGCGGCCACCCCCCACAGGGCGGCTTGCAGGGCCATGTTTTGGCGCCCCGTTGCCGCCAGATCGAAGCCAGCCCCGAGTTCGATGAGAGCGCTGATGCGGCCGCGGCACTCGATGGTGCCCTCGTCGGGCAGGAGGCTGCCGGTGATGAGTTTGAGCAGGGTGGACTTGCCGCTGCCGTTGCGGCCGATGATGGCCAGCGCTTCGCCCGGCCAAAGGTCGAGATCGATGTCGCGCAGCACGGTGTGGGCCGCACCGGCGGCGGCGCCGCGCCACCCCAGCAGCGCCGCCAGCGCCGCGCGCCGGCTGTGGGTGTGGGGATAGAAGCACTTGCGCAGCCCCCGAATTCGCAACAGCGGCTGATCAGAGCGCATCGAGGAGTAGCTTGCGGCCATGGCGAACGATACGGCGCAACACGAGGGCGTGGATGGCGCCCAACAGCAGCGGCAGCAGCGCGGCGCTGGGGGGCACGCTGGCGGGCAGCCCGGTCCAGGCGGCCTGCACGGGTGCGATCAGCCCGTACCAGGGGTGGCCCCAGGCGAGTACACCGTGCAGGGGGGCTGGAATGAGGCTGGCTGGATAGACGATGGGGGTCAGCCAAAAGCCCACCTGCAGCAGCGGAGCCAGCGCATGTCGTATGTCGGGCACGATGACGGCGAGGCTGCCCCACACCCACCCGATGCAATAGGCCAGGGCCAGCAGCGCCGCAGCGGCCAGCACGGTGACGCCGATCACGTGCACCCCGATCGGCTGCCACAGCACGCTCACGAGTAACCACAGCAGCGCCAGCCCGACGGCAAAGGGGGCCATTTGCGCCAGCGGCACGTACAGCGGCAGGACGGCCAGATCGACGGCGTTTTTTTTGAGGATGAGGCGCTGCGCGGGCAAGGCGTCGGCCACGTGCAGCAAGGTGTCATGAAACAGTTGCCACAGCAACACGCCAGGCAGCATGTAGACGACGTAAGGCACCGGGGGGCCACCGGCAGCCGCCCCCAGGCGATGTTGCATGACGGCGCCCAGGATGAGGGCCAAGGTGCCGATTTGCGCCAGCTGCGGCAGGATGGACCACCACGCCCCCAGACCCGCCCCGCGGTAGGCTTCGATGAGGCGCTGGCGCGCCAGCAACACCACGAAGCGCCAGGTTTGGCGCCGAGCCGAATCGGCGGCAGACGGCAGCGGATGCACCATGGCCGTGCGCCACTGCGCGGTCACTGCGGATGGGCCGCTGGCTCGGCATCGCCGCTGCGGGCCAGCCGTTGCAGGTCGGCTTGCACCATCAGCTGGCAGAGCCGACGCACGTCGGTGTGCGCTTGCCAGCCCAGCCGTTCGCGCGCGCGGCGGCTGTCGCCCACGAGCAGATCGACTTCGGCCGGCCGGTAGTATTTGGGATTGACACGCACCACGGTGCGACCGGTGGCGGTGTCGATGCCGACTTCGTCTTGCCCCTGGCCGCGAAATGCCAGCGTGATGCCAGCCGCCTCGAAAGCCATGCGCACGAAGTCACGCACGGAGGTGGTGACACCGGTGGCCAGGACATAGGTGTCTGGCTCGGGGGCCTGCAGCATGCGCCACATGCCTTCGACGTATTCGGGGGCGTAGCCCCAGTCGCGCTGGGCGTCGAGGTTGCCCAGCTCGACGCATGTCATCAGGCCGGCGCTGATGCGAGCGGCGGCGTCGGTGATTTTGCGGGTGACGAATTCCAGGCCACGCAAGGGGCTTTCGTGGTTGAACAGAATGCCGCTGGCGGCGTAGAGGCCGTAGCTTTCGCGGTAGTTGACGGTCATCCAGTGCGCAAACAGCTTGGCCACGCCGTAGGGGCTGCGCGGATAAAAGGGCGTGGTTTCGTTTTGCGGGATGGCCTGCACTTTGCCGAACATCTCGGAGGTGCTGGCTTGGTAGAAGCGCACGCGGGGGTTGACGAGGCGAATGGCTTCGAGCAGATGCAGCGGGCCCAGACCGGTGATTTGGGCGGTGGTGCTGGGCTGCTGAAAAGACACGCCGACGAAGCTTTGCGCGGCAAGGTTGTAGACCTCGTCGGGCTGGCAGCGCTGCAACAGGTCCATGGCAGCCCCCGGATCGGTGAGGTCGTATTCGACCAGGCGCAGCGCCGGGTGGTCGTGGATACCGAGGTGGCGAATGCGCCAGAAATTGGGGCTGCTGCTGCGCCGGTAGGTACCGTATACCTGGTAACCCTTGTCGAGCAGGAGCTGGGCAAGGTAGGCACCATCCTGGCCGGTGATTCCGGTGACGATTGCGGTGGTCATGGCGGATGCGGGCGCAAACGCCCGTCTCTTCTAAAGGATGTGGGGCAACCGTCGATGACGGCAAAGCCCACGATTTTATGCGAGGACACGTGCTTGGGCGCCAGCGGCGGCGGCCTCAAGAACGCCCGAGGCGGCGCTTGAGCCACGCGGGGGCGCGAAAGCGCACCAAGCGCACGTACAGCAGCAGATACAGGACTGCGAAGGCCACGGCGCAGGCGATGAGCACGGGCGGCCGATACCAAAAGAGGACAGCGGGGACAACGCTGAGCGAGGTCAGCGCCCACAGATAGGGGGCGGTGGCGGCGTTGCGGCGCGTGAAGTCGCGCGCGGCCTGGGTGCCGGCAGCCCAGCGCAGCAAGCGGCGGTACACCAGCATGTGCAGGTGCAGGGCATCGGGCAAACCAGGGGACATGCGGCGCACGATCCACTTGCGATAGATGGAAAAAAGCGTTTCAACGATCGGGTACAGGCACACCAAGAACGGGAACCAGGGCGACAGTTGCGGGTGACGGCCGACCAGCAAAATGGCCACCTGGGCCAGAGTGAAGCCGAGCAGGTAGGCGCCACCATCACCCAAGAAGATCCAGCCACGGGGATAGTTCCACGCCAGAAAGCCCAGGAGCGCACCGATGGCCGCCAAACACAGTTGGGCCAGGGTCTGGTCGCCCAGCGCCCACGCCACATATCCCATGCCGGCGAACATGAGGGCGCAGGCAGCAGCCGCTAGGCCGTTGAAGCCATCGATGATGTTGATGGCGTGCGTGAGCCCCGTCGTGGCAACCAGCGTGATGAGGACGGCCAGCACACCGACTTCGAGCCCCGGCACCGGCCATTGGTGCAAGAGATCGTCGAGCAGCGGGATACCCAGACGGGGAAGCCAGGCGCCGACGAGCAGGCCCGCCAAGGCCGCCGAGCCGGCAGCGGCCAACAGCCGCGCGCGGGGTGAGACGCGCTTGGTCAGGTCTTCGGCCAGACCCGCAGCAAAGACGGGCAAGCTGGCCAGCGCCAAGCCCAGGAGTTTGCTCTCCACCAAGCCGCGCCAGGCCGACCAGGCCAACGCGACGACCACGGCGACGAACACTGCGACGCCACCGATGCGCGGGACGGGGCGGGTGTGGAACTTCTGGACGCCCTCGAGCGGATCGTGGATGGGGTGCAGGTGCTGGCTGCCCAGGCGCATGATGGCCAGGGTGGCCAAGTAAGCGACGATGGTGGCGACGAGGACGGTTTGCACGGGTCAGGCGGGTGTGGCGGGGGCGAGCAGGCGGCGATAGAGCTGGGCCGTGGCCTGCGCCATGGCTGCCGCAGAGAAGCGCTCGTGGATGTGGCGGCGGGCGGCCTGACCCAGGCGCTCGCACTGCGCCGGGTTGCTGGCCAGGGTATCCAGCGCGGCCGCCAGCGCACGTACGTCGCGCGGCGGCACGACGATGCTGGTGACGCCATGGCGGTTGAGGACGTTGACGCCATTGCCGAGGTCGCAGACGACCGTGGGTTTGCCGCAGGCCATGGCTTCCGCGCTGGCCAGCCCAAAGGCTTCGGCCGGCTCGATGGACGGCAGGGTAAAGAGCTGGCAGGCATGCATGGCCGCAACGAGCTGCGCGTGGCCGGCGCGGCCGAGAAAGAGCACACGGTCGCTCAAGCCGCGTTGGCGCACTTGTGCCTGCAATTCGGCCGTCAGCGGCCCCTGCCCGATCATGACCAGGACCGCCGAGGTTTGCATGGCATGCAGCGCATCGATCAAATACGCGTAGCCCTTGTAGTACACGTGGCGACCGACGGTGAGGATGATGGGACGCCCAGCGGCCCATTGCCGCAAGGTGGCGGTCGTGGCCGGGTCGGCCCAGCGGGGATCGAGCGGCTCGGTCTCGATGCCGTAGGGAATGACCGCCACGTCGGCATGCGCCGGGATTTGCGTGCTGCCCTGCTGGTGGGCCAGCGTGGGGACGATGAGGCTGCGCAAGCGCGCGCACGTTGCGCGCTGCACATACCGGTACAGGGGAAGTGCCCAGCGTTGTCGCACGATATCGCTGTGCCAGGTGGCCACGATGGGCAGCTGCGGCGGCATGGCGTGCACGATCACGTCGGCCCACGGGTTGGGCAGGTGCAGGTGGACGAGTTGGCAGCGATGACGGCGGCACTCGCGCATCGCCAACGCAACGACACCCGGTGTGATGAACGCGGACGCCAGGCGCCCCCAGTTGCGCGCGAGCACGGTGCGATAGGGGGTGGTGGGCGGGTGCTGCGGCGCCGCCGGGCTATCCCCAGCCACCAGGGTCGGTTCGACGCCGTAGTTGGGCAGGTGGCGCAACAGGGTGTCGATGTGGGCCTCGACCCCTGCGGGCGGCGGGGGAAGGTATTTGCCCAGGTGCAGCACCCGCAGCGGCTCGGCGCTTGCTTCAGTGCCCGGGCACAGGTGGGCATCAGGAGCGTGGAGGATCGGCACGGCCGTAGTCGTCATCAAAGCGCACGATGTCGTCTTCGCCCAGGTAGTCGCCACACTGCACTTCGATGAGCACGAGGTCGACTTTGCCCGGGTTGATGAGCCGGTGCTTGTGGCCGGCCGGAATATAGGTGGATTCGTTGGTGCGCACCAAAATGTGCTGCTCGCCATTGATGACCTGTGCGACGCCGCTGACGACGACCCAGTGTTCGCTGCGGTGGTGGTGCATCTGCAGGCTGAGCGCCGCCCCGGGCCGCACTTCGATACGCTTGATTTTGAAGCGCGGCCCCTCCTCCAGCACGGTATAGGTGCCCCACGGGCGCACGACCGTGCGATGCAAGCGGTACGCCTCGTGTCCGTGCTGCTTGAGATGTTGCACGACTTGTCTGACATCCTGCACTTTGTCGCGATGCACGACGAGAACGGCGTCGTCGGTGTTGACGACAAATAAGTCGCGCACGCCCACGGCGGCAACGAGGTGCCGCTCACTCTGAATGAAGGTGTTGTACGAGTCCAGCGCCACCGCGTGACCGATGTGGCGGTTGCCGTGCTCATCGGGTTCGACGAGTTGGCTGAGCGCGCTCCAGGAGCCGATGTCACTCCAGCCCAGATCGCACGGCACGACGGCGACGTTGTGCGCCTGCTCCATGACGGCGTAGTCGATGGAGATGTCGGGAAGCTGGCTAAAGCTGGCCGCATGCAGCTCGACCATGCCGCTGCCGGGGGTGCCCGACTGGGTGGTGAGCGCCCAGCACTGGCGTGCCGCTTGCAACAGGTGCGGACAGGCGCGCTCCATGGCGTGCAGCAGGCTCTGGGCTTGAAAGCAGAACATGCCCGCATTCCAATAAAAACCGCCACTGTCAAGAAAAGCCGCGGCGCTGGCGGCGTCGGGTTTTTCGATGAAGCGACGCACCGCGTAGCCCGGCGGCTGAGGGTCGCCTACTTGGATGTAGCCGTAGCCGGTCTCGGCAGCGGTGGGCTGCACGCCGAAGGTGACCAGGCAGCCCTGCTGCGCCAGCTGTGTTGCCGCAGCAACGGCCTGACCGAAGGCGTCGGGGTTGGCGATGAGATGATCGGCCGGCAAGGCCAGCAGCACCGCTTCGGGGCCGAAGCGTTCCCCAACATACAGCGCGGCCATGGCCAGCGCAGGGGCGGTGTTGCGCCCCACGGGTTCGAGCAAATAGGTGCTTGCCAGGCGCGCTTGGGTCGCCTGGTATTCGTCCTTGGTGCGAAAGTAGTAGTCGCGATTGGTGACGGTGATGACTTCGCCGACGTTGGGCAAGTTGACAGCGCGACGGTAGGTTTTATGCAAGAGCGTTTGTCCGTCGGGTAGCTGGATGAAGGGCTTGGGGTGGGATTCGCGCGAAATCGGCCACAGGCGCGTGCCTGCCCCACCACTGAGGATAACGGGGTACAACATAACTGGGCGATATCAGGGCTGTGCACGCAGCGCCGCATTGATGCGCTCGATTTCCGCTTCGACATTCTCGCCGGCCAGCGCCATCAGGCGCACACGCGCCAGCAGCACTTCGTAGCGGGCTTGCGCCAGGTCACGCAAGGCGGTTTGGCGCTGTTGTTGGGCATTGAGGACATCGAGCACGGTGCGCACCCCCGCCTCGTAGGAGCGTTGGTTGGAGATGACGGCTTGCTCGGCGGCGGCCACCGCGCGCTCCAGTGCCCGCACGCGCTCGATGCCTTCGGTGATGGCGCGGTATTCGCGGTGCAGACGCACGCCGAGATCGCGGCGGGTGGCTTGCAGGGTTTCTTGGGCCCGCGTCAGTTCAGCCATGGCTTGGCGCGTGGCGGAGTTGACGCCCCCCCCGGCGTACAGCGGCAGGTTGAACTGCACGCCGACGCTGCGGTTGGTGTAGCGCGAGCTGGGAGTGGTGACGTTTTCGCTGGCGCTGTGGGTGACCTGGGCGTAAGCGTCGAGCGTGGGCAGGTGCCCCGCTTGGGCACGCCGGACTTCTTGCTCGGCGACTTGGACGCGGGCTCGCAGGGCTTGCAAGGTCGGGTTGCCCTGCTCGGCCTTGGCCACCCACGCATCGAGGTCGAGCGGTTGCGGGGGACTGAGCACGAGCAGCTGCGGGTCGAGGACAGCCAGGGCGTCGGGTTCGCGGTCGATGAGCGCGCGCAGGCCGTGACGGGTAAAGTCGAGCTGCTGGCGCGCGCGCAGCTCGTCTGCACGTAGCAAGTCCAGCCGAGCTTGCACTTCGTCGACATCGGTACGGGTGCCGGTGCCGGCTTGCCAGGCCTTGACAGCAGCGTCGAGCTGGATTTGCGCAACCCGCACTTGCTCGCGCACGAGCGCCAATTGGTCGTGCGCGTAGAGGGTTTCGAAGTAGGCGCTGGCGACGCGGGGCCCGAGGTTGTCCAGTTCGGCTTGCAGGGTGGCGTCGGCATCGGCCACGACGGCCCGTGCTTGCTCCAAAGCGGCCCACAGCGCAGGGCGGTACAGCGGCTGGCGTAACGTCAGGTTGGCGTTTTTGCTGTAGTAGCGCTCGTCGCTGGTGACGGGTTGTCCCAGGATATTGGCCTGGGTGCGCGTGAGGTCGTTGTGGGCGCGCGCGGCACTGGCGCCGATGTTGGGCAAGAGCTGGGCGCGCGCTTGCGGCAGGCGTTCGCGTTGGGCCTCGGCGGCGGCACGCGCAGCGCGTACCGTCGCGTCGTTGTCGAGCGCGAGCCGATAGGCTTCGGTCAAGTCCAGCGCTGCGGCCGGGCTAAGCGCCGCACACGCGATCAGGGCCGCACCGCCCAGGCGCAGCCAGCGCGGCCCACGCGCGGCCAGCGTTTGCAGTGAGGGGGACGGCATCGGCTCACTCCTCCTTGAGACTGGCGGCGACCCGGCGCACCAGCGGGCCCATCAGGTAGGTCAGCAACGAACGCTCACCCGTTTTGATGATGATGTCGGCCGGCATGCCCGGCTGCAAGCGGCGTTGCCCGAGCGCCGCCATACCTTGCGGCGTGAGCACCACGCGCAACAGGTAAAAGCCCGCGCCGGTGTGCGGGTCAGTGAGCAGGTCGCCGGAGACGGAGACAACCTCCCCCTCCACCACCAGCTGCGGGTCGTGCGAGAAGGTGGAGAAGCGCACATCGGTCCGCAGGCCCGGCCCGACCTTGGCGATGAGGTGCGGCTCCAGCCGTGCCTCCAGCAGCAGCAGCTCGTCTTCCGGCACAATGTCCATCAGCTTTTGGCCGGGCTGAATGACAGCACCGACGGTCTGCACCGCCAGCCCCACCACCTGTCCGGCCGCGGGAGCGCGGATCTCGGTGCGCTGCAAATCTGCAAGCGCCGCACGGTAGCGCTCGGCATCGGCCTGCGCCTCGAGGTTGACGCGGGTGAGCTCGTTTTCGACATCCTTGCGGTAGTCCTGCTGGCGCGCCAGCGCGCGCTGGCGCAGCTCGGCGATCGCGCGCTGCGCGCGCTCGATATTGCCGAGCAGCTCGGTCTGCTGGGCCTGCAGCTCGGCCACCTGGCGCTGCAGTTCGCTCTGGCGCAAGCGCGGTGCGTAACCTTCGGCCACGAGGCTGGCGATGTTGCGCAGGTCTTCCTGCAACAACACCAGCTGCTCGCGCCGGCTCGGCAGCACGCCCTGGTAGGCGCGCAGCAGCGCCTGCTGGCCCTCGATGGCCTCGTCGATCGCGCGCAGCTCCGCCTGCAGCCCCTCACGGCGCGAGCGCAGCAGCTGCTGCTGGGCCTGCATCTGGGCCGCGATCCACGGGTCGTCGCGCGCCGCGAGCAGATCCTCGTGCCAGGCGATGCTGGCGCTGCCGACCTGCTCGGCCAGCAGGCGACCCTGCATCGCCCGCAGACCGAGGTAGCGCTGGCGCACGGCCTCGTAATTGGCGCGCGCGGTCTTGTCGTCCAGCAGGATCAGCGGCTGCTGCTCCTGCACGACGTCGCCTTCGCGCACGAGGACCTGGCGCACGATGCCGCCACTCAAGTGCTGCACGGCCTTGCGCTTGGTGTCGATGGCGACGACCCCGTGGGCGGGCACGCCCTCGTCCAGCGGCGCCAGCGCCGCCCAGGCGAGAAAGCCGCCGAAGCCCAGCAGCACCGCCAGCACGCCCCAGCGCGTGGCGCGGCTGGCAGGCCGGGGCAGCAGGCGGTCGGCGCCGGGGGAGGCATCACCCTCGGCCGGGACGCCGGCGCGCGCGCCGGCGGGGGAAGCGATTTCGTTCATGGGTTCAGGCTTTCGGTACGGGCATTCACGGGTATCGGGATCCGGCTCAAGCCACGGCGGGCAGGCCGCCGCCCTCGGGTGCGGCAGGCATGGCGGCCGCCGGGGCTGCGCCCGGGCGCAGCGCGGCCAGCACCTGATCGCGCGGACCCTGCGCGACGATGCGCCCGTCGCGCATCAGCACCACGCGGTCGGCCACCGCGAGCACGCCCGGGCGGTGGGAGATGACGACCACGGTGCGCCGCTCGGCCTTGAGCGCCTGCAGCGCCTGCTGCAGCGCGGCCTCGCCGGCGTCGTCGAGATTGGCGTTGGGCTCGTCCAGCACCACGAGGCGCGGCTCGCCGTAGAGCGCGCGCGCCAAGGCGACGCGCTGGCGCTGCCCGCCGGAGAGCAGCTGGCCGGCCTCGCCCATCGGCGTGTCGTAGCCCTTGGGAAAACGCAGGATGGCAGCGTGTAGCCCGGTGGTGCGGGCGGCGCGCACGACGGCCTCGGCATCCGGCTCGTCCATGCGGGCGATGTTTTGCGCGATGGTGCCGTCGAACACTTCGATGTCCTGCGGCAGGTAGCCGAGGTGGGGCCCGAGCTCATCGCGGTTCCAGCCGTCCAGCGGCAGGCCGTCGAGCAGCACCTCCCCCTGCACCTGCGGCCAGATGCCCACGATGACGCGCGCCAGCGTCGATTTGCCGCTGCCAGACGGCCCCATCACCACCGTGACGGTGCCGGGCCGGCATTCGAGGTCGATGCCCTTGAGAATGGGCTCGGCGCGGCCCGCGGCGCTGGCCACCACGCCGCGCAGCGTCAGCAGCCCCTGCGGGGCCACACGGCGCAGCGCTGTGTCGCGCGGCGGGTGCCGCTGCAGCAGCCGCTCCAGCCGCTGCCAGGCCATGCGGGCGCTCAAGAACCCCTTCCACGTGCCGACCAGTAGGTCGATCGGCGCGAGCGCCCGCGTGCCCAGCACGCTGGCGGCGATCATCGCGCCCGCGGTGAGTTCGCCATCGATGACCAGCAGCGCGCCCGCGCCCAGCATGAAGGACTGCTGGCAGTAGCGCACGAACTTGCTCCAGGCGGTGGCGCGGTGCGAGCGGGCGTGCGTGCGCGCGTGCTGCTCCAGCACCTCGTCGTGGCGGCGCTGCCAGCGCGCCTTCAGCCCCGGCAGCATCCCCATGGCCTGCACCACCTCGGCGTTGCGCAGTTTAGCCTGCAGGAAGCGGCTTTCCTCCTGTTGCATGCGCTGCAGCGCCTCGATGGGCACGAGCGCGCTGCGGTGCCCCCACCAGGCCATGGCGGTCTGCACAAGCGCAAAGCCGATCGCCAGCCACCCGAGCAGCGGGTGCATCACGAACAGCACGGCGATGTAGACCGGCACCCACGGCAGGTCGAAGAACGCCAGCACCCCATTGCCGGTGATGAACTGGCGCAGCTCGGTCAGGTCCGCAAACGCACGGCCCTGGCGCGCGTCGTTGGGGCCGAGGCTGGCGTCGAACGACGCCTGGAAGACCCGGTTGCTGAGCACGTCATCGATGCGCATGCCCACGCGCACCAGCACGCGCGAGCGCAGCCATTCCGCCACCGCCATGATGGCAAGCAAAAACAGCGCCAGCAGCGACACCGCCAGCAGCGTCAGCTCGCTGCGGCTGATGAGGACGCGGTCATACACCTGCAGCATGTAGAGCGTCGGCGTCAGCATCAGCACGTTGGCAATCATGCTGAACAGGCCAACCGCATAGAACTCGCGCCGGAAGGCCCACAGCGTGCGGCGCAGCTCGCTGCCGCGCGGCTTGGGATTGGACACGTTGGCTTTCTGTGACATGGCGTTCGCTTTCAGACCCCCGCCATCGTGGCGGCCGGGCCGGGGGTGGCCACGGGGTTGGCTGGCGTCGGCTGGGCCGGCGGCTGGCCGCGCAGCGCGGCCAGCACCTCATCGCGCGGGCCGAAGGCGCGCGTGGCGCCGTCAACCAGCACTAGCATCTTGTCCACCACCGGCAGGATGCTGGTGCGGTGCGTCATGACGACGAAGGTGGTGCCGCGCGCTTTGAGCGTCTGGATGGCCTGCGCCAGCGCCTGGTCGCCCGCCTCGTCGAGGCTGGCGTTGGGCTCGTCCAGCACCACCAGCACCGGCTCTCCGTAGAGCGCGCGGGCCAGCGCCACGCGCTGCCGTTGACCGCCGGAGAGGATCAGGCCATCGGGGCCGACTTCGGTGTCGTAACCCTGCGGCAAGGTTTCGATGAAGGCATCCAGTCCGACCAAACGCGCCGCCTCGCGCACGCGGCGCAGGTCCACCTCGCCGAAGCGGGCAATGTTCTCGGCGATCGTGCCTTCCAGCAGCTCCACCCCCTGCGGCAGGTAGCCCAGGTGGGGCCCAAGCTCTTCCTTGCGCCAGGTAAAGACGTCGGCGCCATCCAGCCGCACCTTGCCGCCCAGCGACGGCCAAAGACCCACCAGCGCGCGTGCCAGCGTCGTCTTGCCGGCGCCTGAGGGGCCCACCACCGCCAGCACCTCGCCCGGCTGCAGGGCAAAGCTGACGCCGCGCAGGATCGGCGCCTGCCCGCCCGGGGGCGGCACCAGCACGCCCTCCACGGCCAGGTGGCCGCGCGGCGCCGGCAGCGGCATCGCCTCAGGCGCCGGTGGCAGCTGGCGCAGCAGCTGGTCAAGCCGCTTCCAGGCATCGCGCGCCGTGATGACCGTGCGCCACTGCGTGACCAGCTGCACCAGCGGCGCCAGCACCCGCCCGCCCAGCACCGAGCCGACGATCATCATCGCCGCGGCGCCGGGCAATGCGTTTTCCAGCACCAGCCACGCCCCCAGCCCAAGCAGCAGCGACGACCACACGACCTGGATCCATTTGGTCAGCGCCGCGAATGCCCCGGCGCGGTTGGAAGCCAGCGCCTGCAATGACAGGAACTCCTGCTGCAGCGTCCACCAGCGCGCGCGCAGCCCGCGCAGCATGCCCATGGCTTCCACCACCTCGGCGTTGCGCAGCATGCCGTCGGCGGTCTGCTGCGCGGCGATCGCGGCGCGGTTGGCGGCGCTGAGCGGCGGCTGCGTCAGCCGCTCGTTCCACCACGCCAGACCAACCTGCAGCACGGCGCCGATCAGCGCCGCCCAGCCGAGCACCGGGTGAATGAGGAACAGGATCAACAGGAACACCGCCGCCAGCGGCGCCTCCATCGCCGCGGCAATGGCCGGCTGCTGGAAGAAGTCGCGCAGCGTGCGCAGATCCACCATCGGCTGCACGCTGCCGACGCCGAGACGGCGCAGATTCATCTCGTGGATGAGATCGACCACGCGCGGGGCCAGCTGGCGGTCGAACCAGTCGCCGGCGTCACGCATCACTTCGCTGCGCACCCACTCGAGCAGCTCCATCACGGCGTAGGCCAGCACCACCGCTAGCGTCAACATCAATAGCGTCACGTGGCTACGGCTGGTGACCACACGGCCATAGACCTCGAACATGTAAAACGTTGGGGCCAGCACCAGCAGCGCCGCCACGGCGGCAAAGCCCCAGGCGCGCCGCACCAGCGGCCACAGCGGCTGCAGCGCCGCGCTCAGCCCCACGGATCGGGCAGCACCGGCGGCATCAGGGATGGAGGACATGGGATGCAGGCTCCACTTGGAGATAGGGGGGCCAGAGGACGGAGCATTCGCCCTCGTCCCCGGGCTGGACGTGCAGCTCGGGCTGCGCTTCGTCCGCGGCGGCCTCGGCGTCGCCGAGCGAAAACGTCAGCGCATACGCCGCCTCGGCCGCACCGGTCAGAACCACCTCGCGCAGCCGAAGGCGGCCGAACGCCTGCACCAGCTGTTCCGGCAGCGCCAGCTCAAAGCGCAGCCGGCCATCGAGCGTGAACATCGACAGGCCGCCGGGGCGCACGCTCAGCGTGTGCCGGTCAAAATATACTGGGCAGCTGTCGGTGAAGCGCAGCAGCGGCAGCGGACGTGCGCCCAAGCGCTGGACGTGAAACGGGCTGGCCGGATGCTGATACACCAAGCGCGCCGCCCGGCAGACCGAATAGATGGCGTTACAGGCCATCTGCGAGCCGAGCCCGGGCATCGCCTGCCGCAGCTGCCGGTAGGCCAAGTGGTGCAGCGCCACGCGGTTCCAGCAGCGATGCTGCTGCACCACCGGGGCCAGCAGGTTGCACGCGCGGGCGAACGCCGCCTGCAGCGCGACCAGCCGCTCGCGCTGCTCAGGCGTCGGCGACAGGGGCGCGGTGATATGCAGGTGGCTCACAGGGCGGGATCATACTTGATTCCTATATGAAAAGACTGCCCGCCTGCACGACTTGCGACATCAATGCACCCTTCCGGTCCTTGGCCGACAGCAGCGGGGCCATGCCCAACGACGGCCAGTCGATGCCGATCGTCGGGTCATCCCACCGGATGCAGCGCTCCGACTCGGGCGCGTAGTAGTCGGTGGCCTTGTAGAGAAAGTCGGCGCTGTCGGTCAGCGTCAGAAAGCCGTGCGCCAGCCCGGGCGGGATCCAGAGTTGGCGGTGGTTGGACTCACTCAACTCCACCCCCACCCACCGGCCAAAGGTCGGCGAGCCGCGCCGGATGTCCACCGCCACATCGAAAACCGCCCCGCGCGCCACACGCACGAGCTTGCCCTGCGCGTGCGGCGGCAGCTGGTAGTGCAGCCCTCGCAGCACGCCGCGGCGGCTGCGGCTGTGGTTGTCCTGCACGAAGGCGATGCCGCTGAGCCCGGTGGCCGCCTCGAAGTCGCGCTGGTTGAAGCTTTCCAAAAAGAAGCCACGCTCGTCCCCGAACACGCGCGGGGTGAGGATGAGCACATCGGCAATGGCCGTCGGGGTCACGGTGTAGGGCATGGCGATTCACCCTGCAGCAGGCCCAGCAGGTAGCGCCCGTAGCCACTTTTGGCCAGCGGCTCGGCCAGGGCCTGCAGTTGGGCGTCGTCGATCCAGCCCTGGCGCCAGGCCACCTCCTCTGGGCAGGCGATCTTGAGGCCCTGGCGCCGCTCCAGCGTGGCGATGAACTGCCCCGCTTCGAGCAAGCTGTCGTGCGTGCCGGTGTCCAGCCAGGCGTAGCCGCGCTTCATGATCTGCACGTTCAGTTGGCCGCGCTCCAGGTAGGCCTGGTTGACCGAGGTGATCTCCAGCTCGCCGCGGGCGCTGGGGCGCACCGCGCGCGCGATGTCCACCACCTGCGCGTCGTAAAAGTACAGCCCGGTGACCGCGTAGTGGGAGCGCGGCCGCGCAGGTTTTTCTTCGATGCTGACGGCACGCCCCTGGGCGTCGAACTCGACGACGCCGTAGCGCTCGGGATCGTGCACATGGTAGGCAAACACCGTGGCCCCTGAGGGCTGGTCGTACGCGGCTTGCAGCAGCGTTTCCAGGTCGTGACCGTAGAAGATGTTGTCGCCCAGCACCATGGCGCAAGGGCTGCCAGCCAAAAAGTCCGCGCCGATGATGAACGCTTGCGCCAACCCGTCCGGGCTGGGCTGCACGGCGTACTGCAAATTCATGCCCCACTGGCTGCCATCCCCCAGCAGTTGGGCAAAGCGCGGGGTGTCCTGCGGCGTGCTGATGACGAGCACGTCGCGGATGCCGGCCAGCATCAGCGTGCTGAGCGGGTAGTACACCATGGGCTTGTCGTACACCGGCAGCAACTGCTTGCTGACGGCCAGCGTGGCCGGGTGCAAGCGGGTGCCGGAGCCGCCGGCCAGGATGATGCCTTTGCGCATAAACGGAAGCCACCCGACCCGGCGGGATCAGGCGGTGATGATTGAACGAAGAAACCCGCCCCCATGCGGCGCAAGGAGCGGCTGGCCGTCAGTAGTCGCCCGTGGGCTTGCGCACCAACCGCTGCACCTCCCGATCCATCGGCAGGGCGTAATCATAACCGCGCAGAATCTGCCCGGACTCGGTGCGTACAAGCTTGATACTGACGTACACAAACTGACCGGCCACCGAGTACGTACCCACCAGCACCGCCCTGGCCTGGTGGGTGCGCGCAATGTCCTTGAGCTCACGCGACAGCAGCAGTTCGCCGGTTTGTTCGCGCACGAAGACGTCACCCCGCAGCTTCATCTCGCGCACGTCCACCCCTGCCGCCGCAGCGGCCGAGCTGTACTGCTCGGAAAGCGTGCGTCCCAACGGCGACGAGACGCGCAAGTCGTTGACATCCACGATCGTGGCCACCAGCATGGGCGACGCGTCGGCGGGGCTGAGACCAGCCACCAGTTGCTGCAGCGCTTCGCGGTTGGCTTTGATAAACGGGTGGGATGCCGCTTGCTCGTAGGTGGGCAGCGCCTGCGCTGCCGGGGTGGAGCTGCACCCCCCCAGCGTGATGGCGGCCACTGACAAGACCAAGCTCCCCAGCCAGACATGCGGTTTCATTGTGACACCACCTTGTACTCACGCACGGCAGGCAGACGCGGCGGCTGCATGAACAAGCCGACATCAGCGTCCTCGAGATAGTACACGCTGGTCATGCGCCCTAAGTGCCGGTCACCTTGCATGATGCTCGTGGTCAACACGAGCTCGGTGTGGGTGGGGCCACCCGTGTATTGGCTGCGCGCGATGTCAGCCACCGCAGCCAACCCGAGACCGCCGGCCAAGGCGGCATCTTGGTGCGCATGCACGCCCAAGTAGTGCGCGACGTACACACCCGCCGTCAAGGCCGTGAATATCCCAGGGATCAGGTGGGGGCGATCGCTTGAATGACGCACGAGCTGGGCTTTGTACACCACCTTGATGGGGGCGTCGGCCGATTCCACCACTTGCACACCCGCTTGGCTGAAGTGGGTCAGCAGCATTTCGCGGAAGACACGGTCGAAAACACTGGGATTGTCCGGCAGGGTAACTTGCACAACCGTGGCTCGACCACCCGCCTGTCCAGTACGCTCCAGCGTCGTGGCCATGGCGTGCTGCGCCACCACGTCCCAATGGCCTGCGGAACGCACTTTTTTTTGCGCCGTGTAGGGAAAGTTTTCAGCCACTGGGATGGGCGCGTGAGAGCACCCCCCCGCGGCCAGCAGCGCTACCAGCGCCGGCCCCACGATCCATCGTTTAGGGTTCATGGTCTTCCCCTCGAGCGGTGCTTGTGTGTTGGGCGGTTGTGACAGTATCAGCCTCGGGCTGCGCGGTCAATGCCCAGTACCCGTGGGCGCGCAGCAGCGTAGCGTGGGTGCAACGCTGGCCACCCACCGCGCCACCCCGTGCTGCCAAGGCGGCAGGTGCAGCCCGAATGTGGTTTGCAGGCGCGTCGTGTCGAGCCGCCCGTTGGATGGGCGGCGCGCTGGCGTGGGGTAGGCGGCGGTGGGGATCGGTTCGATCGCCTGCACGCGCCAACCGGCGTCGGGCGCGGCTTGCCGGGCTTGCTCGACCAGGTAGCGCGCGTAGCCGCACCAGGTCGTCGCACCGGCGGCGGCCAAGTGGTAGGTGCCGCTGAACGTGTCGGCCGCGCCGCCAGCGCTCAGCACACGGTGCAAGGCGTGGGCGGTGACGTCGGCGATCAGGTCCGCCCCGGTGGGCGCGCCCCATTGGTCGTCCACCACGCGCAGCACATCGCGCTCGCGCGCCAGCCGCAGCATGGTGCGCGCGAAGTTGCCGCCGCGCACGCCGTACACCCACTGGGTGCGCAGGATTAGGTGGCGGCAGCCGCTCGCACGCACAGCCTCTTCGCCCGCCAGTTTGCTGTGGCCGTACACACTCAGCGGCGCCGTCGGGTCGTCTTCGCGCCACGGGCGTTCGCCGCGGCCATCGAAGACGTAATCGGTGCTGTAGTGCACCAACCACGCCCCGCAGCGGGCGGCGGCCTGGGCCAGCACGGCCACGGCGTCGGCGTTGATGCGCTGGGCCAGCTCAGGCTCACGCTCGGCCTGGTCCACCGTGGTGTAGGCGGCGGCGTTGACGATGGCGGCCGGCCGCACCGCCGGCACGGTGGCCGCCAAACCTTCGAGGTCGGCGAGGTCACCCACCAGCGGCGCGCCCGTGGCGGGCTCGGTGCCACCGGCGCGGCCCAGCGCCACGAGCTCGCCCAGCGGCGCCAGCGCGCGCTGCAGCTCCCAGCCCACTTGGCCGTCTTTGCCCAGCAGCAGGATGCGCGGGGCGCTCATGCCGCCACCGCCGCGCCATAGTGCTGGGCCAGCCACGCGCGGTACGCACCGCTTTGCACGCGCTGCACCCACTCGGGGTGGTCCAGGTACCAGCGCACGGTTTTGCGCAAGCCCGTCTCGAACGTCTCGGCCGGCGTCCACCCGAGTTCGCGTTCGATTTTGCTGGCGTCCATCGCGTAGCGCCGGTCGTGCCCGGGCCGGTCGGTCACGAAGGTGATCAGCTCGCTGTAGTGCCGCACGGGCTGGCCGGTGCGCGCATCGACGACGGCGCGCGCCGGGGCCGGCGCCAGCTCGTCGAGCAACGCGCACACGGTGCGCACCACCTCCAGGTTGGTTTTTTCGTTGCGGCCACCGATGTTGTAGGTTTGCCCAGGCTGGCCCGCGTGCAGCACGCGGCGGATGGCGCTGCAGTGGTCACCCACGTAGAGCCAGTCGCGCACCTGCTGGCCGTCACCGTACACCGGCAGCGGCTTGCCAGCCAAGGCGTTGACGATCATCAGCGGTATGAGCTTTTCGGGGAAGTGGTACGGCCCGTAGTTGTTGGAGCAGTTGGTGGTGAGCACAGGCAGCCCGTAGGTGTGGTGCCAGGCGCGCACCAGGTGGTCGCTGGCGGCTTTGCTGGCCGAGTACGGGCTGTTGGGCTCGTAGCGGTGTTGTTCGGTGAACGGGGCATCGTGCGGCCCCAGGCTGCCAAACACTTCGTCGGTGCTGACGTGCAAGAAGCGAAACGCCGCCGCCTCGGGCGCCGGCAGGCTGCTCCAGTAGGCCCGCACCGCCTCCAGCAGCCGAAAGGTGCCCACGACATTGGTCTGGATGAAGTCCTCGGGGCCGTGGATCGAGCGGTCCACGTGGCTCTCCGCCGCGAAGTTGAGCACCGCCCGCGGCCGGTGCTGGGCCAGCAGCCGCTGCACCAGCGCACGGTCGCCGATGTCGCCCTGCACAAAGGTGTGGCGCGCATCGCCCTGCAGGCTGGCCAGGTTGTCCAGGTTGCCGGCGTAGGTCAGTTTGTCCAGGTTGACCACCGGCTCATCGGACTGCGCCAACCAGTCCAGCACAAAGTTGGCGCCGATAAAGCCCGCGCCACCGGTCACGAGTATCGTCATAAGCAATACATTCCCTATTGGGGGTAGGCCGATGCAGGCCGCCACCAGCAATCATGCGCTCAAGGTCGTCTCAGCGGATGTAGCCCCGTGCGCCGTCGGCTCGTTGAGGGGGTCGATCAAGCATGTCGGCGTACCGACGGCGAGCTCTGCCCATTGTAGACCGATGCAGTCCTTTCCCCTGGGGCAGGACCGAAGGTCAGCCGCCCCCAAGGCGCCCTCCCTGCCCGACGACCATGGCCCCAACCCGTTGCGCGGCGGCGCAACGGTGGGGTAGAGTCTTTGGCGCGGCGTTGGTGTATGCCGTGGTTGGCGCAGTGCGCCATGGTTGGGGATCTCGAAGGGAGGAGCCGTCGATGCCGACGTTTGTCCGAACTGGCGTCCGTGCGGGTTGGATCCGCCTGCGTGCGTGCATCCGGGCGCTGACATGGGTGTGGCTGGCGGCGTGCATGCCTGCACTGGCGCAGGTGCTGGAGGCCAACCAGGCCAGCGCGGCGCAGCTGGTCACGCTCAGCGGCGTGGGGCCCGTGCTCGCGCAGCGCATCGTGCAGTCCCGTCAGCACCGGCCCTTCAGCGGGTGGGACGATTTGCAAGCGCGCGTGGCTGGCGTCGGCCCCAAGACGGCCGAAAAACTCTCCGCCCAGGGGCTTCGGGTCAACGGGCGCAGCTACGGCACGGAGCTGGCGCAAGCCGCAGCCGCGGGGCGCGGCGCCAACCTTGCTCCGTCCGCTCCGCCACAGCCCCCGGCCCCGCCCACCGCACAGCCCTTAGGTGCGGCATCGCATCAACGCGCTGCGGGCAGACCCTCCGCGCCGCCCGCGGCGTACCCGGTGATCCCGGGGCTGTCGGCGCCCACGCGCTGAACGCTGCTGCGAGTGCAGCCAGCCGCCTGCGGCAGGTCACGGTTGACAAACGAACGAACGTTCGTATTATTACTGGCCATGAGCACCGACGCCCAAACCGCCTTCGAAGCCGCGCTGCAGCGCGTCAAGACGCTGACGCGCCGCCCGGACAACAACACCCTGCTGCAGCTGTACGCGCTGTACAAGCAAGCCACCGAGGGCGACAACACCAGCCCCAAGCCGGGCCTGACCGACCTGGTGGCGCGCGCCAAGTGGGATGCGTGGACCAAGCTCAAGGGCCTGGCCCGTGACGAGGCCATGCGCCGCTACGCCGCGTTGGTGGACACACTCGAATAACCAGCACCGCCGCGCGACGCCGCGGCCCGTGCCGAGCGCAGCGGCTGGGCCCACGGTCGTCCGAACCGCCAGGTCACGCCGCTGCGCAGCGGCGCACCTGCACGGCACAGTCGTAAAAGGTGGGGGCTCGGCCCAGGTCGGTCAGCGCCTGGCTGGTCAGCTCGTTGACGTTGGTGCCGTCGAGCCCGTCCTTGCGCCACCAGATACCCAGGCCGACGACGACACCGGGGCGCGCGCGGGTGGTGACGCGCGCGCGGGTGCGGTGCCGCCCGCGGTCGTTGAACACCTCGACGGTGTCACCGTCGGCGATGCCGCGCGGGGCGGCGTCATCCGGGTGGATTTCCAGACACGGCTCACCCTCGGCGTCACGCAGTGACTTGACGTTGACGAAGGTGGAGTTGAGAAAGTGCCGTGCCGGCGGTGAAATCATTGCCAACGGGTAACGTGGGTCGGCCCCGGCGGGTTCGTGGTTCGGCAACACCTCGGGCAACCCATCCAGCCCCTGCGCCGCCAGCGCGGCGCTGAACAGCTCGCACTTGCCCGACGGGGTCGGAAAACCCCCGTCGGCAAACGGCACGTCGGGCACCGGCAGCGGCGCCCAGCCATCGCGCAGCAGCCGCTCGAAGTCCACCGCCGTGCCAAACGCCTGCCGGCACAGCGTCAGGTCGTCGTCGTCGAAGCAGGGTTCATCGAACCCCAGGCGGCGCGCCAGCGCCCGAAACACCGCCGTGTTGGGCCACGCCTGCCCCTGCGGCGCGATCGCAGGGCGGTTCAGCAGCACGTCGGTGTGGCCGTAGCTGAGGTGGATGTCCCAGTGTTCCAGTTGCGTGGTGGCCGGCAGCAGGTAGTCGGCATGGTCGGCGGTGTCGGTCTGGAATTGCTCCAGCACGACGGTGAACAGGTCATCGCGGCGCAGGCCCTGCACCACCCGCCCTGACTGCGGCGCCACGGCCGCAGGGTTGCTGTTGTAGACGATCAGCGCCTCGATACGCGGCCCGAAGCTGCCCCCGCCGGGATGCAGCAGGGCGTCGCCGATGGTGCTCATGTTGATGGTGCGCGGTTGCGGGCAAGGGCTGCGCGCCAGCAGGTCCGGGCGGTACAGCACGTCGCGCTGCACCGGAAACCAGCCGGAGCTGGACAACAGCAAGCCACCGCCACGGCGCCGCCACGCCCCCAGCACGGCCGGCAGGCAGGCCACCGCGCGCACGGCGTTGCCGCCGCCGCGTGTGCGCTGCATGCCGTAGTTGAGGCGAATGCCGATGGGCTCGCCGCGCTCGAAACAGGCGCCCAGCTCGCGCGCCAGCGCCTCGATCGCCGCCACCGGCAGGCCGCACACCGCCGCCGCGCGCGCCGGGGGCCACTGCAGAGCGCGCGCCCGCAGCGCTTGCCAACCCACCGTGTGGCGCTGCAGGTAGTCGTGGTCCACCCAGCCGTGCACGAAGCACTCGTGCATCAGCGCGTAGGCCAGCGCGGCATCGGTGCCCGGCCGCAGCGCCAAGTGCAGGTCGCACTTGTCGGCCGTCTCGGTACGGCGCGGGTCGATGCACACCAGCTTGGCCCCGCAGCGCTTGGCCTGCTGCGCCACGCGCCAAAAGTGCAGGTTGCTGGCGATGCTGTGGCTGCCCCAGATGAGGATGAGCCGGCTGTCGGCAAAGGTGTGCACCGGCATGCCGACCTTGCCGCCCAACGTGACTTGTAGCGCAGCCGCGCCGGCGCTGGAACAAATGGTGCGGTCCAGCAGCGACGCGCCGAGGCGGTGAAAGAAGCGCGCCGCCATCGCTTCGCCTTGCACCAGGCCCATGGTGCCGGCGTAGCTGTACGGCACGATGGCCTGCGGGTCACGCGCGGCGATGGCGCGCAGCCGCGCGGCGATATCGTCCAGCGCCTCGTCCCACGACACGGGCTCGAAGCGTCCCGCCCCCTTGGGGCCGACACGCCTGAGCGGCTGCGTCAGGCGCTGCGGGTGGTAGACCCGTTCCAGGTAGCGGCTGACCTTGGTGCACAACACCCCGGCGGTCTGCGGGTGGTCAGGGTTGCCACGCAGGTACACGGCCCGCCCAGCGCGCACGGTGGTCACGAGCGAACAGGTGTCGGGGCAGTCGTGCGGGCAGGCGCCCAGCACCGTGGCGTCGTGCGCCGGTGCCGCGGCCGTGCCGTGGGTGGAGGCAGCGTGCGTCATACGCCCATCATAGACCGCCCACGATGGCGCAGGGGTCGCGCGGGGCATTGGCCTTCCGCGCCGCGGCGGCAGGCGCTACGATGGCGGCATGAAGCTGATCGAACCGATCGTGCAGCGCGCCGCCGAGTACGCCGCGCTGCGGCGTGACCTGCACGCGCACCCTGAGCTGTGTTTCGAGGAGCGGCGCACCGCCGCGCGGGTGGCCGAGCGGCTGCGGCAGTGCGGCATCGAGGTGCACGAGGGCCTGGGGCGCACGGGCGTGGTAGGTATCGTGCACGGGCGCGACGGCGGCGCCTGTGGCCGCATGGTGGGCCTGCGTGCCGACATGGACGCGTTGCCGATGACCGAGCTCAACACCTTTGCGCACGCCAGCCGCCACCCTGGGCGCATGCACGCCTGCGGCCACGACGGCCACACCGCGATGCTGCTGGCGGCGGCCGAGCACCTGGCGCGCACGCGGGACTTCGACGGCACCGTGGTGCTGATCTTCCAGCCGGCCGAAGAAGGCGGCGGTGGCGCGCGCGAAATGATCGCCGACGGCCTGTTCGAGCGCTGGCCGGTGCAGGCCGTCTTTGGCATGCACAACTGGCCCGGGTTGCCAGCGGGGCACTTCGCCGTCAGCGCCGGGCCGGTGATGGCCTCCAGCAACGAATTTCACCTCACGCTGCGTGGCAAAGGCGGGCATGCCGCCCTGCCCCACCTGGCGCAAGATCCCGTGCCCGCGGCGTGCCAGCTGGTGCAGGCGTGGCAAACCATCCTGACCCGCAACCTGAAGCCGGTGGAGCCCGGCGTGATCTCCGTCACGATGATGCGCGCCGGTGAAGCGACCAACGTCATCCCCGACCATGTGGAACTGCAAGGCACGGTGCGCACGTTCAGCGTCGAGGCGCTGGACCTGATCGAGGCGCGCATGCGCGGCATCGCCGACGGCGTGGCCGCTGCCTACGGCCTGCAGGCCGACTTTGCGCTGCGGCGCAACTACCCGCCCACCGTCAACCACGCCGCGCCCGCCGCGTTCGTGGCCGAGGTGATGCGCGACCTGGTCGGCCCCGACGCCGTGCACCCGCAGGAGCCAACGATGGGGGCGGAGGATTTCGCCTACATGCTGCAAGCCAAGCCGGGGGCGTACTTCTTCATTGGCAACGGCGACGGCGCGCACCGCGCCGAGCACGGGCCGGGCCACGATGCCGGGCCGTGCACGCTGCACAACCCGCGCTACGACTTCAACGACGCCCTGATTCCGCTGGGGGCCACGCTGTGGGTGGAGCTGGCGCGGGCGTGGCTGGCCCAAACGCGCTGACGACCCGCGTCAGCGCGCGGCGCCCAGCGCCGACGGGGTGGCGGCGGCCATGGCGGCTGCGGCCATGCCGAAGCGCTCGCGCGCGATCGTCAGCAGCCCATCGAAAATCAGGCCCTCGACCAGCTCGAACGGCACCGTCATGTACGGCGCCATTTTCCAACCCGCACCGCCGGTCATCAGGCACACGGGGTCTTGCTGGCAGTGCGCGCGCAGGTTGTCCCACATGCGCTGCACCGCGCCGGCGATGGCAAAGGTGCCGCCGCTGGTCAGCGCGTCGCTGGTGTTGGTCGGAAAGGGCCGCACATCGCCGGTGGGCACGTGCAAGCCCGCGGTCCCGGACTCCAGCGCGCGCAGCATGATGCCGTGCCCGGGCAGGATGATGCCGCCCAGAAAATGCCCGTCGGCGTCCAGCGCCTCCACCGTGACCGCCGTGCCCACCATGACGACGATACAGGGCCGCTGCTGCCCGCGCGCCAGCAGGCGCTGGCGCGCCCCGATCATGGCCACCCAGCGGTCTGAGCCCAGCCGCGCCGGGTGGTCGTAGCCGTTGACCACGCCCGCTTCTTGCGCGCGCGGCACCACCCACTGCGGCGGGGCGTCCCATTGTTCGAGCTGCTCTTCGACGCGGTGGCGCACGCCGGCGCCGGCCACGATGCTGCCCAGCACCCAGCGCGGCGCGCGCAGCTGGCGCCAGTCGCCTTCGGCCAGGGTTTCGATATTTTCGAGGAACTGCACGCCGTGGGCCAGCAGCCGCGCCCCCGGCAGGGGGGCGTCGTACAGCGCCCACTTCAGGCGCGTGTTGCCGACGTCGAGCGCCAGCAGCGTGGTGTCGTGCGGGGCCACCGGTGTCATGCAGCCATCATAAACCGGTGCACCGCCCGCCCACCGCGGCGGCCGATCAGTTTTGGCGCCACGGCAAACCGCGCCTGCGCCAGCCACCCAGCGTGCCGCGGTGGCCGTCAGCGTCAAGGTCGCCCTCGAACCCCTCCAGGATGTTGTAGGCGGTGGCCCCCAGCTCGGTGGCCCGGCGCGCTGCCGCGATCGAGCGCGCCCCGCTGCGGCACAGCATCAACAACGGCTTGCCCTGCGGCAGCAAGGCCCGCACACCGTCGTCGAACCCGGGGTTGGGCTGCATGCCAGGCCACTGCTTCCAGGCCAGCGCCACGGCACCGGGCACGTAGCCGACCCACTCGCGCTCGGCGTCGGTGCGCACGTCCACCAGCAGCGCCTGCCCCTGCTGCACCCAGGTCCAGGCCAGCTCCGGCGCGATGTCGCCTGCGTAGCCTTGCGCTGGCCGGGGCACCTCGCGCTCGGCGCCGTCGGCGTCGTGGCGCACGCCGCCGCGCAGGTTGGCCGGCACCGCTTCGTCGATGCGGTGCGGTTTGGGCAGGTTGAGGTTGGCCATGATGGCCACGAACTCGGCTAGGGTCTTGCCCGCCAGCCGCGGGTTGTGCGCCTTTTCGTGGCCGATGGTGGAGTGGGTGCGGCCGTGGTAGTCGTGCCCCGGCCACACGATGGCGTCGTCGGGCAGCGCGAACAGCACCTCGGTGATGCTGCGGTACAGCGCCTCGGCGTTGCCGGACTGGAAGTCCGTGCGGCCGCAGCCGCCGATCAGCAAGGTGTCGCCGGTGAACACGTGCGTGCGGCCCTCCACCTGCCACACGTAACTCATGCTGCCGGCGGTGTGGCCCGGCGTGGCCAGCGCACGCAAGCGCTGCGCGCCAAACGGCAACTCGTCGCCGTCGTGCAGCGGCTGGTGCACGGTGACGATGCCGCACGCCGCTGGAGCCGCGGTGCGTGCGCCGGTGTGCTCGGCCAGCCGCAGCGCGCTGGTGATGTGGTCGGCGTGCGCGTGCGTCTCCACCACCCAACGCAGGCGCAGACCGTACTCGCGCAACACCTGCAGGTCACGCTCCAGTTGCTCGTCCACCGGGTCGATGATGACGGCTTCGCGCGTGTCAGGGTCGAACAGCACGTAGGTGTAGGTGCATGAGTCGGGGTCAAACAGTTGGATCGGTCGCATACACGTCATCGTAGCCGTAAGCGGAACTTCAGGCAAAACGGGCCAGCAGGTTGGCCACGTCGTCGGGCGGGGTGTCCCCCTGCACCATCACACAGCCCACCATCGCATAAAAGGTTTTGTCCAGCGCCTTGCGGGCGGCGGCCAGTTGCTGCGCCACCTGCTCGCAGTCGGCGTCGCCTTCGATCAGGCGCTGGATGCCGCGCAACTGCCCCTCGACGCGCTTGAGGCGCAACAACAAGGCTTTTTTGCGCTCGGGGTCGTGCACGGTGGTCATGGCAAAGGCGCTGCATCACGTTCAGCTAAATACTCCAGATAGTATACGAATACGACCGCAGCGTCAAAAACAAGCCTGCCGCCCTCCGGTAGCCATGCGGCTTGATAACGCCGAAGGTTGCCGACCGTGGGGGCGGTGGGCCACCATTGACGTTTACGTAAACGTCAAACTAAACTTGCGCCCCACCCCACCAGCCGCAGGAGACCGCCGTGACCCAACTGAGCGCCGACTACCAAGCCCTGGCCCAGTACCGCCCGACGCACAAGGTGCGCTTCGTCACCGCCGCCAGCTTGTTCGACGGGCACGACGCCGCCATCAACATCATGCGCCGCATCCTGCAAAGCATGGGGGCCGAGGTCATCCACCTGGGGCACAACCGGTCGGTGGACGAGATCGTCACCGCCGCGCTGCAGGAAGACGTGCAGGGCATTGCCGTCAGTTCCTACCAGGGCGGGCACATGGAGTTTTTCACCTACATGGTGGACCAGCTGCGCGCGCGCGGCGCCGGCCACGTGCTGGTGTTTGGCGGCGGCGGCGGCGTCATCGTGCCCAGCGAAATCCGCGCGCTGATGGACTACGGTGTGGCCCGGATCTACAGCCCCGAGGACGGCCAGCGCATGGGGCTGCAGGGCATGATCGGCGAGATGGTCATGCGCTGCGACCATGACCTCTCGGGCTACGCGCCGCGCTCGCTGGAGGCCATTCAGGGCCACAGCGACACCGCGTGGCGGGCGCTGGCGCAACTGATCACCGCTCTGGACAACGGTCGGGCCGACCCTGCACTGCTGCAAGCGCTGCGCGAGCAAGCCCGACAGGTGCGTGTGCCGGTGCTGGGCATCACCGGCACCGGGGGTGCGGGCAAATCGAGCCTGACCGACGAGCTGATCCGCCGCCTGCGGCTGGACCAGGACGACGCGCTGCGCGTGGCCGTCATCAGCATCGACCCCAGCCGCCGCAAAAGCGGCGGCGCGCTGCTGGGCGACCGCATCCGCATGAATGCGATCGGCCCGTGGCGGCAGGGTCCACGCGTGTACATGCGCAGCCTGGCCACGCGCGACTTTGGCAGCGAAATCTCGGCCGCGCTGCCGGACGTGATCGCCGCGTGCAAGGTGGCGGGCTTTGACCTCGTGATCGTCGAAACGTCCGGCATCGGCCAGGGCGACGCCGCGATCGTGCCGCACGTGGACGTGCCGCTGTACGTGATGACACCGGAGTTCGGCGCGGCCAGCCAGCTCGAAAAGATCGACATGCTGGACTTTGCCGAGTTCGTCGCCATCAACAAGTTCGACCGCAAGGGCGCGCTGGACGCGCTGCGCGACGTGTCCAAGCAGGTGCAGCGCAACAAGGAGGCATGGGGCAAGCGCCCAGAGGACATGCCGGTGTTTGGCACGATGGCGGCGCGCTTCAACGACGACGGCGTCACCGCGCTGTACCAAGCGCTGCTGCTGCGGCTGGCCGAGCTGGGGCTGCACCTGCCGCTGGGCGTGGACGGCGGACGGCTGCCGCGCGTGCACACGCGCCACAGCTCCAACCTACACGCGATCGTGCCGCCGCAACGCAGTCGTTACCTGGCCGAAATCGCCGACACCGTGCGCGCCTACAAGCGGCGCGTGCACGAGCAAGCCCGGCTGGCGCGCGAAATCCAGCAGCTGCGTGCCACCGCGGCGATGCTGGCGGTGGACAAGCCCCACCGGCCCAAAGCCGCCGAAGCCACGCTGGACCTGGCCGCGCAGCGCGAGCAGCGCCTGCACCCCGACGCACGCAAGCTGCTGGCGCAGTGGCCCGACATGCAGAAAGCCTACGCCGGCGACGAGTATGTGGTCAAAATCCGCGACAAGGAGGTGCGCACGCGGCTGGTGCACACGACGCTGAGCGGCAACAAGATCCGCAAGGTCGTGCTGCCCAAGTACGAAGACCACGGCGAGCTGCTGAAGTGGCTGATGCTGGAAAACGTGCCCGGCAGTTTCCCCTACACCGCCGGGGTGTTTGCCTTCAAGCGCGAAAACGAAGACCCCACACGCATGTTCGCCGGCGAAGGCGACCCGTTTCGCACCAACCGCCGCTTCAAGCTGCTGTCCGAAGGGATGCCCGCCAAGCGTCTGTCGACGGCGTTTGACTCAGTGACGCTGTACGGCCACGACCCCGATCCGCGCCCGGACATTTACGGCAAGGTGGGCAACTCCGGCGTCAGCGTGGCCACGCTGGACGATATGAAGGTGCTGTACAGCGGCTTTGACCTGTGCGACCCCAGCACCAGCGTGTCGATGACGATCAACGGCCCGGCGCCGGCCATCCTGGCGATGTTTTTCAACACCGCCATCGACCAGCAGATCGACAAATTTCGGGCCGACAACGGCCGCGTGAACCGCCCCGGGAATCGAGGAGGCTGTTGGGTTTAAGTTGACACCTCCATCGAGGAGTCGCTGACGGCGAGTTGCCGCCAGTAGTTTGCCTCAGCTTCTGCCGGAGGAATGCCCCCAATCGGCGTGAGCAGTCGGGTTTGG
>NZ_VJNA01000002.1 GCF_007556585.1 Tepidimonas aquatica | reverse complement strand
ACCCTCAACAAGGCGGCGCGTCTGGTGGCGCAGACTGCCAACCGAAAGACCGCCGACGGGACTCGAAAGCTCTACGCCTGGCACGCGCCGGAGGTGGAGTGCATCAACAAGGGCAAGGCCCGCTGCCATTACGAGTTCGGCGTCAAGGTCGGCATTGCCAGCACCCTGAAGCACAGCCTCATCGTCGGAGCCCGGGCCTTCCATGGCAACCCCTACGACGGGCACACGCTGCAAGCGCAGCTGGAGCAGGCCACGATCCTGATGCAGGACACTGGCATCAAGCCCAGCACAGCGTTTGCCGATCTGGGCTACCGCGGGGTGGAGGCCGACATTGCGGATGTGCGCCTGGTGCACCGCGGCAAGATCAAGCGCCTGACGCACGAGGAGCGCAAGCTGCTCAAGCGCCGCCAGGCCATCGAGCCGGTCATCGGGCACTTGAAGCAGGATCACCGCATGGACAGGTGCCATCTCAAGGGCGAGCAGGGTGACCGGCTGCACGCGGTGCTGTGCGCGGCGGGCTACAACATCCGCTGGCTGCTGCGCATGATCACGAAGAAGGGCGTGCCCTTCTTGAGGCGAGCTTTTTTGCGCCTCATTGCGGCCGTGCGCCTCATCGGCCGGTGGCTCGCCCAGCGGCGGCCAACCGAGACCAGTGGCGCCAACCCTGCCCAGCTGCGGCTAAGGGCGGCGTGAAAATGAATTTTTCAGGGGCGACTACTGCAGGTCGTCGCTGAGCAGGTCTTGCACCGCAGCGATGCTGCCCGCAAGCAGCGGCACGATGACGCGGTGCAAGCGCGGCTCGCGCAGCTTGTCGCCGAGCTGGTCGGGGCACGCGGCGTCGTTGAGGAACATCTCGACCGCTTGGCGCCCGCAGCGCGCCGGTCGTCGGTAGCGCCCCGACGGCGCGCTGCCAAACATTAAGCTAGGTCCGAACTGATGTCGAGGCCTGGTATGCACCCCCCCATAATACGCGTCATCACCCATTCGCCACGCGGCTTTTCTCTGATTGAGCTCATGGTCGCCGTAGCGATCGTCGGAATCTTGGCGATGATCGCGTATCCGTCCTACATCAACTACCGGATAAAAGCAACGCGCGGCGCCGCGCAGACGGCCCTGCAGGACGTCGCACTCGAAATAGAAAAGCAGCTTTTTTCCAAAGCCTACAATCAGATCGACATTGACACCATTGTCGGCACGCGCGTCGATCCGGCGGTGAGCAGCGAATACACGATCAGTGGCACCATAAGATCAGCCACAACCTACCAGCTAACCGCCACCGCCAAAAGTGAATCAACATTTGCAAAACGCGACACCAACTGCACAATATTAACCATATCGAGCACAGGCACACGATCCCCCACATCATGCTGGAACTAAAGCCGATCGCCCACCGCGGCATCACCCTGATTGAACTGATGGTCACCGTGGCCATCATCGCCATCATTGCTACAGTCGCCGCACCCTCCCTACGCGAATATATTGTGCGGCGCGACATCATTCGCGCCGCAACTGAACTTCAAAACCTGATCGCCAGCGGTATTACAGAAAGCAGTTCGCGACGCCATTTAGGCGCCACCAACAGCTCCGACACTCTTCTCATTGTGGATACATCGCGCAATGTGGCATGTCTCACCACAAACAACCAGACCGACTGCGCCACAGGGTACTTGCGGATCGCACCATCCAAGTCTTGCAGCGCCTGTACTGTCACAGCCACCGTTGATGGAACCGACACGGCCAACGTGCGAATCACCATCGACCGACGCGGCTTGCTTAATTTTGGTGGCGGGAACGATGTCGCGCTAACTATCGCCAACAACAGCAACTACGCGATCACCATCCACCTCAACCGCCTCGGTGTCAGCCGCATGTGCACACCCACAGGGAAACAGCCGTTGGGCGAGGTGCCGGTATGTTAAGTCCTTACGCGACAGACGCACACCCCTCAGATCAGCGCGGGGTATCGCTGGTCGAGCTGATGGTCGGCATGACCGTGGCGCTGCTGGTCACGGTCATGATAGGCGGGAGCTTTCTGGCCGCAACGCGCACAGGGGGCACGATGTCAGCACAGCTCGACGTTCAGTACCAGCTGCGGCGCACCGTCGACATCGTTGCCGCGGAGCTACGGCGTGCGGGGTACGACAGCCAGGCAACGTTCACGACCAACCGGTTTACGCGCCGCACAGCGCCTGCGACGGATATTTTTGCGCACAAGAATAACTCCTGCGTGCTCTTTGCTTACGACAATACCATGACCACCACTGCAGGCGATAATTTTTTTGGCTTTCGCTTGAACAACAATACAGTTCAAATGCTGCTCGAACAATCCAATCTAGATACCGCCAATGATGGCACATGCGACAACCATTCGGCATGGATGTCACTGACAGACCCGCGCACGGTACGCGTTACCGATTTTACAGTCACGTTGGGGTATCAATGTGTACCTTTAGGCCCTCAGAGCACGACCCAAACCGCCGCCGAACAAAACACACCGTGTACCGGCACCAACCTGCGCGAGGTGCGGACCGCGTACATCGTATTGACAGGCCAATCTGTACGCCAGAGCGATTTGCCCAGCACGACCGCGCGAACATCGGTGCGTCTGCCGAATGATCGTATTCTGTAACCCACACGATCCACCCAAACCGACCATGCGATGCTGTGCCCGCTCATTCCAACAGCAAGGACTGGCCTCGCTGCTGATTACCGTCGTGCTTGTCTTGGCGGCGACGCTTCTGGCGCTGACGCTCAACCGCACGACGATTGCGGAGTACGTCATGCTGCGCAACCAAAAGGCGCAGCAGCAGGCTTTTGCCAACGCGATGTCAGCCCTGGAGACACTCAAGGCCAACTATGCAAACAGCATGGCAAACACGACATTTGATGCCGCGAAGATGAAGGCCGCGGTTTGCCCGAGTGTCGCTGCGATAACCGGATGGCCAACGTCGGCAACGGCTTTATGCGGCAGCTCGGGATCGGCTGCTGATATCATCGTCGCGGTCGGCCTCAGCGACGACGAAACGGCCATTGAGCGCGTCACCGAACGTCTACTAGGCACCAACCCCACCCAGGGAGGGCGTCAGTTCCCAACCCCTTTACTCACAGGCGGGGCCGCCAATATCGGCGGAAGCGCAACCGTACTCAATTATTTCAATGACTTTACCATCTGGGCCGGCGGCAATTTGAGCGCACAAAACGCCACCATCAACACATTAATTCGGAATACCGCTACCGACCCCAATCCAACACCACAAACACGCGACTACCGCGCGACCAATGTAGGCCCGAACTGCAACAACGTACCTGCAGGATACACTTGCTCCACCAACATGGGCAACAATAACAGCATCATAGGCCTGGACATCATCGACAACGATCCAACCTTATTGTCACTCTCAGGACTCACTTCCGACGACTTTCTCCAGGCCAGCCTCGGTACCGGCATGAGTCGACAAGCTTTTGTTAACTATTACGCTGGTTGGACAGTCGACTTGCGGGGCAACTTTGAGACAACATATGGGCATCCACCCTCAAGCACCAGCTTTGATTCCGTCATGAACAACGGCACCCCACGTGCGCGCGTGGTTTATGTACATGGCGACCTCGACATCAGTGGCAATACCACATACGGTTCCGCGTCCGCACCCATCCTGCTGGTCGTCGATGGTAACGCAAAGATAAAAGGGGCCTTTTATGGCAGCATCATTGCAATGGGTAATTTTTCCACCACAGGAAACACCACCATTTATGGCGCAGTATTTGCCAAAAACGCCGGCGGCGGCACCGGCAATGCCACCATTGTCTATGACCCTTACCCCAACCTAAACTATCAACCTTTTGCCGGCGCGGGCAAACCCCAAGCCATTCCCGGTAGCTGGAAAGACTGGTGATATCATGAAACGGACATACCGCGTGATCGACCAGCGTAGGCGCAACCAACTGGTACACGGCTACGCGCTTGTTGAGGCATTGGTGTCACTTGCAATCGTGCTGGTCGGGGTTGGCGCATTTGGACGTTTGCAGACGGTAACATTGCAAGCCACCCGCGAAGCGCGGGATCACACCGTCGAAATGCAAGCGGTACGCGGTGCCTATGAATACGCGCTGGCAGCCATCCGCGCCACCTACGCGGCCAACTGCGGTAAAGGGGTCGACGCAAACACACTGCAGGCTGCGTTGCAAACGGCCGCCACCCAGGCGGTGACCACCTTCCAAAACCGTAGCAGCATGGCACTCAGCGCCAGTGTGACACTTCCCCAAACGACCTTGATAGAGCTTACTGTCACGGCCACTGGCAGCCAGATGACCCCCCAACCAAGTCATACCGGCACGTTGTTGATGACGGACACCTGCGCACTGGCGGCAGCTTCGGGCCCCACCAACAATGATGGCAGTGGCACAAGCGGGCTCGCGTTCAACGCGCCGACTGGACGTGCGCGGCCTGGGGATTTTCAGGTTGTCACCGGCGCAAGCGTTCGGGAGAACACCCTCGGGGGTTACAAGATCGCGACCAAGGACAACCGCCTCATGTTACTCGACTCGAGCAACAAAAATACACTGGAGCTCGACTGTGGCGGTGACTGCACGACAACAAATTTCGTCACCATCGAAGGCAAAGTATTTGCCGTCAATAATGCCATCACCCCCAAGATACGGATATCATCCTACGGTCAATGCGCAATAGATAACAGCGCCACCCGGGTCGGCAGCAGTAAATTCTATTACTGGAATTACAAATGCTACACGGGACCAGAATGGTATGGAAATATCGGCATCGAACCCGTTTCAAGCTCGGGCAAAAAGTGGATAACCTGCTTGGGCGCATCCAACTACAACAATGAAACAACGTTTGCGACCAGCCCCGCGACATCCGAGACACAGGGCAACAAAAATACTGTAAAGCTAATCAACAGCTCACGGCGTGCCTACCGCGGGTTTGTCACCACAGGCGATAATCAATTTAGCATCGCCGGCACCATTGCCAACGTCACCTATCCCGCCGCAGGCACAATGAAACCATCAAATTACAGCCTGTCGGCCAACGCCGCCAGCTATTTTAATAATGCAGGCACCGCCGAAAAACATCATTTTTTGTTAACGCAGGACAATTCATGCCCCTCCACCGGCGACTTCGAATCTAACGGCACATATAGCGCCCTTTCTAGTGAGTTTAACTACAACGTTGGGGACAAGTTCTGCCTCCAAAGCGCAGCCGGCGCAGAAAATCCCGCGTGCCCGTCGAGTTTTCTCGCAGGCACGCAATCCGGCATCGTGGGCTGCTTAACGTATGTCTACGTTGGAGGCATCACACATGGCACGGTCACATTCGAGGCCGGCAGCGTGGCCGGATCATGCATCGCCACCGGGGTGACCGACGCGTATGTGTGCAACGTAGGCACAGGCACTGGCTCACCCATTGTAATCAAGCATATCGACAGCGATGGGACAACAGTTCTCGCTTCGCAAACGGTCTACGCCACCTGCGGTAATATGTCGGTGACGTTCCCCTGACCCCGTACCCCACGCATGTTCACCGGCATCATCACCCACATCGGCCACATCACCCACGTCACCCCCCTGGGGGCTGGGCCGCAGCACGGTGTGCGGCTAGGGGTGCAGGCAGCGCCCGACTATTTGGCCGACGTTGCGCTGGGTGACAGCATCGCCATCCAGGGTGCCTGCATGACCGTCACCACGCTGGACGGTGGGCAGGGCGTTTTCACGGTGGATGTGTCGGCCGAGTCGCTCGCGCGCACGGTGGGCTTGGACGCGCCCGGCGCGGTGAACCTGGAAAAGGCGCTGCGCGCCACCGACCGGCTGGGCGGTCACATCGTCAGCGGCCATGTGGATGGGGTTGGCACCGTGCTGGGGCTGACGCCGGTGGGTGAGTCGTGGCGGCTGGAGGTGCTGGCGCCGCCGTCGCTGGCCCGCTACCTGGCGTACAAGGGTTCGATCACCGTCAACGGCGTGAGCCTGACCGTCAACCAGGTGCACGATCGGCCGGATGGTTGCGCGGTCAGCATCAACCTGATTCCGCACACAGTGCGGCACACGACGCTGGGGACGCTGGCCGCCGGGCGACGCGTGAACCTGGAGGTGGATATGATTGCGCGTTACGTCGAGCGCATGTTGGCGCTGGGCGTGTTGGCCGCCCCGGCCTGACGGCGCGGCGGGCCGCGCGACGGCGCGCCCGCACGTTGGGGTGGTCCCACCCTGACAGTCTCTGTATGAACACCCCCAACGACGACGCACCGCTGGCGCCGATCGCCAGTGTGGATGAGATCGTGGCCGAGCTGCGCGCCGGCCGCATGGTCATCCTGGTGGACGAGGAAGACCGCGAAAACGAAGGCGACCTGGTGCTGGCCGCCGACCATGTGACGCCCGAGGCGATCAACTTCATGGCCAAGTACGGCCGTGGGCTGATTTGCCTGACGCTGACGCGCCAGCGCTGTGAGCAGTTGCGCCTGCCGCCGATGGTGCCGCGCAACGGCACCAAGATGGGCACGGCGTTCACCGTGTCGATCGAGGCTGCCGAGGGCGTGACGACCGGGATTTCGGCCGCCGACCGCGCGCACACCATCCGCGTGGCGGTGGCCCCCAACGCCCGCCCGGAAGACCTGGTGCAACCGGGGCACGTGTTCCCGCTGCAGGCGGTGGACGGCGGGGTGCTGATGCGCGCCGGGCACACCGAAGCGGGCTGCGACCTGGCGGCGATGGCCGGCTGCACCCCGGCGGCGGTGATCTGCGAGATCATGAACGACGACGGCACGATGGCGCGGCTGCCGGATTTGCAGCGCTTTGCCGCGCAGCACGGACTCAAGATCGGCACCATTGCCGACCTGATCGAGCACCGCAGCCGCGCGGAAAGCCTGGTGCAGCGCGTGGCCAGCCGGCCGCTGACCACGGCGTGGGGCACGTTCACGGCCCACGCCTACCGCGACCGCGTCAGCGGCGCCGTGCACCTGGCGCTGGTGGTGGGCGCGTGGGCGCCGGCGGACACCATTCCCGTACGTGTGCACGAGCCGTTGTCGGTGCTGGATGCGCTGGAGCTGGGGCGGCGCACCCACTCGTGGAGCCTGGAGGCCAGCCTGCGCCACCTGCAGAAGGCCGGCCGCGGGGTGGCGGTGCTGCTCAACGCCGGCGAAAGCGGCGAGCAGTTGCTGCAGCAGTTTGGCGGCAGCGCCCCCACCACCGAGGCGCCGCAGCGCGGCCGCATGGATCTGCGTACCTACGGCATTGGGGCGCAAATTTTGCGCGACTGCGGCGTGCACCGCATGGTGCTGCTGGGTCAGCCGCGGCGCATGCCCAGCATGACCGGCTATGGGCTGGAGGTGGTGGGCTTTGAACAACCCCCGATTTCGATGGAAGGATCCCCGACATGATGGGAGCGGACAAGGGCAGCGCCGCGGCGCTGGACGGGCGCGGGCTGCGCATCGGCATCGTGCAGGCGCGCTTCAACCAGGGCATCACCGACGCGCTGACCGCGGCGTGCCACGCGGAGCTGGCGGCGCTGGGCGTGGCCGAGGGCGACATCGTGCTGGAGCAGGTGCCCGGTGCGTTGGAGGTGCCGCTGGCGCTGCAGGCGCTGGCGCAGACCGAGCGCTTCGATGCCCTGATCGCGCTGGGCTGCGTGATCCGCGGCGAAACCTACCACTTCGAGCTGGTGTGCAACGAGTCGGCCGCGGGCATCACGCGCGTGGCGCTGGAGCACCACATCCCGGTGGCCAACGCCATCCTGACCGTGGAAAACCTGTCGCAGGCGGTGGCGCGGCAAGACGACAAAGCGCGCGACGCGGCCCGCGTGGCGGTGGAAATGGCGCACCTGCTGCGCCGCCACGCGCCGGGCTGACGGATGGGCGGCGCGTGGCTGGCCCGGGGCCGCGTGGTCTGGGACAATACGGCCCATGACCAAAGCATCCGAAAAATCGGCCCGCACACGCGCGCGCGAATTTGCGCTGCAGGGCTTGTACCAACACCTGGTGGGCCGCAACGAGGCCACCGACATCGACCAGTTCACGCGCGACCTGTCGGGGTTTCACAAGGCCGACAGCGCGCACTACGACGCGCTGCTGCACGGTTGCATCGAGCAGGCCGCCGCGCTGGACGGGCGGCTGGCGCCGCTGTTGGACCGGCCGCTGGCCGAGTTGTCGCCGATCGAGCACGCGGTGCTGTGGATCGGGGCCTACGAGTTTTTGCATTGCCCCGATGTGCCGTGGCGCGTGGTGATCAACGAGTGCGTGGAGCTGGCCAAGGCGTTTGGCGGCACCGACGGGCACAAGTTTGTCAACGGCGTACTCAACCGCCTGGCGCCGCTGGTGCGCGGCGAGGAGGTGCTGCGTGACCCGGCCCGCCGCCCCTGACGCCGGTGTGGCGCCGCACCGCTGGCCGGTACGGGTGTACTGGGAGGATACCGATGCCGGCGGCATCGTGTACTACGCCAATTACCTGAAATTTTTCGAGCGCGCCCGCACCGAATGGCTGCGCACGCTGGGCCTGCAGCAGCACGCGCTGCGCGAAGCCACCGGCGGCATGTTCGTCGTCAGCGCCGTGCAGGTGCGCTACCAGCGCCCGGCCCGGCTGGACGATGCGCTGTGCATCGAAACGCGCGTGGCCACGCTGGGGCGGGCGTCGATCGAGCTGCAGCAGCGCGCGCTGCGCGACGACAGCGACAGCGTCATGGTGCTGTGCGAAGGCAGCGTGCGCATCGGCTGGGTGCAAGCGCCGGCGCTGCAGCCGGCGCGCATCCCGGCGGCCATTGTGCAGGCGCTGCAGCCTTACGTGGAATCTGTTGTGGAGTCGTGAATGCCCCAGGAGTTTTCGATCATCGAGCTGCTGCGCAACGCCTCGTGGGTGGTGCAGGCGGTGGTGCTGTTGCTGCTGGGCGTGTCGGTGACGAGCTGGGCGGCCATTTTGCGCAAGATTTTTGCCATCCGGCGCGTCAAGCGGCTGACCGATGCGTTCGAGCGTGAATTTTGGTCCGGCGGCAACCTGCAGGAGCTGTACCAGGTGGCGCTGCAGCGCGCGCGCGACGGCAGCCCGATGGAGCGCATTTTTGCCAGCGGCATGCGCGAGTTTGCCAAGCTGCGCGAGCGACGCATCGCCCAGCCCGACGCGCTGCTGGACGGCGCGCGCCGTGCGATGCGCGCGGCCTACCAGCGCGAGCTGGACGCGCTGGAGGTGAACCTGTCGTTTCTGGGCTCGGTGGGGTCGGTGTCGCCGTACGTGGGCTTGTTTGGCACCGTGTGGGGCATCATGCACGCCTTTACCGGGCTGGCCAGCATGACGCAGGTGACGCTGGCGACGGTGGCGCCGGCCATCGCCGAGGCACTGGTGGCCACGGCCATCGGGCTGTTTGCGGCCATCCCGGCGGTGCTGGCCTACAACCGCTTTGCGCACGACATCGACCGGCTGGCCAACCGGCTGGAGACCTTCATCGAGGAGTTTTCCAACATCCTGCACCGCAACGCGGGGGCCACGCCGCACTGACCCCCCGGCTGCACGGTCACGCCAACCCCACCAAGCCGACGACACCATGCCCGCCATCGCCCCCCGCGGCTCGACGCGCCGCGCCATCACCGAGATCAACATGGTGCCCTTCATCGACGTGATGCTGGTGCTGTTGATTATTTTTATGGTGACGGCACCGCTGATCGTGCCCGGGCAGGTGGAGCTGCCCAGCGTCGGGCAGGCGGCGCGTCAGCCGGAGCGCTTTGTGCACGTGACGGTGGCGCGCGACGGCGCGCTGCGGGTGCGTGACGGCGCCCAGGGCGGCGAAGGTGAGCCGGTGGCGCTGCGCGAGTTGGCCGCGCGCGTGCGCGCGCTGCAAGGCGACGCGGCGGCCAACACGCCGGTCATCATCAGCGCCGACAAGCGCACCACTTACGAGCAGGTGATGCAGGTGATGGACACGCTGCAGCGCGCCGGCGTGGCGCGCGTGGGGCTGGCGGTGCGGCACGATGGCGCGGGTGGGCGCTGAAACTTGGCGTGCGCCGCCGGATCACACCGTGCGCCTGACGATGCAAGCCACCGCCGACGACCTGGACCTGACGCCGCCGCCGCCACGCGCCGACCTGCGCGCGTGGGCGCTGGCGCTGCTGGCGCACGCGGCGCTGGTGGCTGCGCTGGCTTGGGGCATTGGCTGGCAGCGCGACACCCCGGCGGTGGCCAGCGCCGAGCTGTGGGCCAGTGTGCCACGGGTGGCCGCGCCGCGCGCGGTGGAACCCGAACCGCCGGCGCCGCCAGTGCGCGCGCCCGACACCCCCCGCCCCGCCCCGGCGCAGGCGGAGCCTGTGGCGCCGCGCGCCGCGGACATTGCGGTGCAGCGCCAGCGTGAGGAGCGTCGCCGCGAGCAACAGGCGCAGCGCGAACGGGAGCAACGCGAGCGCGAGGCACGCGACAAGGCCGAGCGCGAACGCCTGGCGCGCGAGCAAGCGGCCCAGCGCAAGGCCGCCCAGGAACGCGCCGAGCGCGAAGCACGTGCCCGGGCCGAGCGCGAACGCGAAGCGCGCGAACGAGCGCTGGCCGCGCAGGCCGAGGCCGAGCGCCAGCGTAACCTGCAGCGCATGCTGGGCCAGGCCGGTGCCACGGGCGGCCCGCAAGCGCGCGGCAGCGATGTGCAAGATGCGGCCCCATCGGCCAGCTACGCCGGCAAGCTGGTGGCGCACATCCGGCCCAACATCATCTTTGCCGACACGGTGCCGGGCAACCCCCGCGCCGAGGTGGAAGTGCGCACGCTGCCCGACGGCACGATCCTGAGCAGCCGGCTGCTCAAAAGCAGCGGCCACCGCGCCTGGGACGAGGCGGTGCTGCGTGCCATCGAGCGCACCGCGCGGCTGCCGCGCGACGAGCACGGCCGCGTGCCGCCCACGCTGATCCTGGGCTTTCGGCCCAACGAGTGAGCGTTGCTCGACCGATGCTCGACTCCCCGCGGCTTAGGGGCACCACGGATCCAGCACCTGCAAGTCGGGATGTTGGAAATCCTTGAGGTTGCGGGTCACCAACGTCATGCCGTGGGCGATGGCCGTGGCCGCCAGCAGGCTGTCGATCGCCGGCAACGGGCGACCAGCCTGCGCCATCAGACGTCCCCACCGGTCAGCCACCAGGGCATCGACCGCAACAATGCGCCCCGCGAAAAAGGCGGGCAGTTCAACCTCCAACCAGTCGAGCAGGCGTTGCTTGCGTGGTCCCTGCGCCAAGCCTTCGATCCCCTTGCGCAGCTCGCCCAACGTCAAAACCGACAGGTACAGCGCGGTGGCAGGCCGATCGGCGATCCAACGCACCACCTGGGCGTTAGGCTCACGTCGGCGCAGTTCCGACAGGACGTTGGTGTCAATCAGGTAGCTCAAAGGGCCACCTCGCGGGTGGGGCTGGTGTCGCGGGTCAGGTCAACGTCGTCACAGCCCAACAGGGGCGAACGCTGCATGAATTCGACCAGCGACTGACCCGCACCCGTAAGCCGTTCGTATTCGTCACGGGACAGCACCACAGCCACCTCGCGACCGTGCCAGGTGATGGCCTGAGGCCCCAACCGCTGTGAGTCGCGCACCAGCTGCGACAGGTGGGTCTTGGCTTGTTGGATCGGCCAGGTTCGCATGGCACCTCCCGAATATTCAACCGGTCTGGTTGAAATTATACGACTCCTCGTACACCACCTCGGCCTGGCCCTCGTAGGCCACGGCACGCCAGGCGGCCAACGCGTCGTCGCTGGGGTAGAAGTGCGCGCGCTCGTCCAGCACCAGGTCGGCGCGCGCGCGGGGCAGCAGGCGCCGCACGCGCACGCCCAGGCCGCGGGCGAACTCGCCTTCGTCGGTGACGATGCGCTGCGGCGGGTGCGCGGCGACGATGGCGCCGATGTCGGGCAGCTGCGCGCCACCGAGCGCCACGCGCAGGTGCTTGCCAAAGCGGCAGCGCGCCGCGGGCAGGTCCCACACCTGCTGCACCCGCAGCCGCAGCCCGCCGGAAAAGCGGTCCGGCTGCGCGGTGACCTGCGCGACGATGAGCTCGTCGTCGCGCAGCAGCGTGCGCTGCGCCAGCCACAGCGACTCGTCGGCGCTGGCTTCGAGCACGGCGGTTTTGTCGTCCAGCGTGAAGATGGCCACCTTGCCGCGCTGGCCGTTGACCACCCGCAGCCCACCGACGATGCCGGCGACGATGAAGGGCTCGCGGCTGTCTTGCACGTCGGCCAAGCGCACGCGCGCAAAGCGGCGCACCTCGGCTTCGGCGGCGTCGAACAGGTGGCCGGAAAGGTAGTAGCCGATGGCGGTTTTTTCGTGCGCCAGCCGCTCCTTGACGCTCCACGGTTCGGCGGCCACCAGCGGCGGTTCGGCGTCGGAGGCGTCGGGGTTGGCCCCGCCCAGCAGGTCGAACAGCCCGCCCTGCGCGGCGTTGGCCTCTTGCGTGGCGGCCCACTCGAAGGCCTGGTCCAGGGAAGCCAGCAACGCCGCGCGGTTGGGTTCGATGGTGTCGAACGCGCCGGCCTTGATCAGCGCTTCGACCGTGCGTTTGTTGACCTTGCCGCGGTCGACCCGGGCGCAAAAGTCGTACAGGCTGCGAAACGGCCCGCGGTGGCTGGCGCGCACGCCGGCGCCGTGGCCCTCGCGCGCGGCGACGATGGCCTCGATGGCCTGCTGGCCGGTGCCCTTGATGGCGCCCAGGCCGTAGCGGATGCGCGTGTCGCCGACCGGCTCGAAGCGGTAGGTGCCGCGGTTGATGTCGGGCAGCTCGAACTCGATGCCAAAGGTGCGCGCGTCGTCGACGAGCACCTTGAGCTTGTCGGTGTCGTCGATTTCGATGGTCATGTTGGCGCAGAAAAACGCCGCCGTGTGGTGCACCTTCAGCCACGCGGTGTAGTACGCCAGCAGCGAGTAGGCGGCGGCGTGCGACTTGTTGAAGCCGTAGCCGGCAAACTTCTCCATCAGGTCGAAGATTTCGTCGGCCTTGGCCTGGTCGATGCCGTTGTTGGCCGCGCCCTCGCGGAAGATGGCGCGGTGCTTGGCCATTTCCTCGGGCTTTTTCTTGCCCATGGCGCGGCGCAGCAAGTCGGCGCCGCCCAGCGTGTAGCCGCCCAGCACCTGCGCCACCTGCATCACCTGCTCTTGGTAGACCATGATGCCGTAGGTTTCGGCCAGCACCGGCTCGACCAGCGGGTGGGGGTACTCCACGGGCTCGCGCCCGTGTTTGCGCGCCACGAAGCTCGGGATCAGGTCCATCGGACCCGGGCGGTACAGGGCGTTGAGCGCGATCAGGTCTTCCAGCCGGGTGGGCTTGGCGTCGCGCAGCATGGCTTGCATGCCGCGGCTTTCGAACTGGAACACGGCCTCGGTGCGGCCCTGCTGGAACAGCTCGTAGGTAGCGGGGTCGTCCAGCGGAATGCGCTCGAAGCTGAAGTCGTGCAGCTCGGGGTGACGCTGGACGATGTAAGCCTTGGCCAGCTCCAGGATCGTCAGCGTGGCCAGGCCGAGAAAGTCGAACTTGACCAGGCCCACCGCCTCGACGTCGTCCTTGTCGTACTGGCTGACCGCGGCGTCGCTGCCGGGCTGCTGGTACAGCGGACAAAAGTCGGTCAGCTTGCCCGGCGCGATGAGCACCCCACCGGCGTGCATGCCGACGTTGCGGGTCAGGCCTTCGAGCTTTTGCGCCAGTTCGATGAGCTGGCGCACCTCCTCCTCCTGCCGCACACGCTCGGCCAGCAGCGGCTCCAACTCCAGCGCGTAGTTGTTCTTGTCGCCTTCCTTTTTGGGGTTGGGGGGGTATTGCAGCGTGACGCTCATGCCCGGCTTGTTGGGCACGAGCTTGGAGATGCCGTCACAAAATCCGTACGGAAAGTCCAGCACACGGCCAACATCGCGGATGGCGGCGCGCGCGGCCATGGTGCCGAAAGTGGCGATTTGGCTGACCGCGTCGCGGCCGTACTTGGCTTTGACGTACTCGATGACGCGGTCGCGGTTTTCCTGGCAAAAGTCGATGTCGAAGTCGGGCATCGACACCCGCTCGGGGTTGAGGAAGCGCTCGAACAGCAGGTTGTAGCGCAGGGGGTCCAGGTCGGTGATCTTGAGCGCGTAGGCCACCAGCGAGCCGGCGCCGGAGCCACGCCCCGGCCCGACCGGGCAGCCGTTGTTCTTGGCCCACTGGATGAAATCTGACACGATCAGGAAGTAGCCCGGAAAGCCCATCTTGACGATGGTGTCGAGCTCGAACGCCAGCCGCTGCTCGTAACGCGGACGCTGGCGTTGGCGCTCGGCCTCGTCGGGGTACAGCAGGCGCAGCCGTTCGTCCAGGCCCTGCTGGGCCACGTGGCGAAAGTACGCCTCGGTGTCGAGCTGCTGACCGTTGACCGGTGGGATGGGAAAGTCCGGCAAGCGCGGTTTGCCCAGCGTCAGCGTGAGATTGCAGCGCTGCGCGATGCCGACGGCATTGGCCAGCGCCGAGGGCACGTCGGCAAACAGTGCCGTCATTTCGGCGCTGGACTTGAAATACTGCTCGCGCGTGAAGCGACGCACGCGTTTGGGGTTGGCCAGGATCTCGCCCTCGGCGATGCACACGCGCGCTTCGTGCGCTTCGTAGTCGTCCGGCGCCAAAAACTGGATGGGGTGCGTGGCCACCACCGGCAGGCCCAGCCGCGCGGCCAGCGGCACCGCCGCCTGCACGTGGCGTTCGTCGTCGGGGCGGCCGGCGCGTTGCAGCTCGATGTAAAAACGCCGCTCGAACGTCTGGGCCAACTGGCGCGCCAAGGCCTCGGCACGGGCGGCATCGCCGACCAGCAAGGCCTGCCCCAGCGGGCCGGCGGCGGCGCCACTGAGCAGGATCAAGCCCTCGTGCAGCTCCTGCAACCACGGCCAGTGCACCCAGGCCTGTTCGCGCACGACACCGCGCGTCCACGCGCGCGCCAGCAGCTCGCACAGGTTGAGGTACCCGCGGTGGTTGTGCACCAGCAGCAGCACGCGCGGCGGCTGGCTCGATGGCGACAGCGCCGCGCCGGGGTCGTGCCCGCCCAGGCCAGTGAGGTTGACTTCCGCGCCCAGGATGGGCTTGAGGCCGGCGCTGCGGGCGGCCTTGTAAAACTTGATGCCGCCAAACAGGTTGTTGAGGTCGGTGATGGCCAGCGCGGGCTGCCCGTCGTCGGCAGCCCGCGCCACCGCGTCATCGACGCGGGTGGTGCCATCGACGATGGAAAACTCGGTGTGCAGGCGCAGGTGGACAAACATGCGGCCGCATTGTAGGAGGCCGCCGCCCTCCACCTGCCACTGGCGTCAGCGCGCCCAGCGGGCCGCCACTTCGGCGATGCGCTGGCCAAAGCGGCGCGCCGTCTCCAGGTCGCCGGGCAGCATTTCGGCCGGGCTGGCGTCCGACGGCGTGCTGGCCATGGCCCCAGCGCTGGAGCCGACGTAGTTGACGTCGTTGCGTTGCGCCGCCTTGGTGTTGGACGGCAGCATGCCGGTGCCCACCCACACGCCACCGTGCTGCATGGCCAGCGTGAACAGGTAGTGCAAGGTGGACAGCTTGTCGCCGTTCATCGTGGCGCTGTTGGTAAAGCCCGCAAAGAGCTTGTCTTTCCAGGTCTGCGCAAACCAGCGCTTGCTGGACGCGTCGGCAAATTTTTTGAACTGCCAGCTCACGCTGCCCATGTAGGTGGGGCTGCCCATGACGATGGCGTCAGCGGCGTCGAGCTCCTCCCAAGCGCCTTCGGGCAGGTTGCCGTCGGCGTCGATGGCGATGAGGCGCGCGCCAGCGCCTTCAGCCACGGCTTGCGCCATGCGTTGGGTGTGGCCGTAGCCGGAGTGGTAAACAACAACGATGTTGGGCATGGTGAATCCTCCTGTAGGGGATGGGTTGGGGTTGACAAACAACGAACCAAGCGCCGGGCGCGCTACGCCGGCGCCAGATCGAACAGCAACACTTCGGCTGCTTGGGCATCGCTCAGGGTCAGCAGCGGCTCGTCGTGGGCCAGCGCCGCGTCACCCGCGGCCAAAGGCACGCCATTGACGGCCAGCCGCCCACGCACGACGTGCACGTAGCCCAGCCGCCCCGGCGCCAGCGCGTGCTGGGCGGTGTCAGCACCGTCGAGCCGCGCGGCGTACAAGGCCGCGTCCGCGTGGATGCGCAACGGCGCGGCCTCGGGGTGATCCACCGGCAGCGCCACCGGCGCCAGCCGCCCACGGCCGGCGGTGGTGTCCATCGGCGCCTGGCTGTAGCTCGGCGCAATGCCGCGCACGCGCGGCAGGATCCAGATTTGCAGCAGGTGCACGGGCTGCGCGCCGTGGTTCATTTCGCTGTGCATGACGCCGCGGCCGGCGCTCATGTGCTGCACCTCGCCAGCGCGCAGCGTAGCGGTGTGGCCCATGCTGTCGCGGTGCGTCAGCTCGCCCGCCAGCATGTAGGTGATGATTTCCATGTCGCGGTGGCCGTGCATGCCAAAGCCGGTGCCCGGCGCCACGATATCCTCGTTGATGACGCGCAGGTTGCCCCAGCCCATGTGGCGCGGGTCGTAGTAATCCGCAAACGAAAACGAATGCCAGGTGCGCAGCCAGCCGTGGTCGGCATGGCCACGCTCGGCCGCAGGGCGCAGGGTCAGCATGGCGGTGGTCCTTCGGCAGCGAGCTGCAAGCAGCGACGATGACCACACTGTAGACAAAGCGCCAGCGTCCGTGGTGCAATGGCATCGGTGTCAACCTTCAAACTTTTTGAATGAGCATCCCCCAAGACCCCATCCCGAAGCCCGCGCTGGGCCCGCAAGACATGGCGCTGCTGGCCGCGGTGCAGCGCCACGGCAGCTTGGCCGCGGCGGCGCGTGCGCTGGGGCTGGTGCCCAGCGCCCTGACCTACCGCGTGCGCCGTATGGAAGAGGCGCTGGACGTGCTGCTGCTGGACCGCCACGGCGGGCGGGCACGCCCCACCCCGGCGTGCGAAGAGTTGCTGCGCGCCGGCACCGAGCTGCTGCAGCAGTGGGAGGCGCTGGCACAGCGCGTGCGCCGCATCGCCACCGGGTGGGAAGCCGAGCTGACCATCGCCGCCGACGCCGTCATCGACCCGCGCACGCTGCTGGAGCTGTGCGAGCGCTTTGTCGCGCTGGGCGCCCCGACACGGCTGCGGCTGCGCAGCGAAACGCTGTCGGGCACGTTGCAAGCCTTGCTGGCCGGCCACGCCGACTTGGCGCTGGGCGTGCTGCTGGACGGTCCCGTGCCCGGCGGGGTGGGCTGCGCGCCGCTGGGCGAGGTGGCGTTCGTCTTTGTGGTGGCGCCGCACCACCCGTTGGCCCGCGCCAGCGCGCCGCTGACACCGCAACAGATCCGCGCCCACCGCATCGTCGCCGTGGCCGACAGTGGCGCCGGCGGCGGCCTGACCTACGGCGTGCAACCCGGGCAGGACGTGCTGACGGTGCCGACGTTGGAGTGGAAGCTGCAGGCCCAACTGCGCGGCCTAGGCTGCGGCTGGTTGCCCCAGCCGATGGTCCAGCCGTACGTGGACAGCGGCCGCTTGGTCGCCTGCGCCACCACGCTGCCACCGCGCCAGGCGCGCACCGGCTACGCGTGGCGCCTGGGCGCAGCCAACCCCCACCCGGCACCCCCAGGGCGTGCGCTGGCGTGGTGGCTGCAACAACTGGCCGACGAGCGCACCCGCGCAGCGCTGCTGCGCTGCCGGCCCAACGCCATGCTCTGGTAGATTGGTGGCTGACGCAACCTTGCCGAGCCACCGATGCCACGCCACGCCACGCCCCTTGCGCACGTTGCCCGCCCGCGCCGCGCACGTGCTACGCCAAGCGCGCCTGTACTGCCGCCGGGCGCGCCCCGCCACGTGGCGGTGGTCGGTGCCGGGATGGCCGGCATCACCGCCGCGCGCACGCTGGCGCGCGCCGGCTGGCACGTGACGCTGCTGGACAAAGGCCACCAACCCGGCGGACGCATGGCGACGCGGACCACCGAGGCCGGGGCCTTCGACCACGGCGCGCAGTTCTTTACCGTGCGCGACGCCCGGCTGCACACCGCGCTGCAGGCCACCCAAGCGCCGGTGGCAGCGTGGCAGGCCGACTTTGCGCGCGTGCTGGACGCGGGCGGCCAACCGCTGGCGCTGCCCGCCCCGCCGACCGAAACGCGCTGGCTACCCACCCCTGGCATGCAAGCGCTGCCGGGGCGGTGGGTGGAGCAACTGCTGGTCGACCATGCCACCGCCCGGTTGCACACCCGCACCCGCGTGCAGGCCCTGCGGCACCAGGCCGGCCCATGGTGGTTGCAGGCGCAGCCCGACGACGCCACCACCCCCACAACGCTGGGGCCGTTCGATGCGGTGGTGTTGGCCGTGCCGGCGCCGCAGGCCGTGGCACTGCTGCAGGCCAGCGCCGTGGCGGCCGATTGGTGCGCGCGCCTGCAGGCGGAGGTGCACCTGGCCCCCTGCTGGACGCTGCTGGCGGCGTTTGCCCACAGCGACGGTCCGCTAGGGCCCACCTGGGATGCCGCGCGCTGCCAACACCCGCGCGTGGCGTGGGCGGCGCGCGAAACCAGCAAGCCCGGCCGCCACGGCTGCGAGCGCTGGGTCGTGCAGGCCAGCCCGGCGTGGTCGGCCGAGCACCTGGACGACGACGCCGAGCGCGTTGCCGCCAAGCTGCTGCGTGGCCTGGCCGACGTCACCGGCCTGCGCGCCGAGCCCACGCTGGCCGTGGCGCACCGCTGGCGCTACGCCCAAACCCAACGCCCGCTGGGTGAACCGTACCTGTGGGACAAGGCGCAACGCCTGGGGCTATGCGGCGACTGGTGCCTGGGGCACCGGGTGGAACAGGCGTTTGTATCCGGGCTGGAGCTGGCGCTGGCGATGCTGGAGGGCTGATGGCCACCGCGGCGTCGCGCCGACCGTACCGCGGGCGCTTTGCCCCCTCGCCAACGGGGTTGCTGCACGCGGGCTCGCTGGTGGCCGCGCTGGCCAGTTGGCTGGATGCGCGCGCCCACGGCGGCGTGTGGCTGGTGCGCATCGAGGATGTGGACACCCCGCGCTGCATGGCCGGCGCGGACATGGCCATCCTGCAGCAACTGGCGCGCTGCGGCCTGCAGCCGGACGAGCCGGTGACGTGGCAGTCGCAGCGCGGCCATCTCTACCAGGACGCGCTGGACCGCCTGGTGCGCGCCGGTTGGGCCTACCCGTGCGCGTGCACCCGGGCCGACATCGAAGCCGCCTGGGCCGCGCACGGCATGGTACGGCAGCGGCACACGGCGCTGCCCTACCCCGGCACCTGCCGGCCGGAGCGCGGTGGCCTGCGTGGGCGCCCCGCGCGGGCGTGGCGGTTGCACGTCGGGCGGGTGGCGGCCAGCCTGGGGCTGCCGGTGCCGCTGCCGTGGGTGGACCGCCGCCTAGGGCCGCAGCTGCAGGACGTGGAGAGCACGGTGGGCGACTTCGTGCTCAAACGCGCCGACGGCCTGTGGGCCTACCAACTCGCGGTGGTGGTGGACGACGCCGCGCAGGGCATCACCGACATCGTGCGCGGCGAGGATCTGGCCGACAACACGCCGCGGCAAATCGTGCTGCAACACGCGCTGGGCGTGCCCACGCCGCGCTACCTGCACACCACGCTGGTGCGGGGAGCCAACGGCGAAAAGCTGTCGAAGCAAAACGGCGCGCAGCCGCTGGACCTGCGCCACCCGCTGGCGGCCCTGGCCGCCGCAGCCGAGGCGCTGGCCTTGCCCCCCGCACCCCCCAACACCGACCTGCCCCAGGCGCTGCAGCACTGGACGCACGCGTGGCGCAGCCGCTGGACCGCCGCGTGACCCGGCGGCAGCGCCGTGCCACGCCCGGCCCTGCCTACAATCGCGGCCAATGACTGCAGCAACCCCTACCCCAGCGCCCACCGCTGCCTGCCCGCCCGAGGCAGCGGCTCCAGCGGCCCACGCGGTGCCCAACGTACCTTACCCCAAAACGGTGCGCAGCTTTGTGCGCCGCGCCGGCCGCACCACCAGCGGCCAAGCCAAGGCCTTGGCCGAGCTGGGGCCGCGCTTCATGCTGCCGTACACCGCGCAGCCGCTGGATGCGCAAGCCGTCTTTGGCCGCCGCGCGCCGCTGGTGCTCGAAATCGGCTTTGGCATGGGGGAGACCACGGCCCACATCGCGCACCACCGCTCCGAGGTGGACTTCATCGGCTGCGAGGTGCACGAGCCCGGCGTGGGCGCGCTGCTCAAGCGCATCGGCGAGCTGGGCTTGACCAACATCCGCATCATCCAGCACGACGCCGTGGAGGTGTTGCAGCAGATGCTGACGCCAGCGTCGCTGGACGGCGTGCATATTTTCTTTCCGGACCCGTGGCACAAAAAGCGCCACCACAAGCGGCGCCTGATCCAGCCGCCTTTTGTGGCGCTGCTGGCCAGCCGCTTGCGGCCCGGCGGCTACGTGCACTGCGCCACCGACTGGCAGCCCTACGCCGAGCAGATGCTGCAGGTGCTGAGCGCCGAGCCGCTGCTGGCCAACACCAGCACCGACCCGGCGTTGGGCGGCTACGCCCCCCGGCCCGCGTACCGGCCGTTGACGAAGTTCGAGCAGCGTGGGCTGCGGCTGGGGCACGGTGTGTGGGACCTGGTGTTTGTGCGCCGCCATGGATGAGGCCGCGCTGTGGCAGGAGCTGGCCGCGCTGGCCGAGCGCGCGGTGGGCCTGTCGGACCCCAACCCGCGCGTGGCGTGCCGGCTGGTGCTGGCCGACGGACGCACCTTCGACGGCCACACCCAGGCCGCCGGCCAGGCGCACGCCGAGGTGATGGCACTGCGCGCCGCGCAGGCCGCCGGCGCCGACGTGCGCGGCGCCACCGCCTACGTGACGCTGGAGCCATGCAGCCACCACGGCCGCACCCCGCCTTGCTGCGACGCGCTGATCTCCGCCGGGGTGGCGCGCGTGGTGGTGGCGGCCATCGACCCCAACCCCCGCGTGGCCGGCCAAGGCGTGGCCCGGTTGCGCGCGGCCGGTGTGGCCGTGGAGGTGCTGCAGCCCGAGCTCCCGGCTGCGGTGGCCACGCGCGAGCTCAACATCGGCTTTTGGAGCCGCATGGTGCGCCAGCGACCCTGGGTGCGAATGAAAGTGGCGGCGTCGCTGGACGGCACCACCGCGCTGCCGGGCGGCGTCAGCCAGTGGATCACCGGCGAAGCGGCGCGCGCCGACGGGCACGCTTGGCGGCGCCGCGCCGGGGCGCTGCTCACGGGCATCGGCACCGTGCGCAGCGACGACCCACGGCTGGACGTGCGGCTGGTGCCGACGGCGCGCCAACCGCTGCGCGTGGTGCTGGACTCGGCGCTGGACATCGAGCCCACCGCCCGCATCCTGCAGCCCCCGGGTGAGGTCCTGGTCTACACCGCGTTGGGCGCGCAAGCCACGCCCGCGCAGACCGCGCGGCGCGCGGCGCTGGCGGCGCTGGGCGTGACGGTGATCGACCGCCCCGGCCCGCCGAAGGTGCCCGGCGGCGCGCCGAAGGTGGACTTGGCGGCGGTGCTGGACGACCTGGCCGGGCGCGAAGTCAACGAACTGCACCTGGAGGCCGGTGCCAAGCTCAATGCCTCGTGGTGGCGCGCGGGCCTGGTGGACGAGCTGCTGCTGTACCTGGCGCCGCGCCTGCTGGGCCAGGGTGAGCCCATCGCCGCGCTGGGGCCGCTGGCGCGGCTGGAAGACGGCTGGCCACTGCAGTTCGTGTCGGTGCAGCCGCTCGGCGGCGACCTGCGCATTCTGGCCCGCGTGCCGGGCCGCGCGCCCCTTTGACGGCCCTGCCGCGCATGGCCCGCCCGCCCAAACCGCCGGCCCTCGCCCCGCGCGACGGCGTCAGCCCCAGCTGCCTGGCGCTGCCACGGTTGCGCCAGTGCCCGTGGCCGACGCTGCTGGATTGCCTGGCCGAGCGGCTGCCGCGCGTGCCGCGCGAGGTCTGGCTGGCGCGCCTGCGCGCTGGCCTGGTGCTCGACGAGCACGGCCACCCGCTAGACGAACACACCCCCTACCTGCACGGACAGCGCATCTACTACTGGCGCGACGTGCCCGACGAGCCGCCGATCCCGTTCGAGGCCACGGTGCTGTGGCACGACGAACACCTGCTGGTGGTGGACAAGCCGCACTTTTTGCCGGTCACGCCGGGCGGTCGCCACGTACGCGAGACGCTGCTGGTGCGCCTGAAGCGCACGCTGAACCTGCCCGAGTTGAGCCCCGTGCACCGCATCGACCGCGAAACGGCGGGGCTGGTGGTGCTGAGCGTGCGCGCCGCCGAACGCGACGCGTACCAGCGGCTGTTTCGCCAGCGGCGCGTCGACAAGGTGTACGAGGCCATCGCCCCCTGGCGCGACGGCCTGGACTGGCCGCTGCGGCGTGTCAGCCACCTGCGCGAGGACGAGGAGGCTTTTTTCCGCATGCGCGAGGCCGCGCCCGACGAGGGGCTGGCGCCCAACAGCGAAACCTGGATCGAGCCGCTGCAGCGGCTGGGTCCGCGCGGCGAGCTGGCGCGCTACCGCCTGCGGCCCGTGACCGGCAAGCGCCACCAGTTGCGCGTGCACATGGCGGCGCTGGGCCTGCCGATCGTTGGTGACCCGCTGTACCCGACGGTGCGGCTGGGGCCGCACGACCTGCCAGACCACCGCCACCCGCTGCAACTGCTGGCCCAGGCCATCGCCTTCGACGACCCGATCACCGGCCAGCGCCGCACGTTTGTCAGCCAGCAGCGGCTCGACTACTGTCCTTGACCGAGCGCGTAGCCGCGCTCACCGTCGAAGGTGCAGAGGTTTTCCGTTTTGATGACATCGACGCCGCCCGCGGTGAGCGCCTGCAACAACCCCACGATGTCGGCGTGCGTGACGGCTTGCCCCTGCGGCGCGACGAAGCGGCAGCGCCAGTGGTCGGTGCAAAACGTCTCTGGAAACCCCGCGGGCCAGACCTTGACGCCACGGTTGGTGATCATCTGCAGCGCCAGCGACGGCGTGGCCAGGGCGCACAGCTGCCCGGCCAACGCATCGGGGTTGACGTCGGCGGCATGCACGAACACGTCCACCCCCACCAGCGTTTTGACGGCCGGGGCGCGGCGCTGAACCTTGACCTGGATCGCCGCCGTGGGCGCGGCCCCTCTGGCGTCGGCCTGCGTGTAGCGCACCGCGGCGAGCTGCTCGGGGCGCTGGCCCAGCCGCTCGATCACGGCATCGGCAAAGTCCATGCTGCCAAACGGCCGCCCGATGCTGAGCGAGCCGTGCAGCTCGGCCGTGTGCACGCCGTCTTCGATTGTGCGCAGCCAGGCGTTGTGGACGGTTTCGGCCACCGCCGGCTGGCCGATGTGCACCAACATCATCACCGCCGCCAGCAGCAAGCCGGAGGGGTTGGCGATACCCTTGCCGGCGATGTCCGGCGCGCTGCCGTGGATGGCCTCGAACATCGCCACGTGATCACCGATGTTGGCGCTGGGCGCCAAGCCCACCGAGCCGGTCAGCTCCGCGGCGATGTCCGACAGGATGTCGCCGTAGAGGTTGGGCGTGACGATGACGTCGAAGCGCTCCGGTCGCGTGGCCAGCCGCGCCGCGCCGATGTCGATGATCAGATGCTCGGTCTCGATCTCCGGGTACTGCGGCGCGATCTCGTCGAAGACGCGATGGAACAACCCATCGGTCATCTTCATGATGTTGTCTTTGGTCATGCAGGTGACCTTCTTGCGACCGTGGCGGCGCGCGTACTCGAACGCGTAGCGCACGATCTTTTCACAGCCCGGGCGGGTGATCAGCTTGAGGCACTGGTACACCTCGTCGGTCTGGCGGTGCTCGATGCCGGCGTAGAGGTCTTCCTCGTTTTCGCGCACGATGACCAGGTTCATCTGCGGGTGCAGCGTGCGCACGAACGGCGCGTAGCTGACGCACGGGCGCACGTTGGCGTACAGGCCCAGCGTCTTGCGGATGGTGACGTTGAGGCTTTTGAAGCCGCCGCCCTGCGGCGTGGTGATCGGGGCCTTGAGAAACACCTTGGTGCGCCGCAGGCTGTCCCACGCCTCGGGCGCGATGCCGGAGCTGTGCCCGGCCAGGTACTGCTGCTGGCCAATCTCGATGAACTCCGGCGCGATGCGCGCGCCCGCCGCCTGCAGCACGCGCAGCGTGGCGTCCATGATCTCGGGGCCGATGCCGTCGCCGCGGGCGACGGTGATGGGGGTGAGTTCGCTCATCTTCGAACCATGTCGGGGTTGACGATGGGCGCAGTGTGGCCGATCATGTCATCGACTTCAAATCATCATTTATGATCGTTTACATCGTACTTTGCCAATGAATAAGATCCGTCCGCCGCGCGTCACCTTTCATCAGCTTCGCACGCTGGAGGCGGTGGTTCGGTTGGGCTCCATCACGCGGGCCGCGGCCGAGCTGCACCTGACACAGCCCACCGTGTCGGCGCAAATCCACGAGCTGCAAAGCGCGCTGGACACCGCCCTGGTCGAGCCGGTGGGGCGCGGCATCCGCCCCACCGAGGCCGCGCAACTGCTGCGCGCCACGGCGCTGGACATGTTCGCGCGCTGGCAGCGCTTCGAAGAGGATCTGCAGGCGCTGCACGGTCTGGAGCGCGGGCGGCTGCGCATCGCAGGCGTGACGACGACCGAATACTTCATCGCGCGCTGGCTGCGCCGCTACACCGACAGCCACCCCGGCATCGACATCGAGCTGGCGGTGGACAACCGCGACGCCGTGGTGCGCCGCCTGCAGCAGGACGACATCGAGCTGGCCGTGATGATGATGCCACCGGACAACCTGCCGCTGCACCGGGTGCCGCTGATGCGCAACCCCCTGGTGCTGATCGGCCCGGCGGGCCACCCGTGGGCCGGCGCGCACCGCGTGGCGCGCACCGCCCTCAACGGGCAAGCGCTGCTGATGCGCGAGCCCGGCTCGGGCACGCGGCTGGCCACCGAAGCCTACCTGCACACGCACGGGCTGACCCCCACGGTGCGCGCCACGCTGGGCAGCAACGAGGCGATCAAGCACGCGGTGGCCGCTGGGCTGGGGTTGGCGGTGGTGTCACGCCACGCGCTGGCGGCCGACCCGGCGCACGACGGCGTGGCGCTGTTGCCGGTGGTGGGCTTCCCGATCGAGCGGCGCTGGCTGCTCGTGTGGCGCAGCGACCGGCGCCTGTCGCTGGCCGCCCAGCGCTTCGTGGAGCACGTGCGCGCCCACCCGCCGGACGAGCCGGACACTGCCGCCGCGGCGGGCGCCTGAGGCGCCCCTCACACCCGCTGGGCGACCCAGTCGCGCACGCTGGCCAGCGCAGTCGGCAGGCGGGCGGCGTCGGTGCCGCCGGCCATCGCCAGGTCGGGCTTGCCGCCGCCCTTGCCGCCCACCTGCTGCGCCACGGCGCCGACCAGCTCGCCGGCCTTGAGCCCCTGCGCCACCAGATCGGGCGTCACCCCCGCGCACAGCTGCACCTTGGCGCCCTCCACGCTGGCCAGCACCACCACGGCGCGCTTGAGGCGGGCTTTGAGCTTGTCCACCGCTTCGCGCAGGGTCTTGGCGTCGGCGCCGTCGAGCCGCGCGGCCAGCACCTGCACGTCGCCCACCGCCACGGCCTGAGCGGCCAACCCATCGGCTTGCGCGGTGGCCAACCGCGCCTTGAGCGCGTCGAGGTCTTTTTCCAGCTCGCGCACGCGCTGCTGGGTCTGCTCGATGCGCGCCACCAGCTCCTCCGCCGGGGCCTTGAGCACGCCCGCGGCCGCCTGCACCTGCTGCTCCAGCCGCTGCAGGTACGCCAGCGCCCCGGTGCCGGTGACGGCTTCGACGCGCCGGATGCCGGCCGCCACGCCGCCTTCGGCGACGATCTTGAACAGCCCGATGTCGCCGGTGCGCGCCACGTGGGTGCCGCCGCACAGCTCGCGGCTGGAGCCGATGTCCAGCACGCGCACGGTGTCGCCGTACTTTTCGCCAAACAACATCATCGCACCGGCTGCGCGGGCCTCGTCCAGCGGCATCACGCGCGCCTGCGTCGGGGTGTTGGCCAGGATTTCGGCGTTGACCTTGGCTTCGATCGCCTGCACCTGCTGCGGCGTCAGCGGGGCGTTGTGCGAGAAGTCAAAGCGCGTGCGCTCGTCGTCCACGAGCGAGCCTTTTTGCTGCACGTGTTCCCCCAGCACCTCGCGCAAGGCCTTGTGCATCAGGTGGGTGGCCGAGTGGTTGCGCATCGTGGCGGCGCGGCGCGCGCCATCGACCTGGGCCGTGACGTGGTCGCCCACCGCGATGACGCCTTCGGCCACCACGCCATGGTGGCCGTGCACGTGGGCTTTGATTTTTTGCGTGTCGTGCACCTCAAAGCGCGCCGAGCCGGCTTGCAGCACCCCACGATCGCCGACCTGGCCACCGCTTTCGGCGTAAAACGGCGTCTCGTCCAGCACGACGATGCCGGTCTGCCCGGCCTTGAGCTCAGCCACCGGCGTGCCCTCGTGGTACAGCGCCACCACCTTGGCCTGGGCCTGCAGGTGCTCGTAGCCCACGAAGCGGTTGTCCGGCCCGCCGTAGTCGAGCACGCGCTCCATCTTGAACTTGCCGGCGGCGCGCGCCTGCTCCTTTTGCCGCTGCATCGCCACCTCGAAGCCGGCCACATCCACCGCGACGCCGCGCTCGCGGCAAACGTCGTTGGTCAGGTCCAACGGAAAGCCGTAGGTGTCGTGCAGCTTGAACGCCACCTCGCCCGGCAACGTGGTCTGGCCGCCGGCCAGCGCGGCGTCCAGAATCTCCATGCCGTGTTCCAGCGTTTCGTAAAAGCGCTCCTCTTCGGCCTTGAGCACCTCGGTCACGCGCTCGGCGTTGGCGGCCAGGTGGGGGTACGCCAGGCCCATCTGGGCCACCAGGTCCGGCACCAGCCGGTGGAAAAACGGCGCCTTGCGCCCAAGCTTGTAGCCGTGGCGGATGGCCCGGCGGATGATGCGCCGCTGCACGTAGCCGCGGCCTTCGTTGCTGGGGATGACGCCGTCGGCCACCATAAAGGCGGTGGCACGGATGTGGTCGGCGATGACGCGCAGGCTGGGGCTGGCCAGGTCGGTGGCGCCGGTTTCGCGCGCCGCCGCGGCAATCAAGGCCCGGAACAGGTCGATGTCGTAGTTGCTGTGCACGCCCTGCAAAATGGCGGCGATACGCTCCAGCCCCATGCCCGTGTCCACGCAAGGCGCCGGCAACGGCCGCACCGAGCCGTCGGGCTGCATGTCGAACTGCATGAACACGTTGTTCCAGATCTCGATGTAGCGGTCGCCGTCGGCGTCGGGGCTACCCGGTGGGCCGCCAGGCACCTCGGGGCCGTGGTCGTAGAAGATCTCCGAGCACGGGCCGCAGGGGCCGGTGTCGGCCATCATCCAAAAGTTGTCCGACTGGTATTTGCCGCCCTTGTTGTCGCCGATGCGCACCACGCGCTCGCTGGGCAGGCCGATCTCCTTGGTCCAGATGTCGTAGGCCTCGTCGTCCTCGTGGTACACGGTGGCCCACAGCCGCTCGGGCGGCAGCTTGAACACCTCGGTCAACAGCTCCCAGGCCCACTTCAGGCTCTCGCGCTTGAAGTAGTCGCCAAACGACCAGTTGCCCAGCATCTCGAAAAACGTGTGGTGGCGCGCCGTGTAACCGACGTTTTCGAGGTCGTTGTGCTTGCCACCGGCGCGCAGGCAGGCCTGCACCGAGGCCGCGCGCACGTAGGGGCGCTTGTCGGTGCCCAGGAACACGTCCTTGAACTGCACCATGCCCGAGTTGGTGAACATCAACGTCGGGTCGTTGGCCGGCACCAGCGGGCTGGAGGGCACCACCGTGTGCCCGCGCTGGGCAAAGAAGTCCAAAAATGTGCGCCGGATGTCGGCCACGGAAAACGTCGGGCGGTCGGCGGCTTGGGTCATGTTGCGCTCGGGCTCCAGGGTCTGACTGGCAAAAGCTACCATTTTACGGTCGGGGCGGCGGCACCCGCGTTATGCTCGCCCCCATGCGTTTGAACCTGATCTACGCCCGCGCGGCCAACGGGGTCATCGGCTGCACCCGCGATGGGCAGCCTGCCACGGGCCTTTACGACGGCTCAAACGCGCATCCCAAGCGCTGGGCCAGCCCATGCAGCCGACGATCCAGTGTCCACAGGCTGGCCTGCGGCGTGATCGTCGTGCAGGCCAGCAGCATCATATCCACCAGGCCGCAGCCAAGACCGTAAAGACGGTGGCGCTCGACCATCGACAAGACCTCAGCCAAACTCGCCTGCCGAGCTTGCTTGAGCCACTGCAGGTCTGCCAGCGTGCGCGCGCGATCCGGCGGCGTGCCGCACGCGATCTCGGCGACGATCCACGGGTGCACCAGCACGCGGTCTTGCGACAGCAGTTCGACCAACGTTGGGTTGCGCGCCCGGAAATGCGCCACCCACACCGACGTGTCGACCAGCACAGACGTCATGACGTCGCCGGGACGCGGTCACGGGGAATATCGGGCATGTCCGGCGCCGAACCGCCCAACTCCGCCAGCCGTCTGCCCACTTGGATGCGGACAAAGGTTTTGAGCGCTTCCCGGAACAACTCGGCCTTGTCCATCGTGGGGTCAGCCACCTCCAGCGCCCGTTCGTACAGTGCGTCGTCGATGGTCACCGTTGTGCGCATAGCGAACCCTCCGTCCGTGCAGCCTGATGCGCGACAGCATCAACACCGATGGTCGATTGTAGGCCTTGGCATCCGCGTTATGCTCGCCGCCATGCGTTTGAACCTGATCTACGCCCGCGCGGCCAACGGCGTCATCGGCTGCACCCGCGACGGCCGACCCGCCATGCCCTGGCACCTGCCGGAGGATTTGGCGCACTTCCGCCGCCTCACACACGGCTGCCCGGTCATCATGGGCCGCACGACGTGGACGTCGCTGCCGCCGCGCGTTCGCCCGCTGCCCGGACGCGTCAACCTGGTGCTGACGCGCGACGCAGCGCGCGCGGCGGAACTGGCCGCCGCCGGGGCGGTGCCGGTGGAAAGCCTGGAGGCGGCGCTGGCCCACTGCCGCACGCTGCGCGATGAGCGCGGCCTGCCCCCGGCCGAAGTGTGGGTGATCGGCGGCGCGCAGGTGTACGCCCAGGCCGAGCCGCTGGCGCAGCGCGCCGTGGTCACCGAAATCGGTCACACGTTCGACGGCGACGCCTACGCGCCAACCCTGGGGTCCGCGTGGCGCGAGACGGCGCGTGAAGCGCACGTCAGCGCCGAGGGACTGCCGTTTGCCTTCGTCACTTACGAGCGGATGGGACCGGGCTGCTGATCACGCCTTGGGCGGCGGGCGCAGGTAGCGCTCGTCCGACCAAGTGGCCAGCCACTGCGGCGCAAAGGCGACGAACACGGCAGCCACCAGGCCGGTCAGGAAGGCGTCGCCCCAGGCCATCAGCCAGCGTGCCACCAGCGCTTCGTGCAGCGTGACGCCGCCCATCAGGTGGTGGATGCCTTCGTAGAGCGCGCCGGAGGCGAACAACGCCACGGCGGTGCCCAAAAAGCCGCGTCCGAGCGTGTAGATGAACACGTTGGGAGGCAACCAGCGCCGCAGCGCCCAGCCGATGGCCAGCGCCAGCGTCGCCGGCACCAACCCGACCCACACCCATTGCGACAGCACGGCCTGCAGCGGCGCCTGCCCAAGCAGCCACACCAGCGCCGCCACGCCCAGCAAAACCGGCACGGCCAGCGGCCAGCCCAGCATCAGCACCAGCAGGCTGGCCCCGGAGAACTGCACCGCCATGCCGGCGGGCAATTTTTGCGGTAGCAGCCACAGCCACGGCAACACCGCCAGCGCCGCCAACGTCGGCGACAACAGCGGCCCGCGCAGCATCCGCCACGGCCGCACGGCCAGCGCGGCGGCCACGGCCAGCACGGTCAAGGCAAGCTCCAGCACCATCACGGCACCCTACTCTACCGGCACCGAGCCCCAAGGCGCTTGCGATGAATCAAGGCCGCACCCCGCTCAGGTGGCGGTGCGTCAGCGCCCGGGCAAGCCCGGCAAGCCGCCCAGCCCTTTCATCCCACCCAGACGCTTCATCATTTTCATCAGACCGCCGCCTTTCATCTTTTTCATCATCGCCTGCATCTGCTCAAACTCTTTCAGCAGGCGGTTGACCTCCTGCACCTGCACCCCGGCGCCGGCGGCGATGCGGCGTTTGCGGCTGGCCTTGATGATCTCGGGGTGGCGCCGCTCCTCAGGGGTCATCGCGCAGATGATGCCCTCTTTGCGGCGGATGTCCTTTTCGGCGCGGGACAGGTCGGCCTCGCCGGCCTTGGCCGTCAGTTGCGTGGGCAGCTTGTCCAGCAGGCTGGACAGTCCGCCCATTTTCTTCATCTGCCGAATCTGCTCGAGAAAGTCCTCCAGGTCGAAGCCGCCGCTTTTGACCTTGGCCGCCAGTTTTTGCGCCTGCTGCAGGTCCACGCCGGCGGTCACCTGCTCCACCAGCGCCACGATGTCGCCCATGCCCAGCACACGCCCGGCGTGGCGCTCGGCATCGAACAGCTCCAGGCCGTCGATTTTTTCGCTGACGCCGGCAAACTTGATCGGCGCGCCGGTGATGGCCCGCACCGACAGCGCCGCGCCGCCGCGCGAGTCACCGTCCAGCTTGGTCAGCACGATGCCGGTCAGCGGCAGCGCTTCACTGAAGGCCCGCGCCGTGTTGACCGCGTCCTGGCCTTGCATCGCATCGACGACGAACAGCGTCTCCACCGGCTTGAGCTCGGCGTGCAGCGCCTGGATTTCGCGCATCATGGCGTCGTCGATGGCCAGCCGGCCAGCGGTGTCGACCAGCAGCACGTCGAAGTAGTGCCGGCGCGCGTGGTCCAGCGCCGCGCGCGCAATGTCCAGCGGCTGCTGGTTGGGCGCGCTGGCAAACCATTCGGCCCCGGCCTGGCGCGTCACGGTCTTGAGCTGCTCGATGGCCGCCGGCCGGTACACGTCGGTGCTGACGGTCAGCACCTTTTTCTTGCGCCGCTCGATCAGCCACTTGGCCAGCTTGGCGGTGGTGGTGGTCTTGCCAGCGCCCTGCAGGCCGGCCATCAGGATGACCGCCGGCGGCTGGGTGGCCAGGTTGAGGTCGGCCACGCCCTCGCCCATCGTCGCGGCCAACTCCCGGTGGATGATGCCGACCAGCGCCTGCCCCGGTGTCAGCGACCCCACCACCTCCTGCCCCAAGGCTTTGTCCTTGACGCGGGCGATGAAGTCGCGCACCACCGGCAGCGCCACGTCGGCTTCCAGCAGGGCCATGCGCACCTCGCGCAGCATGTCCTGCACGTTGCTTTCGGTGATGCGGGCCTGGCCGCGCAGTTCTTTGACCAGGCGCGACAATTTTTCGGTGAGGGCGGATGCCATGGCGGGGCTTCGTTACACTAGACGAATGATTGTATCGGCGAGCCCATGGTGGATGGTGATACCGGCGCTGGGCGCTGCGCTGGGGTACGCCGCGCTGGCGGCGCTGGCCCGACGCACGGCGGGGCAGCGGCTCGACGGGCTGCTGTGGGCCACGCTGGCGCTGCACGCGCTGGCGCTGGCGGCCGGGTTCGCCGCCCAGCCGGTGCGCTTTGGTTTCGCCCCCACGTTGTCGGTAACGGCGTGGCTGGTGCTGATGGTGTACGCGGTGGAAACCCGGCTGTACCCGCAGATGGGCGTGCGCTGGCCGCTGGCACTGCTGGGGGCGCCCGCGGTGTTGCTGGCGCTGCTGTTTCCCGGCACGGTGGTGCCGGCGTTGCCGTCGCCCTGGCTGCCGCTGCACTGGTCGCTGGGGTTTGCCTCGTACGGGCTGCTGGGCGCGGCGGTGGCGCACGGCTGGATGATGCAGCGCACCGAGGCCAGCATCCGCGCTGGGGGGGTGCAGCCCACGGCGCTGCCGCTGCTCGCGCTGGAGCGGCTGACGTTTCGCTTCGTCGCAGCGGCGTTCGCGCTCTTGACGCTGACGCTGTTGGCGGGGTGGGTCTTTGCCGAGCAACTCGGCACCGCCGCACGCTGGATCACGCACAAAACCGTCTTCACGGTGCTGTCGTGGGTGGTGCTGGCGGTGCTGCTGTGGGGACGCTGGCGCTGGGGTTGGCGCGGCCGCCTGGCGGTGCGCATGCTGTACGCGGCCGGTGCGCTGCTGCTGCTGGGCTACGTCGGCTCGCACTTCGTGCTGGAAGTGATTCTGCGCCGCGGTGCGGCCTGAAAGGGCGCCATGCAGGGGTTGCTGAAGTGGCTGCTGGTGATCGCGGTGGTGGTGCTGGGCTGGGCCTGGTGGCGCCAGCAGCGGGTACCCCGCCCACCCAGGCCCACCCCTGGCAAGGCGCCGGCCACCCCCTCACACCTGCCCGAGCCGATGCTGCGCTGCCGCCATTGCGGCACCCATGTGCCCGCCAGCGACGCCGTGCGCGGCGCGCTTGGCCCGTACTGCAGCGATGAGCACCGACGCCTGGCCGAAGGGTAACCCCGCGGGCAGGGGGTTCGGGCCGTCGTGGCCGTTGCGCGGGCTGGACGATGCCGCCGCGGCACCGCCAGCGCGTTTGTGGCGCCTGCTGCTGTGGGTGCGCGTGTTGCTGGCGCTGGCGCTGCTGGCGATGGAAGGCGTGGGCTGGTACCACGGCCAAACCGGCGCGTGGGTGCTGGTGCTGTGCGCGCTGTTCGTGGCGTGGACCGTGGTGGGGCTGGCGCTTGGCCCGCCCGCTCACACGGCGGGGGTGTGGTCGCCGCTGTGGTTGTTGACGGTGTGGGCCGACCTGGCGGTGTTCGCCGCGCTGGAGGTGCTGGCCCCTGGGGGGCTCAACTTCACCCCGTTGTTCGTGTGGCCGGTGTTGCTGGCGGCGGTGCTGGGGCCGCCGCGGCTGGCGCTGGGCGCGGCCGCCGCCGGCACCCTGGTGCTGTTGAGCCGGGCAGCGGCCGTCGACACGCTGGGTGGCGCGGCCTGGCTGCAAGCGGGCGTGACCGGCACGGGGCTGTTCGCGGTGGCGCTGCTGGCCGCGCACCTGACCACCCGCCTGGCGGCCGAAGCCGCCGCGGCCCGCCACGGCGAGGCTCTGGCCCGGCTGCAAACCGAGGTCAACCGCCTGATCGCGCGTGGGCTGCAAGAAGGCATCGTGGTGACCGACGCCTCCGGGGCCCCCCGCTACGTCAACCCGACCGCGGCGCGCATGCTGGGAGTGGGCGAGGTGGGCGGACCGGCGGCGGACGACCCGGACGTGCTGGCGCAGGCCGTGGGCCACACACCAGCTTGGCAAGTGCTGGCCCGCTGGCTGGCGGGTGCACCGCCGGCCAGCGCCCACGACCTGGCGCTGCCGTTGGCCGACGGGCGCCAGCGCCGGGTGCGGGTGCAACCGCAGCGGGCCGACGTTGGCGACGGGCTGACGGCCGATGTGCTGTTGCTGCAAGACCTGCACGCGCTGGAGCAGCGCATCCACACCGAGAAGCTGGCCGCGATGGGGCGTGTGTCGGCCGCCGTGGCGCACGAAATCCGCAACCCGCTGGCGGCCATTGCGCAAGCCAGCGCCCTGCTGCAGGAGGACGACCCCAGCGCCGCCCAGCGCCGTTTGCTGACCCTGATCGAACAAAACGTGCGTCGGCTGGCGCGCACGGTGGACGATGTGCTGGAAGCGGCCCGCAACCCGTGGTCGGACGCCGTGACAGGGTCTGCCGGGGTGCTGGCGCTGGACCCCTTCGTCGACGCGGTGCTGCGCGATTGGCTGGCGCAGCGGCCCCAGGGCGCGCGGCTGCAAACGTCGCTCGCAGCGCCATCGGCGCAGGTTCGCTTCGACCCCGAACACCTGCGCCGCGTGCTGGTCAACCTGCTGGACAACGCCGACCGGCACGCCAGCGCGTCCCCTGGCGCCATCCAGGTGGAAACGCACAGCAACGCCCACCACGCCCACCTGACCGTGTGGAGCGACAGCCCGCCCATCGGGGCGCCGTTGCGCGACCACCTGTTCGAGCCCTTTGCCAGCGCGCACAGCCGCTCCAGCGGGCTAGGGCTGTTTTTGTCGCGCGAGCTGTGCCAACGCTATCATGCCAGCCTGCACCACGAAGTGGTCACCCGCGCCGGCCGCGCCGGCAACGCCTTCGTGGTGAGCGTGCCGCTGTCCACACCGTCCGAGCCATGAACGCGCCCGCCGTGCTGATCGTCGAAGACGAGCCCGACCTGCGCCAGCTCTACGCGCTGACGCTGGCCAAGGTCGGCACCGCGGTGGACCAGACCGCAGACCTGGCCCAGGCGCGCCAATGCCTGCAGGCGCAGCGCTACAGCGTGTTGATCATCGACATGCGGCTGCCCGACGGCAGCGGATTGGAACTGCTGCAGGAGCTGGCCCGCGTCGGACGGCCCGAGCGGGCGATCGTGGTCACGGCCTACGGATCGGCCGACAACGCGGTGCAGGCCCTCAAGGCCGGCGCCTTCGACTACCTGACCAAACCGGTGTCCCCGGCCCGGCTGCGGCAAGCGGTGGTGGCCGCGCTGCAAGCCAGCGCCGCACCGTCGCCCACGCCGGCGCTGGCCGCCCCCGACCCAAGCAACAACCACGCCCTGCACCAATTGGTAGGTGACTCCGAAGCCATGCAAGCCGTGCGCGCCACGGTGCAGCGCGTGGCGCGCACGATGGCACCCGTGTTGATCAGCGGCGAATCCGGCACCGGCAAAGAGCTGATCGCGCGCGCCCTGCACGCGTGCAGCCACCGTGCCAGCGGGCCGTTCGTCGCCGTCAACTGCGGCGCCATTCCACCGGACCTGCTGGAAAGCGAGCTGTTCGGTCACAAACGCGGCGCCTTCACCGGCGCCAGCGCCGACCGCGCCGGGCTGTTCCAGGCCGCCCACGGCGGCACGCTGTTTCTGGACGAGGTGGCCGACCTGCCGCTGCCGATGCAGGTCAAGCTGCTGCGCGCGCTGCAAGAGCGCGCCGTGCGCCCGGTGGGCGCGGTGACCGAAGAGCCGGTGGACGTGCGCATCGTCAGCGCCACCCACAAAGCGCTGGCGCAGCTCGTTCAGGCGGGCCAGTTCCGCCACGACCTGTACTACCGCCTCAACGTCATCCCGATCCACGCCCCGGCGCTGCGCGAGCACCCCGACGACCTGCCCGCCATCGCCGCGGCCATCCTGCAACGGTTGGCGCAGCGCGAACGCCTACCCGCCCCGCCCCGCCTGACCGAAGCGGCGCTGGCGCGGCTGCACCGCCACCCGTTCCCTGGCAACGTGCGCGAGCTGGAAAACCTGCTGGAGCGCGCGCTGGCCCTGCACCCCGGCCCGACGCTGGACGCCGAAGCGCTGGCGCTGGACGCCACACCACCGGCCGTCACCGGCAGCGTCCCCACCGCCGCGACCGACACACCCACCATCGACGACGACGCCCCACTGAGCCGCGTCGAGCTGGAAACCATGCTGCAGCGCAACCGCTGGAACCAGTCGCGCACCGCGCGCGAGCTGGGTTGGACGCTGGCCAAGCTGCGCTACTGGATGCAGCGGTTGGGCCTGGCGGCGTAAGGCGTCCTCAGCCATCCAACCCCAACTCGTCGATCTTGCGCGTGATGGTGTTGCGGCCGATGCCGAGGCGTTGCGCGGCGTCGATGCGGCGACCGTGGGTGTGGTGCAGTGCAACTTCGATCAGGCAGCGCTCGAAGCGCTGGGTGAGCGCGTCCCAGACCTGACCGGGCTGGGCGTGCAGCAACTGCAGCGCTTCGGCACGCAGGGCATCTTCCCAGCCCGCCGGGCCGCCAGACCCCACACGGTCCGCCAGCGCGCGGGGGGTGGCTGGCGTGACCGCCGCGCCCGGGTCCGCGGGGGCGGCCGGCGCCGCCAACGCTTGCAGCACCTCGGGCGGCAAGTCCTCCACCCCCACCACCTGCGCCGGGGCCATCACGGTGAGCCAGTGGCACAGGTTTTCCAGCTGGCGCACGTTGCCGGGAAAGTCGTAGCGCTGCAGGGCCGCCAGCGCCTCGGGCGACAGGCGCTTGGGCTCCACCGCCAGTTGGCGCGCGCTTTGCTGCAAAAAGAACCGCGCCAGCAGCGGAATGTCCTCACGCCGCTGGCGCAGCGGCGGCAGGCGCAGGCGGATGACGTTGAGGCGGTGGTACAGGTCTTCGCGGAACGCGCCGTCGCGCACGCGCTGCTCCAAGTTTTGGTGCGTGGCGGCGATGACGCGCACGTTGGCCTTGATGGGGGCGTGGCCGCCGACGCGGTAGTAATGCCCGTCGGACAACACGCGCAGCAGGCGCGTTTGCAGCTCCAGCGGCATGTCGCCGATTTCGTCCAGAAACAGCGTACCGCCCTCGGCCTGCTCGAAGCGGCCGCGGCGCAGCGCCTGCGCGCCGGTGAAGGCGCCGCGCTCGTGGCCGAACAGCTCGGACTCCAGCAGGTCGCGCGGGATGGCGGCGGTGTTGATGGCAACGAACGGACCGCCCGCGCGCGGCGAGTGCTTGTGCAACGCGCGCGCCACCAGCTCTTTGCCGGTGCCGGATTCGCCGGTGATCAGCACCGTGACGTGGCTTTGGCTGAGCCGGCCGATGGCGCGAAACACGTCCTGCATGGCCGGCGCCTGACCCAGCATTTCGGGCGCCGCCTGCAGGGCCTCGGCGCTGGCTTCCTCGTCGCGCAGGCTCTCGTCGGCGGCGCGACGGATCAGCTCGACCGCTTTGGGCAGGTCGAACGGCTTGGGCAGGTACTCAAACGCCCCGCCCTGAAACGCCGCCACCGCGCTGTCCAGGTCGGAGTACGCGGTCATGATGATCACCGGCAGCCGGGGGCGCTGGCGGCGCACCTGCTCCAGCAGTTGCAGGCCGGTGCTGCCGGGCATGCGGATGTCGCTGACCAGCACCTGCGGGCCGTCGTCGCAGGCGTTGGCCAAGGCGTCCAGCACGGCGCGCGGCGAATCGAAGCTGCGCGTGGTCAGGCCCTCGCGCGCCAGGGCTTTTTCCAGCACGAAGCGGATGGAGGGGTCATCGTCGACGATCCAGATCGGTTTCATGCGCCAGCCTTGTGCATCGTTGCCACCCCGGGCCCCTGGCCGCACTCACGCCAGCGGGATCAGGATGGTGAAGTCGGTGTGGCCCGGGCGGCTGTCGCATTCGATCAGGCCCTGGTGCTGCTGCACGAAGGTCTGCGCCAGCGTCAGGCCCAGGCCGGTGCCCCCGTCGCGCCCGGACACCAGCGGGTAAAAGATGCGCTCGCGGATGTCGTCGGGCACGCCGGGGCCGTTGTCGATGACATGCAATTCCAATGCCAGGCGCACGCGCCGCTTGCCAAAGGTCACCTGCCGCTGCACACGCGTGCGCAGGGTGATGCGCGCGTCGCCCGCGGCGATGCGCTCGCGCAGGGCCTGCGCGGCGTTGTGGGCCAGGTTGAGCACGGCCTGAATCAGCAGCTCGCGGTCGCCCCGGAACTCGGGGATCGACGTGTCGTAGTCGCGCACCACCTGCAGGCCTTTGGGAAACTCGGCCAGCAGCACCGCGCGCACGCGCTCACACACCTCGTGGATGTTGACGTCGCTGAACTGCAGCGCGCGCCGATGCGGCTCCAACAGCCGGTCCACCAGCGCTTGCAGGCGATCGGCCTCGTGCACGATGACGTCGGTGTACTCGGCCAGGTCGGGCCGCTGCCCCAGCTCCAGTTGCAGCAGTTGCGCCGCGCCACGGATGCCGCCCAAGGGGTTTTTGATCTCGTGCGCCAAGTTGCGAATCATCGCCTTGTTGGCTTGGGTCTGCTCCAGCAACCGCTCTTCGCGCTCCTGACGCGCCTGCTGCTCCAGCGGCAGCATTTCGACGATGCGCCGCGCACGTTCATCGGTCGTGGCGAGCACCAGGTGCACCGGCAGCGGCGGCCGCAGCAGGCGGCGCAGCTGGGTGTCGTAACGGATGACGGCGTACTCGTGCTGCTGCGCACCTTGCAGCGCGTTGTGCCACAGCGACGCCGGCAGCAGCCAGTCGGCCAGATCAACCCCTTGCAGGTTGCGCCGCGACAGGCCGATGGCGTCTTCCAGCGCGTGGTTGGCGTAAACGATGCGGCCGGCGTCGTCGACCACCGCCACCAGCGTGGCCAGCAGGTCCAGCGCCGACAGGTCGGCCGAGGCTGGCACAGCGGTGTCGGTCATTGGTGTTCAGCGGCCCTCGGCCGGGGGCAGGCGGGCCAGCTCGCGCTGCAGCGCGGCCACGTCGGCCTCGGCTCGCTCAACGCGCGCACGCAGCTCGTCCACCCGCGCCTGGTAACGCGGTCCGTCGGTGCGTTCATTGGCCAGGCGCGGGGGCTTGCCGTCGGCGTAGTCGGCACGCGCCTGCTCCAAGCGCTGCTGCGCGCGCTGCAGCTCTTGCTCCAGGATGCGGCGCGCTTCGGCGTCGCGCTGGCGCTGCTCGCCAGCGCCGACCCGCTCGGCGCCGTTGCGTGCCGCGGGGGTGGCGGCCGCACCACCGTTGCCCGTCGGCGGGGTGGCCGCGGGCGGTGGCGACACGCGCGTGCCTTCGACGATGGTCAGGTTGCCGCCCTGCACCTCGCGGCATCCCCGCCCGAGCGGGTCGGGGCCGGGGTTGTTGGTGTATTCGTTGCCGCAGCGCCAGATTTTGCTGCCCTGCGCCAACGCCGGCATCCCAGCGGCGCTCAGCGCCAGCAGCAGCGCCACAACCGTCCCCTTGCAAGCGTGCGTTGGAGCTTTCATGGCCACAGTATCACCCAAAACGGTGCGGGGCGGCACCCGGCCGCCCCGCATGCTACGGTCACCACCGCCCCACGGTCGCACGGGCCGCGGGGCTGGGCGCCATCAAAGGCTGAAGTACATGTCGTACTCGGTCGGGGTGACCTCGACGCGGGCGCGGTTGACCTCCTGCATCTTCAGCTCGATGTAGGCGTCGATCATACTGTCGGTAAACACGCCGCCCTTGGTCAGGAAGGCACGGTCCTTGTCCAGGTAGTCCAACGCCATGTCGAGGCTGTGGCAGACGGTCGGCACCAGCTTGTCCTCTTCCGGCGGCAGGTGGTACAGGTCCTTGGTCGCGGCTTCGCCCGGGTGGATTTTGTTTTCCACGCCGTCCAGACCCGCCATCAGCAGCGCGGCAAAGCACAGGTACGGGTTGGCCATCGGGTCCGGGAAGCGCGCTTCGACACGGCGCGCCTTCGGGTTGGCCACATAGGGGATGCGGATCGACGCCGAGCGGTTTTTGGCCGAGTACGCCAGCTTGACCGGCGCTTCGAAGTGCGGCACCAGGCGCTTGTAGCTGTTGGTGGTGGGGTTGGTGATGGCGTTGAGCGCGCGGGCGTGCTTGATGATGCCGCCGATGTAGTACAGCGCAAAGTCGCTCAGACCCGCGTAGCCGTCACCGGCAAACAGGTTTTTGCCATCCTTCCACACCGATTGGTGCACGTGCATGCCGCTGCCGTTGTCGCCATGGTAGGGCTTGGGCATGAAGGTGGCGGTCTTGCCGTAGCGCTCGGCCACGTTCCAGATGACGTACTTGAGGGTCTGCGTCCAGTCGGCACGCTCCACCAGCGTGGAGAACTTGGTGCCGATTTCGCACTGGCCGGCGCCCGCCACCTCGTGGTGGAACACCTCGACCGGAATGCCGAGCGACTCCAGGATCAGCACCATCTCGGCACGCATGTCGTGCGTGCTGTCCACCGGCGGCACCGGGAAGTAGCCGCCTTTGGTGCGCGGACGGTGGCCGCGGTTGCCGTTGTCGTACTTGGTGCCGGTGTTCCACGGCGCCTCGTACTCCTCGATTTCGTAAAAGCAGTTGCCCGGCTGGGTGCTCCAGCGCACGCCGTCGAACAGGAAAAACTCCGGCTCCGGCCCGAAGTAAGCGGTGTCACCCAGGCCGGAGGCCTTCAGATACGCCTCGGCGCGCTTGGCGATCGAGCGCGGGTCGCGGTCGTAGGCCTTGCCGTCGCTGGGCTCGATGACGTCGCACTGCAGGTACAGCGTCGTCTCTTCAAAGAAAGGGTCGATGTTGGCGGTGTTGGGGTCTGGCATCAGCAGCATGTCGGATGCCTCGATGCCCTTCCAGCCGGCAATCGACGAGCCGTCGAACGCGTGGCCCGACGTGAACTTGTCTTCGCCGAAGGCGGAAATCGGCACCGTCACGTGCTGCTCCTTGCCACGGGTGTCGGTGAAGCGGAAGTCGACGAACTTGACGTCGTTTTCCTTGATCATGTTCATGACGTCGGCGACGGTTTTGGCCATGCCAGTGCTCCTTGTTGCGGTGAGGGGTCAGAAACGTTGACGTGGGTCAGGCTAAGCACGATGCGTGCCACGTTGCGCGCGTGATCAGCTAGGCCAATAAACCACCCCACAATGCACCACAACAGTGCATTGCACCAACAGCGTGCATTGTTATCGCACCATTTCGGGGCCCAGCCGCTGGGCCATCGCGCGCAACCCGGCCAACAGCGCATCGTAAGCGGTTTGCACCGCCTCGGGCGGGCCTTTGACGCCCAATTCGATGTGGCGGCCATGCTCGGGGTGGTCGACGCTGGGCAGGCTGAACACGCGCACCTGCGGATGATCGGCTTCGATGCGCTCCATCAGCGGCGTCAGCGTAGCCTCCATCGCGCCGTACACGATGACAGAGCGCTCGCGCTGCGCCGCGCGACCGTGCAGGTCGCGGTGCAGGGTGTCGAGCACCCACTCGATCATCGGCCAGGCCATGACCGGAAACCCGGGCACGAAATGCACCATGCCCCCGCCCGGGCCGCGGCAACTGAAACCGGGGATTTTGTTGTACGGGTTGGGGATGATCGTGGCGCCCTCGGGGAAGTAACCCATTTGCAGCCGCTGGACATGGTCGGGGCGGCTCGGGTCGTAGGGCTCGCCACGCTCGGCACACATGTCGCGGATGCGCTGCTCGATCAGCGCCTTGGCCTCGGGGTGCAGGGTCAGCGGCACACCCAGCGCGGCGGCAGCGGCCTGGCGCGTGTGGTCGTCCGGCGTGGCGCCGATGCCGCCGGTGGACAGCACCACGCCGTCGCGTGCAAACGCCTGGCGCAGCACCTCGGTGATCGCCGCGCGGTCGTCGCCCACGTAGTGCGCCCAGGTCAGTTGCAGCCCACGGGCCTGCAGCAGCTCGATCACTTTGGGCACATGCTTGTCTTGCCGCTTGCCCGACAGGATCTCATCACCGATGACGATCAGGCCGATGGAGGGTTTGTCTGTGTTCACGCCAACCTCATGAGGACGACGGGGGCAGTTCGCGTGCTGGGACGTCGATGACCCGCTCGGGGGGCGGTGGGACGGCGTCGCGCGCCGGTGCGGTCTGGGTGGCCACCGACGGGGTGGCGTGGCGCAGCTCGGCCAACGCCGCCAGCAGGTAGTGCACGAACCACAGCGACGCAAAGGCGAACACCAGCGCGTAAATCCAGATGGCCAGCGGCAGCAGCAACGGCGCCAGCGCGATGAACATCGCCCCCGAGGCCCACAACACGCTGGGCGCGGCGCTCAGCAGCCCCGTCACCACACCCATGGCCAGCAGCGGCACGCGGTGGGTGCGCATCAACGCGCGCCGCTCGTCGACGCTGGCGTGTTCGGCCAATGCGTCGTAGGCCAGCACGCGGTACGACAGCCACCCCCAAATGAGCGCGGGCAGCACCAGCGCCAGCGGCGGCACCAGCCACAGTGGCAGGGATACCAACAACATCAGCAACGCCAGCACGGTCGACCACAGCGACCACCCCAGCCCACGCCACCATCCGCCGCCGTGGCGCCGCTCCAGGTCGGCAAAGCGCCGCGCCGCCACCAAGTCGACGATGGCCGGCGTCATCATCAACGCCACCAGCAACAACGCGGCCACGACGATGATCGGCGTGGCCACCAGCAACACCAGCAGCGGCGCCACCACATGCCGCAGCGCGCCCAGGCCAACGCTGTCGAGCCAGCCCAGCACGAACTCGACCAGCGCCCACGACTGCAGCCACTGCAGCACCGCATCGACCGCCTGGTCCCAAAACAGGTAGCCCAGCGCCAACGCCCCAGCCACCATCAGCGCCAACGGCAGCAGCGACAGCGCGATCACCCGTGGGTGCAAGCAATAGGCGACCGAGCGCCAAAACGATCCGAGCAACAAGCGCATGGGGTCGTAAGCATAACCCGACGCGCCCTGGGCCGTGCGCGCCGCCGGCTACGATACGGGCCATGTCACCCAATCCGCCCTCACCACCCAATCCGCCCCCGCCAGCGCCGCAGCGCGTGGTGGTGCGTGGGGTGGCGCTGGAGGTGCGGTCCATCACCCCGCCCGCAGCCGCCCGCGAGCGCGCGCCGATCGTGTTTTTACACGAGGGGCTGGGCAGCGTGCGCATGTGGCGCCAGCGTGGCCAGCTTTGGCCGCAGGCGCTGTGCCACGCCACCGGGCGCGTGGGGTGGCTGTACTCGCGTCAGGGCTATGGCCAGTCCGACCCCATCCCCGACGTGCGCGGCGCTGGCCGCCATGGCCCCGACTACATGCACCAGCACGCGTGGACGGTACTGCCTGCACTGCTGCAAGCGCTGGGCATCCAGCGGCCGCCGCTGCTGGTCGGTCACTCGGACGGCGCCACGATTGCGCTGCTGTACGCAGCGCGCCACCCGGTGGCCGGGGTGGTGGCGCTGGCACCGCACGTGTTCGTGGAGGACATTGCGCTGCGCGCCATCGCCGCCGCGCGCGAGGCGTACCTGCACGGTGACCTGCGCGCGCGCCTGCAACGGTACCACGCCGACGTCGACAACGCGTTTTGGCAGTGGAACGACGTGTGGCTCAGCCCCGCGTTTCGCACGTTCGACATCCGTGCCGACTGCGCGCGCATCCGCGCGCCGCTGCTGTTGGTGCAGGGCGAGCAGGACGAGTACGGCACACTGGCGCAGCTCGACGCCATCGCCGCGCAGGTGCCGCACGCGCGGCGCTGCGTGCTGCCCCACTGCGGCCACAGCCCCCACCGCGACCAGCCGGATGCGCTGCTGGCGGCCTGTGTGGATTTCATCGCCGCGGTGCCGTGACACGGCCGACGTTGGGCGATAATAGAGGCGTGCCGTTGGGTCGACGCCGATGATCAAACAACGCCTGATCGCCCTGCTGCCAAGCCCCGAACATATCCAGCGCAAGCGTTGGCTGCGTTGGCTGGGGCCTTCTTTGCACCACCCGCGGCTGTGGCGTTTCAGCCGACGCGGGCTGGCGCTCGGGCTGGCGTTGGGCGTCTTTTTTGGGTTGCTGATCCCGGTGGCCCAGATCCCGGCGGCGGCCACGCTGGCGGTGCTGCTGCGCGCCCACCTGCCCAGTGCGATGGCCAGCACGTTGGTCACCAACCCAGTGACGTTCGGGCCGGTGTATTGGGCTGCGTACCAGCTGGGTGAAGTCATCGTCGGCGCAGCGGATGCAGGCGTGGCGCCCTCAAGCGACCTCAGCGCGGTGGCTCCTGCCACACCGCCCGATGACGACACCGTCACCTCGTGGTGGACGTGGGCGGCGGGCGTGGGCAAACCGCTGATGGTTGGGCTGTCGATCGTCGCCACCGTGGCGGCAACGTTGACCTACATGAGCGTCAACGTGCTGTGGACGTTGCGGGTGCGCCGGGCGCGCCGGCAGCGGCTGCGGCGGTGCCACCACGGGCCGCACCCGTAGCGGCATCACCACGGGGCGCGGGGCGGCTCCAGGCCGGTGCGCGCAGCGCGCTGCCACGCCTGCAGCGCGGCGTCGGCTTCGCCACGTTGCTGGGCCAGTTCGGCCAGCGCCACCCAGGCGCGGCGCTGCAACTCGCCCGGGGGCAGCGATCGAGCGGCCTGCTGCAGCAGCGTCTGCGCCTTGCCCCACAAACCACGGGCGCGGTAGGCTTGTCCGGCCAAGTACTGCAGCGCGGCATCGTTCGGGGCACGCTGCTGGGCTTGTTCCAGCCGGGCCAGCCAGCTACCGTCCAGCCGTGCCAACCACGGCTCGACCACCGCCACGGCCTGCAGCCGCTCGTCGTCACCCAGTTGGTCCAAACCGCTCCAGGCGACACGGATCGCTTCATCGACCACCGGTGGCAACGCGCCGTCCTGCTGGGCCGCCGACCCGGCCCACGGCGCCGCGCGGCGCAGCACCGCCAGCGCCCGGCGCGGATCGCGCCGCTCGTCGCCCTGCAACAGCCGCCACACCGCCAGCAGCGAGACGGGGTCGCTGGCGGCCTGCACCGCATCGCGCCACAAGCCACGCAGCAGCGACTGGGCCGCCTGCGGCGACAGCGCCCGGTGTTTGGCCAGCAGCCGCGCCAGCTCCAGCGCCGTGTGGGTGTCGCGGCGCGCCTGCGCCAAACGCAACCGCAGCCGCACCGCCTGGATGCGCCGCGCCGCCCCTTGCGGCAGTTGGGCCAAATGCTGCGCCGCCACCTCCAAGTCGCCCGCGTCCAGCGCCCATTCGGCGGCGCACAGCAGCACGCCCTCGCGGGCCTCGGCCACGCCGTCACCGTGCGGCGGCTGAGCGTCCTGCAGCGCCGCGGCCACCCAGGCATCGCGCTGGCCGTGCTGGCCCAGGGCGTGCGCGCTTTGCGCTGCCACCAAGTGCGCCAGCACCCACAGCGCCCCCCGGTACGGCGGCAGCTCGTTGGGTTGCCGCAGGCGTTCGATCGTTTCGCGCGCGGCGGCCTGTGCGCGCACGAAGCGTCCGCCCAGCTGGTAGCCCTGCGCCTGCAGCAGCAGGCCGACGGTGGCGCGCTCATGCTGCAGCGTGCGCCAGCGCCGCGCGCGTGCCGGCAGCGCGCGCAGCCACGCCACCCCGCGCAACGCCGCGTACAGCAGCGCAAAGCCACCCACCAACGCCACCAGCACCAGGTTGAACGAGGCGTCGACACGCCAAGGCGGCCAAAACAGCGACACGGTGGCGGGGTTGTCCCCCATCAGCAGTGCCGCGGCGACGGCCAGCGCCGCCAGCAGCAGCCAACCGAAAATGCGTTTCACCGCCATGGCCGTCCTCTGTCCCACCGGCACGCCATCTCAACGGCCCCCGGCCGCGGCGGCCAGGGCCGCCAGGGTCTCGTCGGGGCGCGGCAGCGCGTCGCTGCGCAGGTCGCGCTGCAGTTCGCTCAAGGTGCGCAGCACCGGCTGCAGCAACGGCGCGTCGGTGTCGAAGTAGCGCTCCAAGTGGCGTTGCAGCGTGCGCAGATCGGCCCGCGCACCGTCGAACTGCCGGGCCAACACCGCCAGCCGTGCGTTGAGCAGCAACAAACGGGCGTTCTCGCGCAGAAAGTACGACTGCTGGGGCGTCAACAGCACGGCTTCGGGCTGTTCGATACGCCGGATGCGCACCAAGTCCGGCAGCGCGAGCTGCAAACGTGCCCAGCCATCGCGCAGCACCGCGGCGGCCCAGGCCTGCGCCGTTGACCACCACGGACCGGGGTCGGCAGGCGCGGCCTCCGCCGGCTGGCCCTTGGCCGCGCCAGCGCCGGGGGTCGGCGGCGGTGTGCGCGGGGCAGGGGTCGGCGGCCCGCTGCGCAGCGGCCATTCGTCCACGCTGCGCGCCAGTTCGTCGAGCCTGGCCACCAGCGCCGGCACATCGGCCAGGGTGGCGGCGCGGATGCGCTCCAGGTCGCGCGCGATGGCCCGCTGCACCGGGTTGAGGCGCGGCTGCGCGGCGCGCTCGATGCGCTGCTGTGCCCCCTGCAGCGCCGACACCATCGGCTGCACGCTGCCGGTCAACTGGCTTTGTTGTACCGCCAGCCGCAGCGCCGCTTCCAGGTCCTGCAACAGCGCGTCGTCGCGCGAGCGCGACACCGACAGCATCAGCTCTTCCAATTGGCTGCGCTGCAGGCTGACTTCGGCCACGCGCATCTCCAGCACGCCCAGGCGCGCTTGCATGTCCGCGCTGGCAGCCTGCGCCTGCTCGGCCAACGCCCGCACGGCGGCCTGCTCGGTTTGCTGCTGCAGCGTGCGACGGGCCAGCTCCTCCTGGGTGCGGGCCAGCCGCTGCCACAACACACCGCCCAGCGCCAGCGCCAACAGCGCCAGCACGGTGCTGACCACCACCGCCCACCTCAACGCGGCGGCAGGCGGAGCCGGGGCAGTGGCCGGGATGGGCTCGACGGGGGTTTGGTTCACGCCACCGATTCTAGGGCTTGCAACACCGCGGCCACCGTGGGGGCGGCCACCACCACACGCCCAAACCCCGCGGCGGAGGCGGCCTGCGCGATGCGGGGATGGGTCACGACGGCCGTGGCGTCGCGCCAGACCGCGTGCGGCAGCAACTGTTGCAAGTGCGCAACAGCTTCGCTGGCGCTGAACAGCCACACAGCCTGGCCCAGATCCGTGGCGTGCCGGCGCTGCGCCTCGCCCCAGGCAGGCAACGCACGCCGGTACACCGGCAGGGCCACGACGTCGGCGCCGGTGGCGCGTGCCTGTTGCAGCAGCCAGTCGCGCCCTTCGCGCCCGTCGGCCGACACCCCGCGCAGCACCAGCAAGCGCCGCCCGGGTCCCATCTGCGGCCGCACCAGCGGCCACAGGCTCTCCGAGTCCATCGTCGCCGGGCCGGTGGCGCTGGGCGCGTCCACCCGCGCGGGGTCGGCTCCCCAGGTACGCAGCGCGGCGGCCGTGCCCGCCCCCGGGGCCCACAGCCGGGTGGGCGGCGCGGGCACCGGCCAGCGCGCGTGCTGGGCAGCCTGCACGGCGGCAGGGCTGACCACCATCACCGCGTCCCACCGCTCACCACCGGTCCACGGGGCAGGCGCACGGGGCGCAACCGTGGGACATGTGGCGATCAACGGCAACGCCACGACGGGCCAGCCGGCCGCGCGCAAGGCTTGTACCCAGGCGCCGGCTTGGCTTTCGGGCCGGGTGACGACGACGGATGGGCGCTGCATGGCGACCGACGGCGTGGGATGGTCACGCCGGCGCCACGCGCGCGCCCTGCGCCAGCAGCGCGGCGGCCGCCTGCTCGCCCAGCGTACGTGCTTGCGCCAACGAGCCAACTTCGGCTTGCACTTGCGCGGTCAACAACACCCCCGCCTGATCGGGGTCGCCCCACGCCGCGCGCAAGCGCAACAAGGCCGGCGCGTCACCCTCGGTCGGTGCGCCGTGGGGCCACTCGGCGTGGGCGGCCAACGGCACCGAGCAGCTGCCACCCAGGGCACGCGACACCGCCCGCTCGGCCTCGACCGCGTACCACGTGGGACGGTGCGCCAGTGGCGCCAAGGCCTGGGCCACGTCGTTGCGTTCGGCGCGGATTTCGACGCCCAGCGCCCCCTGTCCGGCGGCAGGCAGCATCTCGTGCGGCTCGAACACACGCCGGATGCGCGCCTGCAGCCCCAGCCGACGCAACCCGGCCGCCGCCAGCACGATGGCGTGGTACTGACCTTCGTCCAGCTTGCGCAGCCGTGTGTCCAGGTTGCCACGCAGCGGCTCGATGCGCACGTCGTCGCGCCCCAGGCGCACCAGCGCCGCGCGCAGCAGCACCATGCGCCGCAGGCTGGACGTGCCAACCACCGCCCCCGCAGGCAGCTCTGCCAACTCCGCCGCGTGCGGCGACACCCAGGCGTCACGCGGGTCTTCGCGCTGCATCACGCACGCCAGCGCAAAACCCTGCGGCAGCTCCATCGGCACGTCCTTGAGCGAGTGCACCGCCAGGTCGGCCCGCCCCTGCTCCAGCGCCACTTCCAACTCCTTGACGAACAGACCCTTGCCGCCGACCTTCGACAGGGTGCGATCCAGGATCTGGTCGCCGCGCGTGGTCATGCCCAGCAGCCGCACGCGGTGACCGGCCGCTTGCAGACGCGCTTGCACGTGTTCGGCCTGCCACAGGGCCAGGCGGCTTTCGCGGGTGGCGATGGTGAGGTCCAAACCCGGTGGGGCGGCGGTGGGGCTGCAAGGGGCGCTCATGCGCCCGATGCTAGCACGGCGGCTTCGGCGCGCAGGGCTTCGCGCACGGTGGGCAACTGGCGGCGCGACACTTGCAGGCGCTCCGGCACGCCCTCCAGCAGCACCACCCAACCGTCGAACGCTTCGCCCTCGGGGCCGGCGCCACGTTCGTGCACACGCTGCAGCGACCGCACGCGCTGGCGCGCCACCAGCGCGTTGCGGTGGATGCGCAACCAGCGCTCGGGCTGGCTGCGCTCGAAGTCGTGCAGCGCACCGTCGTAGATGTAGCTGCGCTGGGCGGTGCGCACGGTCAGGTACTTGAGCTCGGCTTTGAGGTAAATGACGTCGTCCAGCGGCACGCGCTCGGTGCGGCCGCGCTCATGGATGATGAGCGCCTCGGTCGTGGCGGCGGGGCGTGCCGGGGCGGGCTCGGGCGCCGCGGCCGCGCCCGAGGCGTGCCAGCGCAGGGCTTTGTCCAAGGCTTGGTGCAAACGCTCGCGGCGCACCGGCTTGGTCAGGTAGTCCACCGCGTCGAGCTCGAACGCGCGCAGCGCGTGCTCGGCGTGCGCGGTAACGAACACCAGCGCCGGCGCTTTCGGCTGGTCGCGCAGCAGCGCCGCCAGCGCCAAGCCATCCAACCCCGGCATTTGCACGTCCAGCAGCGCCACGTCCCACGGCTCCGATCGCAGCCGCGCCAGCGCCGTGCGCGCGTCGGCGGCCTCGGCCACGTCGGCGTCGGGCTGCCACTCCAGCAACAGATCGCGCAGGCGCTGCCGCGCCAGCGCCTCGTCGTCCACCACCAGCACGCGCGTTGCCATCGTCAGCCTCCTGCGGCGCGGCCCGTGCGGCGACGGCGCGCCGGTACAATCCCTGTCAGCCTTGACTTTATACCCTGAGCCCGCCGCGGCCGTCCAGCCTTTGCCCTGCCCCATGTCGCACAACCAGCTCGATGCCAAGTCCCAGGCCTGGTCAGCCCTGTTCACCGAACCGATGAGCGAGTTGGTGCAGCGCTACACGGCCAGCGTCTTTTTCGACCGGCGGCTGTGGAAAGCCGACATCCAGGGCAGCCTGGCGCACGCCGAGATGCTGGCCGCGCAGGGCATCATCAGCGCGCAGGACTGGGTCGACATCCAGCGCGGCCTGCAGCAGATCGCGCAGGAAATCGAATCCGGCACGTTCGAGTGGAAGCTGGCGCTGGAGGACGTGCACCTCAACATCGAGGCGCGGCTGACGCAGCTCGTCGGCGACGCCGGCAAACGGCTGCACACCGGCCGCAGCCGCAACGACCAAGTCGCCACCGACGTGCGGCTGTGGCTGCGCGACGAAATCGACGGTCTGGTGGCGCTGCTGCGCGAGCTGCAGGCAGCGCTGGTGCGCGTGGCCGACGAGCATGTGGAGACGATCCTGCCCGGCTTCACCCACCTGCAGGTGGCGCAGCCGGTCAGCCTGGCGCACCACCTGCTGGCGTACGTGGAAATGCTGGCGCGCGACGAAGAGCGCATGCTGGAGGTGCGCCGCCGCGTCAACCGGCTGCCGCTGGGCAGCGCCGCCCTGGCTGGCACCACCTACCCGCTGGACCGCGAACGCGTGGCCCGCACGCTGGGCATGGTCGACGAGCGCGGCGAGCCCCAGCTTTGCCTCAACAGCCTGGACGCCGTCAGCGACCGCGACTTTGCGATCGAATTCACCGCGGCCGCGGCGCTGATCATGGTGCACATCAGCCGCCTGAGCGAAGAGCTCATTGTGTGGATGAGCCAAAACTTTGGCTTCATCCGCATCGCCGACCGCTTCACCACCGGCAGCTCGATCATGCCGCAAAAGAAAAACCCGGACGTGCCGGAGCTGGCGCGCGGCAAGACCGGGCGCGTGGTGGGGCACCTGATGGCGCTGCTGACGCTGATGAAGGGCCAGCCGCTGGCCTACAACAAGGACAACCAAGAGGACAAAGAGCCGCTGTTCGACACCGTTGACACGCTGCGCGACACGCTGCGCATCTTTGTCGACATGATCGGCGGCGAGCGTGACCCGGCCACGGGGCAGCGCAGCGGGGGCCTCACGGTCAACCGCACCGCGATGGAAGCCGCCGCGCGCAAGGGCTTTGCCACCGCCACCGATTTGGCCGACTACCTGGTCAAAAAAGGCGTGCCGTTTCGCGACGCGCACGAGACGGTGGCCGCCGCCGTGCGCGTGGCCAGCGAGCGCGGCGTGGACCTCAGCGAGCTGCCGCTGCCCGAGCTGCAACGCTTCCACCCGGCCATCGAAGCGGACGTCTACGACGTGCTGAGCCTGCAAGGCAGCCTGGCGGCGCGCGCCACCGTCGGTGGCACCGCCCCGGTGCAGGTGCGCGCCCAGCTGCAGCGCCACCGCCAGCGGCTCGCCGGGCTGGTTTGAACAAGACGGCGCCCGCAGGCGCCGCTGAGCCGATCACTTACACCGCAGCCGCCTCGGCGCAGCAGCCAGTCGGCGTTCGCGGGCAGTGCGGTTGCACCAGCTTGCGGTAGTAGTTCGGCAGCGCAAACAGGGCGTGGTGCACGTCGGCGTTGTAGTACTGCAGGTCGGGCAACGCCTGCACGCGCGCGGCCAACACGGCAGCGTCCAACGCGCGCGGCTGCAACGTGTCCGATGCGATGGCAAACCCCCAGTACGCGCCATACAGCGGCACGTACAGCCCAAACGGGTGCACCTGCTCGAACACCGCGCGCAGCTCGGCGTTGATGCGCGCGACCTGCTCGGGCTCGAACACCGGTGTGCCGGTGTGCAGCACCACGGCGCCGCCGGGGTTGAGGATGCGGCGCAGGGCACGGAAAAACGCCTCGGTGTACAGCGAGCCGGCGGGGGTCTCGGGATCGGTCAGATCCAGCAGAATCAGGTCAAAGCGGTCCTGCGTGTCGGCCACGTAGGCCAAGCCGTCGCCAATGCGCACCTGCAGCCGGGGGTCATCAAACACCCCACGGTGCACGGCCGCGAAGTGCTGCTTGGCCACCGCGACCACCTCGGCGTCCAGCTCGGCCATCACGACACGCTCGACGCTGCGGTGCTTCAGCACCTCCTCGGCCGCGCCGCCGTCGCCACCGCCGATGATCAGCACCTGCCGCGGCACACCGTGCGCCACCGCCGCCGGGTGCACCAGGCATTCGTGGTAGTAAAACTCCTCGCCTTCGGAAGTCATGAAGTGGCCGTCGATGCGCATCGCCAGCCCGAAGCGCGGCGTGCGCAGCACTTCGATGGTCTGGTACGGGCTGCGCTTGGCCAGCACACGCTCGGAGGCGGTGTAGCCATAGACCGCGTCGCCGGCGTCGTTGAGGGCTTCGAGCACGGTCTCGGCGGGCGGCCGCTGCTCGCTGCCGCGTTGCAGGCGGTGGATTTCGCTGCGGCCCGGCTCGAACGCGGCCACGATCTCGCGCAGCAACGCCTCGGCCTTGGCCGAGTTGTCGGTGGTGAAGTTGCACACGTACACGTCCAACGTGACGGCGCGGCGCTCCGGCCAGGTGTGCACGGCCAGGTGCGACTCGGCCAGCAGCAACATACCGGTCACGCCGCCGGGCTGGCCGTTGTACGGTGGAAACGGATACCACTTCTCATCGACCAGGGTCAAACCCACCCCGATCGTGTGGCGCCGGCACAGCTCGGCCAGCACCGCCGCGTCGGTCATCAGACCGTCGGCCCCTCGGCAGTCGTACAGATCAGCCGTCAGATGAAGCCCTTGCATGGCCCAATCCCCCATCCAATCGTGTTGCACCACCAGACCGATGCGGCCTGGACGAAAACCCAACATTATACCCCCGCGCCCACCGTGGAAATAGGCTATCGCCACGGGTAGGCCGCGGCACGCCCCAAAACCAACCGGCCCGCTGGGGGCCGGTCGTGTGGCGTGGACGTGGGCGGGCGGGGTGCCCGCGCGGCCTCAGCGGAAGCGCGGCTGCGGCTTGGTGGCCAGCTCGCCCGGCAGGCTGGCCAGGTAGTTGGCCAGCTGCTTCAGCTCGGCGTTGCTGAACTGTTGGGTGATGCCGCCCATGATCGGGTTGGCACGCCCAATGTAGGGGTTGCCCTGCACGTTGTACGACTTGAGGGCCACGAACAGGTAGTCGGCGTGCTGGCCGGCGATCTTGGGGTAGCTGGGGTCGATGGGCTTGCTGAAATTGGCGCCGTGGCACGACGCACAGGCGCCCCTTTCCAACAACTGCGCCACCGCCGCCGAAGGCGCCTTGGCCGGCTGCTCGGGCGCCTGGGCGCTGTGGTGCGTGCTGTAAAACGCGGCCAGGTCGGCGATGTCTTGGTCGGTCAGCGAGCCAGCGATACCGCGCATCGTCGGGTGCTTGCGATCACCCTTGCGGTAAGCTTGCAGCGCGACGCTGATGTACGGCGCCGACTGGCCCGAGATCATCGGCACCCGGTGGATTTCCGGGAAGCTGTTCTGGTAGCCCGGAATGCCGTGGCAGCCGATGCACATGGCGGCCTTGGCCTCCCCTGCCTTGGCGTCACCGGCCACCTGGGCCCAGGCGCCAGCGGCCCCCATCAACGTCACAGCCGCGACAGCGGTCTTGAGCAGCAGAGTCGGCGTTTGGTTCATGTTGCAAGCACAATCGCAGGGTTGTTTGACAAAAATCAACGCCGGATTATATAGACTGGTTCCAGTGTTCCCCCCGCGCCGACGGGCCCAACCGGGGCAGGAGTTTCCCTAGGTTGACCCCGTGCGCGCAGCCTCACCCCAAGGATGCACGATGCGTTTTGAAGGCTCTTCCACCTACGTGGCCACCCCCGACCTGCTGCTGGCCGTCAACGCCGCCATCCGCCTGCAGCGGCCGCTGCTGCTCAAAGGCGAGCCCGGCACCGGCAAGACGATGCTGGCCGAGGAGGTAGCGCAGGCGCTGGGCATGCCGCTGCTGCAGTGGCACATCAAATCCACCACCAAGGCCCAGCAAGGCCTGTACGAGTACGACGCCGTCAGCCGGCTGCGCGACAGCCAGTTGGGCGACGACCGCGTCAAGGACATTCGCAACTACATCGTCAAAGGCGTGCTGTGGGAGGCGTTCGCCGCCGAGCAGCCTGTGGCGCTGCTGATCGACGAGATCGACAAGGCCGACATCGAATTCCCCAACGACCTGCTGCGCGAGCTCGACCGCATGGAGTTTCACTGCTACGAGACACGCGAAACCATCCGGGCGCGCCACCGGCCGCTGGTGTTCATCACCTCCAACAACGAAAAAGAGCTGCCCGACGCCTTTTTGCGGCGCTGCTTCTTCCACTACATCAAGTTCCCCGACCCGGCCACGATGAAGCGCATCGTCGACGTGCACTTCCCCGGCCTGAAGGACGAGCTGGTGCGCGCCGCGCTGAAGGTGTTTTTCGACATCCGCCAACTGCCCGGGCTCAAAAAGCGCCCCTCGACCTCGGAGCTGCTGGACTGGCTCAAGCTGCTGGCGGCCGAGGACATCGCGCCCAGCGCGCTGGCCAGCGCCGAGGGGCAGATCGCCATCCCACCGCTGGTGGGCGCGCTGCTGAAAAACGAGCAGGACCTGGCGCTGTTTGAGAAGCTGGTGTTCATGAACCAGCGCAACCGCTGAGCGGGCGCAAGGCGCAGACGACCATGCTGATCGACTTTTTCTACACGCTGCGCGCGGCCAAGCTGCCGGTGTCGGTCAAAGAGTACTTGACGCTGCTGGAGGCGCTGCAGGCCGGTGTGGTGGGTCCGCGCAACCCCGAGGCGTGCTCGCTGGAGGATTTTTACCATCTGGCGCGCTGCACGCTGGTCAAAGACGAAAAGCACTACGACAAGTTCGACCGCGCGTTTGCGGCGTACTTCCAAGGCGTGGAGCAGCTGGCGGACTTCACGCGCGACATCCCGGCCGAATGGCTGCGCCAGGCGCTGCAGCGGCTGCTCAGCGAAGAACAAAAGGCCGCTGCCCCGCGCTACGACTACGACCAGCTGTTCGAAGAGCTGCGCAAGCGGCTCGAAGAGCAAAAGGAGCGTCACGCCGGCGGCAACAAGTGGATCGGCACCGGCGGCACCAGCCCGTTTGGCCACGGTGGGTACAACCCGCAAGGCATACGCATCGGCGGCCAAGGCGGCAACCGCAGCGCCGTCAAGGTATGGGAACAGCGCCTGTACCGCGACTACGACGATACCCAGGAGCTGGGCACGCGCAACATCAAAATGGCCCTGCGGCGGCTGCGCCGCTTTGCGCGCGAAGGCTCGGCGCTGGAGTTGGACCTGCCCGACACCATCCGCGCCACCGCGGCCAACGCGGGCTGTCTCGACATTAAGATGGTGCCTGAGCGGCACAACCACGTCAAAGTGCTGCTGCTGATGGACGTCGGCGGCACGATGGACGAGCATATCCAGCGCGTGGAAGAGCTCTTTTCCGCTGCGCGGGCCGAGTTCAAGCACCTGGTGTTCTATTACTTCCACAACTGCGTCTACGACTACGTGTGGAAGAACAACCGACGCCGCTACGCGGAAAAAATCCCCACCTGGGACGTCATCCGCACCTACAACAAGGACTACAAGCTGATCCTGGTGGGCGACGCCACGATGAGCCCGTACGAAATCCTGCAGCCGGGCGGCAGCGTCGAGTACAACAACGAAGAGCCCGGCGCCGAGTGGCTGCAGCGGCTCACCCACGCCTACCCGCACCACGTCTGGATCAACCCGGAACCGCAGGGCGTGTGGGAGTACCGCCAAAGCATCGGCATCATCCGCCAGCTGGTCGGCGGACGCATGTACCCGCTCACCCTCAAGGGGCTGGAAGAAGCGATGCGGCTGCTGTCGAAGTAAGGGCCGGCGCCCTGAACGCGCGGGGGCATCGGCGATAATTCGCAGTCGGCATCCCGCCGTAGTTCAATGGATAGAACGGCCGCCTCCTAAGCGGCAAATCCAGGTTCGATTCCTGGCGGGGGGACCAGCCGCCGCATCGTGCGCCGGTCATCGCAAGCCGCGTTAGCTCAGCAGGCGTTGGCCTCACCCCGCCGCAAGGCGCGGCTGAGCAGCATCACCGGCACCAAGCCCACCGCCACCAACGTCAGCGCCGGCAGGGCCGCTTCGCCCAGCCGCTCGTCGCGGGCCATTTGGTGCGCCACCACGGCCAGCGTATCCATGTTGAACGGGCGCAGCACCAGCGTGGCGGGCAGCTCCTTCATCACGTCCACAAACACCAGCAGCGCCGCAGCCAGCACCGAGCGGCGCAGCAGCGGCCAGTGCACGCGCCACCACAGCGCCACGCCGCGCACGCCCAACATGCGGGCAGCGTCATCGAAGTTAGCCGGCACACGCGCGTAGCCACTTTGCACCGACTGCAGCGCCACCGCGGTGAAGCGCACCATGTACGCCCACAGCACCCCCAGCGCGGTCGTCGTCACCCAAGCGGCCAACGTGGCCTCGGGCCAGTGCGCCTGCACCCAACCCAGCGGCAACAGCAAACCCACGACGATGACCGCCCCCGGCACCGCGTAGCCCAGCGCGACCACCCGCACCGCCCCCTGCACCAGCGGGGTGGCCAGCCGCCGCACCGCGTAGCCCAGCACCAGCGCCGCCACGGTGGTCAACCCGGCGGCCGTGCCTGCCAGCGTCACGCTGTTGCGCGCCCAACCGGCAAAGGCCTGCCACGGCAGCACATCCCACCCCTGCACCAGCGGACGCAGCATGAACAGCACTGGCAGGCCAAACCCCAGCAGCACCGGCAGGCCGCACACCAGCCACACCACCGCCACGCCGCGGCCCTGCAGCCGCACCGGCTGCGCTTCGGCCCCCGCACGGCCTGGGCGCGCCGTCGCAAAGCGCAGGCGGCGCTGGGCGCGCTGCTCGGCCCACAGCAGCACGCCGACGGTGGCCAGCAACATCCACGCCAGCTGCGCGGCTGCCACGCGGTCGTCCATCACCAGCCACGCCTTGTAAATGCCCGCCGTGAACGTCTGCACACCAAAGTAGCTCACCACGCCAAAGTCGGCCAGCGTTTCCATCAGCGCCAGCGCCACGCCGGCGGCAATGGCCGGGCGCGCCATCGGCAGGGCCACCGTGCGCAGGCGCCGGCCCAGCGGCGCGCCCAGCAGCCGCGCCGCTTCCAGCAACTGGGCGGCACGCTCGGTCAGCGCCGTGCGTGCCAGCAGGTACACATACGGGTACAGCGTGAACGTGAACACCCACACCGCCCCCCAGGTGGAGCGGATGTCTGGCAGCACCCGGCCCCGCAGGCCAAAGGTGTCGCGCAGCCACGTCTGCGCCGGGCCGGCGTACTGCAAAAAGTCGGTGTAGGCGTAGGCGGTCACGTAAGCCGGCATGGCCAGTGGCAGCAGCAGCACCCACTCGGCCACGCGGCGGCCTGGAAAATCGAACACCGTCACCGCCACCGCGGTGGCGGTGCCAACCAGCGCCACCGCCACCCCCACCGCGACACACACCACCACGCTGGTCAGCGCGTAGCCGGGCAATGTGGTGGCAGCCATCTCGCGCAACACGGCCCAGGAGTCGGCGTTCCACCCCAGCGCCGCCGCCAACAGCGCCAGCACCGGCGCGGCCAGCACCAGCGCCAACACCACCACCGCCAGCTGCACCCACGGGGCGTGCAGCCGCCAGCGCCACGGCAGGCGCCGGCCAGCGAGCAAGGCGAGGTTGGGGTCGGCCATCGGTGATACGCGTGCAAATGCGAATGCACATTATCTACAATGCAAGGCATGTTTTTGGGCCTGCACGATGTTACGTTGCGCTACCCTGGGGCGGCGCACCCGGCGCTGGACGGCGTCACGCTGGCGCTGGCCGCCGGCGATATCGGGGTGTTGATCGGCCCGTCGGGCTGCGGCAAGACGACACTGCTGCGTGCGGTGGCGGGGCTGGAGCGCATCGACGCCGGTCGCATCACACTGGCAGGCGACGTGGTGGCCGAGTCCCACCGGCACGTGCCGCCGGAGGCGCGGCGCATCGGCATGGTGTTTCAGGATTACGCGCTGTTTCCGCACCTGACGGTGCAGGGCAACGTGGCCTTTGGCCTGCACGGCATGGCCGCCAACGCTCGGCACACCCGCGTGGCCGAAGTGCTGGCGCTGGTGGGGCTGCAAGGCTACGAGCAGCGCTACCCGCACGAGCTCTCGGGCGGTCAGCAGCAGCGCGTGGCGTTGGCGCGTGCGCTGGCACCGCGCCCGCAGCTGCTGCTGCTGGACGAGCCGTTTTCCAACCTCGATGTGGACCTGCGCGAACGGCTGGCGCACGAGCTGCGCACGATCCTCAAGGCCGCAGGCACCACCGCGCTGTTTGTCACGCACGACCAGTTGGAGGCTTTTGCCCTGGGTGACGTCATCGGCGTCATGCACGAAGGACGGCTGCACCAATGGGACGACGCCTACGCGCTGTACCACCGGCCGGCAACGCGCTTCGTGGCGGAGTTCATCGGCCACGGGGTGTTCGCGCCGGCGCGCATCGTGGCGCGCGAGGGTCGCCTGGTGGTGCAGACCCCGCTGGGTGAGCTGGAGGACGTTGCCGAGTGCCCGCTGCCCAGCGCCTTCCCGGACGGGTTAGGCGAGGTGCTGCTGCGCGCCGACGATGTGGTGCACGACGACGCCTCGCCGTTCAAAGCCGAGATCGTGCGCAAGGCGTTCCGCGGCGCGGAATTCCTCTACACCCTACGGCTGTCCGATGGGCAGTTGCTGCAGGCGCATGTGCCCTCGCACCACGACCACGCGATCGGCGAGTGGATCGGGATTCGCGCCGCCGTCGATCATGTGGTGATGTTCGAGCGCGGCGCTGGGGCTGCCGCACCGCCAGCGCCGGTGGCGGCCCCAGCGCTGGCGTCGTCGTAACTGCAAAGGACCAACGCGTTCAGGCCGCCCAAGCCCAGGGCATCGGCTCGCCCTCGCCCCGTGCGCTGCCGCGCTTGGGCACCAGCTGACCCAGTGTGCGGCACACCGTTTCCGGCTTGGCATCCACCAGCTCAGCCAGCACCCGCAGCGGCGGCAGCCGCTCGCGCAACACGTCTGGCGCGGCGCGGCCCAGGACGTCCGGTTGGGCCAGCAACGCCAGCAACGAACGTACGCGCTGGGCCACCGATCCGGTGCGCAGTGCCGCCATCGCATGCGCGCGGGCGGGCTGCTGCAACAGCGCCTCGGTCAACCACTGCGCGCGCTGCTGCGCGCTGGGTGCCTGTGGCGCAGGCTCTAGCCACACCGGCGTTACACAGGTTGCGCGCCAGGGGTGGGGTTGCCCACACAACGCGTCCATTCCCAGCCAGTCGCCCGGTTCAACCAGCATCACGAGCAAAGGGCCATCCCGCCCTATGCGATCCAGCCGCACCAACCCCTTGCACAGCCGCCACGGCCCACTCGTGTCCCCGACGTCGAACAACCGGGCCTGGGCTGGCAGCCGCCAGCACAGGGCGTCAATGTTTGTGGCCTGCATGGTCGTGCATCCCATGGCCATGCGGCATGGCGGTGCCGCCACCGCCCAGGGCTTGCACCTTGGCCTGCACGTCCTGCGTCAAGCGCTGGCCGGCGGCGTTTTCCAGCACCAGGGTCAGCGGCACCGTTTCGCCCGCCGCCAGCGGGCGCTTGAGGTCCATCAACATCACGTGGTAGCCGCCAGGCTTGAGCTCGACTGGCTGGCCGGCCGGCAGCGGCAACGACGGGATGGGGCGCATGCGCATGACGTCCTTGTCCATGGTCATTTCGTGGATTTCCACGACACCGGCCACGGGGGATTGCGCGCCGACCAGGCGCATCGGTTCAGGCGCAGTCAGGCGCATGAAGGCGCCGGTGGCGTTTTGCTTGGCCACGGTGCCACGCACCCAGGGGTTATCGACTTGCACGGTTTGCGCCCAGGCGGCGCTGGTCAGGGCCACGATGGCGGCGGCCACGGCGTTGCGAATGCGGTGGTGACGGGTGTTCATCGTTGAATGCTCCAAGAGTGTGGATTGGCAGGGCGCGCGTGCGCCCACAGGTGACGACCAAAGGGGCCGGCTGACAGCGAGCCAGCCGCCACTGCAGCAACAAGATCTGGACAAGGAGGTTGGCCAGGCTGCCGCCGACAGGCGTGTGGCCAGGTTCAGGCCCGCGCAGTGGGCGGGGCATGCGGCTGTGGGCGCCACCAGGCGCTAGCCGCCGGCTGCGGCGCGGCGTCCTGCACCGCATCGTCGCACGAGGCTGACGTAAGCACCCCATGCGCCCAACCGCCCGAGGTGGGCGGCAACCAAGCCCCCCCATGCAGCACACACCAGTCGCAGGCGGCGGCCATCGACGCCTTGCTGACCGGTCCCGGCTCAGGGTCCACCACCACCCACGCCATGCCGGTGCTGGTGCAAATCTGCACCGCCTGCCCCGGCGCCGGTGGCACCCACGCGCGCGCCAGCGTCGGCGCCAGCGTCGCCCACAGCAGGGCGAGCATGGCCAGCACCAACGGTGCGCGAGGGTGGCGTCGCAAAGCGTTCACGCCGTGCATTCTAATGTGCACCGGCTCGGCGTGCACTCGTTACACTCGAAACTGTGGTACCGGCCGTGCGCCAGCAACATCCGCGCGTGCCGCTGTCCCGTTGGCCAACCCGAATCACCGCTGAGCATGACCCCCACCGAACAAACCCTGCGCGACGCCGCGCTCGAATACCACCGCACCCCCACCCGAGGCAAGATCAGCGTCACCCCGACCAAGGCGCTGTCCAACCAGCGTGACCTGAGCCTGGCGTACTCGCCAGGTGTGGCCTACCCCTGCCTGGAAATCGCCGCCGACCCGCGCAAGGCCGCCGACTACACCAGCCGCGCCAACCTGGTGGGCGTGATCACCAACGGCACGGCCGTGTTGGGCCTGGGTGACATCGGCCCGCTGGCCGGCAAGCCGGTGATGGAGGGCAAGGGCTGCCTGTTCAAAAAGTTCGCCGGCATCGACGTGTTCGACATCGAGCTGGCCGAGAAAGACCCTGACAAGCTGGTCGAAATCATCGCCGCGCTGGAGCCGACGCTCGGCGGCATCAACCTGGAGGACATCAAGGCGCCGGAGTGCTTCTACATCGAGCGCCAGTTGCGCGAGCGCATGAAGATCCCCGTGTTCCACGACGACCAGCACGGCACGGCGATCATCTCGGCGGCGGCGCTGATCAATGCGCTGGAGCTGGTGGGCAAGGCCATCGGCGACGTGCGCATCGCCGTCAGCGGCGCGGGGGCGGCCGCGATCGCGGTGCTGGATCTGTTCGTCGCGCTGGGGGCGCGGCCCGAGCACATGCTGGTGTGCGACTCCAAGGGCGTGATCCACGACCAGCGCGAGGACGCGCTGGCCGGCCGGCTGGACGAATCCAAGCGCCGCTACTGCCGCACGACGGCGGCGCGCACGCTGGCCGATGCGGTGCGCGGGGCCGACGTGTTCCTGGGCTGTTCGGCACCCGGGGTGCTGACGGCCGAGATGGTGCAGACCATGGCCGAGCGGCCGGTCATCCTGGCGCTGGCCAACCCCGAGCCGGAGATCCGCCCCGAGGTGGCCAAGGCCGCGCGGCCCGACTGCATCATCGCCACCGGGCGCAGTGACTACCCCAACCAGGTCAACAACGTCCTGTGCTTTCCGTACATCTTCCGCGGCGCGCTGGACTGCGGCGCCACCCGCATCACCGAAGCGATGAAGCTGGCCTGCGTGCACGAGATCGCGGCCCTGGCCAAGGCCGAGATCAGCGACGAGGTGGCCGCCGCCTACACCGGGCAGGAGTTGCAGTTCGGGCCGGACTACCTCATCCCCAAGCCGTTCGACACCCGGCTGATCCTGCGCATCGCCCCGGCGGTCGCGCAGGCGGCGGCGGAATCGGGCGTCGCCACGCGCCCGATCGCCGACATCGAGGCCTACCGCGACAGCCTGCAGCGCTTCGTCTACCAGACCGGCATCCTGATGAAGCCGGTCTTCAACGCCGCCAAGGCCGTGGCGCCCAAGGCCCGCGTGGCCTATGCGGACGGCGAGGACGAACGCGCCCTGCGCGCAGCCCAGCTCGCGCTGGAGGAAGGCATCGCCCAGCCGATCCTGATCGGCCGCCCCGCGGTCATCGAGGCGCGCATCCGCAAAGCGGGACTGCACCTGCGCCTGGGCGTCGATGTGGAAAACGTCAACCCCGAGGACGACCCGCGCTTCCGCCAGTACTGGGAGGCCTACCACCAGTTGATGAAGCGCAACGGCGCCACGCCGGAGGTGGCCAAGGCCGCGGTGCGCCGCTCCAACACCATCATCGGCTCGCTGATGGTGCACCTGGGCGATGCAGACGCCCTCATCTGCGGGCTGGTGGGCACGTACACGACGCATCTGGAGCGCATCGACGCCATCCTGGGGCGGCGCCCCGGGGCTTCGCTCTACGCCGCGCTCAATGCGGTCAACACCGACCGCGGGCCGATCTTCATCACCGACACCTACGTCAACGAGGACCCCAGCGCCGAACAACTGGCCGAAATCGCCTGGATGGCCACGCAGGAGGTGCAGCGCTTTGGCATCGTGCCCAAGGTGGCGTTCCTGTCGCACTCCACTTTCGGCTCGTCCAAGCGCGCCAGCGCGCGCAAGATGCGCGCCGCGCGCGACCTGTTCGTGGCCGCCCACCCCGAGGTGGAGTGCGACGGCGAGCTGCACGGCGACGCCGCTCTAGACCCTGACATCCGCAGCCGTTTCCTGGCCGACGCCACACTCAGCGGCGCCGCCAACCTGCTGGTCTGCCCCAACCTGGACGCGGCCAACATCCTGTACAACGTCATGAAAACCACCACCAGCGGCGGCGTCACCGTGGGGCCTATTCTGATGGGCGTGCGCGCTCCCGCCTACATCCTGACGCCGGCAGCCACCGTGCGGCGGGTGCTCAACATGACGGCGGTCGCCGCGGCGGCGGTGCGGCGGGGGTGAGTGTGCATGGGTTGGCGAGGAACCTTGCAGTTACGCTACGACCGGCTTGAACACGGCACCACGCTGGCGTTTGAACACGACGGCCCGCTGCGCGTGCTGCGCACGCTGTACCCCGAGGGTACTTCGGTGTGCCACACGGTGCTGATCCACCCACCGGGCGGCATTGTGGGCGGCGATACGTTGGAGGTGGCCATCACGGTGGGTCGCGGCGCCCACGCCCTGCTGACCACCCCGGGAGCCACGCGTTTTTACCGCTGCGACGGCCAAGCCGCGGCCCAAACGGTGCGTGCGCGCTTGGCCCCAGGTGCGCGGCTGGAATGGCTGCCGCAAGAAACCATCGCCTACCCCGGTTGCGTGGCCAGCAATTGCTGGCACGCGGATCTCGCGGCTGACGCCGAAGTGTTGGCGTGGGAGGTGTGCGCGCTGGGCCTGCCGCAGGCGAAGCAGCCTTTCAGCAGCGGCGTGTTGCACCAGAGCATGGCGGTGGATGACATCTGGTTGGACGAGGGTCGGCTGCACGCAGGTGACGACTGGCTGCTGAACGGAGGGCCGGGTCTTGCTGGGCACCGCGCCCTTGCCACGCTGGTGCTGGCCAGTGGCAGCCCGTGGACCGTGGAGCGGCGCGAGCACCTGCTGGCCACCGTGCGGGCGTTGCTGCCCACCGCGTTGGAGCCGGTGGCGGCCGGCGCCACCTGCCCCCACGAGCGCGTGCTGGTGGTGCGCGGCCTGGCGCCGATGGTCGAGCCGCTGATAGCGCTGTGGCAGCGTTTGTGGGCAGCCCTGCGCACGGCCGCTTGGGGCTTGCCTGCCCCTGCGCTGCGCTTGTGGCGCGTTTGAACGCCCACGCTACAGCGCCACCATGGTGCGCACGCCGTGCACCTCCATCTCCTCACCACTGCCGCTGGCCACCACGGTGCCCCGATCGAGCACCACGTAGCGATCGGCCAGCTCACGGGCAAAATCGTAATACTGCTCCACCAGCAAAATCGCCATCGGCTGACCGTCCAGCCCCTCACGGGCGAGCTGACGCAACACCCGCCCAATGGCTTGGATGATGTTGGGCTGGATGCCCTCGGTCGGTTCATCCAGCACCAGCAAGCGTGGACGGGCCGCCAACGCACGCGCAATGGCCAACTGCTGCTGTTGACCACCAGACAAATCCCCTCCGCGGCGCTGCTGCATTTCGGCCAGCACCGGGAACAACTCGTACAGCTTGGGCGGCACGGCCACGTTGGCCGGTTGGCTGGCCAACCCCATCAGTAGGTTTTCGCGCACCGTCAAGCGCGCAAAAATTTCGCGCCCCTGGGGCACATACCCGATGCCGCGGCGGGAGCGCTCGTGAACCGGGCGGTGCGTCAAGTCCACCCCTTCCCACACCACCCGCCCACTGCGCACCGGCACCAAGCCCATCAGCGCCTTCAACAGGGTCGTCTTGCCCACCCCGTTGCGCCCCAGGATGACCGTGATCTCACCGGGCCGCGCCTCCAGTGATATGCCGCGCAGGATGTGTGAGCCACCGTAAGCTTGGTGGAGAGCATCGATCTGCAGCATGCTTGTTCAACGCCCCAAATAGACCTCGATGACACGTGGATCACGAGCCACCTGCTCAAATCCACCCTCGGTCAACACGGCGCCGTCACAAAGCACGGTGACTTGGTCGGCAATCGCGCGTACAAACGCCATGTCGTGCTCCACCACCACCAGCGTGTGCTGACCTTTGAGGGTCCGTAGCAATTGCGCGGTGCGCTCGGTTTCATCGTCCGTCATGCCGGCCACCGGCTCGTCCAGCAACAACAACCTTGGCTGCTGGGCCAGTAGCATGCCAATTTCCAACCATTGTTTTTGGCCGTGGCTCAACGCCCCGGCCGGACGCTGCGCGTGGGCCTCCAGATGGATCAGTTCCAGCAGTTCGACCAAACGCGCACGCTGCGGCGCCGACAGTCGAAACGTGATGCTCGAGCGCACCCTCTTGTCGGCCGCCAAGGCCAGCTCCAGGTTCTCCCACACGGTCAGGCGCTCAAACACCGTGGGCTTTTGAAATTTGCGCCCCACCCCCATCGCTGCAATTTGCGGCTCTCGCCAGCGCAACAGGTCGATTGTGGTGCCGAGGTACACACTGCCGCGGTCGGGTTTGGTGCGGCCCGTGATCACGTCGAGCATGGTCGTTTTGCCCGCTCCGTTGGGACCGATGACCGCGCGCAGCTCGCCCAGCGCGATGTTCAGACACAGGCCGTTGAGCGCCTTGTAGCCGTCGAAGCTGACATGCACATCGTCCACGTAGAGGATGCACCCATGGCTGGTATCGATGGCACCGGGCGCCACCGGATGGGCCAACGGCGCCGCCCGCCCGCCGCTACCACCATGGACCGCAGCGCGCTGCCGAGCCCGTGCCCAACGCTCGGCTCCGCTTTGCATCAAGTCGGGTGTCATGGCTGCCGCCCCCCCAGCAGCCGCTGAGCCCAGCGGCGCGCCAACCCAACCAAACCGTCCGGCATCCACAGCGTGACGGCGACGAAAAGCGCCCCGAGCACATACAGCCACACTTCGGGCGCCAGTACCGTCAGCCAGCTTTTGGCCCCGTTGACGGCAAACGCACCCACAAGCGGCCCAACAAGCGTACCGCGCCCCCCCACCGCCACCCACACCGCGATTTCAATGCTGGCCGCGGGGCTCATTTCCCGGGGATTGATGATACCGACCTGAGGCACGTACAAGGCCCCGGCCACCGCGCACATGATGGCCGACAGTGTCCACACGGCCAGTTTGTACGACAGTGGATCGTAGCCGCAAAACATCACACGGCTCTCGGCATCGCGAATCGCCTGCAACACGCGCCCGAATTTGCTGCCGACCAACCAACGCGACACAGCATAGCAGCCCACCAGCGCCAGTCCCGTGAGCGCCAACAACGCCACGCGTGTTTCGGAAGCGGTGATCGGAAAGCCAACAATGCGCTTAAAATCGGTGAAACCGTTGTTACCACCAAAACCAGTTTCATTACGGTAGAACAACAGCATCGCAGCAAACGTCAACGCCTGCGTGATAATCGAAAAATACACCCCTTGGATGCGTGATCGAAATGCAAAGTAGCCAAACACCCACGCCAACAACCCAGGCACCAAAACGATCAACAGCAGCGTCGCCGCAAAGCTGTCCGACAGCGCCCAGTGCCACGGAAGCTCCTTCCAGTCCAAGAAGACCATGAAATCGGGCAGCTCACTGCCGTAGTTGCCATCGGTGCCGATCTGGCGCATGAGGTACATCCCCATCACATAACCACCGAGCGCGAAAAACAACCCGTGGCCTAGACTGAGAATGCCGCTGTAGCCCCAGATCATGTCCAGCGCCAATGCACAGATGGCGTAGCACATGATCTTGCCCAACAGGGTGATCCAGTGGTCGCTGACATGCCACACGCTGTCGGGCGGCACCAGCAGGTTGAGTGCAGCGGCCACCACGGTGGCCACAAGGACAACCCATCCGACCAGCACCGCATCGCGCCCCCAAAGGCGGCCGCCCGGAACACCCAACGCTGGTCCCGCCATGGTTGCATGGCCGCACGACTCCGCACTCATGCTTGCCGCCCCTTCAAAGCAAACAACCCTTGTGGACGCTTCTGAATAAAGATCACAATGAGCACCAACACAGCGATTTTGGCCAACACGGCGCCCACCCAACCCTCAAGCCATTTATTGAGCAAACCCAACCCGAACGCGGCGGCCACGGTGCCCGTCAACTGCCCTACACCGCCCACCACCACAACCATGAACGAATCGATGATGTACGCTTGGCCGAGATCCGGGCCGACGTTGCCGATTTGGCTCAGCGCAACGCCGGCCAAGCCTGCCACGCCCGAGCCGAAGGCGAACGCATAGGCGTCGACGCGCCCGGTGGGAACGCCCATGCACGCTGCCATGGGCCGGTTCTGCGTGACCGCGCGTACGAACAGCCCCAGCCGCGTGCGCTGCAGTACCCAACCTACGCCGAGCAGCACCGCCACCGCAAACCCGACAATGACCAGACGGTTCCACGGCAGCGCCATGCCCCCCCACAGTTCCACCGAGCCGCTAAGCCATGCGGGGTTTTCCACCGTCACGTTTTGCGCCCCAAACAGACTGCGTACCGCTTGCATCAGAATCAGACTCAGGCCCCAGGTTGCCAGCAGCGTTTCCAGCGGGCGTCCGTACAGGTGACGAATCACCCCCCGCTCGATGGCCGCCCCCACCAAGGCCGCCACCCCAAAGGCAGCGGGAAGGGCTGCTACCAGGTACCAGTCAAACCATTGCGGCGCCCATTGGGCAAACAGCCGCTGCACCACGTAGGTGGTGTACGCACCAACCATGATCAACTCGCCGTGCGCCATGTTGATCACGCCCATCAACCCGTACGTGACCGCCAGCCCAAGGGCGGCGAGCAGCAGGACCGACCCTAAACTGATACCGGCGAACAGGTTGGCACTGACTTCAGCCAACGTCAGCGTCCTTTGCAGACGTTGCTGGGCGGTTTGCAACGCACGGCGCACGCTCGCGTCGGCATCGTCCGCGTGTTGCTGCAGCAGCGCCAGCGCCCGCCGCTGTCCGCTGGCCGCCAGCACCTCGGCGGCCCAGCGCCGCTGGGCAGGATCAGCGGCCCCCAACTGCACAGCCGCCAGCGCTTGTTGAAGCATCGTGGCGGCGCGGCTGTCCAGCGCCGGGTCGCGCTGTGGCGCCAGTGCCGCTTGCAACAGTGGCTCCAACTGGGCGTCGGGGTCGTCCAGCATGGCGTCGCGCAAGGTCGCCGCTGCGTTGCGTTGCCGATCCGGATCGTTGGACTGCAACGCCAAACCGGCCTGGGCCAGCGATAACGCGGCCCGCAACCGGTTGTTCAACAGCGGTGCCTCTGCCTCGGGCGGAGGGGTGTCGGGCTGACCGGTCTCGACACGTACGATGGCCCCGTCGGGTTGTTCGATCCATACCTTGCCATCGTGCACCCGCACGCGCTCCTCTTGGAGCGCGCGCAACAGCGCAGCAGCCTGCGCGTCGGGCTGCGCGGCCAGCCGTGTGATGGCCTGCACACGCTCGTCGACGTCGCCTTCCACCACCGCCAGCGCGTCTGCGCCGCTCAGCGCGCGGGCCAGCGCCGGCACGCACAGCAACACACACAACGCCCACCAACGTTTGCAGAGGCCTTGCATCGCCAGTTTCACCGTGCAGGGTCGACAGCCTCAAGCCTTTTCCGGGACGTCTTTTTTCTTCTCATTGCCCGGGATGAAGGGGCTCCACGGTTGTGCACGGATCGGACCCTTGGTCTTCCACACCACGTTGAACTGGCCATCCGCACGCACCTCGCCAATAAAGACCGGTTTGTGCAAATGGTGGTTGCGCTCGTCCATTTTGACCTTGAAGCCGCTGGGCGCATCGAAGGTTTGACCAGCCATGGCTTCGATCACGCGGTCCGTGTCGATGCTCTTGGCTTTTTCGACGGCCTGTTTCCACATGTGAATACCGATGTACGTCGCCTCCATCGGGTCGTTGGTCAACGGCTTGTCCTTGTGACCAGGAATGTTTTTAGCCTTGGCGTACGCCGCCCATTTTTTAATGAAAGCGTCGTTGGTCGGGTTTTTGATCGACATGAAGTAGTTCCACGCCGCCAGATGCCCCACCAGTGGCTTGGTGTCCACGCCGCGCAGCTCTTCCTCGCCGACGCTGAACGCGACCACAGGCACATCCGTAGCCTTGAGCCCCTGGTTGCCAAGCTCTTTATAAAACGGCACGTTAGAGTCGCCGTTGATGGTCGAAATCACACAGGTCTTTTTACCGGCGGCGGCAAACTGCTTGATCTTACCGATGATGGTCTGGTAGTCGCTGTGTCCGAACGGTGTGTATTCCTCCATGATGTCGGACTCGGGGATTCCCTTGGACTTGAGGAAGGCGCGCAGGATCTTGTTGGTGGTGCGCGGATACACGTAGTCAGTCCCCAGCAGCACGAAACGCTTGGCCGAGCCGCCGTCTTTACTCATCAGATATTCCACTGCCGGTATGGCCTGCTGGTTGGGCGCAGCACCGGTGTAGAAGACGTTTTTGGACAACTCTTCGCCTTCGTACTGCACCGGGTAAAACAGCAGGCCGTTGAGCTCCTCAAACACCGGCAGCACCGATTTACGACTCACCGATGTCCAGCAGCCAAACACCGCCGCCACTTTATCCTGGGTGAGCAGCTGACGGGCTTTCTCGGCAAACAGGGGCCAGTTCGACGCCGGATCGACCACCACCGGCTCGACCTTGCGGCCCAGCACGCCGCCCGCGGCATTGATTTCATCGATGGTCATCAGGGCGATATCTTTGAGCACCGTTTCCGAAATCGCCATCGTGCCCGACAGCGAGTGGAGAATGCCCACTTTGATCGGACCCGATTGGGCACGCGACGGTAGTGGACCGAAGGTGGCCATAGCGGCCGCCGCCGACAAAATCTTCAGGGTGGAGCGACGTTGCATCATGGTGGTTCTCCGCAGTGGACGACTTTGTGGAACGAACCTAGGCATGGGGCGGCCAGGCTCAGCGGCCACCCACCCCTAGACCACGCGAGTCATGGTAGGTACAACGTTTCCCCACGTCTGTACGCCAGATGGCGTACGAGGCATGCTCAGGCCGCCGCGTTGGGACGCAGTTGTGGCACACGTTGCAGCGCCAACGCGGCCGCCGCCGTGCGTGTCTCGACACCCAGCTTGGCGTGAATACGCTCCAGGTGCTTTTTGACGGTGGCGGGGCTGGCGCCGACGATGTCGGCAATGTCGCGGTTGATCTTGCCTTGCACCACCCAATACAACACCTCGGCCTCCCGGGCGGTCAGACCGAATGTCTGCATCAGCGCCTCCAGCACACTGGTGTCCGACGTTTCCTGCATGACAATCAACCAATGCCCTCCCTCGCTGTCGGCGCTGGTGTCGGCTGGATCATCCACCGAGCGATACAACCGCAAGGTCAACCGACGCGTGCCTTGCGTCAACGTCAAACGCGGCGGCTCGACCGGGGACTCTTGGCGACACAGCTCCGGGCCGTGGCGGCGCAGCCACTGCAGCACCGGCTCTGGCGTCACGGGCGCCTCGGTGCCGCAATAGCGCCACAGCAGCTCGCGTGCCAGTGGCGTCTGCCACAGCAGCCGCCCGTCGCGCATCCGCACGGTGATGGTGGCGAACCCGAAAGCATCGAGCGCGTTGCGCGCTTGCTGCTGCACGATCGAGCCCTGGCGAATTTGCCGCGAGGTGCGCAGGTGCACCCCGATGCGCGCGATCACCTCCTGCGGCTTGACCGGCTTGGTCACGTAATCGACGGCGCCGGCTGCCAGTCCTTCGATCAGGTGCTCCGTCTCCGTCAAGCCGGTCATGAACAAAATCGGGATGGATGCGGTGCGCTCGTCAGCTTTGAGCCGGCGCGCCACCTCGAAGCCGTCCATGCCTGGCATGAGTGCGTCCAGCAAAATCACGTCGGGCCGGGCTTGACGGGCGCGCACCAAGGCGGTGGGGCCATCGCTGGCCACCAACGCGGTGTAGCCCGTCTCATCCAACATGTCGTGCAGGGCCGCAAGGCTCTCGGGCACATCATCGACGATCAAAACCAAAGGACTGCTCTCAGGTTGCAGCACATGGGGTCGCATCGCACGCCTCCGTCAGCCATCGCTCCAGGGTCTTGAGATCCAGCGCCTGCGCGGCCTGGCGCAATTGCTCGGCCGCAGGCAAACCGGTTGCGTCGTCCAGCACCCGTTGCACCCCGCGCGGATACCCAAGCCGTACGCATTGCAGCAACCGCTCCCGCACCTCGGGCGGCCATAGACGCAACGCAGCCACCGGCGCTGGTGGCGCGCCGGCGCTGACCGGGGCGGGCAGCGCGGCCGGAGGGTGGTCCGACGCCAACGCCGCCACTTCGGGTAAGTACAAACGCAGAACAAACGTTGTGCCCTGCCCCAGCTCGCTGTGCACGCGTAGCTCGCCACCCATGAGCTGGGTCAACATGCGGGCTATCGTCAACCCCAGGCCCGACCCCGCATGTTGGCTGCCCGCGGCGCCGCGCGCAAAGGGCTCGAACACCCGCTCCAGCTCGGCCGCACTGATGCCTGGACCGGTGTCGATGACCTCCACGGTGGCCACATCACAAACGTAAGCCATCCGCAGCGTGATGTGTCCCGTCTCGGTGTAGCGCACGGCGTTGCCCAGCAAGTTGAGCAACACCTGCCGCAGTCGAGACCCGTCGCAACGCACGGCGCTTGGCCAGCGGGTGGGGCCTTCCAGGGCCACGCGCAACCCTTTGGCCTGGGCCTGGGGGGTCAGCCACGCCACCATGTCCTGCACCAAGGCCCGCAAGTCGGTTGGACGCACGTCCAACGTGACTCGCCCAGCTTCGATGCGCGCCAAATCCAGCGTGCCTTCAATGAGCGACAGCACGTGCTGACCGCCGCGCTGAATCATGGCCAGCGCATGGGCCTGGCGGGCGCTGAGGCTGGCGTCCCGCTGCAAGGCCTGCACGTACAGCATGATCGCCCCCAACGGTGTGCGCAATTCGTGGCTGATGGCGTACAGGTAACGTGTCTTGGCATCGTTGGCACGCTCAGCACTGCGACGGGCGGCTTCGGCCGCCTCACGGGCACGCTGCAGCTGCGCATCGGTGCGGCGATGTGCCTCAATCTCACGCAACAGCAGCCGCGTGTAGCGATGGGTTTCTTGTTGCGCCACTTGGCGTGCCCGCTGCGTCAGCACCAGCCACCAGATCAACACCGCCCCGAGTGTGAGCAGCACGACGTAAACCTTGCGGTAGACCTCGGTGACCCACGCCAACGCGACAGGGTCGGACACGGCACGCTGCGCATCCTGACGCGCCAGCAAACCAAGCAGGGCAGCCAGCACCAACGCTGCGACCGACAACGCCACCAGGTAGTGGATCAACCCGGCATCGACGTACGGCTGCAGCCGCCGCGGCAACCATCGCCGCAGCCAGGCGCGCAGCTGGGTGCTCAAGCGGGCGTGCGGTTTGCAGGCGTCGCCACAGCGCGCGTCGAGTGTGCAGCACAGCGAGCAGATCCAGCCGCCGTAAGCCGGGCAACGGGCCATGTCGGGCCGCTCGTAGCTGCCCTGGCATACCACACAGCGCAACTGCAAGGGCGCACCTTCGGCATCGGCTTTATCCGTGGCCACCACAGCGGCGTCGGCGCGACGCGCCAAGTGATACCGTCCCCGTGTGACGGCCCCCAGCAACAGCGTCAACCCGAATGCCGCCGACATCGCCACCAGCGCCGAAAACGCCTGCGCCCAAGAGCCCAGCCATCCGAAGTGCGCCGCCACCCCCAACAGCGACGCCCCCAGCATCGCCCCCACCCCCACCGGGTTGATGTCCATCAAATGGGCACGGCGGAACTCAATCGCCCGGGGCGACCACCCCAGAGGCTTGAGCACCACCAGGTCAGCCACCACCGCCACCAGCCATGCCAACGCCACATGCGCGTACAGCCCGAGCACCGCCCCCAGGGCATGAAAGACGTTGAGCTCCATCAGCAGCCACGCCAACGCTGTGTTGAACACCACCCACACCACCCGGCCAGGGTGGTGGTGCGTCAAGCGCGAGAAAAAATTGCTCCATGCCAACGAGCCCGCGTAGGCATTGGTGACGTTGATCTTGAGCTGGGACACCACAACAAACAGCGCAGTCGCCGCCACCGCCCAGCCCGACGGTAACATGTGCCCGTACGCCACGAGGTACATTTGGTTCGGGTCAACTGCCTGCGCCGCCGACACACCGTGCTCCAGCGCCAGGTGCGCCAGCCAAGCCCCCGCCAGCATCTTGAGCACGCCCGGCACCACCCAACCCGGACCGCCCACGGCCACAGCCAGCCACCACCGTGCGCGACGGCCGGGCTGCGGCTGGGGCATGAAGCGCAAATAGTCGGCTTGCTCGCCCATTTGGGTCACCAACGCCAGTGCAACCGTCAGCGCGGCACCAAACAGGTGCCAATCGAACGTCTTGGGTACCTGGGGCGCACCCTCCTGGTGCAACCAACGGGCCATCGAGCCGGGGTCGTTCAGCCACACCGCAAGCCAGGGAAGAATCATCAACGTCAACCAAAGCGGCTGCGTCCAGCGCTGAAATCGGCCAATCAAAGTCACCCCGTGCGTGACCAGCGGAATGACCAGCAGCGCGCTGATCAGGTAGCCCCAAGAGGAAGGAATGCCAAGGGCGAGCTGCAGCGCGTAAGCCATCACTGCCGCTTCCAACGCAAAAAAGATGAACGTAAAGGTGGCGTAGATCAGCGAGGTCAGTGTCGAGCCAAGGTACCCAAAGCCCGCACCACGGGTCAACAAATCCATGTCCACCCCGTGGCGTGCCGCGGCCACACTGATGGGCCACCCCACCAGAGCAATCAAGACACCCGCCGCCACGATGGCCGCCGCCGCGTTGAGCACGCCAAACTGGAGCATCAACGTCGCGCCCAGCGCCTCCAGCACCAGGAACGACGACACCCCAAGCGCCATGTTGGCGACACGACCGGCTGACCAGCGCCGAAAGCGCTGCGGCGTGTAACGCAGCGCGTAGTCTTCCAGCGTCTCACTGGCCACCCAGCGGTGGTATGCACGCCGCACCGGTGCGATTGGCGCTTTTGGTGCAGATCCCGGGTTGGCCTGGTCGGCAGTGTGGTTCATGCCTGTGCAGGCTTGCAGCTTTCGTGCCATCGATGCGCGTTGGCACAGCGCTTGCTTCAAGCAACAGCATGGACCTGTCACCACGCGAGAAAGACAAGCTGTTGCTGTTCACCGCGGCCTTACTGGCCGAGCGTCGGCGCGCACGCGGATTGAAGCTGAATTACCCAGAGGCCGTTGCCCTCATCAGCGCCTATGTGCTGGAAGGCGCCCGTGAAGGCAAAACGGTGGCGCAACTGATGAGTGAGGGCCGCCACGTCCTGACCCGCGACGATGTGATGGACGGTGTGGCCGACATGATTCACGACATTCAGGTCGAGGCCACTTTCCCTGATGGCACCAAATTGGTGACCGTACACCAACCGATCACGTAGAGAGCCACGTGCTGATGGCACCAACACGAGGCACGTTGTTTCGCGACCGTTCGACAACCAGGGGTTGACCATGCCTGACCGCCAGCGCCGATTGCTTCGCCTCATCGTTTGCGGACTGACCGCAGCCGTGTGGACACTCCCAGCCATGTCCCACACCGGCACGGACGGGGGTGTACACCACGGATGGCTGGCCGGCCTGCTCCACCCCTTGACGGGCATGGACCACTTGGCCGCCATGCTCGCGGTCGGCATCTGGAGTGCGCTGGTCAGCACGCAGCGTTGGATGGCGCCGTTGGCGTTCGCCAGCGTGTTGTTGGTGGGCGCGCTGGCGGCCCAAGCGGGGCTGCCGACAGTGGCCGTGGAGCCCATGATCGCGGTCTCGCTGCTGACGCTGGGGCTGCTGATCGCGGCGCGCGTGGCCGTGCCGCAGGCCGTGGCCGCGGGGCTGGTGGCGGCGTTCGCGTGGTTCCACGGCGCCGCACATGGCCATGAGCTGGCGGGTCACGCGGCGCTGTTGGGCATGGTGCTCAGCACCGCGGTGCTGCACGGGGTGGGGATCGGTCTCGGTGTCGTGCTGCAACGCAGCCATGCGTGGGCACCCCGCATCGCCGGCGCGATGGTTGGCGCCGTGGGCGTGTCCAGTGTCATGGCGTTGGTTTGACGCTCCGCGCCGTGCCCTTGTAGCGCCGAGCGGCGGTGCCGGATCAATCCAGTGCCCCGCGCCCGAACACAAAGGAGTCGATCGTGATCCCTGGCGAATACCTGTTGGTCAACGATGAGTTGCCGCTCAACCCCGGGCGCGTCACGCGCACGCTGGTGGTGCACAACACCGCGCAGCGCCCTATTCAGGTAGGGTCACACTACCACTTTGCCGAAACCAACGCTGCGCTGCAATTCGATCGCGCGGCAGCGCACGGTATGCGGCTCAATATTGCCAGCGGCACAGCCATACGCTTTGAACCCGGGCAGCAACGCACCGTGGAGCTGGTGGCGCTGGCCGGCAGGCGGCACGTCTGGGGATTTCGTGGCTTGACCAATGGGCCACTGGATCAGCTGGAGGGTTGAACAGACTATGGTCACGATCTCACGGCGTGCGTACGCCGAAATGTTTGGCCCCACGATCGGGGATCGCGTCCGTCTGGCCGACACATCCCTGTGGGCCGAGGTTGAGGACGACTACACGCTGCGTGCCGGCGGCTACGGCGAGGAGGTCAAATTCGGAGGCGGCAAGACCATTCGCGATGGCATGGGCCAAAGCCAGCACCCACGTGCTGCGGGCGCCGTCGATTTGGTCATCACCAACGCTCTGGTCATCGACCACTGGGGTATTGTCAAAGCCGATATCGGCGTACGCGATGGCCGTATCGTCGCCCTTGGCAAAGCCGGCAATCCCGATACGCAGCCCGGCGTCGATATCGTCATTGGCCCCGGCACCGAGGTGCTGGCCGGCGAAGGCATGATCGTGACCGCAGGCGGCCACGACAGCCACATCCACTTCATCTGCCCGCAGCAGATCGAAGAGGCGCTGATGTCGGGCATCACGACGATGACCGGTGGTGGCACTGGGCCGGCCACCGGCACCAACGCCACCACCTGCACGCCCGGCCCCTGGTACGTGCAACGCATGCTGCAAGCGGCCGAAGCCTTCCCGATGAACCTTGGGTTTCTCGGCAAAGGCAACGCCAGCCGCCCCGAAGGTCTGCGCGAACAGATCGAGGCCGGCGCCATCGGCATGAAGCTGCACGAGGACTGGGGCTCCACCCCGGCGGCCATCGATGCGTGCTTGAGCGTAGCCGAAGCAACCGACACCCAGGTGGCCATCCACACCGACACCCTCAACGAAAGCGGCTTCGTTGAGGATTCTCTGGCGGCCATGCGCGGCCGCACGATCCACGCCTTTCACTGCGAAGGTGCCGGCGGCGGCCACGCCCCCGACATCCTGCGCATCGTCGGCGAGCCCTACGTGCTGCCCTCCTCCACCAACCCCACGCGCCCCTACACCGTCAACACGCTGGATGAGCACGTGGATATGCTGATGGTGTGCCATCACCTCGATCCGTCCATCGCGGAGGACTTGGCGTTTGCCGAAAGCCGCATCCGCAAGGAGACGATCGCCGCCGAGGACATCCTGCATGACCTGGGGGCCATCAGCATCATGAGCAGCGACAGCCAGGCCATGGGCCGCGTCGGCGAGGTCATCACGCGCACCTGGCAGACCGCGCACAAGATGAAAATCCAGCGCGGCTGGCTGGCGCCCCCCGCCGACTGGCCGCAGCGCAGCGACCACGAGCCGCGCAACGACAATTTCCGCATCAAGCGCTACGTGGCCAAGTACACCATCAACCCGGCCATCGCGCACGGCATGGCGCACGAAATCGGCTCCGTCGAGGTCGGCAAGTGGGCCGACCTGGTGTTGTGGAAGCCGGCCTTCTTCGGTGTGAAGCCCGCCGTCGTCGTCAAGGGCGGCATGATCGTGGCCGCGGCGATGGGCGACCCCAACGCCTCCATCCCGACGCCGCAGCCGGTGCACCTGCGGCCGATGTTCGGCGCCTTCGGCGAAGCGCTGGCGCACACCTCGCTGACCTTCGTGTCGCAGGCGGCGCTGGCCGCGGGGGTAGCCCAGCGCTACGGCTTGCACAAACCGCTGGTCGCCGTGCAGGGCTGCCGCCGTATTGGCAAGCGCGACATGGTGCTCAACGACCACACGCCCCACATGGAGATCGATCCACAAACCTATGCGGTGCGCGCCGACGGCGAGTTGTTGGTGTGCGAAGCGGCCAGCGTGCTGCCCATGGCGCAGCGCTATTTTTTATTTTGACGGATGCACTCACCATGCACCATTCAGCCGCCCCCGCTGACCCGCCGTTGCTGGCAAGCCGCCTGATACCGGATGGCGCGGGGCTCGCCCGGACGCTGTTGGCCCGCGCACCCGTACTGGAACTCGAATGGACATGGCGCCAGCGCAGCCGTTTCGAAGCGCGTGACAGCCAAGGACGCCGCATTGCGGTGTTGCTGCCCCGCGGCAGCGTCATGCGCGACGGCGATGTGTTGGTGTTGACCGATGGCGGCCTGCTGTGTGTACGCGCCGCGGTCGAACCCCTGCTCAAGGTCACGACCTGCCCGGAGCACGGCACGCCCTTGGACTTGCTGCGCGCCGCGTACCACCTAGGCAACCGCCATGTCGCGCTGCAATTGCACGCCGACCATCTCAAGCTGGAGCGCGACCATGTGCTGGCCGACTTGTTACGCCAAATGCACCTGACGGTTACGGAAGTCGATGAACCCTTTGAGCCCGAGTTCGGTGCTTACGGCGGACCTGCGCATCACCGCCACGATGGACACGTTCACCCCACCGACGATCACCCACACCATGGCCAACCCTGATGGTGAGCGTGATCCCCAGGCCTTGCTCGGGTTGTTGTGGCTCGCTTCGCCTGCTTTGCCGCTGGGTGGTTTTTCATACTCCGAAGGGCTGGAAAGTGCCGTCGAGGCCGGGCGGGTGCACGACGAGGCCAGCGCGGCCCAGTGGCTGCTGGCTCAGCTCCATTTGACCCAGGCCCGGGCTGATCTGTCCGTGGTGGCGCAGGCACTGCCCGCGTGGCGCGCCCGTGACTGGACAACATTGCTGACGTTGAACGCGTGGACACGCCGCACCCGGGAAAGCGCTGAGCTGCGTTTGCAAAGCGAACAAATGGGGCATGCGGTGCTGCACTGGTTGCAGGGTTTAAGGCCGCACACGTTGCCCGATCCGGGGTTGGATGAGGTGCCGGCTGCACTGCAACCGCCCACCTACCCCGTGGCGTACGCGTGGGCGCTGGCGACCCTGACACCCAACACCCTCCCCACAGCCCATGCCCTGTTGGCTGCGGGCTTCGCCTGGTGTGAGGCGGCCTGCCAGGCCGCGGTCAAAGCCGTACCCCTGGGACAAAACGCCGGCCAGCGGCTGCTGGCCCAGTTGCGTGCGGCGCTGCCCGCGGCCGTGCACGTTGCCCTTTCGCAACCGCCGGGTCAACGCCAATGCTTCGCCCCAATGCTGGCCATCCTGTCAGCACGCCATGAAACCCAATACAGCCGCCTGTTTCGCTCATGAACACCGCAACCTCGGTTCTTCACGCCATTCCCGGACGCAACAAGCCCCTGCCACCGCTGAGGGTAGGCATCGGCGGACCGGTTGGTTCGGGCAAAACGACGCTGCTGGAGATGCTGTGCAAAACCATGCGCCAGCGCTACGACTTGGTGGCCATCACCAACGACATTTACACGAAAGAGGACCAGCGCTTGCTCACCATCAGCGGCGCATTGCCTCCCGAGCGCATCCTTGGGGTAGAAACAGGCGGATGTCCCCACACGGCCATCCGGGAAGACTGCTCCATCAACCTCGAGGCCATCGACCGCATGTTGCGGCAGTTTCCAGACGCGGACATTGTCTTTGTCGAAAGCGGCGGTGATAACCTGGCCGCCACGTTCAGCCCCGAGCTGTCCGACCTGACCATCTACGTCATCGATGTCGCGGCCGGTGAAAAAATCCCCCGCAAAGGCGGGCCAGGAATCACCAAAAGCGATTTGTTGGTCATCAACAAGATCGACCTCGCTCCCCATGTCGGCGCCAACCTCGAAGTGATGGCCGCAGACACCGCGCGCATGAGGCCCGACCCCGATCGTCGCCCTTGGGTCATGACCAACCTCAAAACCCAACAGGGATTGGCTGAAGTCGTCTCTTTCATTGAGCGCCACGGGCTGTTGATCACAAGCTGAGGCGGCTGTGCGCCTGTCGGTGACAGCGTCGCCGTTGGCTTTGCCAAGTCGCGCCTCCAGCCAACAAACGACGAGAACACGGCGTATCGCCACCACGCATCAGCCCCACGCGCCAGTTGCACGCGCCAACACCCAACCACCCCTCGATCATGAACCTCTCTGCCCATCCCGTCCCCCCAGGCGACCACCCGCAGAGACACGGTGGTTGACAGCGCACCCGCCAGCCAACCAGTGGCCCGTTCGGCCTTCACCGCCCACGGGATCTGGACGCCTAGCGTGTGAACCGCCCCGGATTTTGAGGAGGCTCCAACTCTTGAGAAGATGGAGCCATGAACAAGACATCGAAATTCTCACCCGAGGTCCGCGAGCGCGCCGTGCGCATGGTGCAAGAGCACCGGGGCGAGTACCCCTCGCTGTGGGCGGCCGTGGAATCGATAGCACCCAAGATTGGCTGCGTGCCGCAGACGCTGCTCGAATGGGTCAAGCGCCAGGAAGTCGATGCCGGCCAGCGCGAGGGACTGACCAGCGGCGAGCGCGAGCGGCTGCGGGGGAGTTTTTCAACGGCCTGCTAATCCAGCCGCGCAGAACAGCGGGCGTCACGCTGCTGCGACAGCGGCTCTGACACGTTTGCAGATCACCCGTCACCGGTCGGCCACGCGGCCACCACGTCCACCGCCTTGCGCAGGTGAACGCCTGGCGTGCAAGTACACTGGCGGCCATGCTCAGCACCCTCGAATGGTCCGCCGCCGTGCTGCTTGGCCTGCTGGTGGGCAGCTTTCTCAACGTCGTCATCCACCGCTTGCCGACGATGCTGCAGCGCCGCTGGGAGGCCGAGTGCGCCGCGCTGCGTGGCGAGGAACCGCCCGCACGGCCACCCTACAACCTATGGGTGCCGCGCTCGCACTGCCCAGCGTGCCAAACGCCGATCCCTTCGTGGCGCAACGTGCCGCTGCTGAGCTTTGTGCTGCAGCGCGGGCGCTGCGCCGCGTGTGGGGCGCGTATCGCCTGGCGCTACCCCATCATCGAATTGGCCTGCGGGGTGTGGTTTGCGGCGGTGGCGTGGCGCCACGGCGTGTCCTTGGCCGCCGTGGCGTGGGCCGCGTGGGGTGCGGCGCTGCTGGCGCTGGCCGCCATCGACTGGGACACGACGCTGCTGCCGGACGACATCACGCTGCCGCTGCTGTGGGCCGGGCTGATCGGGGCAGCGCTGGGGTGGACCGGGGTGGCCTTGGCCGACGCGCTGTGGGGTGCGGTGGCCGGCTACCTGAGCCTGTGGAGCGTGTACTGGACGTTCAAGCTGCTGACCGGCAAGGAAGGCATGGGCTACGGTGACTTCAAGTTGCTCGCCGGGCTGGGCGCTTGGCTCGGCTGGCAGGCGCTGATCCCGCTGGTGTTGGTGGCGTCGCTGGTGGGTGCGTTGGTTGGCCTGGGGCTGAAGGCCACCGGCGGCCTGCGGGAGGGGCGCTACGTACCGTTTGGGCCGTTTTTGGCGCTGGGGGGTCTGCTGGTGTGGGTCATCGGTCCCCGGGCATTGCTAACGTGGTTGGGGCTGCCGGCATGACCAGGCCGCTGCGCATTGGGCTGACCGGCGGCATCGGCAGCGGCAAAAGCACCGTGGCGGCGATGCTGGCCGAACTGGGCGCCGAGGTCATCGACGCCGACGCCATCGCGCGCGGCGTCACCGCCTCCGGCGGCGCGGCCATCGAGGCGATCCGCCAGGCGTTTGGCCCGCAAGTCATCGACGACCACGGCGCGCTGGACCGCGCACGCATGCGTGCGTTGGTCTTTGCCGACCCACAGGCGCGGGCGCGGCTGGAAGCCATCGTCCATCCGCTGGTGCGCGCCGAGATCGACCGCCGCGTGGCGGCCTCGGCCGCCGACACGGTGGTGCTGGACCTGCCGTTGCTGGTCGAATCGGCGGCTTGGCGCCAGCGCTGCGACCAGGTGTGGGTGGTCGACTGCGCCCCCGAAACCCAGATCGAGCGCGTGATGGCGCGCAACGGCTGGCCGCGTGAGCAGGTGCAGGCCGTGCTGGCGGCCCAGGCGGACCGGGCCACGCGGCTGGCCGCCGCCGACGTCGTGATCGACAACGACGCCGGCACCGACCTGGCCACGCTGCGCGGGCGCGTGGCACGCGCGTGGGCAGCGCGCCGAATGCCGCTATCATGACCGTGTGATTCTTTACGAATACCCTCTCAACGAGCGCACCCGCACCTACCTGCGGCTGGAGCACCTGCTGCACCGCTTGGGTACGCTGGTGCCGCGCGAGCACCCGCTGGACCACCATCACGCGCTGCAAACCTTGTTCGAAATCCTCGAAGTGGGTGCGCGCGCCGACCTCAAGAGCGAAATCCTGAAGGATCTGGAGCGCCACAAGCACGTGTTCGAGGGCTACCGGGGCAACCCCGCCATCTCGGAGGTGGCGCTGGAGCAGCTCATCGCCCGCCTCGACCGCTGCTACACGGCGCTGCGTGACGACGAAGGCCGCCCAGGCCACGCGCTGGCCAGTGTGGAATGGCTGCAAACGGTGCGCAACCGCATGGCCATCCCCGGTGGCACCTGTGGCTTCGACCTGCCCGCCTACCACGACTGGCAACACCGCCCGGCGGCCGAGCGGCAGGCCGATCTGGCGCGTTGGGCGCAGGAGGTGGCCTGCCTGGCCGAGCCGGTGCACCTGCTGCTGCAACTGCTGCGGGAGTCGGCCATCGCGCAAAAGGTTTACGCCACGCAGGGGCAGTTTCAGCAAAACCTACCGCAGAGCCGCACCTTCCAGTTGCTGCGGGTGTGGCTGGACCCGACCCTGCAATTGATCCCGGAAATCAGCGGCAACCGCTTGCTGGTGGCGGTGCGCATGCTGCGGCGCAACGGCGAGGGGCGGCTGGAGCACGCGGCCGACGCCGAGGCCGAGTTCGAAATCCACCTGTGCCATTGAAGCGGCAGCGATGACGGACGCTCCCACCCCCCAATGGACGGCTCGCACCGTAACGTGCCCGGCTTGCGGGCAACCGGCCCGCTACGCCGCTGACAACCCGTGGCGCCCGTTTTGCAGCGCGCGCTGCAAGCAGCTGGACCTGGGCGCCTGGGCCAGCGAGGCGTACCGCGTGCCGGACCCCACCCCCCCGGCACCGCCTGACGACGTCCCGCAGCATTGAGCCGCGCGGCGGGCGGCGCCGCCGTCAGGCCGCCAACGAGGCGCGGATTTCCGAAAACGTGCTGGCCAGGTCCAGCACGTCGATGGGCTGGCCGAGTTGGCGCTCGATCTGCGTGTGTGAGATCACGCCCCGGATCCACGGGCCGTGGTCGGCACCGGCCTTTTCGGCCACCAGCAGGTGGCGCCGCCCGACGCTTTTGAGCGTGGCGATGACGTCGGCCACGCTGCAGCGCTTGAGGTCGTCGTAGTCCACCGCGTCGAATTCGTCCAGCGGCGTCATCACGTCGGCCACCACCAGCTCGCCGTAGGCCACGCCGCGGCGTTGCGCCGCCATCATCGGGCGCTCGCCCTCCAGGTCGGCGGCGGTGATCAGGCCTTCGACGCACGGCATCGTGCGCACCACGAACAGCAGGCGCACCCCTTGGTGGATCATGGCCTGCCGCGCCGCGTCCAGCGTTTCGTCCGGCGTGGTGGTGGCGGCGCGCACCTCGGTCAGGTCGGTCATCACCGTGATGCCGGGCGAGTGCAGCGTCACCGATGGACGCTGCGGCGGCTGCGCTTGGACGATGCAGGTGCCGGGAGGGAAGCGAAACGGTGTCAGGCGTGCCATGAACGACTCCAGTCCAACCCCCGTCACCTCCGCCGGGGGTATCCAGCGACAAGTCTAGCGCCACTCGACCTGCGCCGCAAGGGGGCGCACCCGAACCCCCGTTACGGCGTTGCAGCCCGCGGCTCGTCTTCGAGCCAGCGCAGCAGCGGCACCGTGCCCGGCAGCACCGGCGCCACCGCCACCGGCAGTCGCTGCCAGGCGTAGGTTTGGCCTTCGTGCATCTGCAGCTCACCCTGCCAGGCGTGGACGCGACCGACGTGCAACCGCACCAGCGCGTGCGGGTAGTCCACCGTCAGCGTGCGCCACGGCTGCACCGGGCCGATGGTGACGCCGATTTCTTCCTGCAGCTCGCGGCGCAACGCTTGCTCGACGCTTTCGCCCGGCTCGACCTTGCCACCGGGGAACTCCCAGTACCCGGCGTAGGCCTTGCCCGGCGGCCGCGTGGTCAGCAGCACACGGCCTTCGGCGTCGATCAGCACGCCCACCGCGACGTCGGTCACCGGCCGCGGGCCGTTTTGGCGCGGCTCGGCCGCGTCCACCACCAGCACGCCAGCGTCGGCCCACACCGCCGGTGCGGTCATGCCGCCGCCCCCAGACCGACGCGCCCCGCCCAGTCGCGCGCGAACTGGTGCGCCACACGGCCGCTGCGCGAGCCACGCTCCAGCGCCCACACCAACGCAGCGCGGCACGCGTCGTCCCACTGCGCCTCGGGCACACCGTAGGCAGTCAGCCACTGGCGCACGACGCGCAGGTACTCGTCCTGGCTGAAGGGGTAAAAGCTTACCCACAGCCCGAAGCGCTCGGACAGCGAGATTTTTTCCTCCACCGCCTCGGCCGGGTGCAATTCGCCGTCCTCGTCGTAGGTGGCGTCGAGGTTGTCGCGCATCGTCTCCGGCAGCAAATGACGGCGGTTGCTGGTGGCGTATATCAGCACGTTGGGGCTGGCCGCCGCCACCGAGCCGTCCAGCATCGACTTCAACGCCTTGTAGCCAGACTCGCCGGCTTCAAAGCTCAGGTCGTCGCAGTACACGATAAAGCGCTCCGGGCGGCCCGCCACCAGCTCGGCGATATCCGGCAGGTCCACCAAATCGGCCTTGTCGACCTCGATCAGGCGCAGCCCTGCGGGCGCGTAAGCGTTGAGGCAGGCGCGGATCAGCGAGCTTTTGCCGGTGCCGCGCGCGCCGGTCAGCAGCACGTTGTTGGCCGGCAAGCCACGCACGAAGCGTTCGGTGTTGGCGCGCACGCGCTCCTTTTGGTCGTCGATTTCGCGCAGGTCGTCCAGCCGGATCGTGGCCACGTGCCGCACGGGCTCCAGCACCCCATGCGCGCCGCGCTTGCGGTAGCGAAACGCCACCGAAGCCGCCCAGTCCGGCGCGCTCAACGGCTGCGGCAACACGGCCTCCAGCCGCGCCACCAGGCTTTCCACGCGCTGCAGCACACGCTCGAAGTGCTCGTTCATCGAGGGCCTCAGCTGCGGTAGTCGGCGTTGATGCTGACGTAGTCGTGGCTGAGGTCGCAGGTCCACACCGTCTCGGCGGCTTGCCCGCGGCCCAGCAGCACCCGCACCGTGATGTCGCTTTGCTTCATCACGCGTTGGCCGTCTTCCTCGCGGTAGGCCGGGTGGCGCCCCCCCTGCGTGACGACGTGCACATCGTCCAGGTACAGCTCGATGCCGCGTTGGTCCAGGTCGTCGATGCCAGCGTAGCCGACGGCGGCCAGGATGCGCCCGAGGTTGGGGTCGCTGGCGTAAAACGCGGTTTTGACCAACGGCGAGTGCGCGATCGCGTAGGCGGCCTTCAGGCACTCGTCGGCGTCGCGCCCGCCTTCGACGCGCACGGTGATGAACTTGGTCGCCCCCTCGCCGTCGCGCACGATGGCGTGCGCCAGCCAGCGCGCCACGTCGATGAGCGCGGCCAGCAACGCCTGCCCGGCGGGGCTGTCCAGCGCGGTGATGGGGGGCAGCGGCGCGCGCCCGGTGGCGATGACGATGAACGAGTCGTTGGTGGACGTGTCGCCGTCCACCGTGATGCGGTTGAACGAGGCGTCGGCCACGCGCCGTGCCAGCTCGGGCATCAGCGCCGGGGCCACCGGCGCGTCGGTGGCCACGAACCCCAGCATCGTGGCCATGTTGGGCCGGATCATCCCGGCCCCTTTGGCGATGCCCGAGACGCTGACCGGCACCCCGTCGATGGCCACGCGGCGGCTGGCGGCCTTCGGCACGGTGTCGGTGGTCATGATGCCTTCGGCGGCGCGCGCCCAGTGCGCGCCGTCGTCGGCCGCGTCGGCCAGCGCAGCGGGCAGCCCCGTCACGATGCGCTCGACCGGCAGCGGCTCCATGATGACGCCGGTGGAAAACGGCAGCACCTGCTGCGGCGACACGCCCAGCTTTTGCGCCAATGCAATGCAGACGGTGCGCGCGTCGATGAGGCCTTGTTCGCCGGTGCCAGCGTTGGCGCAGCCGGTGTTGACCACCAGCGCCCGGATGCCGTGCCCAGCGGCCAGGTGCTCGCGGCACACCTGCACCGGCGCGGCGCAGTAGCGGTTGCGGGTGAATACGCCCCCCACCGCGGCCCCTTCGTCGAGCAGCATCACGGTGAGGTCTTTGCGCTGGGCTTTGCGGATGCCGGCTTCGGCCACGCCCAGGCGTACGCCGGGCACGCTCAGCAGGTCCGCGGGGTTGGGGGCACTCAGGTTGACGGCCATCGCTCGGGGCTCCAGCACGGGTTTCAGGTCAGCTTGCCGTGGCAGTGCTTGTATTTTTTGCCGCTGCCGCACGGGCAGGGGTCGTTGCGGCCCACGCGCGCCATGGCCGGTGCCGGTGGCTGACCCAGCAGGCCTTGGTCGGCCACGGTCTGCGCTTCGCCGGTTTCGGTAGGGGCGGTGTAGGTCACATTGGTCAGCTGCGTGGCGCTTTGCTCGATGCGCTGCGCCGCGCCGCTGACCTCATCGGGCGTTTGCACGCGCACGTTCATCAGGATGCGCGTGACCTCGTCGCGCACCGCGTCGAGCATCTGGCCAAAGAGCTGGAACGCTTCGCGTTTGTACTCCTGCTTGGGTTGTTTTTGCGCGTAGCCGCGCAGGTGGATGCCCTGGCGCAGGTAGTCCAGCGCGGCCAGGTGGTCGCGCCAGTGCTGGTCCAGCGTTTGCAGCAGCACCACACGTTCAAAAGGCGTGAACGCGGCGCGACCCGCCAGGGCCACCTTGGCCTCGTAGGCGTCGTGCCCGGCCTGCACCACGCGGCGCACGATCTCCTCGTCGTCCATCTCGCTGGCCTGCTCCACCTGCGCGGTCAGGTCCAGTTGCAGGCCGTACTGCTCGGCCAGCGCCTTTTGCAAACCGGGCAGGTCCCACTGCTCCTCGACGCTGCCGGCGGGCACGTACTGGCGCACGAGGTCGGTCAGGCAACCCTCGCGCAGCGCGGTGATTTGCGCCGTCAGGTCGTCGGCGTCGATGATGTCGTTGCGCTGCTGGTAGATGACCTTGCGCTGGTCGTTGGCGACGTCGTCGTACTCCAGCAACTGCTTGCGGATGTCGAAGTTGCGTGCTTCGACCTTGCGCTGCGCGCTCTCGATGGCACGGGTGACCATGCCGGCTTCGATCGCCTCGCCCTCGGGGATCTTGAGCCGCTCCATGATGGCCTTGACGCGCTCGCCAGCGAAGATGCGCATCAGCGGATCGTCCAGGCTGAGGTAGAAGCGGCTAGAACCCGGGTCGCCCTGGCGGCCGGCGCGGCCGCGCAGCTGGTTGTCGATGCGCCGGCTCTCGTGCCGCTCGGTGCCGATGATGCGCAAGCCCCCCAGCGCCTTGACCTTGTCGTGGTCGGCCTGCCACTGCGCGCGCGCCTGCTCGACGCGCTGGCGCTTGGCGGCCTCGTCCAGGCTGGCGTCGGCCTCGATGACGGCGATCATTTTCTCGAGGTTGCCGCCGAGCACGATGTCGGTGCCGCGGCCGGCCATGTTGGTGGCGATGGTGATGGCGCCTGGACGGCCCGCCTGGGCGATGATCTCGGCCTCGCGCGCGTGCTGCTTGGCGTTGAGCACCTCGTGCGGCAGGCCTTCGCGCTGCAGCAGTTGCGACAGCACCTCGGAGTTTTCAATCGACGACGTGCCCACCAACACCGGCTGGCCGCGCTCGTGGCAGGCGCGGATGTCCTCGACCACCGCGCGGTATTTCTCCGCCAGGGTTTTGTAGACGCGGTCTTGCTCGTCGCGCCGCTGGCTGGGCTTGTTGGGCGGGATGACCACCGTCTCCAGCCCGTAGATTTGCTGGAACTCGTACGCCTCGGTGTCGGCGGTGCCGGTCATGCCCGCCAGCTTTTCGTACAGGCGGAAGTAGTTCTGGAACGTGATCGACGCCAGCGTTTGGTTTTCCGGCTGGATGGCCACGCCTTCCTTGGCCTCGACCGCCTGGTGCAGGCCGTCGCTCCAGCGCCGCCCGACCATCAGGCGGCCGGTAAATTCGTCGACGATGATGACCTCGCCGTTTTGCACCACGTAGTGCTGGTCGCGGTGGTACAGGTGGTGCGCTTTGAGCGCCGTGACCAGGTGGTGCAGCAAGGTGATGTTGGCCGGGTCGTACAGCGACGCGCCTTCGGGCAGCAGCCCGGCGCGGGCCAGCAGCTCCTCGGCGCGCTCGTGCCCCTGCTCGGTTAGGTGGATCTGGTGCGACTTCTCGTCCAACGTGAAGTCGCCCGGCTCGACAACGCCTTCGCCCGTGCGCGGATCGGCCTCGCCGATCTGACGCTTGAGCTGCGGCGCCAACTGGTTGATCTTGAGGTACAGCTCGGTGTGGTCCTCGGCCTGGCCGCTGATGATCAGCGGGGTGCGCGCCTCGTCGATCAGGATCGAGTCCACCTCGTCGACGATGGCGTAGTGCAACCCACGCTGCACGCGGTCGCGCGCCTCGTAGACCATGTTGTCGCGCAGGTAGTCGAAACCGTACTCGTTGTTGGTGCCGTAGGTGATGTCGGCGGCGTAGGCGGCTTGCTTTTGCTCGCGGCTCATCAGCGGCAGGTTGACGCCGACGCTCAGGCCCAGCCAGTTGTACAGCCGCCCCATCCACTCGGCGTCGCGCCCGGCCAGGTAGTCGTTGACGGTGACGACGTGCACGCCCTTGCCGGTCAGGGCGTTGAGGTACACCGGCAGCGTGGCTGTCAGCGTTTTGCCTTCGCCGGTGCGCATCTCGGCGATCTTGCCCTGGTGCAGCGCGATGCCGCCCATCAGCTGCACGTCGAAGTGGCGCATCTTCATGACACGCCGGCTGGCCTCGCGCACGACGGCAAACGCTTCGGGCAGCAGCTCGTCGAGCGTCTGCCCGTTGGCCAGGCGTTGCTTGAACTCGACCGTCTTGGCCTGCAGCTGCTCGTCGCTGAGCAGTTGCAGGCCGCTTTCCAGCGCGTTGATGCGCTCGACGATGCGACGATAGCCTTTGAGCAACCGGTCGTTGCGGCTGCCGAAAATTTTGGTCAACAACGGGATGGCCATACAAACCCCGCCGCGCCCGCCCCGGTGCAGGGCACGCGCGGCCCAGACTGTTCACAACGTTGCGCGCCCCACGCCCGTGGAGCGCACCGCGACCTTGGGGGCACGCGGTGGACACGCCACCGGCGCACCACCCGCTTGCCCGAAACGGCCATTGTAGTGGGCTTGCCGCGCCGGCCCTCAGGTGCGGCCGCGCCCCGCCACACGCACACGCAGCTGCTGCACCGGCGCACCGGCGTTGCGCGCCGCCGCCAGCAGCACCGGTGCCAGTTGCCGCACCTTGGCCGCCACCGACGGGTTGGCCGCCAGCACGCACCACACCCCCTCTTCCAGCGGGCCGGCCTGCACCAGGTCGCGCAAGCCCGGCGGCAGGTGCACGGCCACCCGCTGCAACAGCCGCCGCGACGCCCAGGCACGCTCGGCCACGTCGGCCAGCGTGGCGTTGGCGCGTACCGCTTGCTGCAGCGTCAGCATGGAATCTGCACCGCTGGCCGTGCCACGGGCGTGGGTGAGGGGTCGTGTTGGGTTGGCATCTCGGGCATCTCTCCTTGGACCGAACGTTGCGCACACAGTCTACGGCAACTCAGCCCGGTGGACGCAGGCGCAGCAGCTGACCGTCGGCCGCATCGGTCAACAGGTACAGCCAGCCGTCCGGTCCCTGGCGCACGTCGCGAATGCGCTGGCGCAGCTCGCGCAGCAGGTGCTCTTCATGCGCCACACGCGTGCCATCCAACGTCAGCCGCACCAGCCGCTGACCGCGCAACGCCCCGATGAAAAGACTGCCGCGCCACGCGGGACCGTAGCGGTCGCTGGTCAACCACGCCATGCCCGACGGCGCGATCGACGGCGTCCAGTGGTGCAGCGGCGCCACCATGCCGGGCTTGTGCGTACCTTCGCCAATCGGCCCGCCACCGTACTGCTCACCAAACGTCACCACCGGCCAACCATGGTTGCCACCGGGTTCAGGGCGGTTGAGTTCGTCGCCGCCCTGCGGCCCGTGCTCGTGCAGCCACAGCCGCCCATCCGGCCCCCACACGGCCCCCTGGGGGTTGCGGTGGCCGTAGCTCCAGATCTCCGGCAGCGCGTCGCGCCGGCCAACAAACGGGTTGTCTGGCGGCACGCCACCGTCGGGGGTGACGCGCACCACCTTGCCCAGGTGGTTGTCCAGACGCTGCGCATCCGCCATGCGGTGGTAACGCTCACCCAGCGTTAGGTACAGCGTACCGTCGGGTGACTGCACGATGCGGCAACCGAAGTGCAACCGGCTGGCTATGGCGGGGCGCTGCCGAAAGATCACCCGCACCTGCTGCAAGCGGTCGGCCGCCTCGGCCAACACCGCGCGGGCCAAGGCCGTGGCGTTGCCTTGCCCCGCAGGGTCGGGCTCGGCATAGCACAGGTACAGCTGGCGGTTGCGCGCAAAGTCGCGGTCCACCGCCACGTCCAACAGACCGCCCTGCCCTACCGCATCCACGCGCGGCACGCCACCGAGCGGCGGCCCCACGCGGCCATCGGGCAAAAACGCCAGCGCCCACGGGTGCTCCACCCCGGTGGCCACCGTCTCGACACGCACTTGGGCTTTGGCCGGCGTGGCCGTGCAGCCTCCCCACCCCAGCAGCGCAATGGCCACCCAGGCCACCCGCATGCGCCACTTCGAACCGTGCAGCGATGGATCCATGCGCGCTAGCGTCGGGCAAAACGGCCTTGCCGTCAAGGCCGGAACTTCACCGTTAGCACTCGATCCAAGAGAGTGCTAATATGATGACCACGCTCCCACAGTCAAGGAGAGGAGAACCGATGAGCGGCACGTCTTTTGCCCTGGCCCCCAGCACTGCGGCCACGCTGCCGGCGGCGTCGTGGAACAGCACGGCGCTGACGCTGCCGCCGCTGGGCAACCTGGATGCTTACATCAGCGCGGTCAACCGCATTCCGATGCTCAGCGCCGACGAGGAGCGCGAGTGCGCGCGGCGCTGGCGCGAGCAGCACGACCTGGAAGCCGCGGGCAAGCTGGTGTTGTCGCACCTGCGTCTGGTGGTGGCCATTTCACGCCAATACCTGGGCTACGGCCTGCCGCAGGCCGACCTGATCCAGGAGGGCAACATCGGCCTGATGAAGGCGGTCAAGCGCTTCGACCCGGCGCAGGGCGTGCGCCTGGTCAGCTACGCCGTGCATTGGATCAAGGCCGAGATCCACGAATTCATCGTGCGCAACTGGCGCATGGTCAAGGTGGCCACCACCAAGGCGCAGCGCAAGCTGTTTTTCAACCTGCGCGCGCTCAAGCGCAGCGTCAAGGCCGGCGCCGGTGACGACGAGGTGCTGCGTGAGCGGCTGACCGACGCCGAGATCGACGTCGTGGCGCGTGAGCTCAACGTCAAGCGCGAAGACGTCATCGAGATGGAAACGCGCCTGAGCGGCCACGACGTGGCGCTGGACCCGCTGCCCGCCGCGGACGATGCCGATGAACCGCAGGCGCCGATCGCCTACCTGGCCGACCTGCGCCACGAGCCCACCGAGGTGCTGGCCGCGCGCGAGCGCGAGCTGCTGGCCACCGAAGGCATCGAGCAGGCGCTGGCCCAGCTCGACGAGCGCTCGCGGCGCATCATCACTGCGCGCTGGTTGCAGGTCAACGACGATGGCAGCGGTGGCGCCACGCTGCACGAGCTGGCCGCCGAGTTTGGCATCAGCGCCGAGCGCGTGCGGCAAATCGAAGCGGCCGCGCTCAAAAAGCTGCGCAAGGCGCTCGAAGCCTACGCTTGATCAGCCCTCGCGCCGCAACGCGGGAAACAGGATCACGTCACGGATGCTGGGGCTGTCGGTCAGCAGCATCACCAGCCGGTCGATGCCCACGCCGCAGCCACCGGCGGGCGGCATGCCGTACTCCAGCGCGCGGATATAGTCGGCATCGAAGTACATCGCTTCGTCGTCGCCCGCCTCTTTGTTGGCCACCTGAGCCAAGAAGCGCTCAGCCTGGTCTTCGGGGTCGTTGAGCTCGGAAAAGCCGTTGGCGATTTCGCGTCCGGTGATATACAGCTCGAAGCGCTCGGTGATGCTGGGGTCGGCGTCGCTGGCGCGCGCCAGCGGCGAAATTTCGGTCGGGTGGTTGCAAATGAAGGTGGGCTGCCACAGCTTGTCTTCCACCACCTCCTCGAAGTACAGCACCTGCAGCGCGGCGATGCTGCGCTGATCGAGCCGCTCTTTGACCGGATCCACGCCCAAGCGGCGCAGTTGCTCGCGCAGCCACGCGGCGTCGTCCACGCGCGCGCCGGCGTCGGTGTGCTTGAGGATGGCCTCGCGGATGGTCAGGCGCTCAAACGGCGCGTCCAGGTCCACGTCGCGCCCTTGGTAGACGAGCTTGCCGCCGCCGCACACGGCGTGCGCGACGCGGCGGATCATGTCCTCGGTGAAGGCCATCATGTCGGCGTGGTTCCAGTACGCCGCGTAAAACTCCATCATCGTGAACTCGGGGTTGTGGCGCACGCTGATGCCTTCGTTGCGGAAGTTGCGGTTGATCTCGAAGACGCGATCAAACCCACCCACCAACAGCCGCTTGAGGTACAGCTCCGGCGCGATGCGCAGGTACATATCCTGCTCCAACGCGTTGTGGTGGGTGACGAAGGGCCGCGCGTTGGCGCCTCCCGGGATGGGGTGCAACATTGGCGTTTCCACCTCCAAAAAGCCCTGCTGCACCATGTGCTCGCGCAGCGTCGTCACCGCCAGGCTGCGCGCCACGAAGCGCTGGCGCACCTGCACGTCGGTCATCAGATCGACGTAGCGCTGGCGGTACTTGAGCTCCTGGTCGTGGATGCCGTGGAATTTGTCCGGCAGTGGCCGCAGGCTTTTGACCACCAGGCGCAGCCGCGTGACCTTGATCGACAGCTCGCCCGTGCGGGTTTTGAACACCGTGCCCTCGGCGTACAGGATGTCGCCCAGGTCCCAGTGCTTGAAGGCTTCGTAGGTGGTCTCGCCCACGCCGTCCTTGGTGATGTAAAGCTGGATGCGCCCGCCCGTGGGGCCGAAGGAGGCATCTTGCACGGTGGCGAAGCTGGCCTTGCCCATGACGCGCTTGAGCATCATGCGCCCGGCCACGCTGACGCGCGCCTGCAACGGCTCCAGCAGTTCGTTGCTCATGTGGCCGTACTCGGCCTGCAGGCCGGCCGCCGTGTGCTGCGGCCGCACGTCGTTGGGGAACGCCGGCCCGGCCCCTTGACGGGCCGCTTCGCGCAGGGCGGCCAGTTTGGCGCGGCGCTCGGCGATGAGCTGGTTGTCGTCGACGTGGGGCGCAGCGGGGGTGTGGTCGGGCTGGGTCATGGTACGAAAGCCACAAAAAGCAAGGCAGGCGCCGGCGCGGCGCCTTGGGCAACAAAAAAAGCTTGGCGGCCATCGAAACCGCCAAGCCCGCGATTGTAGGACGCCCGCCGGGGGTTAGGCGACGGACGCTTCGCCCAGGTACGCCGCGCGCACCTTGGGGTCGTCCAGCATGGCCTTGGCCTCGCCGGTCATGATGATCTCGCCCGAGTCCATCACGTAGCCGCGATCGGCCACCTGCAGCGCGCGGCGGGCATTTTGCTCCACCAGCAGGATCGTCATGCCCTGCGCGTGCACGTCGCGCACCACCTCGAAGATCTTGTCCACCATGATCGGCGACAGGCCCATCGACGGCTCGTCCAGCAGCAACAGCTTGGGGCGGCTCATCAGCGCGCGGGCCATCGCCAGCATCTGCTGCTCGCCGCCGGACATCGTGCCGGCCAACTGGTCTTTGCGCTCGCGCAAGCGCGGAAACAGCTCGAACATGCGCTCGATGTCGCGCTGGATGTCGGCCTTGTCGGTGCGGGTGTAGGCGCCCATCAGCAGGTTTTCGACGATGGTCATGCGCGCAAACACACCCCGGCCCTCCGGCACCATGGCCAGCCCACGCTTGACCAGGTCCCACGACCCCACGCCGCGGATGCTTTGGCCGTCGTACACGATGTCGCCCGCTTCGGCCAGCAACATGCCGGTGATGGCCTTCATCGTCGTCGTTTTGCCCGCGCCGTTGGAGCCGATCAGGGTCACCAGCTCGCCCTCGCGCACCTCCAGGTCGATGCCCTTGACGGCCTTGATGCCACCGTACGAGACCTTCAGGTCCGTAACTTTCAACAGGGTGTTGGCCATTTCAATGCCCTCCGGTGCCCAGGTAGGCCTCGATGACCTTGGGGTTCTTTTGCACCTCGGCCGGCGTGCCCTCGGCGAGCTGCTTGCCATAGTCCAGCACGGTGACGCGGTCGCACAGGCCCATCACGAGCTTGACGTCGTGCTCGATCAGCAAGATGGTGCGGTTGTCGCGCCGAATGCGGTCGATCAGCTCGCGCAACTGCACCTTCTCGGTGGCGTTCATGCCCGCAGCCGGCTCGTCCAGCGCGATCAGCTTGGGGTCGGTGGCCAGCGCGCGCGCGATTTCAAGCCGGCGTTGGTCGCCATAGGACAGCGTACGCGCCTTGTAGTCGGCGTACTTGGCAATGCCAACGTACTCCAGCAGCTCCATCGCGCGCTCGGCGATGGCACGCTCCTCGGCCTTGAAGCCGGGCGTGCGCAGGATGGCGCTGAGCAGCCCCCCGCGTGTGCGGACGTGACGCCCCACCATGACGTTTTCCAGCACCGTCATTTCGGCAAACAGGCGAATGTTCTGGAACGTACGCGCGATGCCCGCCTTGGCCACTTCGTGCACCGCGGTGGGCGTGTAGGGCTTGCCGTCAAGCTCGAAGCTGCCGCTGTCGGGCGTGTACAGGCCGGTCAGCACGTTGAAAAACGTCGTCTTGCCCGCACCGTTGGGGCCGATCAGGCCGTAGACCTGGCCGCGCTTGATTTCGATGCCCACGTCCGACAGCGCCTGCAGCCCGCCGAAGCGCTTGGACACCCCGCTGACTTTGAGAATGGTGTCTGTCATGAAAGCTCTCCTGCGCCGTTATTTGCTGAGCGACTTGCCGTGCTCGGGCGCGGGCCACAGGCCACGCGGACGCAGCAGCATGATGATGATCATCGCCAGCGCGATCAGCAGCTGACGCAGGATTTCCGGGGCCAGGCGGCCGTCGGTCAGGTGGTGCAGCGGGCCAGCCAGGTGGCGCAGCAGCTCCGGCAGACCGGCCAGCAACAGCGCGCCCAGGATCACGCCGGGGATGTGCCCCAGCCCGCCCAGCACCACCATGGCCACGATCATCACCGACTCCATCAGCACGAACGATTCGGGGTACACGCCGCGCATCAACGAGGCAAACAACACCCCGGCGATGCCGCCGAAGGTGGCGCTGGTGCCAAACGCGGCCAGCTTCAGGTTGCGCGTGTTGATGCCCATGGCCTTGGCGGCGATCTCGTCTTCGCGGATCGCCATCCACGCGCGCCCGATGCGCGAATCCGCCAACCGGTACGCCACCACGATGGTCATGATCACGAACGCCAGGATCAGGTAGTAGTACAGCGTCACCGACTCGAACGTGTACGACCAGCCCCCCAGCTCGACCGTGAGGCGCTGCGCCATGTTGTGGCCAAACACCGTCACCGCGTCCACACCGGCGATGCCTTTGGGACCGTTGGTGATGTTGATCGGGCGGTCCAGGTTGAGCATGAAGATGCGCACGATCTCACCAAAACCCAGCGTGACGATGGCCAGGTAGTCGCCGCGCAGCTTGAGCACGGGGTAGCCCAGCATCAGGCCGGTGATGCCCGCCAGCACGGCCGCCAGGATGATGACGATCCAAAAGCTCACGTGCAGCCCGTTGGGGAACGCCGCCGCGATGGCAGGGAAGTTTTCCGCCAGGCGCGGCGACGCAAGCAGGCTGTACACGTATGCCCCCACCGCGAAAAACGCGATGAAGCCCAGGTCCAGCAAGCCGGCAAACCCCACCACGATGTTGAGGCCCAGCGCCAGCATCACGTACAGCAGGGCCACATCGACGATGCGCACCCACGAGTTGCTGCCGGTGGCTTGCAGCAGCAGCGGCAGCACCAGCAGCCCCACGGCGGCCAGCGCAAACGTCACGTACTTGGCCTTGGTGGACGAAGAAGACGTTGTGGTCATGTTGCGCTCCTCCTGCACCCTCAGGCCCGGTCGGCCACGCGCTCACCCAGCAGGCCCGACGGGCGCAGCGTCAGCACGATGGCCAGCACGATGAAAGCAAAAATGTCGGAGTACTGGCTGCCCAAAAAGCCGCCGGTCAGCGGCCCCAGGTAGCCCGCGCCCAGCGACTCGATCAGCCCCAACGCCACACCGCCCACGACCGCACCGGCCAGGTTGCCGATGCCGCCAAACACCGCCGCCACGAACGCCTTGAGGCCAGGCATGAAGCCCATCGAGTGCTGCACGGTGCCGTAGTTGGACGCCCACATGATGCCGGCGATGGCCGCCAGCATCGCGCCGATGACGAACGTGGCCGAAATCACCACGTCGGGCTTGATGCCCATCAGCGCCGCGACGCGTGGGTTTTCGGCGGTGGCGCGCATCGCGCGGCCCAGGTTGGTCTTGTTGACGACGTACATCAGCAGCGACAGCACGATGGCGGTGGTGGCCAGGATCGTCACCTGCGTCGGCGAGATGACCGCCCCGCCCAGGTTGAACGGCTCGCTCGACAACAGCGTCGGGTACGACTTGGGATTGGGCTTCCACACAATCATCGCCAGCGTCTGCAGCAGGATGCTCATGCCGATCGCGGTGATCAGCGGCGCCAGGCGGGGCGAGTTGCGCAGCGGCCGGTAGGCCAGCTTTTCGATGCTGAAGTTGAGCAGCGCGCACACCACCATCGAGATCAACGCCGCCAGCACCAGCAGCATCCAGCCAGGCATGCCGGGCATGGCGTCGCGTGCCCAGGTGATTATGGTCCAGCTGGTCAGCGCGCCCACCATCAAAACGTCACCATGGGCGAAGTTGATCAGCCCGATGATGCCGTAGACCATCGTGTAGCCGAGTGCGACCAGCGCGTACATGCTGCCCAGCACCAGCCCGTTGATGATCTGCTGAAGCAAAACATCCATGAGAGCTCTCCGTTGTGAGGAACCTCCAACCCGGTGGCTCCTGGCCCATCGGGTTAGCAAAAAACCCGCCAGGGCGGGCCGTGTTGCGGCCGGGGGCGGGTTGAAGTGGCGGGATTGTAGCCAAGCCACCTGGGCACCACCGTGCTGGTTTGCCCTAGGTGACCGGCGGCGGCCTCAGGGTTTTCCCTGATATTTGCAGGGGGTACCCCGTCGGTGACAGGTCCGCCATCAACGCGCCAGTGTTGGCATTAGCCCGCCTGATGATCGTTGGGACGGGGTTGTCCTGCCGCGGCACGCACCTCGGCGTTGCGGCGTCGCAACTCGGCCAAACGCTCGCCGATGCGCAGCTCCAGCCCGCGCGGCACCGGCTCGTACAGGCGCACCTCGTCCATGCCATCGGGGAAGTAGCGCTCGCCCGCGGCAAAGGCGTCGGGCTCGTCGTGCGCGTAGCGGTAGCCACGGCCGTGGTCCAGCGCTTTCATCAGCGCTGTGGGTGCATTGCGCAGGTGCAACGGCACCGGCCGGGTGCCTTCGCGCGCCACCAAGGTGCGCGCCGCCTTGTACGCGGTGTACACGGCGTTGCTCTTGGGCACCACCGCCAGGTACACCACCGCCTGCGCCAGCGCCAGCTCGCCTTCGGGGCTGCCCAGGCGCTCGTACACCTCGGCGGCGTCCAGCGCCAGCCGCAGCGCGCGCGGGTCGGCCAGGCCGATATCTTCGGTGGCCATGCGGATGAGGCGCCGGGCCACGTAGCGCGGGTCGGCGCCGCCGTCGAGCATGCGCACCAGCCAATACAGCGCGGCGTCGGGGTCAGAGCCACGCACGCTTTTATGTAAGGCGCTGATGGTGTCATAAAACTGGTCGCCGCCTTTGTCGTAGCGGCGCAGCCGCTCGCCCAGTGTGGTCAGTAGCCAAGCCTCATCCACCTGATGGCGCCGCTGCGCACGCGCCGCCATGGCCACCGTCTCCAGCGTGTTGAGCAATCGGCGCGCGTCGCCGTCGGCGTAGGCCACCAGCCGCTGGCGCGCCGCGTCGTCCAGCGCGGGTACCTCGCCGGTGGCCAGCGCGCGGTCGATCAGCGCCTGCAGGTCAGCGTCGGTCAGCGGCTGCAGCACGTACACGGTGGCGCGCGACAGCAACGCCGCGTTGACCTCGAAGCTGGGGTTTTCGGTGGTGGCGCCGACAAAGGTGAACAGCCCGCTTTCGACGTGCGGCAAAAACGCGTCTTGCTGCGCCTTGTTGAAGCGGTGCACCTCGTCGACGAACACCACGGTCGGCTGGGGGTGCAGTCCGCTGCGCGCCGCTTCGGCCTGCTGCACGGCGTCGCGGATCTCTTTGACGCCGCCCAGCACCGCGCTGATGGCAATGAACTGCGCGTCGAAAGCCTGCGCCATCAGGCGCGCCAGGGTCGTCTTGCCCACGCCCGGCGGCCCCCACAGGATGCAGCTGTGCGGCCGGCCACTTTCAAACGCCAGGCGCAGCGGCATCCCCGGCCCCAGCAGGTGGGTCTGCCCAATGACCTCGTCCAGCGAGCGTGGCCGCAGCCGTTCGGCCAGGGGAACGTGTAACGTGGATGCCATGCCGCCATTGTCACGCAACAGGGTGTGCGGTGGCGCCACCCCGCTCACGGGCGCAACACCTCGGCCCCCGACGGCGGCTGAAAACGAAACGCCGCCGCGGTCACCCCCTGTGTGCGCCACGGGCCAAAGCGCAGCTCCGAGCGCTGGCCCAAGCCATCGAGCACGTCCAGCGCGGCCAGCACCCCGTCGCGCCAACCGATGGCCATGCGCTGGATCTGCCCCTCGCGGCTTTTGGGCGTGACCTCCACCCAGGCCAGACCGTCACGCGGCTCGCCCTCGCGCAGGTCGAACACCTGCCGCACCGCGCGCAGGTCAGCGGCGCTGGCCAGCAACGCCGCCGGGGTGTTGGCCAGCGCTTGGGCTTGGGCGCGGGCGCTGACCTGGTTGAGGTCGGGGTCCCACAGCCACAGCGTTTGGCCGTCGGCCACGATGAGTTGCTCGAACGGCTGGGTGTAGTGCAGGCGAAAGCGGTCTGGGCGCCAAAAGCTGAACTCGCCGCGGCTCGTGCGCACGCGCGCCGGCTCACCCTGCCGGGGCGGCGCGGTGACGGTCTGCGTGAACGCCGCCTGCCCTTGCCGGACGTGGGCGACGAAGGCTTCGAACTGCGCCAGGCCCGTGGCTTGGGCCTGGGCGCCGGTGAAGGCATGGGCCCCGAGGATCCCCCCTAAGGCGCACAAAACGTGTCGGCGTTGCATGATGATTGGTGGTTCAGACCGGCGCGACGGTTCCCGGTGAACGGCGCGCCTGCCTCATTCGGGACGGGCGGCCACCAGGATGTCGCGCTGGCCGCTGGCCGTCAACGCGCTCACCAGCCCCGCTTTTTCCATGTCCTCCAGCAGCCGCGCGGCACGGTTGTAGCCGATTTTGAGCTTGCGCTGCACGTAGCTGATGCTGGCTTTGCGGTCTTGCAACACGATGGCCACCGCCTGGTCGTACAGCGGATCCTTTTCGCCACCGCCACCGCCATCGCCGTCGGTGACGCCGTCCAGCCCGGTGCCCTCGCCGACTGCAGGCTCCAGCACATCGTCAACGTAGTCCGGCTCGCCGTAGCGCTCTTTGAGAAAGGCCACCACGCGGTGCACCTCGTCGTCGCTGACGAACGCCCCGTGCACCCTCGTGGGTAGCCCCACCCCGGCCGGCAGGTACAGCATGTCGCCCATGCCCAGCAGCGCTTCGGCCCCCATCTGGTCCAGGATGGTGCGGCTGTCGATGCGGCTGCTGACCTGGAAGCTGATGCGCGTCGGGATGTTGGCCTTGATCAAGCCGGTGATGACGTCCACACTGGGGCGCTGGGTGGCCAGGATCAGGTGGATGCCGGCAGCGCGCGCTTTTTGCGCCAGGCGGGCGATCAGCTCCTCGATTTTTTTACCCACCACCATCATCAGGTCGGCCAGCTCATCGATGACGACGACGATGTACGGCAGGCGCTGCAGCGGCTCCGGCGCCTCGGGCGTCAGGCTGAACGGGTTGGGGATGGCTTCGCCGCGCTGGCTGGCGTCGTCGATCTTGGCGTTGTAGCCGGCCAGGTTGCGCACGCCCAGCTTGCTCATCAGGCGGTAGCGGCGCTCCATTTCGGCCACGCACCAGTTCAGGCCGTTGGCGGCCTGCTTCATGTCGGTCACCACCGGCGCGATCAGGTGCGGAATACCCTCGTAAACGCTGAGCTCCAGCATCTTGGGGTCGATCAGCAGCAGGCGCACATCCTTCGGCTCGGCCTTGTACAGCAGGCTCAGGATCATCGCGTTGATGCCGACCGACTTGCCCGAGCCGGTGGTGCCGGCCACCAGGCAGTGCGGCATCTTGGCCAGGTCGGCCACCACCGGGTGGCCGGCGATGTCCTTGCCCAGCCCCAGCGTCAGCAGGCTCTTGGCCTCGTGGTAGACCTGCGAGCCGAGGATTTCGCTGAGGTGGATGGTTTGACGCCGCGCGTTGGGCAGCTCCAGCGCCATCAGGCTCTTGCCAGGGATGGTTTCGATGACGCGGATCGACACCAGCGACAGCGAGCGCGCCAGGTCCTTGGCCAGGTTGACGATCTGCGAGCCTTTGACGCCGGTGGCCGGCTCGATTTCGTAGCGTGTGATGACCGGGCCGGGCTGCGCGGCCACCACCTGCACCTCGACGCCAAAGTCGGCCAGCTTTTTTTCGATCAGGCGGCTGGTCATCTCCAGCGTTTCTGGCGCCACGGTGCTGGTCTGGCGTGGCGCCGGGTCCAGCAGATCCAGCCGCGGCAGTGGCGATTCACCATCGGCGAACAGGGCCTGCTGGCGCTCCTTGACCGCGCGTGGGCTCGGGGCGACTTCGGTGGCCGCCGCTTCGATATGCAGCCGGGGCGTTGCCGCAGGGGCGGCCACGGGCGTGGCGTCGGCCACGGCCTCGGCCGGCTCGAGGGCCGCCTTCGCGCGGGGCGGCACGGTCGCTTCCAGCCCAGGCTCCTCGCGCGGGGCCGACGCCCGGGCCGCCACCGCGCCGCTGCGCTCGCGCGCCGCGCGCTGACCAATGCGGGCGTCCTCGCTCGCTTCGCGGCGCTGGCGCCAGCGCATCCAGGCACGCTCCAGCCACGCACCGATGACCTCGGTCACCCCCGCCCACGAAAAGCGCAGCGCCACCGCAGCGCAGGCTGCTCCCAGCGTCAACGGCACCAGCACCGAGCCCACATCCCCCAGCCAGCGCAGCGCCAGCGGCCCCAGCAAGGCCCCCAGCACCCCGCCGGCGATGTGACCCGGCAGCCACGCGTCCCAGCGGTACAGCCGTGTCCACTCCAGCACCGCGCTGGCCGCCACCAAACCCAGCAGCGCCGCCCAGCGCAGCGCCGCCCGCCACACCGCCACCGGTTGCGGCCCGGCCGGGTCCACCTTGGCGTCGCCGCGCAGCCAGCGCGCCAGCGCCGCCAGCCACACCCGCAGCCCGGCCAGCACCAGCCACCACACCGAGGCACCGAACAGGGCGTAGCCCAAGTCGGCGATCCATGCCCCCAGCCCACCAGCCCAGTTGCGGTAGCCTACCCCGGTGCCCGAGGTGGTCCAGGCCGGGTCAGCCGGGTGGTGGCTCAACAAGGCCAGCAACACCAGCCCCAGCAGCGCCGCCCCACCCAAAAGTCCCAGTTCGTGGGCGAAACGGCGCCAGCCGCGCAGCGGAGGGGCGGCCAGATCGGCGTGGAAGACATTGGTGGACTTGCTCATGCGTGGGTGACACAACGTTGCAGCCTTCGGAGCAGGCATCCGCTAGCTTAGCAGGCACGGCGACCCCACGCGCCACCCTGGCGCGCGCGGATCCGTACAATGCCAGCCATGAGCACGACCTCCTTGCACGCCCGCGTTCTGATTCTGGGCTCCGGCCCCGCCGGCTACACCGCCGCCATCTACGCCGCCCGCGCCAACCTCAAACCTGTGCTGATCACCGGGCTGGCCCAGGGCGGCCAGCTGATGACCACCACCGAGGTAGACAACTGGCCCGCCGACGTGCACGGCGTGCAAGGACCGGAGCTGATGCAGCGCTTTCAGCAGCATGCCGAGCGCTTCAACACCCGGATCGTCTTCGATCACATCCACAGCGCGGATCTTTCCAAGCGCCCCTTCACGCTGGTGGGCGACAGCGGCACCTACACGTGCGATGCGCTGATCATCGCCACCGGGGCGTCGGCCAAGTACCTGGGGTTGCCCTCGGAGCAAGCCTTCATGGGCAAAGGCGTGAGCGCCTGCGCCACCTGCGACGGCTTTTTCTACCGCGGACAAGATGTCTGCGTCGTCGGTGGCGGCAACACCGCTGTCGAGGAGGCGCTGTATCTGTCCAACATCGCGCGCAAGGTCACGCTGATCCACCGCCGCGACACCTTCCGCGCCGAGGCCATCATGGTCGACAAACTGATGGACAAGGTACGCAATGGCAACATCGAGCTCAAGCTGTGGCACGTGCTGGACGAGGTGCTGGGCGACGACAGCGGCGTGACCGGCGTGCGCATCAAGCACGTGCAAACCGGCGCCACCGAACAGCTGGCGCTGCATGGCGTCTTCATCGCCATTGGGCACAGCCCCAACACCCAAATCTTCGAAGGTCAGCTGGCCATGAAGGACGGCTACATCCTCACCCGCGGCGGGCACGATGGCATGGCCACGATGACCAGCGTGCCCGGCGTCTTTGCGGCGGGTGATGTGCAGGACCACGTCTACCGCCAGGCCATCACCAGCGCGGGCACCGGCTGCATGGCGGCGCTGGACGCGCAGCGCTTCCTGGAGCAGCAACCCACGTGAGCTTGGCCTGCAGACCACACGCCCGCCGTGCCGTCGGCTGTCCGGCCGACGTAGGCTACCCTGTATAATTGCAGGTTTGCCGCCCTAAGCCGCGCCCGCGCCGGCCTTGGGCGGCAAACAAGGCCGCCCGTGAGCCGGAGCCGTCCACACGCCGTGTTTCGATCGAAACCGCGTTTGCCCGATCGCATGATTTGGCACTCCACGTGTGGCAGGCGGCACAGCACAGGACACGGGCGAGGTGCGGCCCACAGGCGCCTGAACGCCTGCAGGCTGCTGGATTTTCGATTGGAGTGACCAACATCATGGCACGCGTGTGCGAAGTCACGGGCAAAAAGCCCATGGTGGGACATAACGTTTCCCACGCCAACAACAAGACCAAGCGTCGGTTCCTGCCTAACCTGCAAACCCGCCGCTTCTGGATCGAGAGCGAAAAGCGCTGGGTGCGTCTGCGCGTCTCGGGCGCGGCGCTGCGCTTGATCGACAAAGTGGGCATCGAAGCGGTGCTGGCCGACCTGCGTGCCCGCGGCCAGGCCTAATCAGCACGGAACCAAGGAGTCCATCATGGCTGCCAAAGGCGGACGCGAAAAAATCAAGCTGGAATCGACCGCAGGTACCGGTCACTTCTACACCACCACCAAGAACAAAAAGACGACGCCGGACAAGCTGTCGTTCATGAAGTACGACCCGGTGGCGCGCAAGCACGTCGAGTACAAAGAAACCAAGCTGAAGTGATCGGCAGGGGCGCCCAGGGCGCCCCGCCCAACACAAAAAACCAACCGCCGCATCCCGTGCAAGGATGCGGCGGTTTTTGACGTTCAGGCCTTTTCAGGCCCCGACCAAACGGGCCGCGCGCAGCCGCTGGGCAAACTGGCGCAGCGCCTCCACGCCGCTGTGCTCGGCGCGTTGGATCCAAGCCTGCAGCTCGCGCACCATCTGCTCGCGCGACAAACCGGCGTCCGACCACAGGCGACGCAGCTCTTCGCGCATCGCGTGCATCGTGGCCAGCGTCGGCGCCGCCTGCAGCAGCGTTTGCAGCCGCTCACGCACCGGCGGTGGCACCTTGTCGGTATCCCGGTGCAGCCAACGCCGTGCCAGCTTCAGCAGCGATTCGTCACCCACCTGGGCACGCAGCGCCGCCCATTCGGCCTGCATGGCGGCACGCATTTCGCGCGCGTAGCGGGCCATCACCTCGTAGCGGTTGGCCACGATGGCCTCCAGCGTTTGCTCGTCGGCCACCGGCTTGGCGTCGCCAAAAGCCAGCTTCGGCGGCACCTTCTTCGGCCGCGCCAGCCGCAACGCCGCCAGCGCCTTGATGTAGACCCACCCCAGGTCGAATTCGTACGGCTTGACGGAAAACTTGGCCGACGTCGGGTAGGTGTGATGGTTGTTGTGCAACTCCTCGCCACCGATGATGATGCCCCACGGAAAGACGTTGGTGCTGGCGTCGGCCGACTCGAAGTTGCGGTAGCCCCAGTAGTGCCCGATGCCGTTGATGACCCCGGCGGCCCAGAAGGGGATCCATGCCATTTGCACCGCCCACACGGCCAAGCCCGCGACACCAAACAGCGCCACGTCCAGGATCAGCATCAGGCTGACCCCCAAGCGCGAGTGGGGCGTGTAGAGCTTGCGCTCGATCCAGTCGTCGGGCGTGCCATGCCCGTAGCGGCGCAGGGTGTCGGCGTTGGCGGCCTCGGCGCGGTACAGCTCGGCACCTTCCCACAACACCTTGCGGATGCCGAACACCTGGGGGCTGTGGGGGTCGCCGTCTTGCTCGCACTTGGCATGGTGCTTGCGATGGATGGCCGCCCACTCCTTGGTGACCATGCCGGTGGTCAGCCACAGCCAGAAGCGGAAAAAGTGCGCCACCGCCGGGTGCAGGTCCAGGGCGCGGTGCGCCTGGTGGCGGTGCAGGTACAGCGTGACGCTGACGATGGTGATGTGGGTCATCACCAGGGTGAACAGAACGATCTGCCACCACGAGGCTGCGGTCAGCCCCTGGGCCAGAAAGTCGATGAAGGCATTCCAGCCCGATTCCGAGAACAACATGCAAAACCTTTGCAAAAACACACCAACACACGCCGCAGTCGGCTTGACAGGCCCACTGCGACGAGATCCATTGTAGGCGCAAACGTGCCGTCATGTGCAAGCGCAGCATGGCTGGACACCGAATACTGTTTTTTTGTACAGTATTGGACATGCAGCCCCTGCTTCAGCGCAACGACGTGTGGCGCGCCCACCAGCTCGCCCCCGCACCCTACCCTACCCGCCCCACCGGCTGGGCGGCACTGGACGCCGCCTTGCCCGGTGGCGGCTGGCCGCTGGGGGCGCTGGTCGAATGCAGCCACCCTGCCGACGCGTTGGCGTGGCGGCTGTGGCTGCCGGCGCTGCGCAGCGCCAGCGCCCACGCTCAGGTGGTGTTGCTGGGCCTGCCGCTGCACCCCAACGCCGCCGCTTGGGCCGCCCATGGTGTCAACACGCCACACCTGTGGTGCGTGTGCACCGACGACGACGCTCAAACCCTGTGGTGCGCCCAGCAGCTGTTGGCCTGCCCCACCGTGGCGTTGCTGTGGCTGCACCTGCGCCAGCCCACCTGGGCGGCCACCCAGCGGCTGCAGCACGCGGCCCAGCAGGCCCGCTGCCACACCGATGGCGGGGGCGACTGGCCAGCGCCGCTGGTGCTGCTGACCGTAACCGATGCGCACGCCCCGCCCCACAGTGCCGCGGTGCTGCGCCTGCACGCACAGCCTAGCGGTCCCAACGGACTGCGGCTGTGGGTGCGCAAGCGCCGCGGCGCGCCGCTGCATCACCCGCTCGACCTCGACGCACCCTGGCCCTGGTGCGAATGGATCCCCCCTGCCCGACGCCATCATGCCCCCGCCCCCACTGTGGATCGCCTGCTTGCCCAGCCAGCCCGCGCCTGCCCGGCTTGAGCCACCGGCCGCGCTGCTGGCCGCCCACGCCCCGGCGGTGGCGGCGCTGGAAGATGCTTGGGTGGCCGACGTGTCGACGACGCTGCGGCTGATGGGCGGCCGCGCCGCGCTGCTGCGGCGTCTGTGGCCGGCATTGCGGGCTGCCGGGTGGGCCCGGGTCGGCGTCGCCCCGACGGCGCTGGCGGCACTGGCCGTGGCACGCACCACCCCCGCCGATGGGGGCTGGCGCGCGCTGGCGCCGCACACCTGGACCGACGAGCTGGACACGCTGCCGGTGGCGCTGCTCGGCGCGGCGCAGCCACACCTGACCACGCTGCATGCGTTGGGCCTGCGCACTTTGGGCGCCTTGCGCCAGCAGGAAGCGGCGGCGCTGGCCGCGCGCACCAGCCCCGACTTGGTGCAGGCGCTGCGCCAATGCTACGCGCTGGCCCCCACGGCGCTGCCGCTGTGGCAGCCGCCCCCGGTGTTCGAAGCCACGCTGGAGCTGCCTGCCCCCACCGCCGACGCCACCGCGCTGACCTTTGCCGCGCAGCGCTTGCTGCACCAACTGCAAGCCTGGCTGCAGCGGCAACGGCTGGGCGTGCTGCGCTGGGCACTGGGCTGGCCGCCACACGCGCTCGACGCGCTGGTGCTGCAACACCCTACCCCGGTGCAAGACATCGTCCGGCTGCAACGCCTGCTGCACGAGCGGCTGGCGCGCCTGCCGCTGGCGCAGCCGGTGCAGCAGCTCAGCTTGCGCACGCTGCAGGTGACCACCCACCACGCCCCCCACGACGACTGGCTGCGCAGCGCGCCCACCACCGGCGCGGCGGGCTGGGACGAGGTGCTGGAGCGCCTGCAAGCGCGCCTGGGCCCCGCGCGCGTGCACGGCCTGGCGCTGCGCGCCACCTGGACGCCGCATGCCCGCCAGCAGCCCCGCGCGCCCGACGCCTCCGCAGCGCCGACGCCCCCGCTGCCCCCCGACAGCGCGTGGCTGCCGCCCTGGTGGTTGCCCGCACCGCAGCCACTGGCCTGCGACGGCAGCGGCCGTCCGCTGCACCGCGGCCAGCCGTTGCGCTGCCTGCTGGGGCCGCTGCGGCTGCGTGCCCCCAGCGGGGCTACGCAACTCGGCTACATCGCCACCGACGGGTGCAGCCGCGTGCTGTGGATCACCCGCGACGACGCCGACGGCGCCCGGCGCTGGCGGCTGCGGGGTGTCTATGCCTGAACCAGTGCTCCAGCCCCCACGACCGGCGGCCACGCCACTGATGCTGTGGGTGCAAAGCGCCTACAGTTTTGCCCAGGCCAGCGCCACCCCCGAAGCCCTGGTGCAGCATGCCCACGCCTTGGGCCACACCGCGCTGGGGTTGGCCGACGCCTGCACGCTGGGCGGCGTGGTGCGGGCCCACGTGGCCGCGCGCGCCCACGGGCTGCGGCTGCTGGTGGGCGCGCATTGGCGCGTGGCCGACCCCGCCCTGCCCGGGGGCGGCTTTACGCTGGTGGCGCTGGCGATGAACCGTGCCGGCCACGGTGCCATCAGCCGCTGGATCAGCCACTTGCGCCGCCACCACCCGCCGCTGCCCCCCAGCCCGCACGACCCCGAAGCCCTGCCGCTGCACGCCACCTGGCCCCAGGTGCCACCGCTGCCCGGCTGCGCGCTGCTGGCGCTGCCATGGAGTTGGGCGCTGCCGTTGGCCAGCCGCAGCGCGTGGACCGCAGCGCTGCACGCCTGGGCGGCGCGGCTGCGCCAGCGCTTTGCCGACCGCGTCTGGCTCGGGGCCAGCGCCGACGGCTGGCTGCACGACCGTGCGTGGATCGAGCTGCTGCAAACCTGCGGTGCCCGCCACGGCCTGCCGGTGGCCGCGGCCCCCACCGTGCGCATGGCCTGCGCCGACGAACAGGGTCTGCTGGAGGTGCTCAGCGCCGTGCGGCTGCACCCCCCCGTGGACGCACTGGGGCTGGCACGCCCACCCAACGCCCAGGCGCGCCTGTGGAGCAGTGCCCGCTGGCGTCAACACTACCCCTGGGCACTGCGCGCGCAAGCGCACGCGCTGGCCGCGCGCTGCCACTTTTCGCTGGGCCAGCTGCGCTACGAATACCCACCCGAGCTGGTGCCTGCCGGCGTCACTCCGATCGGCCACCTGCGCCGCCTCGTGCAGCGCGGCGCCGCCCAACGCTACCCCAACGGCGTGCCGGCGCCGGTGCAGCGGCTGCTGCAACACGAGCTGGACCTGATCGCCGAGCTGCGCTACGAGCACTACTTTCTCACCGTGCACGACATCGTGGCGTTTGCGCGTCAACGCGGCATCCTGTGCCAAGGGCGCGGCTCGGCGGCCAATTCGGCGGTGTGCTACTGCCTGGGCATCACCGAAGTGGACCCGGCGCGCGGCTACACGCTGTTCGAGCGTTTCATCAGCCGCGCCCGCGCCGAGCCGCCCGACATCGACGTCGACTTCGAACACCAGCGCCGCGAGGAGGTCATCCAGTACCTGTACCAGCGTTATGGACGCCAACGCGCCGCCCTGGCCGCCAGCGTCATCACATGGCAGCCGGCCAGCGCCGTGCGGGCCGTCGGACGGGCGCTGGGGCTGGCGCCGTCGTCGATCGACCGGCTGGCGCGTTGGTGCCGGCGCCGCCCCCCTGCGCAGCTCAGCGCCGAGCACCTGGCCGACGCCGGGCTGGCCGCCGACGACCCTGTGGTGCAGCGGGCCCTGGCGCTGGCGCAGCAGCTGTTGGCGCTGCCGCGCCACCGCAGCCAGCACCCGGGTGGCTTCGTGCTGGGGCGGCGGTCGCTGGACCTGACCGTGCCGGTGGTGCCCGCCGCCATGGACGGCCGCACCCTCGTCGAGTGGGACAAGGACGATCTGGACGCGCTGGGCATGCTGAAGGTGGACGTGCTGGCGCTGGGCATGCTCAGCGCCCTCAGCGGGGCGTTGCGCCTGGTCAGCCAGTGGCGCGCGCGCCCGCTGACGCTGGCCGACATCCCGCCGCAAGACCCTGCCACCTACGCGATGATCCAACGCGCCGACACCGTGGGGGTGTTCCAGATCGAGAGCCGCGCACAGATGAGCATGCTGCCGCGGCTGCGGCCCGCATGCTTTTACGATTTGGTGGTGCAAGTGGCTATCGTGCGCCCCGGCCCGATCCAGGGTGGCATGGTGCACCCCTACCTGGCCGCACGTGAGCGCCAGCGCCGTGGTCTGCCGGTGCAGCACCTGCACCCCGAGCTGGCGCCGGCCCTGCAGCGCACGTTGGGCGTGCCAATTTTTCAGGAACAGGTGATGCAGCTGGCCATGCTGGCCGCCGGCTTCAGCGCCGAAGAGGCCGACGCGCTGCGCCGCGCGATGGGCGCGTGGCGCCGCCGCGGCGACCTGCAGCCACTGCAGCAACGGCTGCGCGACGGTATGGCCGCGCGCGGCTACGCGGCCGACTTCATCGAGCGCATCGTGCAGCAAATCCAGGGCTTTGGCGAGTACGGCTTTCCGGAAAGCCACGCCGCCAGCTTTGCGCTGCTGGCCTACGCCAGTGCGTGGCTGAAATGCCACGAACCCGCCGCGTGGTTGGCCGCGCTGCTCAACGCCCAACCGATGGGTTTTTACGCCCCGGCGCAGCTGGTGCAGGACGCACGCCGCCACGGCGTGCAGGTGCGCCCGGTGGACGTGCTGCACAGTGCGTGGGACTGCACGCTGGAGCCGCCTGACCCGACGCCCAGCCCCGCGGCGTTGGCAACGCAGCGGCCTCAACCCGCGGTGCGGCTGGGGCTGCGGCTCGTGCGTGGGCTGGGGCCGCAGGCGGCGGCGCGCATCGTCGCGGCGCGCAACTACGCCCCCTTGGTCAGCCTCGACGACCTGGCCGAGCGCGCCCGCCTGAGCCGTGCGCAACTGCAGGCGCTGGCCCAGGCCGACGCCTTGGCCAGCCTGGCTGGCCCACGCCGCCAGCAGTGGTGGCACGCCAGCGCCTGGCAGCCACCGTTGGCGCTGCCGGCGCACGCGCCGTCCCAACCCGGTGCCACCGAGCCTGCGGTGCCGCTGCCAGCAGCCACGTTGGCCGAGGACGTGTGGGCCGACTACGACGCGCTGGGCCTGAGCCTGCGCGCCCACCCGATGGCGCTGCTGCGCCCCCACCTGCCTGCGCACACGCGCGCCGCCGACGCCGCCGGCCGCCCCCACGGCGCGTGGCTGCGCGTGGCCGGGTTGGTCACCGCACGCCAGCGCCCCGCCACCGCGCGCGGCACCCTGTTCATCACGCTGGAAGACGACAGCGGCAGCGTGCAGATCATCGTGCGCGCCACGCTGGCCGAGCGCACCGAGGCCATCTGGCGCCACGCGCGCTTGCTGCTGGTGCGCGGACGCTGGCAACGCCAAGGCCGCCCCCCGCACGCGGTGACCCACTTGCTGGCGCACGAGCTGCTGGACGCCAGCGCCCTGCTGGGCCACCTGCACTGCGCCAGCCACGATTTCCACTGAACGGCGCGGGGCACGCCGCGACGGGCCAGGCTACGACCAGCCGTGCGGACGCACCAGCCCTACCACCACGCCCTCGATGGTCAAAGGCTCGCCCGGCTCGACAAGGATGTCGGCCACCTCTGGGTGGGCCGCCTGCAGCCGCCAACCCTGCCCGTGGCGCTGCAGCCGCTTGACCGTGACGTCGTCGCCCAAGCGCGCCACAACGATCTGGCCCGGCCGCGCCTGCGGCGTGGCCTGCACCGCCACCAGATCGCCATCGTGGATACCGGCGTCGCGCATCGACCAACCGCGCACGCGCAGCAGGTAGTCGGGCCGGCGGGCAAACCAGCGCGCATCGGCCGGGTACACCGCCTCGACGTGCTCCTGCGCCAAGATCGGCGAACCCGCCGCCACGCGCCCCACCAGCGGCAGTTGCAGCACATCCTGCGCCGGGGCGTGCGCCAACTGGATGCCCCGCGCGCTGCCGTCGCGCAACGCCAGCACGCCCTTGCGTTGCAGCGCGCGCAAGTGCGCTTGGGCCGCGTTGGGCGAGCGAAACCCAAACGCCTGCGCGATTTCGGCGCGCGTCGGCGGCGCGCCGTGCGCCTGCACACAGCGCTCGATAAAGTCCAACACCTCGCGCTGGCGCGCCGTCAAGCCATCGGCGCGACCATCCAAGGCGTGCCCGCCGTGGCGGGCGCGGTGTTCGGCTGCCATGGCGGCACTTTAGCAGCCCTTAGCCCGGTGGGTCATCCCCCGGTGGGCGGCGCCGACGCGCCTGACGCTGGGCTTGGCGCTGCGCCTCGGCCGCGCGCGCGGCGGCCATCCAGGCTTCGAACGCCGGGGGCGTCTCGAGCGTGATGCGGCCCAGCGCCCCGCTGCGCAGGTCGGCCAGCACCGCCTCGCCGGCTTTGTGGCCGTCGATGCGTCCGCCGGGCAGCAGTGCGCCGCGCTTGCGCCCGATGGCGGCCAGCAGCTCGTGCGCCGGCAGCGCCGCCACCACGTCTTCGCTCGTGCCGAGCCGGTAGCGCTGCACCAGTTGGGTCAGGTAGGCCTGTTGCAGGTAGCGCAACAGCTCCAGCGCCACCGCCTCCTCATCGTAGGCATTGCGCCCGATGGCGCCGCTGGCGGCCAGCCGCCAGCCCGACTCCGGCGCCACAATTTTGGGCCACAGCAAACCCGGGGTGTCGTACAGGTAGACATCATCGGCCAGCGTCACGCGTTGCTCGTGGCGGGTCACCCCTGGCTCGTCGGCGGCGCGCGCCACGCGGCGCCCCAGCAGCGTGTTGAGCAGCGTGGACTTGCCGACGTTGGGTATGCCTGCGATCAGCACCCGCAATGGCTTGGCCATGCCGCCCCGCTGCGGCGCCAAACGGCGGCATTCGGCCACCAGCAAGCGCGCCAGCCCCGGCTGCTGCGCCTGCAGCGCCAGCGCGCGCGTGCCGGGCTGCGCGCCGTAGTGCGCCAACCACTCGGCGGTGCGCGCCGGGTCGGCCAAATCCTCTTTGTTGAGCACCTTGAGCGTCGGTTTGGCGCCGATGATCTGCGCCAACAGTGGGTTGGCGCTGGAGCCGGGCAAGCGTGCATCGAGCAGCTCGATCACCACGTCGGTGGTGGAGAGCCGCTCGGCCAGCGCCTTGCGCGTGGCGTGCATGTGCCCGGGAAACCATTGAACCGCCATCGCCGTGCCCCAGGCTCAAGCGTGCGTCTGCAGCCAGTGCTGCAGCTCGGCCACCGAATGGACCACCGCCAGCGGCGCGTGCGCGGCCAGCTCGTCGTGGGCGTGCGCCCCGTAATTGACGGCCAACGCGGCGCACCCCGCGTTGCGCGCCAGCAGCAGGTCGTGCGTGGTGTCGCCAATCATCAACGTGCGCTCGGGTGGTGTGTCCAACGCATCCATCAGTTCCAGCAGCATTTGCGGGTGGGGCTTGCTGGCGGTTTCGTCGGCGGTGCGGGTGGCGTCGAACAGCCCATGCAGCGCCACCGACTGCAGCGCCGCATCCAACCCGCGGCGGCTTTTGCCGGTGGCCACACCCAAGCGGTGCCCGCGCGCGCGCAAGGCGTGCAGCAGCGGCAGCACACCGTCGAACAGCGTGACCTCGTGCTGGCGTGCAAACCAATGGTACTGGTAGCGCCGCACCAGCTCGGCGTGGCGCTGCGGTGGCACGTCGGGGGCGGCGTGCGCCAACGCCTGCTGCAGCCCCATGCCGATCACCCACGCCGCGCGCTCGCGCGGCGGCTCACGTCCACCCACGTCACGCACCGCGGCCTGGATGCACTGCACGATCAGCGCCGTCGAATCGAACAGCGTACCATCCCAGTCGAAGACGATCAGATCAAAACGACGCGCCGAACAAAGGGGTGCAACATCGACCATGGGTGTTGGCAAAGACAAAAAAGGCGCATGGCGCGCCTTCAGGCGGCTGGCCCGGGGGGCCAGCCATGCACGCACAGCGGACGGTACGTCAGCGCGCGATGCGGTATTGTTCCAGATCGCCGCCGGCGGCCAGGATCTGGCGCACCCATTCCGGCTTGCGACCGGGGCCACCCGACCAGGTTTCGCCGTTGGGACCGCGGTATTTGGGTTCGCCCTTGGTGCGGCTGGCGCGACGACGGCCGCGTGCACCGCTGGCCAATTCTTCCGCTGTGATGCCGTATTCGGCCATTTTGGCGCGCAGCTCGGCGATCACGCCAGCGCGCTCTTGCTGGCGCATCTCTTCGGCCTGACGCAACAGGGCTTCGGCTTGGGCTTTGAGTTCGGCGTACGTAGGCATATTCGACGTTCCTGTTTGCTGATGTTGTAAAAATCGATTTTGCCATGCTTGACATGCGTGGCGCGCGTATTCTAAACAAAAAACCGCGCCACGTCACCCCAACGCAGCAATTCCGGCGGCAGCGGCGCCGTCAACGGCAATAACCGATCTTCGACCGGATGGCGAATCTGCAACTGCCACGCATGCAAAAACATGCGCTGCAAACCACAGCGCGCCAGCGACCGGTTCCAGGCAAAATCGCCGTATTTGTCATCGCCTGCGATCGGGTGGCCGGCGTGCGCCAGATGGACGCGTATCTGGTGCGTGCGCCCGGTTTTGATCGTGACGGCCAGCAGCGTCATCGGTCCGATCGAGGCGCCATCCGCCGGCGGCTGCACCGGCCCGAACACCCGCACCAACGACAGCGCAGGCTGCGCCTGCGGGTCGTCGGCCGTCGTCACCCGCACCCGGCGCTCGCCGTCCGGCAGCAGGTATTTGTGCAGCGGCGCATCGATCACCTTGCGCACCGCCGGCCACACGCCGCGCACCAGCGCGAGGTAGGTTTTGCCCGTGCTGCGGGCCCGGAACTGGTCCTGCAACGCCTTGAGGGCGCTGCGCTTTTTGGCCACCAGCAGCACGCCGCTGGTTTCGCGGTCGAGCCGGTGCACCAGCTCCAGCAACGGCGCCTGAGGCCGCGCACGCCGCAACTGCTCGATCACCCCAAACGACACCCCGCTGCCGCCATGCACCGCCACGCCGGCCGGCTTGTCAATGGCCAGCAGCCACGCGTCTTCGTACAGCACGGCAAATTCGCGCGGCGGCGCGGTCGGGGCGGGCGGCTGCTGCGGCAGGCGCAACGGCGGCACCCGAACCACGTCACCGGCGCTCAGGCGCGTGTCGGCGTGCGCACGGGCTTTGTTGACCCGCACCTCGCCGCTGCGGATGATGCGGTAGATCAGGGACTTGGGCGCTCCTTTGAGTTCGCGCAACAAATAGTTGTCCAGGCGCTGGCCGGCCGACTCGGCGTCGACCGTCCAGTGGCGCACGGTGGCGGCTTGGTTCATGCGTGGCGGCTCGGGTCGGCAGGGGCAAGGGGGCACGCGCGGCCTGGCTTCGCCGCCCACCCACTTGCCCCGTATAATGTGATGGCCTGATCGGGCGCCCTTGGGCGCGCCTACAGCGTTGGGGCTGCGAGTGTAAGCCACGCTGCCGCCCTCATCGAGCCCGACCCAGGCAAAGCGCGCCGAATGTTCGCCCGCGCGCAAGAGCCCACAGGGTAGCGCTGGCCCGTTGTACCGCGCTGCGTGGGGCTTGTGCGGCGGCGAATGAACCGATGCCTTTTGCAGCGAACCCGTACGGAATACCCCCAACGTGCAGCCTGCGGTCCACCAGGCTGCACGCGGACACCAGTGACCCACGTGACGAGTGCCCCGTGATCGACTACGGCCCGTCCCCAACGCTCACCGTGCTCCACGCGCCCACGCCGTGGCACGTCTGCTGCGCCCTGCCCCGCCGTCGGCGGGGCATCGCCTGACGCTGCGCCCAACGGCTCTCCGGCAATTCCCAGTCGTTCGCTCGATCGGCCCCCGGTTCGCGGCTGACCCGGCGCCCTGATGCAGGGCGCGTTTGTCATCGTGATCGAGAAACGGACGACACCATGAAACGCATGTTGATCAACGCCACGCAGGCCGAAGAGCGCCGCCTGGCGATCGTGGACGGCCAAAAGCTGCTGGACTACGAGGTCGAAATCGAAGGCCGCGAGCAGCGCAAAGGCAACATCTACAAAGCGGTGGTGACGCGCGTCGAGCCGTCGCTGGAAGCGTGTTTCGTCGACTACGGCGAAGACCGCCACGGCTTTTTGCCGTTCAAGGAAATCTCCAAGCAGTATTTCCAGGGCAACGTGCCGCCGTCGCAGGCACGCATCCAGGACGTCATCAAGGAAGGCCAGGAACTGCTGGTGCAGGTGGAAAAGGAAGAGCGCGGCAACAAAGGCGCGGCGCTGACCACCTTCATCAGCCTGGCGGGGCGCTACGTGGTGTTGATGCCCAACAACCCGCGCGGCGGAGGGGTCAGCCGCCGCATCGAAGGCGAAGACCGCGCCGAACTCAAGGCCACGCTGGACAAACTCGAATACCCCAGTGGCATGAGCATCATCGCGCGCACCGCGGGCATTGGGCGCGAGGCCGCCGAGCTGCAGTGGGACCTCAATTACCTGCTCAAGCTCTGGAACGCCATCGAGGGCGCGGCCAAGGCGCTGTCCAAGCCGGAGCTGATCTACCAGGAATCGACGCTGGTCATCCGCGCGATCCGCGACTATTTCAACAGCGACATCGGCGAAATCCTCATCGACACCGACGACATTTACGAGCAGGCGCGCGGCTTCATGTCGCACGTGATGCCCGAGTACGTCAACCGCGTCAAGCGCTACCGTGACAACGCGCCGCTGTTTTCGCGCTTCCAAATCGAGCACCAGATCGAGACCGCCTACAGCCGTACGGTGACGCTGCCGTCGGGCGGGGCCATCGTCATCGACCAAACCGAGGCGCTGGTGGCCATCGACGTCAACTCGGCGCGCGCGATCAAGGGCGGCGACATCGAGGAGACCGCGCTGCGCACCAACCTGGAGGCGGCCGACGAAGTGGCGCGTCAGGCCCGCCTGCGCGACCTGGGGGGCCTGATCGTCATCGACTTCATCGACATGGAAGACAGCAAAAACCGTCGTGAAGTCGAAAACCGCCTGCGCGAAGCGCTCAAGCAGGATCGCGCGCGCGTGCAGTTCGCCCCGATCAGCAAGTTCGGCCTGTTGGAGATGAGCCGCCAACGCCTGCGCCCGACGCTGTCCGAGGGCGCCTCGATTCCGTGCCCGCGCTGCGGCGGTTCGGGCCACATCCGCGACACCGAATCCTCGGCACTGCAAATCCTGCGCGTCATTCAGGAAGAATCGCTCAAGGACAACACCGCCGCGGTGCTGGTGCAGGTGCCGGTGGACGTGGCCAGCTTCCTGCTCAACGAAAAGCGGGTCGAAATCACCAAAATCGAGCTCAAGCAACGCATCAGCGTGCTGCTGGTGCCCAACAAGTCGCTGGAGACGCCCAACTACAAACTCGAGCGGCTCAAGCACGACGACCCGCGGCTGGACAACCTGGACGCCAGCTACAAGCTGGTCGACATCGTCGAGGACGTGGCGCTGGTGACGCGCCGCAGCCAGGAGCGCACCAACCGCCAAGAGCCGATCATCAAGGGCGTGCTGCCCGACACGCCGGCCCCAGTGGCCACGCCGAAGCCGCAGCCAGCGCCCACGGCGCCCGTGGCCCCCGCCCCGGTCACGGTGGCCGCGCCGACCCCAATCGCCGCCGCGGCCCAGACCGACAAGGGCTTTTTTGCCTGGTTGCGCCGCCTGTTCGGCCTGCAACTGCCGCCGGCGACCGCCCAGCCGACGCCGACCGCCACCCCGACCACGCCCAACGCCGCCGCGGGCGCTGCGGCCACCAGCGCCACAGCCGCAGGTGCGGACGAGCGCCGTGGCCGCAACCGCCGTGGTGGGCGCAACGGCGACCGACCGCCGCGCCCGGAAGCTGAACGCAGCGCGACCTCGGGCCCCGGGCGTGACGGGGCGGGCGCACGGCCCGAACGCGCGCCGCGCGCGCAAGCTGCGTCCACCGAAGCAGCGGACACTGGGCGCACGACGCCACCGTCGGCCCCTGCCGAAGCCAGCGGTGATGCCGCGGCCCGGCGCGAGCGCCCAGCGCGCCCCAGCCGATCTGAGCGCGCAGCGCCCACACCCCCTGCCGCTGCCAGCCCGGTCACCGCCGGCGAAAGCGACGGCTCGGTGGCCTCCCCCAGCGGTGACGGCACGCCTTCCGCCGACGCGGCGCAAACCACACGCAGCCGCGAACACCGTCGGCGCGGGCGTCGCGGTCGGGGGGTGGACGGCCAGGCGGCGGCTGACGACGTTGCCACCTCGGTGGGGCAAAGCCCCCCGCCGGAGGACGCCGCACCGTCCGAGGCATCCAGCACGCCTGCGACCGAGGCGGCGCCTACCCCTGAGACCTCGGCCGCGGGCGGCGAAGACGCACCGCGCCAACGCCGCAGCCGGGAACGCTACGGCCGCCAGCGCGAGCGCCGCGACACCACAGGCGCCGAGGCTACCCAGGCCACCGCGGCGCCTGGCAGCGAGGACCAGCACGAAGGTGGCAGCGAGCCGCTGGCCAACCCCGTGCCGCGGCGGTCGTACTTCGCCCCGGCGGCGCAGGCGACCGAACCCACGGCACCCGCGCAAGCGCAGCCGGTGGCTGCGCCTGCCGAGGCCAGCCCGTCGGCCGAGGCCGAGGAGGCCCCGCCCTCCGCGTCCACGGCGGTGGCCATCGAGGCTGCGGCTGACACCACCGCAGGTGGTGCGGCACCGGTGCCTGAAACTACGCCCGTCCCGCAAGCCGCGGCACAGCCGCCCGCTGTGGCGCCGACCGAGCCGGGCTCGGCCGCACCGGCCAGCCGCTACACGCTGCCGCTGGACGAGCTGGCGCGCTTGGCCGCCGAAGCCGGCCTGCAGTGGGTGCAATCCGACCCCGAGCGGGTAGCCGCGGCGCAGGCTGCGATCGCGGCTGAGCCGCCGCCGGTGCGCGTGCCGCGCGAACGTCCACCGGCGCCCGCGCTGGACGAAGGCCCGCTGGTGCTGGTGGAAACCCAACGTGACTTGCGCACGATGCGCTTCCCATTCGACACCCAGGCCTGAGCGTCCCGCCGCGCCCGCGCGCGGTGTTTGTTGTTGATGCACGTCAACACCGCGCCGGCACCGTCCGGCCTAAGCTACGCGAACCATGAGCACCACCGACAACACCTTTCCCGACGTGCCGCCGCTTGAGTGGAGCGCGCAGCTGGCCACCGGCGACGCCCGCATGGACGCCACGCACGAGGAATTTGTGCAGCTGCTGGCCGCGTTGCGCGCCCTGCCGCCCGAAGCGCAACTCGAGCCGTACCGTGCGCTGATCGCCCACACCGAAGAGCACTTTGCGCGCGAAGAGCGCTGGATGGTCGCGGTGGGCTTTGCCGCCGACAACTGCCATGCGCGCCACCACGCCGAAATCCTGGACATGATGCGCAAGGTCGAGCAGCACCACCTGCAGGGTGACACCGACATCATCGGCCGCATGGCCGCTGCGCTGGCCGAGTGGTTTCCGATACACGCCCAAACGATGGACGCCGGGCTGGCGCTGCATATGCGGCAGGTGGGGTTCGATTCCAACACCGAAACACTGGCCGACCCCAGCCGTGTGCGGCCGGCCACGATGAGCGGCTGCGGCAGCGTGCACTGCAGCTGAGCCCGGCAGCTGCCCGGCCCGCGCTGCGGCAGCCGCGGCGCTTTTTCACAACCGCCGGTCACGTTTTCAACAGCGCACCGCGCCGCGCGGCGCTACGATGAGCGCCCCAACGCATGAGGAGGCCACCTGCGTCATGACCGTCATCACCTGCATCGAAGACCTGCGCCGGCTGGCGCAGCGGCGTGTGCCGCGCATGTTTTACGACTACGCCGACAGCGGCGCCTGGACTGAGAGCACCTACCGCGCCAACGAACAGGACTTTCAGCCGATCCGGCTGCGCCAGCGCGTGGCCGTGCCGATGGAGCCGCGCAGCACCCGAACGACGATGGTCGGCCAGCCGATGGCGATGCCGGTGGCGCTGGCCCCCACGGGCCTGACCGGCATGCAGCATGCCGACGGCGAGATTCTGGCCGCGCGCGCGGCGCGCGCCTTTGGGGTGCCGTTCACGCTGTCGACGATGAGCATTTGCTCGATCGAGGACGTGGCCGAACACGCCGGGCGGGGCTTTTGGTTCCAGCTGTACGTGATGCGCGACCGCGACTTCGTGGCGCGGCTGATCGACCGTGCCAAAGCCGCCGGCTGCGGCGCGCTGGTGCTGACGCTGGACCTGCAAATCCTCGGGCAGCGCCACAAGGACCTGAAAAACGGCCTGTCCGCGCCACCCAAGCCGACGCTGGCCAACCTGATCAACCTGGCCACCAAGCCGCGCTGGTGCTGGAACATGCTGCGCACGCCGCGGCGCCAGTTCGGCAACATCGTCGGTCACGTCAAAGGCGTCGACGACATGAGCAGCCTTTCGGCCTGGACGCAGCAGCAGTTCGACCCGACGCTCAACTGGCGCGATGTCGAATGGATCAAAAACCGCTGGGGTGGCAAGCTGATCCTCAAAGGTATCATGGACCCGATCGACGCCCGCCTGGCGGTGCAAAGCGGGGCCGACGCCATTGTCGTCAGCAACCACGGCGGCCGCCAGTTGGACGGCGCGGAGTCGGCCATCCGCGCGCTGCCGCGCATCGTCGACGCGGTGGGCGGCCAGATCGAAATCCACATGGACAGCGGCATCCGCAGCGGCCAGGACGTGCTGAAGGCACGCGCGCTGGGCGCGCGCGGCACCTACATCGGGCGCGCGTTCCTGTATGGGCTGGGCGCGCTGGGCGAGGCCGGCGTGACCAAGGCGCTGCAGATCATTCACCGCGAGCTCGAGCTGACGATGGCCTTCACCGGCCACACCGACATCGAAACGGTGGACCGCTCGGTGCTGGTCGAAGGTACCTACCCCACCGCCTGAACGACGAAGGCACCCGCTCTGGGGCGCCTTATGGCACGGTGGCGAAGACGCCACGGCGCGGGCCGTGGCGCACCGGCGGTCACAGTGCGACGCCGGGGTTGTTCTCCATGCCAATCAGCTTGGGCTGGTTGAGCTTCATGCGCCCAATGACCTTCTTGTCGCGCAGGTATTTGCCCACCACGTCCCAAATCGGCTCGGCGGTGCCCTGCACCCCCTCTTGCACCGACGCCCAGCCGGCCACCTTGTACTTTTTGTCGGCGTCCATCGGCTTGCCGCGGATCATCAGGTTCTGGATGCGCTTGCCCATCGGCGCGGCCGGGTCGATCGTGTACTCGATGCCACCGACACGCACCATGTCCCCGCCCTGCTGGTAGTACGGGTCGGGGTTGAACAGGTTGTCGGCGATATCTTCCATGATCTCCTTGATCTGCGCGCCGGTGAACTCGTTGAGCGTCGTCGTCGGGTAGGTGATGGCCATCTGGTCCATCATGCGCTCGTAGGTGATGACGTCGCCCGGCAACAGGCTGGTGCCCCAGCGCACCCCCGGCGAGAACGCCGCGTCGGCGCCCTTGACCTCCATCAGCGCCTCGCAGATGAGCTGGTCCCAGGTACCGTTGAAGTTGCCGCGACGGTACAGCACGCCTTCGGTGACGGCCAGCTTTTCTTCCAGCTTGGCCTTGTACGGCGCGCGCACCTTGTCGATGTAGGCGGCCATTTCGGCGTCGGCCGGCAGCAGGTTGGCGAACACCGGCAGCAGGCGGTATTGGTAGCCCTGCACCTTGCCGCCGCGCACGTCGAAGTCCAGCACGCCCAAAAACTTGCCGTTGGAGCCGGCGTTGGTCACGAGGGTTTGCCCGCCGCCGTTCTTGACGATGACCGGCGCCGGCATGCCGTCGTGCGTGTGCCCGCCCAGGATGGCGTCGATGCCGCGCACACGCGAGGCCATCTTGATGTCGACGTCCATGCCGTTGTGCGACAACACCACGACCACTTGCGCCCCCTTGGCACGGACCTCGTCGACCATTTTCTGCATGTGGTCGTCGCGGATGCCAAAGGTCCAGTCCGGCACCATGTAGCGCGGGTTGGCGATCGGCGTGTACGGGAACGCCTGCCCGATGACGGCCACCGGCACGCCGTTTTGTTCTTTGATGACGTAGGGCTCGAAGACGAGCTCCTCGAAGTCGGCCGTCTTGACGTTGTGGGCGACGAAGTCGATGTGCCCTTTGAAGTCCTTTTCGACGATTTCCTTGACGCGCTGAGCCCCGAAGGTGAACTCCCAGTGCGGGGTCATGATGTTGACGCCCAAGAGCTTGCAGGCATCCACCATGTCTTGCGCGTTGGTCCACAGCGACGTGGCCGAGCCCTGCCAGGTGTCGCCGCCGTCGCACAGCAGCGCGTGCGGCCGGCTGGCCTTGAGCATCTTGACCAGCGTGCGCAGGTGTGCAAAGCCGCCCACTTTGCCGTAGGTCTTGGCGGCGCGCTCGAAGTTCAGGTAGGTGAACGCATGCGCCGCCGCGGTGCCGGGCTTGATGTTGAAATACTTGAGCAGGTGCTCACCCACGATGTGGGGCGCGCGCCCAAACGCATCACCCAGGCCGATGTTGACGTTGGGTTCGCGGAAGTAAATTGGCATCAGCTGCGCGTGGCAGTCGGTGAAGTGCAAAAAGCTCACGTTGCCGAACTTGGGCACGTGGTACAGGCGCTCACCCGCGCCGGGTTTGGCCGCCAGCGCATCTTCCGACGCGATGGCCATGCCCGACGCGCTGGCCACGGCCAGCACCTGCAAAAACTCTCGACGGCTAAAACTCATGGGTTGCGACTCCTGGATCGTGCGGCGCCCCACGGTGGGCCGCGCCGCTTCAACACAAAGGGGCCAGTGCGCCACCTCGAGATGGTGCTGTCTGACCCCTGAAGAAGGGCTGCCTGCGCCGCCGCGGTGCGGGCGGGCACGGTGCGCAGCCCTTGACGTGTCACCGCGCCGCCGTCAGGCGATGGTGGCTTCGTCGGTGCGGGACTCGCCCTTGTTGTCGGCCCACTTGATCACCACCTTGTCGCCCTTGGCCCCACCCCTGAACTTGAAGCTCAAAAACGGGTTTTGCGACACCGCCCCACTCCACTGCGCCTTGAGCACTTCCTTGCCATTGTGCGTGGCCACCACG
>NZ_VJNA01000019.1 GCF_007556585.1 Tepidimonas aquatica | reverse complement strand
CGGCCTCCGCCTCACGCAGGAAGCCGATGATCTGCTCTTCGGTAAAACGCTTCTTCACGTCCAATCTCCTTGTCGTTGGGGATTGGACTCCAGATCGCGGCGCTACTCAAAACCGGGGGGACGTCGCAGCGCGCGCAGCAGCTTGACCTGCACCGCCGGCGGCATGTCGCCGATCTCATCCAGGAACAGGGTCCCGCCATCGGCCAGCTTGAACTTGCCCTCACGCGCCTTGCGGTCGGCCCCCGTGTAGGCCCCTGGCGCCACGCCAAAGAATTCCGCCTCGAGCAGCGTCTCAGGCACCGCGGCGATGTTGACGCCGACAAAGGCCCTCCCGGCACGGGCGGACGCGGCGTGGATGGCATGGGCTAGCAACTCCTTGCCCGTACCCGTCTCGCCCAGCAGCAGCACGGGGGAGGAGCTCTGCGCCGCGCGCCGCGCCTGCCGCTTGACCTCCAGCGCCGCCGGGCTGCGCCCGACGAAGCTGGCGAAGGTGTACTTGCTGCGCCGTTGTCGGGCCAGCTCGCGCCGGGCCTCGTCCAGATCCTGCTGCAATCGGGCAAACTTGGCGATCAGCGGCTGCACCGTCGTCTCGGGATGGTCGAACAATACGATGCCAAGCGCCCCGATGACTGCCCCGTCCGCATCGCGCAACGGGATGCGGCTGACGACGAACGTACCCGCGCGGTTGCTCAGCAGGTCGACCAGGATGGGCTGCCCGGTCTCCAGCACGCGGTGCATTTGCGTGTTCGGCACGACCGCGGATACCGGCTGGCCGACGAAGTCCGACTCGCGCTCGAAACCCAGCGCCGGTAGAAAACGCCGGTACTGGTCGTTGATCCAGACCACACGCGCCTGACGGTCCACCAGCATCATCCCCTGCGTCGCATTGGCAAACAGCTCGAACATCGAGCGCGCCGCCAGCTCCAGGATTCTGCGGGCATCGCTGGGTAATTCAACAGATAGGGGCTGTGCAAGCATTATGCGGGTATGGTAGCGGCTGCCTGCGGCCGGCGCGTTACCATAACCAGCCATGATCCGCCCCGCCAAGTTCGATCCCGACGACCGCCCCGGCCGCATCCGCCTGGACAAATGGCTGTGGGCTGCACGGCTGTACAAGACGCGGGCGCTGGCGGCGGAGATGATCGAGCGTGGGCGCGTGCTCGTCAACGGCGCACCGGCCAAGCCCAGCCGCGAGCCGCGCGTGGGCGATGTGATCCGCGCCCGCACCGGCGACGTCGACCGCACCGTGGTGGTGCGGGCGCTGTCCGCCGTCCGCGGGCCTGCCGCTCAGGCGGCTTTGCTGTACGAGGAAACCCCCGAGTCCATCGCGGCACGCGAAGCGCACGCACAACAACGCCGGCTGGCGCCGGAGCCCGGCGCGAGCTACCCTCGCGGCCGCCCCACCAAACGCGACCGACGCGAACTGCAGCGTTGGCGCAACCAGCCGCCGGCGCCACCCGCTTGGAACGAACGCTGGCGCGCCGCCCTGGACGATTGACCCCCTGCCACCCGAGGAGACTTCATGAGCCCCCGCTACCCGCTGCCCGACCTGGCCGACGTGCCCGAAGACATCCGCGCCCGCATCCTGGAGGTGCAGGCCAAAGCCGGCTTCGTGCCCAACGTCTTTTTGATGCTGGCGCGCCGCCCGGCCGAGTGGCGCGCGTTTTTTGCCTACCACGACGCGCTGATGATGCCCGAGACGGTGGGGCGGCGCTCCAACCTGACCAAGGGCGAGCGCGAGATGATCGTCGTGGCCACCAGCGCCGCCAACCAGTGCCTGTACTGCGTGGTGGCGCACGGCGCCCTATTGCGCATCTACGAAAAAAAGCCGCTGGTGGCCGACCAGGTCGCGGTCAACTACCGCAAGGCCGACATCACGCCGCGCCAGCGCGCGATCCTCGACTTTGCGATGAAGGTGTGCCAGCGCTCGCACGCCATCGACGACGCCGACTTTGCCGCGCTGCACGCGCACGGGCTGGACGATGAAGACATCTGGGACATCGCCGCCATCACGGCGTTTTTCGGGCTGTCCAACCGCATGGCCTCGTTCAGCGGCATGGAGCCCAACCCCGAGTTTTACCTGATGGGCCGCCTGCCCAAAGGCGCCTGAAGCGCAGCGCCGCTTTAGCCGGCGGTCAGCCGCTGGCGCAGCGTGGGCGGCAACGGCACCGAGCGTTGCGCCGGGAAATCCACCCACACCACGGTGGCGCCGCCGTTGGCATACACCGTATCGCCGCCGTCGGTGCGCAGCATCTCGTGGAACATGTCAAACGAGCGCTGCCCCACCGCGCCCACGTAGCTGCGCACGACCACCTCGCCCGGGTATTCGAGCTGGCGTAAAAAGTTGCAAAACGCGTTGACGATCACCGGCCCCTCGCCCCTGGGGTTGGCCGGCATGCCCCAATCGCCCATCCACTGCAGCCGCGCGCATTCCATATAACGAAAGTACAGCGTGTTGTTGACATGGCCCATCGCGTCCATGTCGCCCCAGCGTATCGGTATCGTCATCGTATGCACCAGCCGGCGTTCGGTGGGCAGTTCCAAGCGCATCGTGTAACTCCTCGTTGGGTGCAGCGCGCTGTCGGCGCAACGACAACCATCGTACGCCAGCGGCCACTACAATGCGTCGCCAATCCGACAACCGCCTTGGGGTGCTGCGCCCACTGCGGCGGCGCCCCCGTCCCGAGGAAGACCCCAACGCCATGAAAACCCCGGCGCATCTGATCGAACAGTACGGCCCGCGCGAGGCCATGGAGTACGACGTCGTCATCGTCGGGGCCGGCCCGGCCGGGCTGGCCACGGCCATCCGCCTCAAGCAGCTGGCGGCCCAACACAACAGCGACGTCAACGTGTGCGTGCTGGAAAAAGGCGGCGAGCCGGGCGCGCACATCCTGTCCGGCGCGGTGATGGACCCGCGCGCGTTGACCGAATTGATCCCCGACTGGAAGGAGCGCGGTGCGCCGCTGAACCAACCTGTCACCGGCGACGAGGTGCTGTTCCTACAGCCCGACCGTGTGCTGCGCACGCCGTCGTGGGCCATCCCCGAATGCTTTCACAACGAGGGCAACTACGTCATCAGCCTGGGCGCGGTGACGAAGTGGCTGGCCGAGCAGGCCGAGGCGCTGGGGGTGGAGATCTTCCCCGGCTTTGCCGCCGCCGAGGTGCTGTACGACGAACACGGCCGCGTGATCGGCGTGGCCACCGGTCACATGGGCCTGGGCAAGGACGGCCAGCCCACCGAAGCGTTCCAGCTCGGCATGGAGCTACGCGCCAAGTACACCGTGTTCGCCGAGGGTGCGCGCGGCCACCTGGGCAAGGAGCTGATCGCGCGCTACCGCCTGGACGAGGGCAAAGACCCGCAGACCTACGGCATTGGCATCAAGGAGCTGTGGGAGATTCCCGCCGACAAGGCCAAGCCTGGCCTGGTGGTGCACACCGCCGGCTGGCCGCTGGACGAGCACACCTACGGCGGCGGCTTCCTGTACCACCTCGAAGGCAACAAGGTCACGCTGGGCTTCGTCGTCGGGCTCGACTACCAAAACCCTTGGCTGAGTCCGTTCGAGGAGATGCAGCGCTGGAAAACCCACCCGGCGATCCGTGCGCACCTCGAGGGCGGCAAGCGCATTGGCTACGGCGCGCGCGCCATCACCGCCGGCGGGCTGCTGAGCCTGCCCAAGACCATCTTCCCCGGCGGGGCGCTGGTCGGCTGCGACGCGGGCTACCTCAACGCCGCGCGCATCAAGGGCAGCCACGCCGCCATCAAGACCGGCATACTGTGCGCCGAGGCCGCCTTCGAGGCGTTGCAGGCCGGCCGGGCGCACGACGAGCTGACCGCCTACCCCGCCGCGTTCGAGCGCAGCTGGTTGTACGACGAGCTGCACCGCGCGCGCAACTTCAAGAGCTGGTTTAAAAAAGGCAACACCATCGGTGCGCTGATGACCGGCATCGAGCACTGGCTGCTGCCCAAGCTGGGCATCCAAAGCCCACCGTGGACCGTGCGGCGCCACACCCCGGACCACGCCCGGCTGCACGCCGCCAGCCAGGTCGAACCGATCCGCTACCCCAAGCCCGACGGGGTGCTGACGTTCGACCGCTTGAGCAGCGTGTTCCTGTCCAACACCAACCACGAAGAAAACCAGCCCGCGCACCTGACGCTGAAAGACCCCACGGTGCCGGTGGCGGTCAACCTGGCGCTGTACGGCGGCCCGGAAGGGCGCTACTGCCCCGCGGGGGTGTACGAATTTGTCGAGAAGGACGGCGCGCCGCAGCTCGTGATCAACGCGCAAAACTGCGTGCACTGCAAAACCTGCGACATCAAAGACCCCACGCAGAATATCGTCTGGGTCACCCCTGAAGGCGGCGGCGGCCCCAACTACGCCGGCATGTAAGCCACGCTGGGCAGGCACTCGGCTACAATCGCGCCATCAGGAGAGAGCCGCCGCGCGCCCTGGGTGGGCGTGGGTGGCCGCCGAAGGCGCAGGCCCGCGGGCCGAACGCTCAGGCAAAAGGACTGATGCAGCGCCCCTGCCCCGGGGCGCTTGCCTGCTGGAGAGAGGCGTGCCACCGCGACCCCGGTGCTCGCCCACCGAAGGAGCAAACGCCGACACGCCGACCCGAGGGGTGCGGCGCTGCGTGAATCTCTCAGGTAAAGCGGACAGCAGGTGGCCCGACGCTCCCTTGGAGGGCGCCGGTCGAACCACCATTGCCTGGATACCGTCATGTCCGCCGAACCGACCCCGCTGCTGCACACTCCCTTGCATGACCTGCACCTGGCGCTGGGCGCGCGCATGGTGCCCTTTGCCGGCTACGCGATGCCGGTGCAGTACCCCAAAGGCTTGTTGCACGAACACCAGCACACGCGGCGCGCGGCGGGGCTGTTCGACGTGTCGCACATGGGCCAAATCACCCTGCACGGCCCCGACGCCGCTGCCGCGCTGGAAAGCCTGATGCCGATGGACGTGCTGGGTCTGGGGCAACACCGGCAGCGCTACGGCCTGCTGCTGAACAACGACGGCGGCATCCTCGACGACCTGATGTTCGTCAACCGCGGCAGCGACCTGTACCTGGTCGTCAACGGGGCTTGCAAGCACGCCGACTTGGCGCACCTGCAAGCGCGCATCGGTCAGCGCTGCAGCGTGCAGCCGCACTTCGAGCGCGCCTTGCTGGCCTTGCAGGGCCCGCTGGCGGCGCAGGCGCTGCAGCGGCTGCTGCCCGAGGTGCATGCCCTGGTGTTCATGACCGGCATGCCGGCCCGCTGGGAAGGCGCCGACCTGTACATCACCCGCAGCGGCTACACCGGCGAAGACGGCTTCGAAATTGGCCTGCCGGCCGAGGCCGCGCGTGCCTTCGCCGAGGCGCTGCTGCGCCAGCCCGAAGTCGAACCGGTGGGCTTGGGCGCGCGCAACTCGCTGCGGCTGGAAGCCGGCCTGTGCCTGTACGGGCAGGATATCGACACCACCACCACCCCGGCCGAAGCCGCCTTGGGCTGGGCGATTCAAAAGGTGCGCCGCAGCGGCGGCGCGCGTGCGGGGGGCTTTCCTGGCGCCGAGCGGGTGCTGGCGCAGCTCGACGGCCGCGAGCCCCCGTCGCGCTTGCGCGTGGGTTTGCGGGCGTTGCAACGCGTGCCGGTGCGCGAGCCCGCCGCGCTGCACCTGCCCGGGGCCGACGCCCCCGTGGGCCACGTCACCAGCGGGCTGCTGTCGCCCACGCTCGACCAACCGATTGCAATGGGCTATGTCGCCCGTGACCACACCGCCACCGGCACCGTGCTGCATGCCATCGTGCGTGGTAAGCCGGTGCCGACGGAGGTGGTGCCGCTGCCGTTCGTCACCCCACGCTACCACCGCGGCTGAACCCTTGCCACCGTTGCCAACCTGTTGCTGGAGAACCCACGATGACCCTGCGCTACACGCCCGAACATGAATGGATCCGCGTCGACGGCGACATCGCCACCGTCGGCATCACCCACCACGCCCAGGACGCGCTGGGCGATGTGGTGTTCGTCGAGCTGCCCGAGGTGGGCAAGTCGCTGCAGCAAAAAGACGTGGCCGGCGTCGTCGAGTCGGTCAAAGCCGCGGCCGACGTCTACGCCCCGGTCAGCGGCGAAGTGGTCGAAGTCAACGAGGCGCTGCGCGCCGACCCCTCGCTGGCCAACAGCGACCCGCTCGGCGCGGGTTGGTTTTTCAAGGTGCGGCTGAGCAACCCCAGCGAGCTCGACAGCCTGCTGGACGAGGCCGCCTACCAACAAATCGCCCACTAAACAGCCCGCCCCGGGAGCCCCCGCCATGACCGCCCCCACCCCGCTGTCGGCCCTGGAGCCGGCCGGTGAATTCATCGCCCGCCACATCGGCCTGGACGATGACGACCAGGCCCGCATGCTGGCCGCCATCGGCGAAGCCAGCCTGGATGACCTCACGCGCAGCATCGTGCCACAGGCCATCGCGCGCATCGACGCCATGCAGCTGCCGGCGCCGGCCAGCGAGGCCGAGGCGCTGGCCGAGCTCAAGGCCATCGCCAGCCGCAACCGGCTGCTCAAGAGCTTCATCGGCCAGGGCTACTACGGCACCCACACGCCCGGCGTCATCCTGCGCAACATCCTGGAAAACCCCGCCTGGTACACCGCCTACACGCCGTACCAGGCCGAAATCTCGCAGGGGCGCATGGAAGCGCTGATCAACTTCCAGACCATGGTCGCGGAGCTGACCGGCATGGACATCGCCAACGCCTCGCTGCTCGACGAGGCCACCGCCGCGGCCGAAGCGATGACCCTAGCCAAACGCTCGGTCAAGGCCGGCGGCGCGGTATTCGTCGTCAGCGCCGACTGCCATCCGCAGACCATCGAGGTGGTGCGCACGCGCGCCGAACCGCTAGGGCTGCAGGTGCTGGTGACGACCAGCCGCGAGCAGTGGCTCGCCGCCCTGGCGCGCGACGACATCTTTGCCGTGCTGACGCAGTACCCCGCCACCACCGGCCGCATCGACGACTGGCGCGACGACGTGGCCACCGTGCACGCCAAGGGGGCGGCCTTCATCGTGGCCACCGATTTGCTGGCGCTGACGCTGCTGACGCCGCCGGGCGAATGGGGCGCCGACATCGTGGTCGGCAGCGCGCAACGCTTGGGCATGCCGATGGGAGCGGGCGGGCCGCACGCGGGCTTTTTGGCTTGCCGTGACGCCTTCAAGCGCTCGATGCCTGGGCGGCTGGTGGGCGTCAGCGTCGACACCCACGGCCAGCCCGCGTACCGCCTGGCGCTGCAAACGCGCGAACAGCACATTCGGCGCGAGAAGGCCACCTCCAACATCTGCACCGCGCAGGTGCTGCCGGCCGTCGTGGCCAGCATGTACGCGGTCTACCACGGACCGCAGGGGCTGCGCCGCATCGCCGAGCGCGTGGCGCGCTACACCGCCATCCTGGCCGCGGGGCTGACGCAACTGGGGCACGCCCCCGCCAACGGCACCGCGTTCGACACCCTGACGCTGTACCTCGGCCAAGGGGTGGCCGCGGCGCTGGCGCGCGCCCGCGCCGCTGGCTACAACCTGCGCGATATGGGCCACGGCAACGTGGGCATCGCGCTGGACGAAACCACCACCCGCACCGACGTGCAAGCCCTGTGGCAAGCGCTGGCGCTGCCGGGGCAAGCGCTGCCGGACTTCGACGCCCTGGCCGAGCGCGCCGAGCCGTTGCTGCCCGCCACGCTGCGGCGCACCTCGGCGTACCTCACGCACCCGGTCTTCAACACCTACCACAGCGAAACGGCCATGCTGCGCTACCTGCGCCGGCTGGCCGACAAGGACTTGGCGCTGGACCGCACGATGATCCCGCTGGGCTCGTGCACGATGAAGCTCAACGCCACCAGCGAGATGATCCCCATCACCTGGCCGGAGTTCGCCCACGTGCACCCCTTTGCGCCAGCCGACCAACTCGAAGGCTACCGGCTGCTGGACGAACAACTGCGCGCCTGGCTGTGCCAGGCCACGGGCTACGCCGCCATCAGCCTGCAGCCCAACGCCGGCTCGCAGGGCGAATACGCCGGGCTGCTGGCCATTCGCGCCTACCACGCCGCGCGCGGCCAGGCGCAGCGCGACGTGTGCCTGATCCCCACCTCGGCGCACGGCACCAACCCAGCCAGCGCCCAAATGGTCGGCTACCGTGTCGTGCCGGTGGCGTGCGACGCCCAGGGCAACGTCGACATGGCCGACCTGCGCGCCCAATGCGAGCGGCACAGCGAGCGGCTGGCCTGCGTCATGATCACCTACCCCAGCACGCACGGCGTGTTCGAAACCGAAGTCGCCGAGCTGTGCCGCATCGTGCACGCCCACGGCGGCAAGGTGTACATCGACGGCGCCAACATGAACGCGCTGGTGGGCCTGGCCGCGCCGGGCCAATTCGGCGGTGATGTCAGCCACCTGAACCTGCACAAGACGTTTTGCATTCCCCACGGTGGCGGCGGCCCCGGTGTGGGGCCGGTGTGCGTGGTGGACGACCTGGCCCCCTACCTGCCCGGGCACGCCAGCGCACACGCCGCCGGCGCCTACACGGGTGGCGCGCGCCCCGACGCTGCGGTGGGTGCGGTATCCGCCGCGCCGCTGGGCAACGCCGCGGTGTTGCCCATCAGTTGGATGTACATCCGCATGATGGGTGCGCAGGGCCTCAAGCGCGCCACGCAAACGGCGATCCTGGCGGCCAACTACATCAGCGCCTGCTTGCGCCCGCACTACCCGACGCTGTACGCCAGCGCCAACGGGCACGTGGCCCACGAGTGCATCCTGGACTGCCGCGGCTTCAAGGACAGCGCGGGGATCATGGCCGAAGACATTGCCAAGCGTCTCATCGACTATGGCTTTCACGCGCCCACGCTGTCGTTCCCGGTGCCCAACACGCTGATGGTGGAGCCCACCGAAAGCGAAAACCTGGCCGAGCTGGACCGCTTCATCGACGCGATGATCGCCATCCGCGAGGAGATCCGCGCGGTCGAGCTGGGCGTGTGGCCGCGCGACGACAACCCACTCAAAAACGCGCCCCACACGGCCGAGCACTGCCTGCAGGGCGATTGGCGCCACCCCTACCCGCGCGAGCAGGCGGCGGCCCTGCCGTTTCACCGTGCGCACGGCGGCGCGGGCAGCAAATATTGGCCGCCGGTGGGCCGGGTGGACAACGTTTACGGCGACCGCAACCTGTTTTGCAGTTGCGTCCCCGTGGCGGAGCTGGCCGAGCAGGCTTGAGGTGCGGCGCGGTCACCGGGTAGGCGGCCCCGGTCACGGCTCGCGTGGGCGCCAACCAGGCAACCGCCAACCCAAGGCCACGGCCAGCAACCGACTGCCCGTGGCCACCACCACGCCGACCAGGCTGGCCCACCCCGGCCCCACCAGCAAAGCCGTCAACCCCAGATACACGGCGCTGCCCGCCAGCGCGCACAGCGCGTAGGGACGGTGGTCGCGGTACACGTGGGGCACCTCGTTGCACAGCACGTCGCGCGCCACCCCGCCGACGCAGGCGGTTTTCAACACCCGGCATGCGCGTTAAGCTCGCATGCGTTCTGCGATCAGAAAAGAGGAAAGCGCAACATGATGCAGGCTTTTTTATCGAAACTCGTAACCTTTGGCTGTGCCATCACGCTTGCCTTCGGCACCCTGTCGGCGCATGCGGGGTTTGACGAAGGTCTGGCTGCATACGAACGCGGTGATTACGCAACCGCCCTCAAGGAGTGGCGACCACTTGCACGGCAAGGACATGCCTCCGCGCAGTACAACCTCGGGGTCATGTACGACCAAGGCCGCGGCGTGCCGCAGGATTATGCCGAGGCGGTGAAGTGGTACCGCCAAGCGGCGGCGCAGGGGCATGCCAAAGCGCAGTCCAACCTCGGGCTCATGTACGCGAAAGGCCGCGGCGTGCCGCAGGATTATGCCGAGGCGGTGAAGTGGTACCGCCAAGCGGCGGCGCAGGGGCTTGCCGCCGCGCAGTACAACCTCGGGGTCATGTACGACGAAGGCTGGGGCGTGCCGCAGGACAAGGTGCTTGCCTATGCCCTGTACAATCTCTCGGCGGCGGGCGACCCATCCAAAGACAACAAAGCACCCCGTAACCGCGAGAGCATTGCTCAGGGCATGAGCCGCGAAGCAATCCTGGCCGGGCAGGCGCTCACGCGCGAGCTGGCTAAGCCGGGGAATTTCGCCCAAGCACTCGATGCCCATCTTAAAGCAAGCCGAAGACCGCGATAAGCCCAACGCGAGCGGCATCAAAAGATCCCTATCCTCCGGGTCGGCCACCGTCAGCCGATCCACCGCAGGAGCAAGTGGCAGCCAGCGGCCCGCCATGAATCTCTCAGGTTCCAAACAGAGGGGGCGCACGCCGCACGCACGGTGCGGGCGGCGCGCTGATCCACCCGACGACCTGGAGCCTGAACCATGCAATCGATCGCCGTCATCGGCGGTGGCATCACTGGTGTCACCACGGCCTACGCGCTGGCCAAGCGCGGCTTTTCCGTCACCCTGTTCGAGCGCCACCGCTACGCCGCGATGGAGACCTCGTTCGCCAACGGGGGGCAGCTGTCCGCCTCCAACGCCGAGGTGTGGACGCACTGGTCCACGATCCTCAAGGGCCTGAAATGGATGCTCAAGAGCGACGCGCCGCTGCTGGTCAACCCCAAGCCCAGCTGGCACAAGATCAGCTGGTTCGCCGAGTTCATCGCCAGCATCCCCGACTACCGCCGCAACACCATCGAGACCGCCCGGCTGGCCATCGCCGCGCGCGAGCACCTGTTTGCCTGGGCGGATGCCGAAGGGATCGATTTCGACCTCAAGCGCCAGGGCATCCTGCACATCTACCGTGACAAACAGGGCTTCGACCACGCGGCCGAGGTCACCCGACTGCTGGCCCAGGGCGGGCTGTCACGCCGGCCCGTCACCCCGCAAGAGATGCGCGCCATCGAGCCGACGCTGGCCGGCGACTACTACGGGGGCTTTTACACCGAGAGCGACGCCACGGGCGACATCCACAAATTCACCGTCGGCCTGGCGGCGGCGGCCGAGCGGCTGAGTGTGCGCTGCCACTGGGACAGCGACGTTGTCCGGGTGCGCAGCGATGGGCGACGGGCCAGCGTCACCCTGCGCACGGCCGATGGTGAACAGATTCAAGACTTCGACGCGCTGGTGGTGTGTGCGGGGGTGGGCAGCCGCGCCATCGCCGCGCAACTGGGGGACCGGGTCAACGTCTATCCGGTCAAGGGCTACTCGATCACGGTGAACCTGCTGGACGAAGCCAGCCGCCGCTCGGCCCCCACCGTCAGCCTGCTCGACGACGAGGCCAAGCTCGTCACCAGCCGGCTGGGCGTCGATCGATTCCGCGTCGCCGGCACCGCGGAGTTCAACGGCTTCAACCGCGACATCCGCGCCGACCGCATCCGCCCACTGATCGACTGGGTCAATCGCTGCTTCCCCGGCATCAACACCCGCCAGGTGGTGCCGTGGGCCGGCCTGCGCCCGATGATGCCCGACATGATGCCCCGGGTGGGCGCGGGCCGGCAGGCCAACGTGTTCTACAACACCGGGCACGGCCACTTGGGTTGGACACTGTCCGCGGTCACCGCAGAGCTGGTCGCGGCGCAAATCAGCACCCGGCGGCGCCGGACGGTGCTGGGGCCGATGACAACGCCAGCGTCCGCGTAAGGGTGGAGGCAGGGCACGTGCATGGCCGCCCCCGCATCCGATCGGTGCCACGTCGGCGGGTGCTGCGCAAAAGACGACATCCGAGGTGGGTTGCAGCCTCAGGCGGCTGTGCGCATAATGGCCCATCATGGCCGACACCGACGCACACACCCTGTTGCCGCAGACCGAAGCGTGGTTGCGTGCCGTGCCGGGGTTGAGCTATCCGCAAGCCCTCGTGACGCAATTTCCTCGCATCGCCAACCAGTTGGCCGAGGTGCGGCACGACCCCGAAGCGCTGCGCGCCGCGTTCCATGAGCTGCTGCACGATCATCGTGGCGGCCGGCGCGGTTTTCCATTCGACGTATTGATGAACCTGATGGCCCTGCGTGAAGCCCTGGTCAAGGACGACACCCCGCCCGAAGTCGACGACGCCACCAAGTGGGTCTCGTAACTCCTAAGGTGGTCGCCGTGGTGCGGGGGGACGGTCATCCGAACGCGTAGCTGTCCATCGCCAGGTAACGGTACTGCACCTCGCGCGTGATCGCCTCAGCCTTCGAACCCGCCTGCGGCCAGCGCGCGGCCCCGAGCGCGAAAAACAACGGCATGAAGTGCTCGTCGGTGGGGTGAGCGCGCACGGCGTGCGGCGCGCGCGCACGGTAGTCCAGCAACGCGGGCAGATCGTTGGTCTGCAACGCTTGCCACACCCACGCCGAAAACGCCTGCACATAAGGCTCGGCCGGGTCGTCCAACCCCGGGCGCCCGCCAAAAAACTCCATCAGGTTGTGGGTCAGGCTTCCCGAACCCACCAGCAGCACCCCTTCCTCGCGCAGCGGGGCCAAGGCGGCCCCGATCGCGTACACGTCGGCGGGGCGCGCATCGGCCGGCAGCGCCACCTGCACCACCGGCCAGCGCGCCTGGGGCAGCACAAACCGCAACGGCGACCACACCCCGTGGTCGCGCGGGCGCTGGGGATCCTCCGCGGCGGCGATGCCGGCGTTGCGCAGCCGCTGGGCAACCGTGCGGGCCAACCCCGGGTCGCCCGGCGCCGGGTACTGCAACCGGTACAGCGCTGGCGGAAATCCGCCAAAGTCGTGCCATGTCGGTGGCATTGGGTGGCTGCCCACCGCCGCCACGGTGTCCATCCAGTGCGGCGACATCACCACCACCGCGCGCAGATCCCCTCGTGCGGCCAGCCCTGCGCCCCACTGCTGCAACGCCACCCCGGCCGCACCGGGCTGCAACGCCATCATGGGCGAACCGTGTGAAACGAACAGCGTTGGCAAACCCGTCATCCACCACCCCTTGCCGTTGAATGATGCGCCAGTGCTTGGGGATGCTGCGCCACCACAGGCGCAGCATCGCCGCCCCGTGGGGCTGGCGCATCGGACCCGCGCATGGTACGTCGCCCGGCACAGCCGAGGGTTGCACAGCGTTGAGCCCAGCATCCAAAACGGCTGCATGCAGGCGGGCACGTCAGCGTCGTGTGAGGGTGCATCGGCGACAATGTCGCCATGGACCGCTACGCCGTCATCGGCCACCCGATTGGCCACAGCAAGTCGCCACTCATCCACACCCTGTTCGCCCAGGCCACCGGCCAGGCCATGGAATACACCGCCATCGAAGCACCGCGGGACGGCTTTGCCGCCACGGTGGATGCGTTTCGGGCCGCGGGCGGCCGTGGGCTCAACGTGACGCTGCCCTTCAAGCTGCAAGCGCACGACTACGCCGACGAGGTCAGCGAGCGTGCCCGCGTGGCCGGTGCGGCCAACGCGCTGGCGTTTGACGGCGCGCACTGCCGTGCCGACAACTTCGACGGCGTGGGGCTGCTGCGTGACATCACCGTCAACCTGGCACGGCCCCTGGCGGGCCAACGCGTGCTGGTGCTGGGCGCGGGCGGTGCCGCCCGCGGCGTGCTGCAGCCCCTGCTGCAGGCCAACCCCGCCAGCTTGGTCGTGGCCAACCGCACCCCGGCCAAGGCGCACGACCTGGCCGAGCACATTGCCGCCCACGGCCTGGGGGTTGGCGTACTGCGCGGTGCGGGGCTGGACGAGCTGACCACACTGGGCGCCTTCGATGTCGTCATCAACGCCACCGCCGCCAGCCTGGACGCGCAGGCCCTGCCGCTGCCCATCGGTACCTTCGCCCCAGGCGCGCTGGCCTACGATATGGTCTATGGCCAGGGTCTGACGCCGTTTCTGCGCCAGGCCCGCGAGCAAGGCGCCACCCGGCTGGCCGATGGCGTAGGCATGCTGGTCGAGCAAGCCGCGGAGGCCTTTGCCTGGTGGCGCGGCGTGCGCCCGGACACCCGGCCCGTGATCGATCAACTGTCCGTTCCCCTGACCTGACCCCGCGCACTCCCCTTCCCCTGCACGGCACCATGAACCAGCTCGACGCCCTCAAGCGCCACACCACCGTCGTCGCCGACACCGGCGACTTTCTGCAGATCGCGCAGTACCAGCCGCGCGACGCCACCACCAACCCGTCGCTGATCCTGAAGGCCGCGCTCAAGCCCGACTACGCCCCGCTGGTGGACGAGGTGCTGGCGCGCCATCGCGACCGCCCGCTCGACGAACGCGTGGACCGGCTGCTGGTGCGCTTCGGCTGCGAGATCCTGCGCATCGTGCCGGGCCGCGTCTCCACCGAGGTGGATGCGCGCCTGAGCTTCGACGCCGCCGCCACCGTGGCGCGCGCCCGCCGCCTCATCGCGCTTTACGAGGCCGAGGGCGTGCCGCGCGCGCGCGTGCTGATCAAGATCGCCGCCACCTGGGAGGGCATCCGCGCCGCCGAGCTGCTGGAGCGCGACGGCATCCACACCAACCTCACGCTGCTGTTCAGCTTCTGCCAGGCGGTGGCCTGCGCCGACGCCGGCGTCCAGCTGATCTCGCCGTTCGTCGGCCGCATCTACGACTGGCACAAGGCGCGCGCAGGCGCGCAGTGGGACGAGGCCGCGATGGCCGGCCCGAACGACCCCGGCGTGCAGTCGGTGGCGCGCATCTGGCGCCACTACCGGCACTTTGGTATCCGCACCGAGGTGATGGGCGCCAGTTTCCGCAACACCGGCCAGATCCTGGCGCTGGCCGGCTGCGACCTGCTCACGATCAGCCCGGAGCTGCTGGCGCGCCTGGCTGCCACCCCGGGCGACGTGCCGCGCGCGCTGGACGAGGAGGAAGCCCGCCGCGCCGACCTGCCGCAGGTGCACTACCGCGCCGACGACGAGGCGGCGTTTCGCCTCGCGCTCAACGACGACGCCATGGCCACCGAGAAGCTGGCCGAAGGCATCCGCCTGTTCTGCGCCGACGCCCAGCGGCTCGATGCGCTGATCCGGTCCCGCTGACCCAACGGAGCCCCCCATGACCCTGCTGGTCGTCCACCACCTGGAGCACTCCCGCTCGCACCGCGTGCTGTGGTTGCTGGAAGAACTGGGCGTGGCCTATGAGCTGCGCACCTACCCCCGCGACGCCCGCACCCGGCTGGCGCCGCCCGAGCTGAAGGCCATCCATCCCCTGGGCAAGGCGCCCGTCATCACCCACGGCGACGTCACCGTGGCCGAATCGGGCGCGATCCTTGAATACCTGGCCGAGTCCTTTCCGCCCGCGCCGGACGGCGAACTGGGGAATCTGGTGCCGCCGCCGGGCACCGCCGCCCACCGCGACAACCGGTTCTGGATGCACTTCGCGGAAGGCTCGCTGATGAACTGGGTGGTCATGAAGCTCGTGTTCGTCAACATCCCCAAGCAGCGCATGCCGTTCTTCGCACGCCCGATCGCGCGCGAGATCAGCCGGCAGGTGCTGCAGCGTTTTGTCGACCCCAACATCGACGCCGCGCTGGGCCTGCTGGAGCAGACGCTGCGCGACCGCCCCTGGCTGACGGGCCAGCGGCTGGCCCTGGCGGATTTTCAGATGAGCTTTGCGGTGGAGGCCGCACTGGCCCTGGGCGGACCGCAGACGGCTGCACGCTTCCCCGGCGTCGCCGCCTACCGCGAGCGCTACCGTGCCCGACCCGCGTACCAGCGCGCGCTGGCCAAGGGCGGGCCGGAAATCATGGGCGTCTGACGCGGTTGCGGTAAATTTGCGGGTTTGGGAGTCCCGAACACCATGTCCAGCGACGACGCGCTGCCCCCCATTCCGCCCAAGCGCTACTTCACCATCGGCGAGGTGAGCGAGCTGTGCGGCGTCAAGCCGCATGTGCTGCGCTACTGGGAGCAGGAGTTCACCCAACTGCGCCCGATGAAGCGCCGCGGCAACCGGCGCTACTATCAGCACCACGAGGTGCTGATGATTCGCCGCATCCGGGAGCTGCTGTACGATGAAGGCTTCACCATCCAGGGCGCGCGCAACCGCCTGGCCGACTGGGCGCGCCAGCAACGCCAACAACGTCGCCCCGGCGGGGACGACACCTTGCCGCCCGCCGACCCGGACGACGACAGCGCTACAGCGGCGCTGGCCGACGGCCTGGACCGGTTGGCTGCGGCCCTGCGCCAACTGCCGGCCGAGGCACAGCTTGCGCTGCGCGCGGAGCTGCAAGCCATCCGCGACCTGGTGGCCGAAGCCGCTGCCGACCAGCCCCCGTCCGCGCGAGGCCCCGCGGTTGCCGTATAATGGAGTTCTTCGGCGTGTAGCGCAGCCTGGTAGCGCACTTGCATGGGGTGCAAGGGGTCGCGAGTTCGAATCCCGCCACGCCGACCATTCACCGCAAGGGCTTGCATGGCACACCATGACGAGCCCTTGTTTTTTGCGCCACCGCACCGAGGTCGCGCCGTCGGTCACCTCGGCCAGCGGCGGATCGTGGGCGCACCCGATAATGGCCCGACCGCAGCCTCCATGGGATGGCTGGTCAACGCGCAGTCGCTGGTGCAGGCGTTGCGCAGCGGCACACCCATCACGCTGGCCGACGGCACCGGCGCTGGCTCCACCGTGAATAACCCATCGCGCCCATTGGGCTACGGTGAGATCGCCATCGCATTGGGTCTGGCGCAACAGTCGCTGGCCGCGCAAGGCATCACATCCCCACGCCCGCCCAGCTGCAGGCAGCTTTGGTGGGTGGCTTGGTCACCCTGGACGGGCGAACCGTCAACATGACCGGCATCCTTGCCCAACGCGCTGCGGGCATGGGTTGGGGCCAAATTGCGAACGCGATGGGCACACGCTTGGGGGCTGTGGTCAGCGCGCTGCACACCCAGCGCCCCGCCGAGCCCCCCGGGCTGGCTGCCCGGCGCGACGACCACACGCCATCAACCCGTGCCCCCTGGGGCTCCTGCAGGCTCCCCCAGGGCCGACGGACGGGGTGACGGGCGCGAAGGTGGTCACACGGGTGGTGGTCGCGGCCACGGCGGCGGTGGGGGCAACGGCGGCGGCGGTGGCGCTGGCTGTCACGCGACAGGCCCACCAAGGTGCACGCCCGTCGTTCGCTGATCGAGGTCTCTTGCAGCATCTTGCCCACCGCCTGTCTCTTGGCCGGTGGGCTCAGCGCCTTACCCCGAAGGCCACCTTCAGCGCTTCGTTGTCCAGGGCCGCCTCAGCCAGCAGCTTTTTCAGCCTGGCGTTCTCCGCTTTCAGCTCGCGCAGCCGCTTCGCGTCGCGGGCCTCCATGCCGCCGAACTTGGCTCGCCACTTGTAAAACGTGGCCGTGCTGAAACCTTCCTTGCGGCATAACTGCGCCACGTTCACGCCAGCGTCAGCCTGCTTGATGAACCCGTTGATCTGCTCTTGCGTAAACCTGCTCTTGCGCATCGCGCTTCCTTTGCGTTGCGCGGATTTTGTTCGTTTGCGCTGGCACGGAATTCGGGGGGGGGCAGGGCTCTACTTCTCGGAGCGCTGGATTTCGGGGGGATTACCGTTGTACTGTTGACCGGCGACCTTGGTTGACGATGAACCGCAGCACGTAGGCCATTGATTTTGAATGATCAGGTGCTGCGGCTACCCGCAGGCCAAACGGAGAACAGAGACGGCTTGGGCCGAGAAAACGGCCGATGTCGGGCGCTCGGGCCGGGCTTCACCCGCAGCACGGATGGCCGGAACCCCGCGTGGTGCGGGGATTTCAGGCAAGAAAAAGGGCCCGGAGACTTTCCGGGCCTTGGTGATTGGTGGAGCTGGGCGGAGTCGAACCGCCGTCCGCAAGCCTTCCTCGCGCAGTTCTACATGTGTAGCCGTCTGTTTTGGGTCTCGCCCCCGGCGTCGCGCAGCGGCACGCTGCGCCTGGGGCCAGCAACCTTGGATCTCACTTCACGGCAAGTTGCCCGCCGTGAAGCCAGCCGATGAGAGTGCCCTTGCTGCCGGCAGACCTTGCGGTCCGCACGGCCCGGCCTATCGGCCGACCGGTGCAAGGCTCGCCGCGATCAGGCGGCGAGGGCGAAACGTTCGTCGTTCGCAGTTACTTGTTTGCTGCTGTTTTACGAGGTCACAGCACCTCGACATGCCCTGCTGCGAGTCTGCACCCACGTCGAAACCAGTGCAGCCCCGTGTCCGCTTAGTTTACGGCAAATCCAAAAAGTTCAAGAGTTCCAGCGGATGATCGATATGGGCGTCGGCGCCCCACCGCGCCACGGCGTTGTCCTGCCCGAGGTACCCGTAGCACGCGGCCACCGTGCGCATGCCCGCGGCGCGCCCCGCCACGATATCGCGCTCGTCGTCGCCCACGTAGATGCAGTGCGCGGGCGCCACCCCGAGGCGGCGCGCGGCCTCGTGCAACGGCGCGGGGTGCGGCTTGGCGTGCGGCGTAGTGTCGCCTCCGATGACGACGGCGGCGGCCGGCAGCGGATGCACCCGCGCGGCAATCGGCAGGGCGAAGCGTTCGATTTTGTTGGTCACCACGCCCCACGGCAGCGCCAGCGCCTGCAGGCGTTGGGCCAGCTCCAGCACCCCGTCGAACGGCGCGGTGCGCTGCAACATCACCTGCTCATACACCTGCAGGTATTCGGCTTTGGCCGCTTCGAATTCGGCGTCGTCGGGACCCAGCCCCAGGCCCACCGCCAACATGCCTCGGGCGCCGCTGCTGGCGTGAGGACGGTAGGCATCCAAGGGCAGCGGCGCCAAGCCACGGCGCTCGCGCAGCACGTTGGCGGCGTGGCCCAGATCCGGTGCACTGTCCAGCAGGGTGCCGTCGAGGTCGAACAGCACCGCTCGCACGTCGCGCCAGCGCATCAGCCCTGCCCCCGCTGGGTGGCCATCAGGTAGTTGACGCTGGTGTCACTCGCGAGCGCGTAGCGCTGGGTCAGGGGGTTGTAGGTCAAGCCCCGCAGGGCGCGCACGTCCAGCCCCGCTTGGCGCGCCCAGCCAGCCAATTCGCTGGGACGGATGAATTTGCGGTATTCGTGCGTGCCGCGCGGCAGCAGTCGCAGCACGTACTCCGCGCCGACGATGGCGAACAAAAACGCTTTGGGGTTCCGGTTGAGCGTGCTGAACATCACCCACCCGCCGGGTTTGACCAGCCGCGCGCAGGCGTTCACGATCGAGGCCGGGTCGGGCACGTGCTCCAGCATCTCCATGCAGGTCACCACATCGAACGTGCCCGGCTGTTCATCGGCCAGCGCTTCGGCGCTGACGGCGCGGTAGCGCACGTTGGCGACCTGTTGTTCGAGTGCGTGCAACTGCGCCACCTTGAGCGGCTTGTCGGCCAGGTCGATGCCCAGCACATCGCCCCCCTGGCGGGCCATCGCCTCGGCCAGGATGCCCCCGCCGCACCCCACGTCCAGCACCGCGCGGCCACGCAACGGGCCGGCCAGCGATTCAATCCAGCCCAGCCGCAGCGGGTTGATTTGATGCAGCGGGCGAAACTCGCTGTCCGGATCCCACCAACGGTGGGCCAGTTCGGAAAATTTGGCCAGTTCGGCCGCGTCGGCGTTGAGTCGGGCGTCCATGGCGGCATTATCCCTCGGCCGGCGCGGCCAACGGGGGCTAGGCTCCGCGCACGGTCACCGGGCCATGAAAGAACCCCGCCACGCAGGGCGGGGTTGTGCCATCGGCGCGGGCGCAGGCCTGCGCGGCCTGCCGCTTGCCACAGCGATCAGCGTGTGCCGACGACTTCGACTTCCACGCGACGGTTCTTGGCGCGACCTTCGCGCGTGCGGTTGTCGGCCACCGGCTGGGTTTCACCCTTGCCTTCGGTGTAGATACGGTTGGCGTCGATGCCCTTGCTGACCAGGTAGGCCTTGACGGCTTCGGCGCGGCGCACGGACAGCTTCTGGTTGTAAGCCTCAGGCCCGGTGGCGTCGGCGTGGCCTACCGCGATCACCACCTCCAGCTTGATGCCCTTGACCTTGTCGACCAGGTCGTCCAGGCGCGCCTTGCCTTCGGGCTTCAGCACAGCCTTGTCGAAGTCGAAGAACGCTTCGGCCGCGTAGGTCACCTTGGCCGGGGCGGCCGGTGCCGGGGCGGGCGCCGGAGCCGGCACGATGGCGCCGTCGCATCCCTGGGCCGCCGTGGCCGGCGTCCAGGAGCTGTTGCGCCAGCACAGCTCGTTGGTGCCGTTTTTCCAGACCAGGTCGCCGGTTCCGTTGCGCCAGTTGTCGATTGTTTGGGCGCCGGCCGCCGACGCCATGGCCGCGGTTGCAAACAGAGCTGCAATTTTCGAGAGTTTGTTCATGGTGTTCCTCTTGGCACGGGGTGAAGCGATCAAGATCGCGGATCCGCTACGCAATCGACGGACCTGTGCGGTCTTCTCTTTATTCTGCCACAGCCTCCGAGCAGGGCAACCGCACGTCGACGCTACGGTGGCACATCTCGCCTTCGCATGCGGTGCACTGTCGCTGCGACGCAACAAACAGCGCCCGGCGCCAGCCCTTTGGCGCCGCCTACAATAGCATGCAGGCGCCGTGCGTCCGGTCCACCGCGACCCCTCAGGTAACCCACCCAAGGGATGGACACCGCCCGGCAGCGTCCCCAACGGCCTCAACCCATTAGGCGGTGGCAAGCCGCCGCGGTTCCCATGACCTCACCCTTTGCCCACGAAACCCTGCCCGTCAGCCTCGAAGAGGAGATGCGCCGCAGCTACCTCGATTACGCGATGAGCGTGATCGTGGGCCGCGCGCTGCCCGACGCGCGCGATGGCCTAAAGCCCGTGCACCGGCGCGTGCTGTACGCGATGCACGAGCTGGGCAACGACTGGAACCGGCCGTACAAGAAGTCGGCGCGCATCGTCGGCGATGTCATCGGTAAGTATCACCCGCACGGCGACAGCGCGGTGTACGACACCATCGTGCGCATGGCGCAGGACTTCAGCCTGCGCCACATGCTCATCGATGGGCAGGGCAACTTCGGCTCGGTCGATGGCGACGCCGCGGCGGCCATGCGCTACACCGAAATTCGGCTGGCCAAGATCGCGCACGAGATGCTGGCCGACATCGACAAGGAAACGGTTGACTTCGGCCCCAACTACGATGGCAGCGAGCGCGAGCCGCTGGTGCTGCCGACGCGTGTGCCCAACCTGCTGGTTAACGGCTCGGCGGGCATCGCGGTGGGCATGGCCACCAACATCCCACCGCACAACCTCAACGAGGTGGTGGACGCCTGCTTGCACCTGCTGGCCCATCCCGACGCCACGGTGGACGAGCTGATGGAGATCATCCCGGCCCCCGACTTCCCCACTGCCGGCATCATCTACGGCATCCAGGGGGTGCGCGAGGGTTACCGCACGGGGCGTGGGCGCGTGGTGATGCGCGCGCGCTGCCACTTCGAAGACATCGACCGCGGGCAACGTCAGGCCATCATCGTCGACGAGATCCCCTACCAGGTCAACAAAAAGGTGCTGCTGGAGCGCATCGCCGAGCTGGTGCGCGACAAGCGCATCGAGGGCATCGCGCACATCCAGGACGAGTCCGACAAGTCCGGCATGCGCGTGGTCATCGAGCTCAAGCGCGGCGAAGTGCCGGAGGTGGTGCTCAACAACCTGTACAAGCACACCCAGCTGCAGGACACCTTTGGCATCAACATGGTGGCGCTGGTCGATGGCCAGCCCAAGCTGTGCAACCTGAAGGACCTGCTGGACATCTTCTTGCAGCACCGCCGCGAGGTGGTGACGCGGCGCACGGTGTTCGAGCTGCGCAAGGCGCGCGAACGCGGCCATGTGCTGGAGGGGCTGGCGGTGGCGCTGGCCAACATCGACGAATTCATCCGCATCATTCGCGAGTCGCCCACCCCGCCGGTGGCCAAGGCCGAGTTGATGGCGCGCCGCTGGGACAGCGCGCTGGTGCGCGAGATGCTCACCCGCGCCCGGGCCGATGGCAGCCGCGTCAACGCCGACGACTACCGCCCCGAGGGCCTGGCGCGCGCCTACGGCCTGCAGGATGACGGCTTGTACACCCTGTCCGAGACGCAGGCGCAGGAAATCCTGCAAATGCGGCTGCAGCGCCTCACGGGGCTGGAGCAAGACAAGATCGTCACCGAATACAAGGAGGTGATGGCGCACATCGACGACTTGCTCGACATCCTGGCGCGGCCCGAGCGCGTCACCGCCATCATCGCCGACGAGCTGCGCGCCATCCGCGCCGAGTTCGGCCAGACCCCGCAGGGCATGCGGCGCAGCCAGATCGAGCCCAACGCGCAGGAGCTCGACACCGAAGACCTGATCGCGCCGCAGGACATGGTGGTGACGCTGTCGCACGCCGGCTACATCAAGGCGCAGCCGCTGGCCGAGTACCGCGCGCAACGCCGCGGCGGGCGCGGCAAGCAGGCCACCGCCACCAAGGACGACGACTGGATCGACCGGCTCTTCATCGCCAACACGCACGATTGGATTCTGTGCTTCAGCAACCGCGGGCGGCTGTACTGGCTGAAGGTGTGGGAGGTGCCCTCCGGCTCGCGCGGCTCGCGCGGGCGGCCCATTGTCAACATGTTCCCGCTGGCCGACGGCGAAAAAATCACCGTCGTGCTGCCCCTCACCGGTGAGTTCCGCAGCTTCCCGGCGGACCACTACGTGTTCATGGCCACCGCGCACGGCGTGGTCAAAAAGACCCCGCTGGACGAATTCAGCAACCCGCGCAAGGCCGGCATCATCGCGGTGGACCTGGACGATGGCGACTACCTGGTGGGCGCGGCGCTGACCGACGGCCAGCACGACGTGATGCTGTTTTCCGACGCCGGCAAAGCCGTGCGCTTCGACGAAAACGACGTGCGCCCGATGGGCCGCCAGGCGCGTGGCGTCAAAGGGATGACGCTGGAAGACGGCCAGCAAGTCATTGCCATGCTGGTGGCCGAGGACGAAACCCAAAGCGTGCTGACCGCCACCGAAAACGGCTACGGCAAACGCACGCCCATCGCCGAGTACACCCGCCACGGGCGCGGCACCAAGGGCATGATCGCCATCCAGACCAGCGAGCGCAACGGCAAGGTGGTGGCCGCCACGCTGGTGCGGGCGCAGGACGAAATCATGCTGATTTCCGACCGCGGCGTGCTGGTGCGCACGCGCGTGGCCGAAATCCGCGAAATGGGTCGCGCCACCCAGGGCGTGACGCTGATCAGCCTGGACGAAGGCGATCGCCTCAGCGGCCTGCAGCGCATCGCCGACGCCGACGCGGGCGACGACACGCCCGAGGGTGCCGACACCAACGGGCAGGAGTGACCGCCATGGCGCGTCCCTACAACTTTTCGGCCGGCCCGGCGGCGATGCCCGAAGCCGTGCTGCGGCAGGCCGCGGCCGAGATGCTGGACTGGCACGGCTGCGGCATGGGCGTGATGGAGATGAGCCACCGTGGCAAGCACTTCGGCGCCATCCTGCAACAGGCGCGCGACGACCTGCGCACGCTGCTGGCCGTGCCTGAGAACTTCCACATCCTGTTTTCGCAAGGTGGGGCGCTGGCGCACAACGCCATCGTGCCCCTGAACCTGGCCGGACGGCACCCGGCGCGCGCGATGGACTTCGTCGTCACCGGCGGCTGGAGCGACAAGTCGGCCAAGGAAGCGCGCCGCTATGGCGATGTGCACATCGCGGCCAGCAGCGCCGAGCAGGGCTACACCACCATCCCCGACCCCACCTCCTGGCAGCTGCGCGAGCGCCCCGCCTACGTGCACCTGTGCGGCAACGAAACCATCCACGGCGTCGAATTCCACACCCTGCCCGATCTGGCCGCGCTGGGGTGCGAAGCGCCGCTGGTGATCGACTTCTCATCGCACGTGCTGTCGCGTCCGATCGACTGGAGCCGCGTCGGGCTGGCGTTTGGTGGGGCGCAAAAAAATATCGGCCCGGCGGGGTTGACCATCGTCATCGTGCGCGAGGACCTGCTGGGCCACGCCCTGCCCCACTGCCCCAGCGTGTTCGACTACCGCGTGCTGGCCGAGCAGGATTCGATGGCCAACACGCCCCCCACCTGGGGCATTTACGTGGCCGGGCTGGTGTTCCAGTGGGCGTTGGCGCAGCGCGAGGGCGACGCGCAGGGTTTGGCGGCGCTGGAGCTGCGCGCCCAGCGCCGCGCGCAACTGTTGTACGACGCCATCGACGGCTCGCAGCTGTACGTCAACCTGGTGCACCCGGCCCACCGCTCGCGCATGAACGTGCCGTTTTTCCTGCGCGGTGACGATGGCGAGCCGCTGCGCGACCCCAACCACCCGCGCAACGCGGCCTTCCTACGTGGGGCTGAAGCGCGCGGCCTGCTGCAGCTCAGGGGCCACAAGTCCGTCGGCGGCATGCGCGCCAGCCTCTACAACGCCATGCCGTTGGATGGGGTGCAAGCGCTCGTGGACTACATGCGCGAGTTTGAACGCCAGGCTTGAGCCCGACCATGACCACCCGCGACCAGCCCCCGACGCCCAGCGCCAGTCCGCAGTTGCTGGCGTTGCGCCAACAAATCGACGCCATCGACCAGCAACTGCTGCAGCTGCTCAACCAACGCGCGCGCATCGCCCAACAGGTGGGCGAGGTCAAGCGCGCCGAGGGGTCGCCCTTTTTCCGCCCCGACCGTGTGGCGCAGGTCATCGCCAACATCGAGGCGGCCAACCCCGGCCCCCTGCACAACCGTCACGTCGCCGCCATCTGGCGCGAAATCATGTCGGCCTGCCTGGCGCTGGAAGCCCCAATGCGGGTGGCGGTGCTGGGCCCCGAAGGCACGTTTTGCGAGCAGGCCGCCATCGAGTACTTTGGCAGCGCCGCTGAGCTGATCCACTGTCCCAGCTTCGACGAGGTGTTCCACGCCACCGCCGCCGGCACGGCGCAGTTTGGCGTGGTGGGCGTCGAAAACTCCACCGAAGGGGTGGTGGCGCGCTCGCTGGATCTGTTTTTGCGCTCGCCGGTGCACATCGTAGGCGAGGTGAGCTTGCTGGTGCGCCACAACCTGCTGCGGCAGGTACCCAGCCTGGACGGCATCGAGGTCGTCATGGCCCACCCTCAGGCGCTGGCGCAGTGCCAGGGCTGGCTCACCACCCACCTGCCGCACGCCGAGCGGCGCGCGGTGGCCAGCAACGCCGAAGGCGCCCGGCTGGCCACGCACAACCCGGCCTGGGCCGCCATCGCCAGCGAGCGCGCCGCAGCGCAGTACGCGCTGCATATCGTCGCGCACGCCATCCAGGACGAGGCCTACAACCGCACGCGCTTTGCCGTGATCTGCCTGCCGCAAACGATGGCCATGCCCGGCCCCAGCGGCCACGACTGCACCAGCATCGTCGTGTCGGTGCCCAACCGGCCCGGCGCCGTGCACGACCTGCTGCGTCCGCTCAAGGAGCACGGGGTGTCGATGACACGCTTCGAGTCGCGCCCGGCCAAATCCGGCCAGTGGGAGTACTACTTCTACATCGACATCGCCGGCCACCCGTCGCAGCCCCACGTGGCCGCCGCCCTGCAGGAGCTGCAGGGCCTGTGCGCGTTTTACAAGATGCTGGGCGCGTACCCGGTGTCGGAATCATGAGCGCCCCCGACCTCGCGCCCGTGCGGCGGTTGGCCATCATCGGCTGCGGGCTGATGGGGGGCTCGTTCGCGTTGGCGCTGCGGGCTGCCGGCGCCGTGCGGCACACAGTGGGCGTGGCACGCTCGGAGCGCGCCCGCGCGCAGGCGCTGGCGCTGGGGGTGGTGGACCAGGCGTGTGCCGACCCCGCCATGGCCGCCGCCGACGCCGACGTGGTGCTGCTGGCCGTGCCGGTGGCCGCCACCGAGGCAACACTGCGCACGCTGGCCCCCGCGCTGGCCCCCGACGCGCTGGTGATGGACGTTGGCTCGACCAAGGCCGACGTGGTGGCCGCCGCCCGCGCCGCGCTGGGGCAGCGCCTAGCGCAGTTTGTGCCGGCGCACCCCATTGCCGGCAAAGAAAAGGCCGGCGTCGAGCACGCCAGCGCAGCGCTGTACCGCGGCTGCCAGGTCGTGCTGACGCCACTGCCGGACACGCACCCCGAGCTGCTGGCGCGCGCCCAGGCGCTGTGGGCGGCCACCGGCGCGCGCGTGCGCACGATGACGCCCGAGGCGCACGACAGCGCGTTGGCGGCGGTCAGCCACCTGCCGCACCTGGTCGCTTTTGCCGCCGTGCGCGCCATTGCCGAGCAGCCGCAAGGCGCGCAGATGCTGGCGTTGGCGGGGCCCGGTTTTCGGGACTTCACCCGCATCGCAGCCAGCGACGCCACCGTGTGGCGCGACATCTTGCACGCCAACGCCACCCAGGTGCGCGCGCAGGCGCAGGCGCTGCGTGCGGCGCTGGACGCGTTCGACGCCGCGCTGGACGACCCCGCGCGGCTGCATGAGATGATCGAAGACGCCAGCCGCGTGCGCCGCGCGTGGACACCGGCCGGCGCCCCGGACAGCCCTTGACGGCCCAGCCCCTTGCCCGATGTACACAACCGCGTTTCTCGACATCCCCCCGCTGCGGCGCGCCGCCGGCACCGTGCGCCTGCCAGGCTCGAAAAGCATCTCCAACCGGGTGCTGCTGCTGGCCGCGCTCAGCGCCGGCCGCACCGAGGTGCATGACCTGCTCGACTCCGATGACACCCGCGTCATGCTGCAGGCGCTGCAACAGCTGGGCTGCACGGTGCAGCGGTTGGGCCCCACGACGGTGGCGGTGCAAGGGCTGGGCGGCCAACTGGCGCAACGGCAGGCGCAACTTTTTTTGGGTAACGCCGGCACCGCCATGCGGCCGCTGACCGCTGCGCTGGCGGTGTTGGCCGCGCAGCACGGCGGCGTGTTCGAGCTCAGCGGTGTGCCGCGCATGCACGAGCGGCCCATCGGTGACCTGGTCGACGCGCTGCGACTGCTCGGCGCGGACGTGACGTACCTTGGGCAGGACGGCTACCCGCCGCTGCGCGTGCAGGGGCCGGCGGCGCTGCGGCTGCAGGCCCCCATCCGCGTGCGCGGCGACGTCTCCAGCCAGTTTTTGACCGCGCTGCTGTTGGCGCTGCCGCTGGCCGCGCAGCATCACCCGATCACGGTGGAGGTGGACGGCGAGCTGATCTCCAAGCCCTACGTGGACATCACGCTCAAGTTGTTGCAGCGCTTTGGCGTGGCGGTGCAGCGCGACGGCTGGCAGCGTTTCACGATCCCGGCCGGTGCGCGCTACCGCACGCCGGGCACCGTCCACGTCGAGGGTGACGCCTCCGCGGCCAGCTACTTCATCGCCGCCGGCGCGCTGGCCGCCAGCGACGCGGCGCTGACCATTGAAGGCGTGGGGTTGGCCTCAATCCAGGGCGACATCGCCTTTGCCGACGCCGCACGCGCGATGGGAGCGCACATCGACGGCGAGGCCAACCGCCTGCACGTGCGCCGCGGCGCCTGGCCGCTGCGCGCGCTGGACCTGGACTGCAACGCCATCCCGGACGCCGCCATGACGCTGGCGGTGATGGCGCTGTACGCCGACGGTCCCTGCACGCTGCGCAACATCGGCAGCTGGCGCGTCAAGGAAACCGACCGCATCGCCGCCATGGCCACTGAGCTGCGCAAGTTCGGCGCTGTGGTGGAAGAAGGCCCCGACTGGCTGCGCGTGCACCCGCTGGGGGCCGACGGCACGGGCTGGCGTGCCGCCAGCGTGTACACCTACGACGACCACCGCATGGCCATGTGCGCGTCGCTGGCCGCGTTCAACCCGGCGCGGCGGCCGGTGCGCATCCAGGACCCGCGCTGCGTGGCCAAGACGTTTCCGGACTACTTCGAGACCCTGTGGCAGGTGGTGCAGGCCGACCCGGCCGACATCCCGGTCATCTGCATCGACGGCCCCAGCGCCTGCGGCAAGGGCACGCTGGCCGCCGCCGTGGCGCAGCGGCTGGGCTACCACGTGCTGGACTCGGGCGCGCTGTACCGTTTGCTGGGTTTGGCCGCCCAGCGCGCGGGCGTGCCGACCGACGACGCGGCGCTGGCCGACGCGGCCGTGGCCGAGCGACTGGCGGCGCTGGCGGCGCAGCTGCCGGCTCGTTTTGCCGACGGCCGCATCTGGCTGGGCGACGACGACGTGACCGACGAAGTACGCTCGCAGGCCGCGGGTGCCGCGGCGTCGCGCGTATCGGCGCTGCCGGCGGTGCGTGCGGCGTTGCTGCAAGCCCAACGGGCCTGGCGGCGCCTGCCGGGCCTGGTGGCCGACGGGCGCGACATGGGCACCGTGGTGTTCCCCGATGCGCCGCTGAAGGTGTACCTGACCGCGGGCGTGGCCGAGCGCGCACGCCGGCGCTACGAGCAGTTGCGCGCGCGCGGCGAACATGCTAGCATAGACGATCTTTTGGCCGAGTTGCAAACACGCGACGCGCGTGACCGTGCGCGCAGCGTGGCGGCGCTCAAGCCGGCCGAAGATGCGCTGCTGCTGGACAACACGCACCAAAGCATCGAGCAATCGGTGCAAACGGTGCTGCAGTGGTGGCAACAACGGCGGCCGTTCGCCCCCGACCATGGGGCGGGCGACGCCGGTTCGTCGTAGGCCCCAACGGCGCCGCCACGGCCATTCACCACCGTGCACGCCGGCGGGTTCGTCAACCCAACCCCGTGCCCCGTGCCGGGACAACCCCCAACGCCGCGCGCCCTGCGGCCGCGGTTGCTACCCCAGGAACTTTCATGTCCGAATCCTTTGCCGCCCTGTTCGAAGAGTCGCTCAAGCGCGCCGACCTGCGCGTAGGCGAGGTCATCACCGCCGAGGTGGTGCGCATCGACCCCAACTTCGTCGTCGTCAACGCCGGCCTCAAGTCCGAGGCTTACATCCCGATCGAGGAGTTCAAAGACGACCAGGGCGAGCTCGAAGTGCGCGAGGGTGACTTCGTGGCCGTGGCCGTCGAGGCGGTCGAAAACGGCTACGGCGACACCATCCTGTCGCGCGAAAAGGCCAAGCGTCTGGCCGCGTGGGCGATGCTGGAAAAGGCGCTGGAGTCGGGCGAATTCGTCACCGGCACCACCACGTTCAAGGTTAAGGGTGGCCTCAAAGTCATGGTCAACGGCATCAGCGCGTTCCTGCCGGGCTCGCTGGTGGACACCCGCCCCGTCAAGGATCTGACGCCTTACGAGGGCAAGACCATGGAGTTCAAGGTCATCAAGCTGGACCGCAAGCGCAACAACGTCGTGCTCAGCCGCCGCGCCGTCATGGAAGCCAGCATGGGCGAAGAGCGCGCCAAGCTGCTCGAGACCCTCAAGGAAGGCGCCATCGTCACCGGCGTGGTCAAGAACATCACCGAATACGGTGCCTTCGTCGACCTGGGCGGCATCGACGGTCTGCTGCACATCACCGACATGGCGTGGCGCCGCGTGCGTCACCCGAGCGAGGTGGTGCAGGTGGGCCAGGAAGTCACCGCCAAGGTGCTGAAGTTCGACCCCGAGCGGCAACGTGTCAGCCTGGGCCTCAAGCAAATGGGCGACGACCCGTGGCTGGGCGTGGCACGCCGCTACCCGGCCGGCACGCGCCTGTTTGGCAAGGTTACCAACATCGCCGACTACGGCGCCTTCGTCGAGCTGGAGCCCGGCATCGAGGGCTTGGTGCACGTGTCCGAAATGGACTGGACCAACAAGAACGTGGCACCCAGCAAGGTCGTGTCGATCGGCGACGAGGTCGAAGTCATGGTGCTGGACATCGACGAAGACAAGCGCCGCATCAGCCTGGGCATGAAGCAGTGCAAGCCCAACCCGTGGCAAGAGTTCGCCGACACGCACCGCAAGGGCGACCGTGTCAAGGGCCCGATCAAGTCGATCACCGACTTTGGTATCTTCGTCGGCTTGGACAACGGCATCGACGGGCTGGTGCACCTGTCCGACCTGTCGTGGAACGAGCCCGGCGAAGTGGCCGTGCGCAACTACAAAAAGGGCCAGGAAGTCGAGGCCGTGGTGCTGGGCGTGGACGTCGAGCGCGAGCGCATCAGCCTGGGCATCAAGCAGCTCGACGCCGACCCGTTCACGACCTTCGTGTCGATCCATGACAAGGGCGCCACGGTCACCGGCACGGTCAAGAGCGTCGACGCCAAGGGTGCCGAAATCGACCTCGGCAACGACGTCGTGGGTTACCTGCGCGCCAGCGAGATTTCGCGCGACCGCGTGGAAGACGCCCGCAACGTGCTGAAGGTCGGTGACGAGGTCACCGCGGTGATCATCAACGTCGACCGCAAGAACCGCAGCATCCAGCTGTCGATCAAGGCCAAGGACGCCGCCGACCAGCAAGAAGCGATGGCCAGCCTGGCCAGCCACGCGGGCAACGCCGGCACCACCAACCTGGGTGCCCTGCTGCGTGCCAAGCTGGACAACAGCGGCAATTGACGCCGATCGCGCCATGCGTCGGCGCGCCGCCCCTGGGCGGCGCCGCCATGGCACAGCAACTTAGCACCCGCCGGTGGCCGCCGCAGGCCACGGCGGGTTTTTCGTTGGGCATAATCGCACCATGAACCGCAGCGATCTGTTCGACGCCCTGGCCGAGCACCATCCGCAACTCACGGCCGACGACGCCCAAGCCGCCGCCCGGACCATCCTGGAGGCCATGACCGAGGCGCTGGCGCGCGGCCAGCGCATCGAGCTGCGGGGCTTTGGCAGCTTTGCAGTCGTCGCGCGCAACGCGCGGCTGGCCCGCAACCCCCGCACCGGCCAAGCCGTTGCGGTGCCGCCGCGGCGCACGCTGCATTTCAAAGCGGGCAAGGCGCTGCGCGAGGCGGTGGACGCCGCAGCCCGTTCAGGCACCCCACGATGAAGCTGCTGGGCTGGCTGCTGCGTGCGGCGTTTTTTCTGCTGGTGTTTGCACTGGCGCTCAACAACCAGACGCCGGTGGTCGTGCACGGCCTGTTTGGCACGCGTTGGGAAGGGCCACTGGCGCTTGTGCTGTTGATCGTGTTGTTGCTCGGGGTGCTGCTGGGGGTGTTGGTGATGGTGCCGCTGTGGTGGCACGCTCGCCGTCAGGCACGCCTGTCATCCACCCCCACCTCGGCACCGCCGCCAGCCGCCGCCAGCCCGACACCTTCACCGGCCTCGCGGCCGCAGCCGGACCTGCCCGATGCCGTTTGATTGGTCCTGGTTGTTGTGGGCGCTGCCGGCGGCCTTTGCCCTGGGCTGGTTGGCGTCGCGGCTGGACCTGCGCCAGTGGCGCCTGGAAGGCCGCCGCGCCCCGCGCGCGTACTTCCGTGGCCTGCACCACCTGCTCAACGAGCAGCAGGACCAGGCCATCGACGCCTTTGTCGAGGCGGTGCGCAACGACCCCGACGCGGCCGAGCTGTACTTTGCCCTGGGGGGTTTGTTCCGCCGCCGTGGCGACTACGACCGTGCGGTGCGTGTGCACGAGCACCTGCTGGCGCGCGCCGACCTGCCGGCAGCGGATCGTCAGCGTGCCCAGCACGCGCTGGCGCATGACTTCCTCAAAGCCGGCTTGCTGGACCGCGCGGAGGCCGCGTTCACAGCCCTGCTGGGCACCCGCTACGACACCGACGCCCGGCTGGCGCTGCTGCACGTGTACGAGCGGGGCCGGGATTGGTCCCGCGCGGCCGAGATGGCCGAGACGCTGGAAGGCAGCGCGCACGGCAGCTTCCGGCTGCGCCGCGCCCACCACCTGTGCGAGCAGGCGATGCAACTGCAACGCCAGCAGCGCACCACCGAAGCGCTGGCGCTGCTGGAAGGGCTGGTGCAACGCACGCCCGAATCGGCGCGTGCCTGGGTGGCCTTGGCCGAGCTGCGGCAAACGCTGGGGCAAACCGAGGGTGCATTGCAGGCCCTGCAGGCGCTGGCGCAGCACGCGCCTGCACACCTGCCGTTGGTGGCGCACGCGCTGGCCCAGTGGTCGCGCGCGCTGGGCAAACCCCACGCCGCGCAGGCGCGCGCGCTGCTGCAGACGTGGGCCAGCCAGCACCCGCCCGCGCTGGACGTAACCCAGGCGCTGGCCACGCTGGACGACGACCCCGCGCACGGGCGCCGGCGCTACGTCGAGCACCTGCGGCACGAGCCTTCGCTGGTGGCGGCCAACCTGTGGCTGGCCGGTGTGGGCTTGGGTGACGACGAAGCCGAACCGCTGGTGCGGCGCGCGCTGGAGCGCGCCTGCGAACCGCTCAAGCGCTACCGCTGCGCGGCGTGCGGCTTCGAGGCGCGTCAGTATTTTTGGCACTGCCCCGGCTGCCAGGGCTGGGATACCTACCCGCCGCGGCGCGTCGAGGAGCTGTAGCGCGTCCCTGGGGGTGGTTCCTACCCTCAGCTGGCCGCCAGGTCCTGCAGGGACACCTCGTCGGCGATACGGTACAAGCGCCCCACCCGGTCCAGCGGCTGCAGCACACCACGCTTGACGAGTGCGCTGACTTCGCGGCTGACAGTCTCCAATTTCAAGTCCAGCATCGCGCCCATGTCCTCGCGCGAAAACAGCGTCACCACCGCGGGGTCGGAGGCGTGGCGCATCTTGAGCACGAAATTGGCCACCCGCTGGCGCGCGGTGCCGAAGTTGAGCTTGGCCAGCCAGTCGTCGGCTTCGCGCAGGGCCGCCTGCCATTTTTGCAGCAGGCGCATGTGCAGCCGTGGCGAATGCTGCGCCAGACGGTGGATCACCTCGGTGGGGATGCGGCACACCGCCACTTCGGTCAGCGCTACAGCCTCGCTGTCGTAGCGCGCGCCGGCCAGCGCCTCCAGACCCACGACGTCACCCGGTCGCTGCACGCGCAGCACGCGCTGGCGCCCGTCGGGGGTGCTGCGCACGAGCTTGACCATGCCCGTGCGCAGCGTGTACACGCTGTGCGCCAGCGCCGCTTCGCCATAGAGCGTCTGCCCGGCGCCAAACACCAAGTCGTCGATCGGCGCGTGGATGAGGTTGAAGTCCTGTTCGTTGAGGTCGGCAAACAGCACCATGTCGCGGATGCCGCACGCCTTGCAGTCCGCGGTGCCGCGCCAAGCGGATTCGACTTTGATCGGGATCATGCCTGCATTGTCGCCGTTGCCGCCCAAGCATGCTGGCGCCCGCTGGGCGATGCCCCCGCCGACATCAGCCAACAGGGCGCTTTCCCCGCCGCGAAAGCGCCCTGGGTTGGGCCGAGGTCCGTGGGACCTTGCGGGTTGCTCCCGCAGATCACGACACCCGCGGCGCCAGCTCGCCCTTTTCGTAGCGCTTGGCCATTTGCTCCAAGCTGTACACCTTGCCGATCTTGCTGGCCATCCCGGCGCTGCCAAAGGCCTCGTAGCGCGCCTTGCAAATGCCGCTCATGGCCTTGGTGGCCTCTTTGAGGAATTTGCGCGGATCGAAGTTCTTGCGGTCTTCGGCCAGGTGCTTGCGGATGGCCCCGGTGGCGGCCATGCGCAGGTCGGTGTCGATGTTGACCTTGCGCACCCCGTGCTTGATGCCTTCGACGATCTCCTCCACCGGCACGCCGTAGGTGGTGCCCATGTCGCCGCCGTAGCTGTTGATGATGGCCAGCCAGTCCTCGGGCACGCTGGAGCTGCCGTGCATGACCAGGTGCACGTTGGGGATACGGGCGTGGATTTCCTTGACGCGGTCGATACGCAGCACCTTGCCGGTAGGCTTCTGCGTGAACTTGTAGGCGCCGTGGCTGGTGCCGATGGCGATGGCCAGCGCGTCCACCTGGGTTTTTTGCACGAAATCGGCCGCCTCATCCGGGTCGGTCAGCAGCATCGAGTGGTCCAGCTCGCCTTCGGCGCCGTGACCGTCTTCCTCGCCGGCCTTGCCCGTCTCCAGGCTGCCCAGACACCCCAGTTCACCCTCGACCGAGACGCCGCAGGCGTGCGCAATGTCGGCCACCTGGCGCGTGACGCGCACGTTGTACTCGTAGCTGGCCGGCGTCTTGCCATCTTCCAGCAAGCTGCCGTCCATCATCACCGAGCTGAAGCCCGACTGGATCGAGCGCATGCACACGCCGGGCGAGGCCCCGTGGTCCTGGTGCATGCAGATCGGGATGTGGGGGTACATCTCGATGGCCGCCGCGATCAGGTGGCGCAAAAACGGCTCACCGGCGTACGAGCGCGCCCCCGCCGAGCCTTGCAGGATGACGGGGCTGTCGACCGCGTCAGCCGCCTGCATGATGGCGTGGATTTGCTCCATGTTGTTGACGTTGAACGCGGGCAGGCCGTAGCCATGCTCGGCGGCGTGATCCAGCAGTTGACGTAGGGTGATCAGTGCCATGGTGGTACTCCTCGGGTCTCGGTCGATGTCGTGATGGAAAGCGTGTTCGCCCCAGGCCGCATCAGCCACGCGCGCGCCGCGCCAGGATCTCGAACGCCGGCAGGGTCTTGCCCTCCAGCACTTCGAGAAAGGCGCCGCCGCCCGTCGAGATGTAGCCGACCTGGTCCTCGATGCCGTACTTGGCGATCGCCGCCAGCGTGTCGCCGCCGCCTGCGATCGAAAACGCCTTGGAGCGCGCGATCGCCTGCGCCAGCGTCTTGGTGCCGTTTTCGAACGCGGCAAACTCGAACACGCCCACCGGGCCGTTCCAGACGATGGTGCCCGCCGTCTCCAGCATCGCGGCCAGCGCCTGGGCCGTCTGCGGGCCGATGTCGAGGATCATGTCGTCAGGCCCGACGTCGGCCGCGGCCTTGACGGTGGCCGGGGCGTCGGGCTTGAACTCCGGCGCCACCACGACGTCGGTCGGGATCGGCACCTCGGCGCCGCGCGCGCGCATCGCTTCCATCACGGCCTTGGCTTCGCCGACCAGGTCGGGCTCGGCCAGGCTCTTGCCAATGGGCAAGCCGGCGGCCAGCATGAAGGTGTTGGCGATGCCACCGCCGACGATGAGGCGGTCCACCTTTTGCGCCAGCGACTGCAGGATGGTCAGCTTGGTCGACACCTTGGAGCCGGCGACGATGGCCACCAGCGGCCGCGCCGGCTGCTCCAGCGCGCGCCCGATGGCGTCGATTTCCGCCGCCAGCAGCGGGCCGGCACACGCCACCGGCGCATGCTCGGCGATGCCGTAGGTGCTGGCCTCGGCGCGGTGGGCGGTGCCAAACGCATCGTGCACGAAGATGTCGCACAGCGCGGCCATCTTGCGCGCCAGCTCCGGGTTGTTTTTCTTTTCGCCCGGGTTGAGGCGGCAGTTTTCCAACAGCACCACCTGGCCCGGCGCCACGCTGAAGCCGCCATCGACCCAGCGCTGGATCAGCGGCACCGGTTGCTGCAGCAGCTCGCTCAGGCGCGCCGCCACCGGTGCCAGCGTGTCCTCGGGCTTGGGTTGCCCCTCGGTCGGGCGGCCCAGGTGGCTGGTGACCATGACCGCCGCGCCGGCGTCCAGCGCCATGCGGATGGCGGGAATCGAGGCGCGGATGCGGGTGTCCTCGGTGATGCGTGCCACGCCGCCCTCGAACGCCAGCGGCACGTTGAGGTCGGCGCGGATAAACACGCGCTTGCCCTTGGCTTGGCCCTGGGCGCACAGATCGGCAAAACGGATGAAGTCCATGGTTCGGCTCGGCTCCACACAGGGCAGGGGCGGCGTGCGCCACGCCCTGCCCGGTTGCTCGGTGGGGGTTGTGCGTGCGTCAGTGTTACAGCAAGCGCCCCACCACGCGGGCCATCTCCAGGCACTTGTTGGAGTAGCCCCACTCGTTGTCGTACCAGGCCACCAGCTTGACGAAGGTGGGGTCGAGCTGGATGCCGGCTTCGGCGTCAAACACGCTGGTGCAGACCTCACCGCGGAAGTCGGTGGCCACCACCTTGTCTTCGGTGTAGCCCAGCACGCCAGCCAGCCCGCCCTCGGCCACCGGCTTGGCGGCCATCGCCTTCATCTCGGCACAGATGTCGGCGTACTGCGCAGGGTTGTCCAGCTCGCAGGTCAGGTCCACCACCGACACGTCGCTGGTCGGCACGCGGAACGCCATGCCGGTGAGCTTTTTGTTCAGGCTCGGGATGACCTTGCCGACCGCCTTGGCCGCGCCGGTGGAGCTGGGGATGATGTTTTCGAGGATGCCCCGACCGCCGCGCCAGTCTTTGTTGGAAGGGCCGTCCACCGTCTTTTGCGTCGCCGTGGCAGCGTGCACGGTGGTCATCAGGCCGCGCTTGATGCCCCACTTGTCGTGCACCACCTTGGCCAGCGGCGCCAGGCAGTTGGTGGTGCAGCTGGCGTTCGAGATGATGTCTTGGCCGGCGTAGCTGGTGTGGTTGACGCCGTAGACGAACATCGGGGTGTCGTCCTTGCTGGGCGCGCTCATGATGACACGCTTGGCACCGGCCTGCAGGTGCTTGCGCGCGCCCGCGTCGTCCAGGAAGATGCCGGTCGATTCGATGACGACGTCGGCGCCGACATCGCCCCAACGCAGGTTGGCCGGGTCACGCTCGGCGGTCAGGCGGATGCGGCGGCCGTTGACCACCAGCGTGTTGCCCTCCACCGCCACCTCGCCCTGGAAGCGGCCATGCACGCTGTCGTACTTGAGCATGTAGGCCAGGTAGTCGGGCTCCAGCAGGTCGTTGATGCCGACGATGTCGATGTCGCCCTGGAAGTTGCGCAGCGCGGCGCGGAACACCATGCGGCCGATGCGGCCAAAACCGTTGATACCGACGCGGAGGGTCATGGATGCAAACTCCTTGCAGATGGATGAAAAACCTCGAAATACAGCGTGCCGTTGCCGCCAACCCTTCAGGTGCAGCCCGCGCTGGCCGTGGCCGCGCGCAGGGCGGCCGGTCGCAGCGCGCCGAAATCCGGGATCACCCGGTCCGGCGCGCTGGCTTCGATCGGCTCGCCCATGTTGTAGCCGTAGGGAACGCACCACACCGCAACGCCGGCATGGCGGGCCGTGGCCACGTCGATCGACGAGTCCCCCACCAGCAACGCGCGGCTGCGGTCAACCCCATAGCGTAACAGGCTGTCGGCCACCGCCAGCGGGTTGGGCTTCTTGACCGGCAGCGTGTCGCCGCTGATGATGCGGTGAAACAGCGGTGCCATGCGGTGCGCGTCGAGCACGCGGGTGGTGTAGCGGGCTTCCTTGTTGGTGACCACGACCAGCTTGACGCCCTCGGCACGCAGCGCCTGCAACGCCTCGATGACGTGTGGATACGGATGGCTGCGGGTGCCGCAGCGCGCCTCGTAGTGGCGCTGGAACACGGCCTCGGCGGCGGTGAAATAGGTCGTGTCGGCACGCACGGCGTCGACCGTGCGGCCCAGGCGGGCCGCCAGCGCCTGCACCAGCAGCTCGCGCGTGCCGTGCCCGATCCAGCGCGTCACCTCGTCCAGCGACGCGCTGCCCAGCCCCAGCTCGGCCAGCGTGTCGTTGACCGCGTCGGCGATTTCGGGCGCGGTCTCGACCAGCGTGCCGTCCAGGTCGAACAGGATCAGGTCGAACGGCAAATTGGCGTGCGTCACGCTCACGCCAGCACCCCTCGCACGGCCTCGGCCACCTTGGCCGGCGTCAGGCCGAAAAACTCGTACAAGGCCGGCGCTGGGGCCGATTCGCCAAAGCGGTCGATGCCCACCACGCGCCCGCGGCGGCCCACGTACTTGGCCCACAGGTCGGGGTGGGCGGCTTCCACCGCCACCGCGGGCAGCCCGGGCGGCAGCACGCTGTCCTGGTAGGCGGCGTCCTGGCGGTCGAACACGCTGGTGCTGGGCATCGACACCACGCGCGTGGGCAGGCCTTCGGCGGCCAAAAGCGCCTGCGCCTTGAGCGCGATCGACACCTCCGACCCGGTGGCGATGATGACGGCGCGCGCCCCCTCCATGTCGCTCAGCACGTAGCCACCACGCGCGGCGCCGTCGGCGTGGGCACGCTGCGTGACCACCGGCAGGTTTTGGCGCGACAGGCACAGCGCCGTCGGCCCGTCACGACGTTGCACCGCGGCGGCCCACGCCACCAGGGTTTCCAGCGCATCGGCGGGGCGCCACACGTCCAGGTTCGGGATCAGGCGCAGGCTGGGCACGTGCTCGACGCTTTGGTGCGTCGGGCCATCCTCGCCCAGGCCAATCGAGTCGTGCGTGAAGACGTGGATGACGCGCTGGCGCATCAGCGCGGCCATGCGAATGGCGTTGCGGCTGTAGTCGGAAAACGTCAGGAACGTGCCGCCGTAGGGCAGGTAGCCGCCGTGCAGGGCGATGCCGTTCATGATGGCGGCCATGCCAAATTCGCGCACGCCGTAGCTGAGGTGGTTGCCCCAGCGGTCGCGGCCGGCGATCGTGCAGCCCTTGAAATTGGTCAGGTTGGAGCCGGTCAGGTCGGCGCTGCCGCCGAAGAACTCTGGGATCAGCGGCGCCAAGGCATCCAGCGCCAGCTGGCTGGCTTTGCGCGTGGCCACGGCGTCGGTGCGCGCGGCGGCCGCGTCGAGCAACGTGGGCAACCGCTCGGCCAGGTCGGCGCGCAGCTCACCACGCATGCGGCGCTGGAATTCGGCCGCCAGTTCGGGAAACTCGCGCGCGTAGGCGTCGAAGCGCTGCTGCCACGCGGCTTCGGCGGCCGCACCGTGGCCGCGCGCATCCCAGGCGGCGTAAACGTCGGCCGGCACCTCGAACGGGGGGTGCGGCCAGTCCAGCGCGGCGCGCGTGGCCGCCACCTCCGCCGCACCCAGGGCGGCGCCGTGCACGTCGTGCGTGCCCGCCTTGTTGGGCGAGCCTTGGCCGATGACGGTCTTGCAGCAAATCAGCGTCGGCTTGCCGTCCGGACGCATCGCCTGGGTACGCGCCAGCCGCAGCGCGGCGTCCACCGCGTCGGGGTCGTGACCGTCGACGTCGCGGATCACGTACCAGCCGTAGGCCTCGAAGCGCGCCGGCGTGTCGTCAGCGAACCAGCCTTCGACATGGCCGTCGATCGAGATACCGTTGTCATCGTACAGCGCGATGAGCTTGCTCAGCCGCAGCGTGCCCGCCAGCGAGCACACTTCGTGGCTGATGCCCTCCATCATGCAGCCGTCGCCCAGGAACACATAGGTGTAGTGATCCACAACGGTGTGGCCCGGGCGGTTGAACTCGGCCGCCAGCAGCTTTTCAGCCAGCGCCATGCCCACCGCGTTGGCGATGCCCTGCCCCAGCGGGCCGGTGGTGGTCTCCACGCCCGGCGTGATGCCCACCTCCGGGTGGCCCGGCGTTTTGCTGTGCAGTTGGCGGAAGTTTTTCAGCTCCTCGATCGGCAGGTCGTAGCCAGTGAGATGCAGCAGCGCGTAGATCAGCATCGAGCCGTGGCCGTTGGACAGCACGAAGCGGTCGTGGTCGGGCCAGGCGGGGTTGGCCGGGTTGTGCTTGAGGTGGCGGTTCCACAGCACTTCGGCGATTTCGGCCATGCCCATCGGGGCGCCGGGGTGGCCACTTTTGGCCTGCTCCACCGCATCGACGGCCAACATGCGAATGGCGTTGGCCATGCGGCGCGCCAGCGCGGGCGCGGGAGCGGGACGGACGTGGAGAGGTTCGTGGTGTTGCATGGTGTCGTTGGGGGACGTCGTCAAAGGCGTGATGATCGCACCTTTCGGGCGTCACGCCAGGCCCAAGGCACGCCGCCGGCGCTCCATCATGCGCCAGATGAACGGGGTGAAGATCAGCTGCATGGCCAGCTCCATCTTGCCGCCGGGCACGACGATGGTGTTGGCGCGGCTCATCCACGAGCCGTCAATCATGCTGAGCAGGTACGGAAAGTCGATCCCCTTGGGCTTGGCGAAGCGGATCACGCACACGCTCTCGTCGGCGGTGGGAATGTCACGCGCGATGAAGGGGTTGGAGGTGTCCACCACCGGCACACGCTGGAAGTTGACGTGCGTCACCGCGAACTGCGGGCAGATGTAGTTGACGTAGTGGGGCATGCGGCGCAGGATGGTGTCGACCACCGCCTCCTGGCTGTAGCGGCGCTGCGTCTTGTCGCGGATGAGCTTTTGGATCCACTCCAGGTTGATCGAGGGCGCCACGCCGATGAGCAGGTCCGGGTACTGCGCGACGTTGACCTTGTCGGTGACCACGGCCCCGTGCAGCCCCTCGTAAAAGAGCATGTCGGTGTCGGGCGGCAGCTCCTCCCACGGCGTGAAGGTGCCAGGTTCCTGGCCGTACGGGGCGGCCTCCTCCTCGTTGTGCAGGTACTTGCGGCAGCGCCCGCGGCCGGTTTCGGCGTAGGTTTTGAACAGGTTTTCCAGCTCTTCGAACAGGTTGGCCTCGGGGCCGAAATGGCTGAAGTGCCGGTTGCCCTTGGCCTCCTCTTCGGCCATGCGCTGGCGCATTTCCTTGCGATCGTAGCGGTGGAAGCTGTCCCCCTCGATGATGGCGGCTTTGACGCCTTCACGCCGGAAAATGTTGGCGAAGGTGCGCGTCACGGTCGAGGTGCCGGCGCCGGACGAGCCGGTGATGGCGATGATGGGGTGTTTTTCGGACATGGCTGCGTTCTCCTCGGGTGCTTCGAATCCGGTGCGCGCTGCCGGCGGCTTCAGTCGCGAAACAGGGTGCGCTCGGCAAACAGCGGGTTGTCGTCCTTCAGCGGCGCGGGCTCGCGGTGGTAGCGCTCAATGCGCTCGACTTCGTTTTTGCTGCCAAACACCAGGCCGATGCGCTGGTGCAGCGAGGTCGGCCGCACCTGCAAGATCGGCTCACGCCCGGTGCTGGCGCGCCCGCCCGCCTGCTCCATGATGAAGCCCACAGGGTTGGCCTCGTACAGCAGGCGCAAGCGGCCCGGTTTGCTGGGGTCTTTGGTGTCGCGCGGGTACAGAAAGACGCCGCCGCGCATGAGGATGCGGTGCGCCTCGGCCACCATGCTGGCGATCCAGCGCATGTTGAAGTCTTTGCCGCGCGGGCCGGTTTTGCCCGCCAGGCACTCGTCCACGTAGCGCTTGACGGGGGGCTCCCAAAAGCGGCTGTTGGAGGCGTTGATGGCGAACTCCTGCGTGTCGGTCGGCACGCGGATATCCGGGTGCGACAGAAAAAACTCACCCAGGTTGGGGTCCAGCGTGAAGCCGTGCACCCCGGTGCCCACGGTCAGCACCAGCATCGTCGAGGGGCCGTACAGCGCGTAGCCCGCGGCCAACTGCTGGCAGCCCGGCTGCAAAAAGTCCGCCGCCGTAACGTCGCGGCCGCTGTCGATGACGTCCTGCGGCGCGCGCAACACCGAAAAGATGCTGCCCACCGAGACGTTGACGTCGATGTTGCTGGAGCCGTCCAGCGGATCAAACACCAGTAGGTACTTGCCGCGTGGGTACACGCCGGGGATGTTGTACGGCTCGTCCATCTCTTCGGAGGCCATGCCCGCCAGGTGGCCACCCCACTCGTTGGCACGCACGAACAGCTCGTTGCTGATGACGTCGAGCTTTTTTTGCTCCTCACCCTGCACGTTGATGGCGCCGGCTTGCGCGCCCAGCACCCCACCCAACGCGCCAAAAGCCACGCTGCGCGCGATGGCCTTGCACGCCAGCGCCACGTCCAGAATGAGCGCGTTGAAGTCCCCGCTGGCGCTCGGGAAGCGGCGCCGCTGTTCGATCAGGAACTGGGTCAGCGTGGTGCGTTGGTCCAGGGACATCGGGTTCTCCTCGGGTTCTTCGTGTCGTGTCGGGGATCAGGCCGGGGCGCCGACCGCTTCGGCGTGCCACTGACGCAGCGTCGGCAAGGTCAACCCCTCCAGACTGGGCAGCACGCGCAGCGCGCCACGCACATCGTGGTGCGCGGTAAACGCGTTGGGCGTGACGATGGTGGGCAACCCGCAGGCGCGCGCGGCCTGCAGGCCGTTGGCGGAGTCTTCGAACGCCACGCACGCCGCCGACGGCAGGCCCAGCCGCGTCAGCGTTTGCTGGTAGACCTGCGGGTGCGGCTTTTTGCGCGGCGCGGTGGAGGCGTCTTCGATGACGGCAAACGCGCGTTGCCAGTCCGGCCCCATGGCCGCGCGCAGCAACGCCGCGATGTTGACGGGCGACGTGGTGGTGGCGATGGCCAGCCGCAGCCCCTCGCGCTGCGCGGCTTCGATCAGGGCCAGCACACCGGGCCGCAGCTGCACCGCGCCCTGGCGCACGGCCTCTTCGTAAAAGGCGGTTTTGACCTCGTGCAGCCGGTCGATCAAGGCGCGCAGCTCGTTGCCGTCGATGTCGCGCCGCTCGGGGTACACCTGTTGCCAGTAGTGCTGGATGCGCTCCTTGCCGCCCGAGACTTCCAGCAGCCGGGTGTACAGCGCCTCGTCCCACCGCCAATCCAAGCCCTCGGCGGCGAAGGCGGCGTTGAACGCCGCCAGGTGCGCGCGCTCGGTGTCGGCCAGGGTGCCGTCGACGTCAAAAATCAGGGCTTGCAGCATGGCGCCACTCCTACGTTGCGTGGCACCACTATAAGCACAGCATGACATAAGGTAAATTCACAATTTCTTTATTTCAACTTCAGGTTTGACTGAATATGCGCAACGCCACCTTCCGCCAACTGCGCGTCTTTGTTGAAGTGGCGCGCCACCTGAGCTTTTCGCGCGCGGCCGAGGCGCTGCACCTGACGCCGCCGGCCGTGACCATGCAGATCAAAGAGCTGGAAGGCCACGTGGGACTGCCGCTGTTCGAGCGCCAAGGGCGGCGCGTGGCCCTGACCACCGCCGGCGAGTACATGCTGGTGTACGCGCGCAAGGTGTTGGCCACGCTCAAAGACGCCGAGGACACCGCCGCGCGCCTCAAGCGCCTCGAAGCCGGTCAGTTGACGATCGGCATGGTGGGCTCGGCCCAATACTTCTTGCCTTACCTGCTGGCCGCGTTTCGGAGGGAACACCACGGGGTGGACGTCAAGCTGATCACCGGCAACCGGGAACAACTGCTGCGCCTGCTGCAAGCCAACGAGCTGGACGTGGCCATCATGGGCCGCCCCCCCACCGAGCTGGCCGTGCGCGCCGAGCCGTTCGCGGCCCACCCGCATGTGTTCGTGGCGCCACCCGCACACCCGCTGCTGCGCATCGGCCACCCCTCGCCCGAGGCCTTGGCACCGTACCGGTTCATCGTGCGCGAACGCGGCAGCGGCACCCGCGCGCTGCTGGAGCAGTTTGCGCACAAGCACGGCCTGGAGCTGCGCGTGGCGATGGAGCTGCCCGACAACGAGGCCATCAAACAAGCCGTGATGGCCGGCTTGGGGCTGGGGTTGATTTCGTTGCACGCGCTCAAGTTCGAGCTGGAGCACGGCCTCATCGCGCGCTTGGACGTCGAGGGCACGCCGCTGGTGCGCGCCTGGCACGTGGTGCACACACTGGCCAAGCTGCTGTCACCGGCGGCCGAGGCGTTTCGCTACCACGTGCTGGAGCACGGCGAGGCGTTTTTGGCCGAGCGCTACGGCGCGCTGCTGGCACTGCAACCGTCGGCCTGACGCGTTGCGCGTCGGCGCGCGCGGTCAGGCCGGTCGATGCCGGGCACGCCAGGCATGCACCCGCCGCGCCACGTCGCCCGCCTGGGCCACCACGTCCACCCCCGGTAGCCCACGTCTCGGGCTTGTGAAGATGAACTCCCCCATCGCATCCCGCTTCACCGACGACACCAACGCGACGGCGCTTGGCGGCCGCAACCCTGGCCCACGGCGCAGGCGCCCCGGCATGCGCGTGCAAGCGCAAGCCATCGTGCAACGGCACGGCTCGCGCCGCCTGAGCAACTCAGCCTGTGGTGAGTCCGCACCGCCTGCGCCGCGCGACCTTGCGCGGAGGTACACTGCATGCTCACCCACGGTGACCCGTGACGCCGCGTCGCGCCGCCCCATGCCCCGTCCAAGCCCTGCCCCCGAATGCACGTTGACCCTGTACTGCCAACCGGGCGCGCGCCAGACGCGCCTGGTCGGCTGGCACGGGGGCTTGCCCAAAGTCCAGTTGGCGGCCCCGCCGGTGGATGGCGCGGCCAACGCCGCGTTGCTGGCGTGGCTGACCGAGCGCACCGGCTTGCCCAAGCGCGCCGTCACACTGGTGGCCGGCGCCACCGCACGCACCAAGCGCGTGCGGCTGCACGGTCTCGACGCCAACCAGGCGTTGGCGGCGCTGGGTGCCGCGCCGCCCCCTAACCAGGGTTAGCCGCCCGCCTGCCGCCCGGGACCGAGCGCCAGCCCGGCCACGAAACGCCGCACCACCCACACCAGGTGGCAGCGCCGCGCCGCGGCACGCTGGTGCCTGGGGGGCTGTTGGTACAGCACCCGCGCCATGTCCAGCCCCATGGCCATGCCGATCAGTGCCTCGGCCTCGCGTGGCGCCTCGGCGCACACCGCCCCGCGCTGCTCGGCGTAGCGCTGCAGCAGCGCCGCCACTTCGTCCACCGCCTGCTGCGGCCCCAGGAGCCAGATGCGCCGCAAATCGGCGCGCCGCTGCGGCAGCGCCGCCACGGCCTGCAGGTAGCGGCGGTACGCGGGCCGCGTCACGAAGCGCAGCAGCCCATCGAGAAAACGCACCAACGCCCGCACCAGCGCTTCCTCATCGGGTGGCACGGTGTGCAGCGTGTGCAGCAGCGGCGCGGCCTCGTGCGCCACCAGGGCGCGCAGCAAGGCGTCGCGGTCAGGCCAGCGGCGGTACAGCGTCGCCTTGGACACGCCGCTGGCCTGCGCCACCGCCTCCATCGTCAACTGGGCCGGGCCGCCCTGCAGCAGCAAGCGGCGCGCTGCGTGCAGGATCGCCGCGTCTTTGCGCACGTCCATCGGACGCCCGGGCGCGGGGTGGCACCCACAGGCAACGGCAACAAGCGGTGTGGACATATCAATTAGTGTACGATACCGTTCACTAATATTCCACACCCAACGCGGAGATATGTCCATGGAGCGGTTGCGAGTGTCGATCGTTGCCGTTGCGCTGCTGGCCACGGCGCTGCTGGGGTGCCAGCGTGCCCCAGAACGCGCGACCAGCGCCGACGAACGCCCCTGGGTCGTGACCGCAGCGCCGCGCCCGCTCGGCGGCCAGGCCTTGGGGCTTTCGGGCACCGTGCGCGCGCGCATCGAAGCGCCGCTGGCGTTCCAAGTCGGCGGACGCATCGTCAAGCGCCACGCGGATGCGGGGCAGGCCGTGCGCGCGGGGCAGGTGCTGTTCGAGCTCGACGCGGCCGACCTGGAGCAAGCCGTGCGCGCCGCCCAAGCCGACCTGGCCGCTGCCGAAACCGCCGCTCGCACCGCACAGGCCGACCTGGATCGCGTGCGCGCCCTGCAGGCGCAAAGCTTTGTCAGCGCGCAAGCGCTGGAGCGCGCCCAGTTGAGCGCGCGCGAAGCCGCCAGCCGACGCGACGCCGCCCAGGCGCGGCTGGCGCAGGCGCGCAACAACCGCGGCTACGCGGCGCTGCGCGCCCCCGCCGACGGGGTGCTGACCGACGTCACCGGCCAGCCCGGACAGGTGGTGGCGGCCGGGCAGTCGGTGGCCACACTGGCCCAGGCTGGCGGGCGCGAAGTCGAGGTGCAGTTGCCCGACGGCGTGATGCCCCCGCCGCGTGGCGAGGCGCAGTTGCCCGGTGGACACAGCGTCGCGCTGACGCTGCGCGAGGCCGCCCCGGTCGTGGACCCGCTGGGCCGCACGCGTCGCGCACGCTACCGGGCGCCGGACCTGCCGGCCGAGCTGCCGCTGGGCAGCGTGGTGGCGGTGCGGCTGGCGGGCCCGAACGCGCCCACCTCCGCGCCGACGGCCCCCGCGCCCGAAGCCGGTGCCGCGGCCTGGGTCGTGCCTGTGGGGGCGCTGGACGAACGCGCCGAAGGGCCGCGCGTGTGGCGCGTGCGCGAAGGCAAGCTGGAGGCGGTGCCGGTGCGCGTGCTGCGCGTGGACGACCGCCAGGCGCTGGTGGTGGCGCCGCTGGCGCCGCAGGATCGCATCGTGGCGCTGGGCACCCACCTGTTGCAACCGGGCATGGCGGTGCGGGAGCGCGCGTCATGAGCTTTCCGAACCTGTCGGCGCTGGCCGTGCGCGAGCGCGCCGTCACGCTGTTTTTCCTCATCCTCGCCGTGTTGGGCGGCGTGTACGCTTTTGCCACGCTGGGGCGGGCCGAAGACCCCTCGTTCACCGTGCGGGTGATGCAGGTCAACGTCGCCTGGCCTGGCGCCACGCCCGAGCAGTTGCAAACGCAAGTGGTGGACCGGCTGGAGAAAAAAATCCAGGAGGTCGAGTACCTTTACCGCATCGAAACCACGATCCGCCCCGGGCAGGCCACGCTGCAGGTGGAGTTTCACGACTACACCCCGCAGGCCAAGGTGGCCGAGCTGTTTTACCAGGTGCGCAAGCGCATGTGGGACGCGCAGCGCGAAATGCCCGCTGGCGTCATCGGCCCGGTGGCCAACGACGACTTTGCCGACGTGTACTTCAGCTTGCTGGCGCTGACCGCGCCCAAGCTGCCGCACGATGAGCTGGTGCGCGAGGCCGAGCGGCTACGCGACCAAATCCAGCGCATCGAGGGCGTGCATAAGGCGCTGATCCTGGGCGAGCGCACGCAGCGCGTATACCTGGAGTTCGACAACGCGCGGTTGGTCAACCTGGGTCTGTCGCCGCAAGCCATTTTCGAAGCCATCGACGCCAGCAACCGGCTGCTGCCCACCGGGCGGCTGGAAACCGACGGCCCGCGCCTGCACATCCGGCTGGATGCCGACCTGTCCGACCCCGAGGCGCTGGCCGCGCTGCCGATACGCGCCGGCGGCAAAGTGATCCGGCTGGGCGACATCGCCACCATCCGCCGCGGCTACGAAGAGCCGCCTTCGTACCTCGTGCGCGCGCGCGGGCAAGACGCCGTGCTCATCGGCGTGGTCATGAACAAGGGTGAAAACGGCCTGCAGCTCGGCCAGCGTCTGCAAGCGTACCTGGAGCGCGAAAAGGCCGACCTGCCGCTGGGGCTGGAGCTCACCCAGCTCACCAACCAGGCCGACGCCATCGCCAAGGCGGTGGACCTGTTCCAGATCAAATTTTTCGTCGCCGTGGCGGTCGTGATGGGGGTGAGCATGCTGGCCATCGGGCTGCGCGCCGGTCTCATCGTCGGCATCGCGGTGCCGGTGACGCTGGGGTTGTCGTTCGTGGTGTTCAAGGCCATGGGCATCAACCTGGACCGCATCACGCTGGGGGCGCTGATCATCTCGCTGGGTCTGCTGGTGGACGACGCCATCATCGCCGTCGAGATGATGCTGGTGAAGATGGAAGAAGGCTGGGACCGCATCCGCGCCGCCGCGCACGCCTGGAACGTGACCGCCACGCCGATGCTGTTTGGCACGCTGGTGACGGTGGCGGGCTTTTTGCCCATCGGCTTTGCCCGCTCGGGCGTGGGCGAATACGCCGGCAACATCTTCTGGGTGTTGGGCGTGAGCCTGCTGGTGTCGTGGCTGGTGGCGGTCACCTTCACGCCCTACCTGGGCGTCAAGATGCTGCGCGACGTGCCGCCCGCGCAGCGCCACAGCCACGAAGGGATCTACCAAACGCCGCTGTACCAGCGCCTGCGTGCCGTCGTGGCGTGGTGCGTGACGCACCGCAAAACGGTGGTGGCGGGCACGGTGGGCCTGTTGGTGATCTCGGCCATCGGCATGGCCAAGGTCGTGCCCAAGCAGTTTTTCCCCAACAGCGACCGCACCGAGGTGTTGGTAAGCGTGTACCTGCCGCAGGGCACCAGCGTGCGCGTCACCGACCAGACGGTGCGCCGCCTCGAAGCCATCCTGGCGCCGATGCCGGAGGTCAAGACCCTGTCCGCCTACGTCGGCGCGGGCGCGCCGCGCTTTTTCATCTCGGCCAACCCCGAGCCGCCAAACCCGGCGTTTGGCAAGCTCATCGTCGTCGCCCACGACGAAGCGGCGCGCGACCGTATCATCGCGACGCTCGAAGAACACATCCGCAACGGCGAATTCGCCGAGGCGCGCATCCGCGTGGCGCGGCTGTTGTACGGGCCGCCGGTGGCCTGGCCGGTGCAGTTCCGCGTCTTTGGCCCCGACCCGGTGCAGCTGCGCGCCATCGGGCACCGTGTGCGCGAGATCATGGCCGCCAACCCGCATGTGGTCGATGCGCACCTGGAGTGGGACGAGCGCGTCCCGGTGCTGGCGCTGCGCACCGACCCCGACCGCTTGCGGCTGATGGGCCTGACGCCCCAGGACGTGGCGCAACAACTGCAAACCCTGCTGGAGGGCGCGCCGGTGACGCAACTGCGCGTGGGCAACCGCACGGTAGAGCTGACCGCGCGCGGCGCGCTGCAGGGCGGCCGCGTCAGCGCCGACACCTTGGGGGCGCTGGAAGTGCTCAACCGTGACGGCCGCAAAATCCCGGTGGCGCAATTGGGCACGCTCGAGGTGCGCTACGAAGAGCCCGTCATCAAGCGCTACAACCGCGAGCCGTTCGTGGCCGTGCAGGCCGAGGTGCGCGGCGCCCAGCCCAACGACGTCACGGCGGCGGTCTGGCAGGCGCTGGCGCCGCTGCGCGCCGAGCTGCCCGAGGGCTACCGCGTTGCCATCGGTGGCTCGGTCGAGCAGTCTGAAAAGGCCAACCTGTCGATCCAAAAGCTGCAGCCGCTGATGGTGGCCGCGATGCTCGTGTTCATCATGCTGCAGATGCGCTCGTTTGCCGGCACGTTCATGGTGGTGGCCACGGCGCCGCTGGGGCTCATCGGCGCGGTACTGGCGCTGCTGGTGTTTTGGCAGCCGTTCGGCTTCGTGGCGCTGCTGGGCCTGACCGGTCTGGCGGGCATTTTGATGCGCAACACGCTGATCCTGACGCAGCAGGTGGCCGACAACTTCGAGGCGGGCATGGCGTCGTTTGAGGGCGTCGTGGAAGCCGCCGTGCAGCGGGCGCGGCCCGTGGTGCTGACGGCACTGGCGGCGGTGTTGGCGTTCGTGCCGCTGACGCACGACAGCTTCTGGGGGCCGCTGGCCTATGTGCTGATCGGCGGCGTGGCCGTCGGCACGGCCATCACCCTGCTGTTCGTGCCGGCGCTGTACGCGCTGTGGTTCCGCATCCGGCCGGCGGCGGGTTGAACCCGCCACCACTTTGGAGGGCCGTCCCCCTTCATGTTGTGGCCAGAGCGGCGAACAGTTGATCGAGCTGTGGGTTGCTGGTGACCAGCAGCAGCTTCTTGATCGTGGTGGCCTGGTTGATCTCCAGGCGCGCGAAATGCTCGCCACCGGCAGAGGATTGCTTGCGGATCAGCTGGATGCGCCCGAACAGCGCACCGCGCTTTTCCGCAAACTTCGCCAGCCCGACGGCTTTCTCGAAGTTGTCGCTGCGGCTCGGGTCGTGGGGTTCCAGAATGTCGATGACAAAGTCATTGCCGACTTTGCGCACCACAACCAGATCCGGGAACATCGGGCGCACGTCACCCCCCGTCTCATACGGGATTTCCAGCGACCACGGCTTCTTGGGCAGGTTACGCAGCCAGCCCACCACTTCGGGCTTGGCAAGCTCCTCACGCAGCACATCGGCTTCCCAGGGGCCGAGTTCGGCGCGGAACTGGCCGTTGCTCTCCACGTAAAGGTGGCGGTCCCAGAGCGGCTCCGCCGTAGAGCGCTTGAAGTCGATGGATGCAGGCAGCCGCCATGGGATTTCGTTGGGCTTGGCCGTCGCCAGCCGCAGCTTTTCGTAATTGAGGCGCCGCTGCTCCTTGAGTTGGTAGATGGCCTTTTTGTGCTGATCGTAAAGCGCGTCGAAGGCTTGTTCTGCCAACGACTCCAACACCGCCATTTCTGCCGCGTGGCGGGCCAGCACGATGGCCTCGACCTTCACCTCCAGCGCATCGCGATCCGCGTGGGCACGCCAGTATTCCATCTGCAAGCCGTGGCTAAAGGCCCGCCCGGCCTCTTCGAACAGCCGGTCGATGTCCACGTCCGAGGCATCGATATGATAGTCCGCCGTCGGCTCAGCCACGCCAGTGCCGTTGTTGACGGCCAAGGTCCGCAGGCTCACCTGCGTGATCGCTTTGGCCGCCGCGTCAAACTGGCCTGCCGCCTTGATCGCTGCAATGCGCTGGCCCATCCACTCCACAATCTGCTGCTTGGCACGGCCCCAGGCATCGTCATCGATCCCATCGATGGTCAGGCTGCGCGAGATGGCCATATACCGGCGCAGCGGGCTTTGCGCCCGGGCGGCATTCACGCGGTAGGTGATCAATTCGTCAAGTGCCGCAAAGATGGACTCGCAACCCTCACGCCGCTTGAGCACCACCAGATTGCGGCTGGAGCCCGTCTCAGAAGGCGGCACCTCTTCCGCGTTGGAGAGCGAGGCCACCACGCTTTCCACGGCGCCCGTATCGAAGTAGGGCAAAAACAGATGCACGTCATTGAGCGCGGCATCTTTTTCGATGCGCCGTGCCAAGGGCGTGCGCACCATCCGGCCCAGCAACTGGGCGATGTAGGTGTGATCCTCCGCACGGCGGAACGACATCATCACCTCGGCACGCGGGCAATCCCAGCCGGTGGACTGAACCGCACCGGGTTTCGAGGAGGCCTGTTGGCTTGAGTCAGACCGGCATGGTCTGACGGTTCCTGGGTTCTGGTTTTCTCTCTTTCAGCCCCCCGCAGGGGCCGCCGGAGGCCCTCCGGTTGGGCCATGTACTCATGGTTCAACCCTCCTGTGGCGCTGCTTGTTCAGCAGGCTTCGTTGATGCGATGGCCTCGGCGTACTGGCGCCAGTAGTGTGCCTCGGCTTCGGCCGGCGGGATGTAGCCGATGGGTTCGAGCAAGCGATGGTGGTTGAACCACGAGACCCACTCCAGCGTCGCCAGCTCGACCGCCTCTCGCGTCTTCCACGGCCCGCGCCGGTGGATGATTTCGGCCTTGTACAGCCCGTTGATGGTCTCGGCCAGTGCGTTGTCGTAGCTGTCGCCGGTGGAGCCCACGGAGGGCTCGATGCCGGCCTCGGCCAGGCGTTCGCTGTAGCGGATCGAGACGTACTGACTGCCGCGGTCGCTGTGATGGGTCAGGCCACCGTCGCGCCAGGGCTGGCGCGCATACAGCGCCTGCTCCAGCGCGTCGAGCACGAAGTCGGTCTGCATCGAACTGCTGACGCGCCAGCCCACGATGTAGCGCGCGAACACGTCGACGACGAAGGCGACGTACACGAAGCCCTGCCAGGTCGAGACGTAGGTGAAGTCCGCCACCCACAGCTGGTTCGGCCGGTCGGCGCGGAACTGCCGATTCACCCGGTCCAGCGGGCACGCCGCCTTGGCGTCGGGCACCGTCGTGCGCACGTCCTTGCCGCGCCGCACACCCTGCAACCCGAGCCGGCGCATCAGCCGCTCGACCGTACAGCGCGCCACCGCCACGCCTTCGCGCACCAATTGCCGCCAGACCTTGTCGGCGCCATAGACGCGCAGGTTGGCGTCGAACACGCGTTGCACTTCGGGCAGCAACTGGGCGTCGCGCTGCGCACGCGCGCTCAGCAGCGCGGGCTCGCGCACGCGCGCGGCATGGCGCCGGTACGCCGACGGGGCGACCTGCAGCGCTGTGCAGATCGGCTCGACCCCGTGAGCAGCCCGGTGCTCGTCGATGAAGGCGTTCACTTCCTGTGGTGGCGGTCGAGCTCCGCCTGGGCGAAATACGCGCTGGCTAGCTTCAGGATCTCGTTGGTCTTGCGCAGCTCGCGAACCTCGCGCTCGAGCTCCTTGATGCGCTGCTGCTCGGCCGTCGTCGAACCTGGCCGCAGCCCGCTGTCGCGCTCGCCTTGGCGCACCCACTTGCGCAGCGTCTCGGCCGTGCAGCCGATCTTGCCGGCGATCGACTCGATCGCCGCCCACTGCGACGGGTACTGGTCTTTGGCGTCGAAGACCATGCGCACCGCGCGCTCGATCACCTCGGGGGAAAACTTCGGGGACTTCCTCATATCGGCTCCATTCTCAATCGAAGGAGCCTCCTCAAAATCCGGGGCGCTTCAGACAGGCTGGTCTTGAAGAACACCACGCCGATGTTCTTGTCCGCGTCAATCCGCGAGGCTTCCACCTTGCGCACCCGTCGGCCGCCCACGTCCAGGTCGCCCGTGTCATGCATCGCATGGGCGACCTCGCCCTCGTTCAGGCGGCGGCCAATGGCGCTCTCGATCACGGCCAGCGCTGCGCCAAGGTCGGTCTTGGTCAGTTGCCGGTCCGTGCCGTTTTCCACCTGAACCACCAGCACCGGCCAGACGGTTGGCTCTTTTTCCTCTTGGCAGTAGGCGCCCCAGGCGGCCGTCATCTGGCCCCAGCGCCGGGCGGCCTCTTCCAAAAGCGCCATCTCTGCCGTGGTGGCGGCTTCAGGGTGATGGATCAGGATGCGGTCCTTCAGCAGGCCGGACTTGCGCACCTCTTCTGCGGGAACCGCCACCTTGTGCGTGGTCACGGTGTGCTCGGCATTGGCCATCAAGTCCAGAAAGCGCTTGGGCGTGGCCGACACCCCAATCACCATCGGCATTTTGACCAAGCCGACCTCGGGGCAGCCCAGCAAGAAGCGCTGCATCAAGGTCTGCGCAGCCTGCGCCCCCTTGCCCGAAGTCATGCCGCGGTGCGCCTCGTCGATCACCACATAAAAGCGGTCGGGAATGGCGCGCGCGGTATTGGTCAGCGTTTCCCAGATGAGGTGCTCGCGCCCATCGCCCCGGTTGGTCAGCGGCTGATTGACGGCGAGCTTTTGCGTGTTGATGAAATAGTCGCCCCTGAAAAATTCATTTTCACGCCGCCCTTAGCCGCAGCTGGGCAGGGTTGGCGCCACTGGTCTCGGTTGGCCGCCGCTGGGCGAGCCACCGGCCGATGAGGCGCACGGCCGCAATGAGGCGCAAAA
>NZ_VJNA01000018.1 GCF_007556585.1 Tepidimonas aquatica | reverse complement strand
CTGTACAATCACCACATCCCCCAGAAAGCCCTGGGACATGTCCCGCCCATCGAGGCCATGAAAAGATGGTACAAAGAAAAACCGGAACTTTTCATAAAAGTGCCACGCAATCGTCCGGGACCTGACACTTAGGGCTTTGGGCCGATGAGGAGTGCTGCCATGACCGCCATTGCCGCCGCGCACAGCCACGACGCTGCCGCACGCGACAGCGCCGAGTACTTGACGTTTCGCCTTGGCGCCGAGGAATACGGCATCGACATCCTGCGCGTGCAGGAAATCCGCTCGTACGAAAACCCCACCCGCATCGCCAACGCGCCGCGGCACATGCTGGGCGTGGTCAACCTACGCGGTGTCATCGTGCCGGTGGTGGACCTGCGCATCAAGCTGGGCTGCCCCAGCGTCGAGTACAACGGCCTGACCGTCGTCATCGTGCTCAACGTCAAGGGGCGCGTGGTGGGCGTCGTTGTCGATTCGGTGTCCGACGTGCTGGAGCTGCCGCGCGACCAGATCCGCGCCGCGCCCGAGATGACATCGACCACCGTGGACACGGCCTTCATCACCGGCATTGCCAGCGTTGGGGAGCGCATGCTGATTCTGATGGACATCGAGGCGCTGATGAGCAGCCCCGACATGGGCCTGATGGACGCCTGAGACAGTAGCCCCTACCTCCGAGGCCATACGATGAACAGCAACCATTGGATGCGAGCGTGGCGCGTACGCACACGCATGCTGGGTGCCATTGCCGTGGTGCTGGTGCTGGTGCTGCTGCTGGCGCTGGCGGGTGTGGGCGTGTGGGCGGTGCATCACATGCAAATCGCCCAGCACGAAGCCTTGACCCTGGCCTGGACCGCTGCCGGCAACGGCGGCGACGAGGCGTTTGCGCAGCAGATGATCCAACTCACCGAGCGCGGCGAACAGATTCGTCAGCAAAGCCTGTGGGCCTTGGGGGTGGCGCTGCTGGTGGCCATGGCGGTCGTGGCGCCGACCACCTGGATCAACATGCGCAGCATCGTGCGCCCGGTGCAGCAAGCGCAGGCGCTGGCCGTGGCCATTGCGCGCGGCGACCTGACCACCCGTGCCGACACCCGAGGCCAGGACGAACTGGCCGAGCTGATGCGCAGCCTGGCCGACATGCAGGCGTCGCTGGCGCGCACCGTGGGCGCCGTGCACGAAACCGCCGCACGGCTGCGCGCCACCGCCGAAGCGGTGGCCAGCGGCAGCCAGGACCTGGCGCAGCGCACCGAGCAAACCGCCGAACACCTGCGCCAGACGGTCGCCAGCATCGACGAGCTGACCCGCCATGTGGCGGCCAGCAGCGAGGCCGCGCAGGCCGCGATCGAACTGGCGCGACGCAACGCCGAGGTGGCCGAGCGCGGTGGCGAGGCCGTCGGCCAAGTGGTGGCGACGATGGACGGCATCCAGGCCGCCAGCCGCAAGATCGCCGACATCATCGGTGTCATCGACGGCATTGCCTTCCAGACCAACATCCTGGCGCTCAACGCGGCGGTGGAGGCGGCGCGCGCCGGCGAGGCCGGCCGCGGTTTTGCCGTCGTGGCCGGCGAGGTGCGGCAACTCGCGCAACGCAGCGCCCAGGCCGCCAGGAGATCAAGACGCTCATCGAGGCCAGCGTGGTGCAGGTGGGCACGGGCACGGCCCAGGTGCATGCGGCCGGGGCCACCATCCGCGACATCGTCGCCAACGCCGAGCAGGTGTCCGCCTTCATCCGCGAGATCACCGCCGCCACCCAGCAGCAGGCGCAGGGCTTGTCCCAGATCAATGCGGCAGTGGGGCAGTTGGACCAGACCACACAGCAGAATGCGGCGCTGGCCGAGCAGGCCACCGCCGCAGCCCAAAGCCTGCTCGATCAAGCGCAGCGCTTGCGGGAGTTGGTGTCGTTTTTTCATACCAGCGATGCCACGGTGATGGTGGCGCGTGCGCCGACGTCCAAGGCGATGGGGAGCGTTTCCGCGCGGCCGGTACCCAAGGCCGTGGGCAACGCCGCCAAACCCGCTGTCCGTTTGAGTGCTCCCGCCTCCAAGCCATCAAGCGGACCGGCTGCCGCTTTGGCGACCCCAGCGCAGGGGGCCGCCGGGCCGGCCCAATCGACGCCGGCTCGGCCGGTGGCGGCCCCTGCGTCCAAGCCAGCCGACGACGGCGACTGGGAAACCTTCTGACCCTGGCTGACCGCGCGCGATGACCGACGACTTCATCGCCACCCTGCCCGGGATGGCCAGTGCGGCCGCCGACGAGGCCGCGCGCGCCGGCCGGCTGTCGGTGGCGGAGCTGCTGGACCATCTGCAGCATGCCTTGGTGGTGATCGATGCGCAGGGTCACATCATCGGGTACAACGCCAGCGTGCTGACGCTGCTGGAGCTGCCTGAAGACCTCATGGCGCGCGGCCCGCTCATCGACGAGGTGGTGCGCTGGCAGGCCGCGCGCGGCGACCTGAAGGGCGACCCGGAGCGCCTGCTGCGGCGTGTCTGGCACCACCTGCGCGCCACGCAGACCAGCGGCCAGCCGCACGTCTATTCCTACACCACCGCCAGTGGCCGCACGCTGCAGGGCTCCACGATCGCATTGCCCGGTGGGGGGTGGGTGCGCATCTACACCGATGTTTCCAAGCATGCCCAGGCACTGGCCGCGCTGCGCGACAGCGAGGCGCGGTTTCGCAGCCTGACCGAGCTGTCGGCCGACTGGTACTGGGAGTGGGACACCGAGGGCCGCTACACGCGGCTGGAGGGGCGCGTGGTGCGCGAGCGCGACATCGCGCCGTTGTTTATCGGCCGGCGGCCGTGGGATGTGCCGGCGCCCAACCGGCCGCGACCCGAGGACTGGCGTCCGCTGCTCGACGCGGTCGAGCGGCGCGAGCCGTTTCGCCACTTCGAGGTGCAGCGCGTGCTGCCCGATGGGCGCACCTATTGGTTTGCCCTGAGCGGCGAGCCGGTGTTCGACGCGCACGGCACCTTCGTTGGCTACCGCGGCATCGGCCGCGACGTCACCGCGCGCAAACAGGCCGAGGCGACCATCGAGCGCCTGGCGTACTACGACGGTCTGACCGGTTTGTGCAACCGGCGCTCGTTCCAGGACCGGGTGGTGCAGGCGCAGGCCTCCAGCGCGCGCAGCGGCCAGTGGGCGGCGCTGTGCTTCATCGACCTGGACAACTTCAAGGACATCAACGACGCGTTCGGCCACGCCGCGGGCGATGGGCTGCTGCGCGAGATGGCGCAGCGCCTGCGCGAGTCCGTGCGCGCCGAGGATATGGTGGGCCGGCTGGGCGGCGACGAATTCGTCGTGCTGCTGGAGGATTTGCGCGAGGACGAGGAGCAGGCCGCCTGGCGCGCCCAGCACGTGGCCGAGAAGCTGCGCCAGGCGCTGGAGCGGCCGGCCGTCATCGACGGACACGACCTGCAGGCCACGCCCAGCATCGGCATCACGCTGTTTCGCGGCCAGACCGACACGGTGGAGGACATCCTCGGCCGTGCCGACCTGGCGATGTACCACTCCAAGGCCGCCGGGCGCAACGCGGTGCGCTTCTTCGACCCGGCGATGCAGGCGCGCGTCGTGCAGCGCGCCACGCTGCAGCGCGAGCTGCGCCACGGCTTGCGCGACGGCGAACTGCTGTTGTTCGGCCAGCCGATCGTCGACGTGCGCGCGCAGGTCTGCGGGCACGAGGCGCTGCTGCGCTGGCGCCACCCGGTGCGCGGCATGGTGCCGCCGGCCGAGTTCATCCCGGTGGCGGAGCAGACCGGGCTGATTCTGCCGATCGGCCAGTGGGTGCTGCGCGAGGCGTGCCGGGTGCTCGCGCGCTGGGCGGCCGACCCGGCGCGCGCCGGCTGGACGCTGGCGGTCAACCTCAGCGCCCGCCAGCTGCGCCAGCCGGACTTCGTCGACAGCGTGCGGCAGGCCCTGCACGCCGCCGGCGCCGACCCGCGCCGGCTGAAGCTGGAGCTGACCGAAAGCCTGCTGCTGCACGACGTGGAGGACACCATCGCGAAGATGGAGGCGCTCGCCGGCCTCGGCATCCAGTTCGCGCTGGACGACTTCGGTACCGGCTACTCGTCGCTCAGCTACCTGAAGCGCCTGCCGCTGACGCAGCTCAAGATCGACCGCAGCTTTGTGCGCGACCTGCTGACCGACCCCAACGACGCCGCCATCGTGTGCACCATCCTGCAGCTGGCGCAGAGCCTGGAAATGGAGGTGGTGGCCGAAGGCGTGGAGACAGCCGAGCAGTTCGAGGTGCTGCGGGCGATGGGGTGCCGGCTGTTCCAGGGCTACCACTTTGGCCGGCCAGCGCCGCTGGAACCCGCCCAGCCGCTGGGCGAAACCCCAACCGGATTTGGTGTCACCATCATCGGCGCCGCACCGCCCGCGTGATGCGGGCACGGCCCGTGCGGGGCGGTGGGTGGTGCCGTCGGCTGGATGCCGCTGTTCAGGTCCCCGAACCTGCGGCCGCGGTGCGTTGCCGCCACGCCAGCGCGGCCAACGCCACCGCTATCACGGCCACCGGCACCGTCGAGCCGACGTTGAGCCACCACCACCCCTGCGTCGTCACCAACGCGCCCGACGCAAACGAAGTCAGCGCCATCGTGGCGAACACGCCGAAGTTGATCAGCGCCTGGGCGCGGTCTTTTTCCTCCGCGCGGTACGCCTGCATGGCCAGCGTGGTGCTGCCGGTGAACAGAAAATTCCACCCTACCCCCAGCAGGAACAGCGCCACCACGGCCAGCGCCAGGTAAGCGCCCAAAAACGGCCCGCCCAGCACGTCGCGCGTGTGGTTGGCCAGGTTGGGGCCGGCGATAGCGCCGATCAGCCCCCCGGCCAGCACCAGCGAGACGGCCTTCTCGCGTTCACTCGGGGCGGCCAGTTCGCCGGCGGCGAAGCGGTACAGCTGCCCGTTGGCACTGTAGTAACCAGCCACCACGGTGGCGGCCACCAGCAGCGCAAAACTGCCCAGCTACACCGCCCGGGCCGCCAGCAAGGCCGAACCCAGCGCCACCAGCAGCCCGAACTGGAACGCGCGCTGGCGGCCCCAGCGTGCCTGGGCGCGTGCCACCCAACCGGTGGACAGCGCGCCACCGACCACGTAGCCCATCACCGGTAGCGTGGCCATCCAGCCCACCGGCGCCAGCTGCAGGCCCACCAGCCCGTTGATGGCGATAAACACCACGTTGTTGGTTAGAAACAGGCCTTGCGCGGCGGCCAGCAGCCATAGGTTGCGGTTCACGGGGCGCTGTTATAGCGCATAGCGGTTGGCGACAACGCCGCCGGCTGGGGCTTCCGCGGGGCGGGGAGCTTTCTACAATGCAGCCCATCGCGCCCTTGCTTGCGCCTGGGCATCCACAACGCGCAGGAGGACACCCCCCCATGGTTCCGCACCTCGTCACCGCACTGACCGGCCCCATCAACGAGCTGGAGCAGCGCATTCTCGAGTCCACCCCGGTCATTGAGCGTTGGTTTCGCCTGGAATGGATGGAGCACACGCCGCCGTTTTACACCTCGGTGGACATCCGCAACGCTGGCTTCAAACTGGCCCCGGTGGACACCAACCTGTTTCCCGGCGGCTGGAACAACCTGACCAACGAAATGCTGCCGCTGGCCGTGCAGGCGGCCATGGCGGCGATCGAAAAAATCTGCCCCGAGGCCAAAAACCTGTTGTTGGTGCCGGAAAACCACACCCGCAACACGTTTTACCTGATGAATGTGGCGCAGCTGCAGCGCATTTTTTACTCGGCCGGGCTCAACGTGCGCATCGGCTCGCTCAACCCCGAGGTCAAGGAACCCACGCCGATCGTCCTGCCCAACGGCGAGCGCATCGTGCTGGAGCCCATCATCCGCCAGGGGCGCCGCATTGGCCTGAAGCACTTCGACCCGTGCACCATTCTGCTCAACAACGACCTCAGCGCTGGCGTGCCGGGCATGCTGGAGGACCTGCACGAGCAGTACGTGCTGCCCCCGCTGCACGCGGGCTGGCACGTGCGGCGCAAGAGCAACCACTTCCGCGCTTACGAGGAGGTTGCCAAGCGCTTTGGCAAGTTGGTCGGCATCGACCCGTGGCTGATCAACCCCATGTTCGCGCACTGCGGCCAGGTCAACTTTGCCGAAGGCACGGGGTTGGAGTGCCTGCAAACCAACGTCGACGCGCTGCTGACCAAAATCCGCCGCAAGTACAAGGAGTACGGCATCCAGGAGCGGCCCTTTGTCGTCGTCAAGGCCGACAACGGCACCTACGGCATGGGGGTGATGATGGTGCGCGACGCCGCGGAACTGAGCAACCTCAACCGCCGCACCAAGAACAAAATGAACGTCATCAAGGACGGCCAACAGGTCAGCGACGTCATCATCCAGGAGGGCGTCATGACGCACGAACGTATCCACGACGCCGTGGCCGAGCCGGTGGTGTACATGATGGACCGCTACGTGGTTGGGGGGTTTTACCGCGTGCACGCCGAGCGCGGCGTCGACGAAAACCTCAACGCCCCCGGGGCCAGCTTCGTGCCGCTGGCGTTCGAAAAAAGCGCGCTGCAGCCGCAGCCTGGCAGCAAACCGGGGGCCAGTGTGCCGAACCGCTTTTACATGTACGGTGTGGTGGCGCGGCTGGCCATGCTGGCCGCAGCCTACGAGCTGGAAGCCACCGACCCGGAGGCCGAGCACGATGCCTGAGCCAGCGTTCTGGCACGGTCGGCGCGTGCTGGTGGTGGCCGACCCGCTGCACACCTTCGTCACCTACAAGGACAGCACCTACGCCATGATGCGCGAACTGGCGCGCCGCGGGGCCCGGCTGGCCGCGTGCGAGCCGCAGCACCTGCAGTGGAGCAGCGGCGGCCCGGTGACGGCGTGGGTACGCGACATCGAGCTGCGCGACGACGCGCACGATTGGTTCCACGTGCGCGCGCAGGCGCGCGAGCCGCTGCACGGCTTCGATGCGGTGCTGATGCGCAAGGACCCCCCGTTTGACGCCGAATATTTCTACGCGACGCACCTGCTGCAGCAGGCCGAGCGCGACGGCGCGCGCGTGTTCAACGCCCCGGCGGCGCTGCGTGACCACCCGGAAAAGCTGGCGCTGATGGAGTTTGCCGCGTTCGCGCCGCCGACGCTGGTGACGCGCTCGACCGAGGCGATCCGGGCCTTCCACGTCGAACACCGCGACATCATCCTCAAACCGCTGGATGGCATGGGCGGGCGCGGCATTTTCCGCGTCGGACCTGATGGCCTCAACCTCGGCGCGATCGTCGAGACGCTGACCCAGCACGGCCACACCACGATCATGGTGCAGCGCTTCGAGCCCGCCATCGCGCAGGGCGACAAGCGCGTGCTGATCATCGGCGGCGAAGCGGTGCCGTACGCGCTGGCGCGCATTCCCCAAGGCGGCGAGGTGCGCGGCAACCTGGCCGCCGGAGGCAAGGGGGTGGCGCAGCCGCTGACCGAAGCGGAGTGGGCGATTGCCCGCGCGCTGGGGCCGCGGCTGGCCGCGCGCGGGCTGCTGCTGGTGGGGCTGGACATCATCGGCGAGCACCTGACGGAGGTCAACGTCACCAGCCCGACGTGCTTTCAGGAAATCACGCAGCAGACCGGCTTTGACGTGGCGGCGCGCTTCGTCGACGCGCTGCAGGCGGCGGTCGTCGCCGCGGCGGCGGAGGGCGGGGCGTGAGCGCGCGCTGGGGGCTGGCGCGGCTGGCGTTCGCGGCGGCGCTGCTGGCGGTGACGGTGCTGTCGCTGCTGCCGCCGCGCCACCTGCCGCAGGTCGCCGTCGACGTCTGGGACAAGGCGCAGCACGCGCTGGCCTACGCGGGTCTCGCGCTGCTGGCGTGGGCCGGCTGGCCGCGCGCGCCGTGGGCAGTCGTGGCCGCGGCGCTGCTGGCGCACGGGGCCGCCGTCGAGCTGGCCCAGCAGGCCAGCGGCTGGCGCCAGGGCGACCCGCTCGACTGGCTGGCCGACGCGGTGGGGGTGGGCATGGGCTGGGGGTTGTGTATCGCCTGGCTGCGCCAGCGGCCGGGCGCGGCCTGAGCCGCGTTCAGGTGCCCGTGTCGGTCATCGGGGCGCCATCGACGAACACGCGCAGTTCCCCTGGGGCGAACGGAATCCAGACCTCGTCCCTCGTCAGCGGGGTGGTGACGATCACCGCCACGCGGTCGCCCGGTTGGGTGACGGTGGAAAAGTCGATCGTCCAGTCTTCGTCGGCCAGTGTGGCGCGAGAAAACGGGTAATCCCGCACCCGGTAGTGCAAATGCGTGCTGCAGTGGGCCCACATGGCATCGCCGCACGACAGCAGAAAGTTGAACGTGCCGTGGCGGCTGATGTGCGGGATCAGCTCGCGCAGCGTCGCGGTCAGCTCCGGCACCGGCGGCAGACTGGCGTGCGATTTGTCCAGCTCCTGCAGCAGCCAGCAAAAGGCGCGCTCACTGTCGGTGTCGCCCACCGGGCGGAAGTGGCGGTGCAGCTTGGGCTGGTGGCCGTGCAGGTCGCCGTTGTGCGCAAACACCCAGTAGCGTCCCCACAGCTCGCGCATGAAAGGGTGGGTGTTTTCCAGCGCCACCGCGCCGGTGGTTGCCTTGCGCACATGGGCGATCACGTTGCGGCTGCGGATCGGGTAGCGCTGCAGAAAGTCCGCCATCGGCGAGCGGGCTGCCGCATCCGGGTCGATGAACAGCCGTACCCCCCGGCCTTCGAAAAAGGCCACCCCCCAGCCGTCGGCATGGGTGTCGGTGGCACCGCCGCGCCGACGAAATCCCGTGAAGCTGAACACCGCATCCGTCGGTGTCGCGCAGTTGAGGCCGAGCAGCTGACACATGGCCCCGTGCTCAATGCGCCGAGGCGCGCGAGAACAGGTTGAGTACGAGCACGCCGGCGATGATCAGCCCCATGCCGATCCAACCCGCCAAATCGATGCGCTGGCCGTACAGGACGAAGGCCGTCAGCGTGATCAGCACGATGCCCAGCCCCGACCACACCGCGTAGGTGATGCCCACTGGAATGTGGCGCAGCACCAGCGATAGGCAGTAGAACGATACGACATAGCCCACGACGACCACGACCGACGGCAGCAGCCGCGTGAAGCCGTCGCTGGCTTTGAGCGCGCTCGTGCCCACCACCTCCGCGACGATGGCCAGCGCCAGCAGCAGCCACGGGTTCATCGCTTCCCGTTCCCAAGCGTTACAGCTTTTCGGTCTCGCCCGCCTTGGGCTGCCAGGTGAGCAATCTGCGCTCGATGCGGCCGACCAGTCCGTCCAGCACCAGCGCAAAGGCCGTCAGCACCAGGATGCCGGCCATGACGGTGTTGATGTCGAAGGTGCCCTCGGCCTGCAGGATCAGGTAGCCCACGCCCTGGCTGGAGCCCAAATATTCGCCCACCACCGCGCCGACGAAGGCCAAGCCCACGCTGGTGTGCAGCGAGCTGAACACCCAGCTCGTGGCGCTGGGCAGATAGACGTGGCGCAGCAACTGCTTGGGCGCAGCACCCAGCATGCGCGCATTGGCCAGGATGACCGGGCTGACCTCCCGCACGCCTTGGTAGACGTTGAAGAACACGATGAAGAACACCAGGGTCACGCCCAAGGCGACCTTGGAGCCGATGCCCAGGCCAAACCACACGGCAAAAATCGGCGCCAGGATGATGCGCGGCATGGAGTTGAGCGCCTTGATGTAGGGCTCCAGGATGGCCGAGGCCATGGGCGACAGCGCCAGCCACAGCCCGGCGGCCAGCCCCGTCACCGAGCCGATGCCAAAGGCCAGCAGCGTCTCGGCCAGCGTCACGCCCAGGTGGCGGTAAATATCGGCATCGGTCACGAACCAGGCCCAGATGCGCTCCAGCACCTTCAGCGGCTCGCCAAAAAAGAAGGCGGCCTGCCGGTCGTTGTCGAACAGAAAGGGCGGGATCAGGCCCGGCTGCGTCAGCACGTGCCACAGCAGGAACAGCGCGACCAGCAAGCCCAGTTGCCACAGCCGCAGGTTGCCCGGTCGGGGTTTGATCAATTGCCACATAGCGGGGGTCGGGGTTGGGTACGCTCAGGCGGCGCGGCGCAGTTGCTGTTGGTAGCCCTTGAGCACCTCCTCGCGCAGCACGCCCCAGATGGCGGCGTGCAGCTTCAGGAAGCGCGGGGTCATCTTCACCTCGGCCACGTCGCGCGGGCGCGGGATGTCGATGGCGAATTCGCCGATCGGGCGCGAGGCCGGCCCGGCGCTCATCACCACCACCCGGTCGCTCATCGCGATGGCCTCGTCCAGGTCGTGCGTGATGAACAGCACCGCCTTGCGTTTGGCCTGCCACAGCGCCAGCACCTCGTTTTCCATCAGCTGCCGGGTCTGGATGTCCAGCGCCGAGAACGGCTCGTCCATCAGGATGATGTCGGGGTCGAGCACCAGCACCTGCGCGAGGCTGGCACGCTTGCGCATGCCGCCGCTCATCTGGTGCGGATAGCGGTCGCCAAAGGCCCCCAGACCCACGCGGCGCAGCCACTCCTCGGCCTGTGCGCGTGCCTCGGCCGGCGGCATGCCGCGAAACTCCAGCCCCGCCATCACATTGCCCAGCGCCGTGCGCCACGGCATCAGGCTCTCGGCCTGGAACATGTAGCCCGCGCGCGCATTCAGGCCCGTCAGCGGCTGGCCAAAAATGCGCACCGTGCCCCGGCTGGGGGCCAGCAGCCCCGCGGCGACGTTGAGCAGCGTGCTCTTGCCGCAGCCGGTGGGGCCGACGACGCTGACGAATTCCCCAGCCCCCACCGTCAGCGAGACGTGCTCGACCGCCGTGTAGCGCTGGCCCGGGGCGTCCTTGCTGATGAAGGTGCAGGCGATGTCCTGCAGCTCGATCGCCGGGGTCGTCACGTCAGCCTTTCGGATACTTGGCGTTGGCCTTTTGCACGAAGGCGTTGGTGTAGACGGCGTTCAGGTCCAGCTTGGCCGCGGCCAGCTTGTCGTCCACGCTGCCCAGTGCGCGGAAGGCGGTTTCCGCCCCCTTGGCCGGGAACGCCCCGTCCGGCGACAGCGCGGGCTTGGACGCCAGAAAGCCGTCGATGTACACCGCCCGGTCACCCAGCAGGTAGCTCTCAGGCACGACCTTGATGATGTCGCCCGGGCCGGCTTGCTGGATCCACTTGTTGGCGCGCACCATGGCGTTGGTCAGGGCCTGCACGGTGGCGGGGTGCTTGTCGACGAAGGCCGCCGGGGCGTACAGGCAGCCCGCCGGCATCGGGCCGCCAAAGACTTGTTCAGCCTCGGCGGGCTTGCGCGTGTCCACCACCACCTGCAAGTCGCCCGAGCGCCGCAGCAGTGTGATGACGGGGTCCAGGTTGCTGATCGCGTCGATTTGCCCAGCACGCATGGCCGCCACTGCGCCGTTGCTGGCACCGACGCCGATGACGCTGACGTCGCTGGGCTTGAGCCCGGCTTTGGCCAGCACGAAGTTCAGCATGATGTGCGTGGAGCTGCCCGGCGCGGTGACGCCGACCTTTTTGCCCCTGAGGTCGGCCACCGTCTTGAAGCCCGGCAGCGTCTTGGGGTTGACGCCCAGCACGATCTGCGGCGCCTGCCCCTGCAGCACGAAGGCACGCATCGGCTGCCCCTTGGCCTGCATGTTGACGGTGTGCCCGAAGGCGCCCGAGACCACGTCGGCGCTGCCACCCACCACGGCTTGCAACGCGCGCGACCCGCCGGCGAAATCGACAATGGTGACGTCCAGCCCCTCGGCCTTGAAGTAGCCGAGCTGCTCGGCAATCGTCAGCGGCAGGTAGTAAAAGAGGTTTTTGCCGCCGACGGCGATCGTGACCTTGGGTTTTTCCAGCGCCTGGGCGCGCACCCAGGGGCTGATGCCCACCGTGGTCAGGGCAGCGGCGGTGGTCAGCAGTTGGCGTCGTTGCATGGTGGTCGTCTCCTCGAGAAGGTGGCCTTGGGCACCCAAACACTGTAGCGCAAAACTGCGCACGGTCGTGTCAAGCCGGTGTGGGGCGTCGGGCGTCATCGCCGCGGGGCCAGGGCGCGCGCGCTCAGCAACGCCAGCGCGCACACGGCCGTCAGCAGCCCGAACGTCTCGGCAAACGCGGCCAGCCGGGCATCGGCCAGCGCCGCGCTGCCGGCGTCCAGCGTGGCGCCGTGGGCGCTGAGGCGCCATTCCAGGAACACCCCGCACACACTCACCCCGGTGGCGCCGCCCAGCATCCGCAGTACGTTGATGGCGCTGGAACCCTGCGCCAACGCCGGTGCCGGCAGGCCGCGCATCGCCCCCAGGTTCAGCGACGGCAGCACAAACCCCAGGCCGACGCGCCCCAGCACCGCCAGCAGCGCCAGCACCAGCAGCGGCGTGCCCTGACCGACCAGCCCAAAGGCGGCGAATGAGGCCGTCAGCAGCGCCAAGCCCACAGTGACCAAGCGGTGGGCTGGCTGGCGGTCGGCCAAGCGGCCCACGACGGCGATGGTCAGCGCCAGCACCAACCCCGCCGGGAGCAGCAACGTGCCCACGTAGGCCGCAGGCAGGCCAAGGCCGAGCTGCAGGTACACCGGAAACAGGTAGGTGGATCCAAACAGGGCCGTGCCGTAGATCAGCGACACCACGCTGCCGGCGGCAAACGCGCGGTGCGTGAACACGCCCAGGTGCATCAGCGGTTGCGGCGAACCGAGGCGGGCGCGGCGGCGTTGCCAAGCCACGAACGCGGCCAGCCATGCGGCGGCGGCCACCAACAACGTTGCCGCCTGCGCCGGTGGCCCGCCGTGCAGCCCGGCCAAGCCCAGCAGCATGGCCAGGGTGGCCGCCGAGGCCAACGCCAGCCCGACCACGTCCAGCGGCAGCCCCGGTTGCGCCGGCACGCCGCCGGGCGCAGTCACCGGCACGTAGCGCCGCGCCAGCCACCACGACAGCAGGCCAAACGGCACCACGAGGAAAAAAATCGAGCGCCAGCCCAGCGCCTGCACCAGCACGCCGCCGACGCTGGGGCCCAGCGCCGGGGCCAGCACCACGCCCATGCCGAACAGCCCGCTGGCGCGTCCCTGCTCGTGGGGCTCGAACGCGCGCAGGATGATGACGGCCGGGATCGGCTGCACGATGCCGGCAGCCACCCCTTCGGCCAGCCGCGCGGCCAGCACCAGCGCGTAGTGGTCGGCCAGTCCCCCCACGACCCCACCGGCCACCAGCACCGCCATGCACAGCACGTAGGTGCGCCGAAAACCAAACCGCGCCAGCATCCACGGCGTGGTCAACATCGCCACCACCGATGCTGCCATGAACCCCGAGGTGACCCATTGCGCCTGATCCTGCCCGAGGTGAAAGTGGTGGCTCAGGTCGGGAATGGCGACGTTGACCACGGTGGAGGACACCAACGCCGCCATCGCACCGATCATCACCGACAGCAGCAACCGCCAGCGGTAGCGCGGCCCGTAGCGCGCACGCAGCGCCTGCAGGCTGCCGGGCGGGTGGTGGGTCGGGGGTGGGGCGCTGGTCAGGCTCACACCGGCATCGTAGCGGCTTCTACAATGCCGGCATGAGCTTTGTTGACATGCTGCTGCGCGCCGAGGCGCGCCACCGCTCGCGCCTGTGCGTGGGGCTCGATCCGGACCCGGGTCGGCTGCCGGGCCGCTGGCGCGGCGACGCGGCGCATCTGTACGATTTTTGTGCCGCCATTGTGGACGCCACCGCCGACCTGGTGTGTGCCTACAAGCCGCAGATCGCCTACTTTGCGGCCTGCGGCGCCGAGGATCAGCTCGAGCGGCTGATGGCGCACATCCGCGTCACAGCGCCCGAGGTGCCGATCATCCTCGACGCCAAGCGTGGTGACATCGGCAGCACAGCCGAGCAGTACGCGCGCGAGGCGTTCGAGCGCTACGGCGCCGACGCGGTGACGCTGTCGCCGTTGATGGGCTTCGATTCCATCGAGCCGTACCTGCGCTACCCGGGCAAGGGGGTGTTTTTGCTGTGCCGCACCAGCAACCCCGGCGGCGACGACCTGCAGGCGCAGCGGCTGGCCGACGTGCCGGGCCAGCCGCGGCTGTACGAACACATTGCCACGCTGGCCCAGGGGCCGTGGAACCGCAATGGTCAGATGGGCCTGGTGGTGGGCGCGACGTACCCGTCCGAGATTGAGCGTGTACGGGCGCTGGCGCCCACCGTGCCGCTGCTGATCCCCGGCGTCGGCGCCCAGGGGGGGGATGCCGCCACCACGGTGCGCGCCGGTTGGCGTGGGGATGCCGAAGGCCGCACCACCGGGCCGGTGGTCGTCAACTCGTCGCGTGCCATTTTGTACGCCAGCGGGGGCGAGGACTTCGCCACCGTCGCGCGCGCCGAGGCCGAGCGCACGCGCGCGGCGCTGTGGCTGGCGCCGGCCTGACCCCGCCGCTTAGGCTCCGCAGCGGCGCGTCGGGGGCGTGGCCTGTGGCGGTGTTGGTCCGGCCGGGCTGCAGCGCACCAGCGCCACCGAGATGTTGTCGCGCCCCCCAGCCTCGTTGGCCGCTTGCACAAGGCGCTGCGCGGCCTCGTCCAACGGGCCGTGGGCGCGCAACACGGCGGCGATGGCAGGGTCGTCCAGCGCGTCGGTCAGGCCATCGGTGCACAGCAGCAGGGTGTCGCCAGCGGCCAGATCGAACTCGGCCACGTCGGCCCACAGCATCGGCCCCACCCCGACCGCGCGCGTGACCAGGTTGCGGTAGCCGGCGGCGCGCGCCAGCTCCGGTGGCAACAGGCCGGCGTCGATGTGCTGCTGCACCAGCGAATGGTCGCGCGTCAGCTGCACCAGCTGCCCCTGGCGCAGCCGGTACAGGCGCGAGTCCCCAACGTGCGCCACCACCGCGTGGGCGTTCGGGCTGAGCAGCACCGCCACGACGGTCGTGGCCATGCCGCGCTGGGCGGGGTGTTGTTGGGCGTGCGCCCACACCGTGTGGTTGGCTGAGCCAAGGGCGTCTTGCAACCGCTGCGCCGCCGGGGCATCGGTGGGCGCATGCATGAGCGCAGTGCGCACGCCGTCGCAGCACAGGCGGCTGGCCACTTCGCCGGCGTTGTAGCCCCCCACGCCATCGGCCACCACGACCAAACCCAGCGCGGGTTCGATCAGCACGGCGTCTTCGTTGTTGTCGCGCACCCGCCCCGGGTCCGAGGCGCAGGCGTACTGGAACGTCAGGAAGGCGGCGGGCGTCGGCATCGTGGCCCGCAGTGTAGCGTGGGCGCCGGCCAGCCGGCCGCAACAACAAGCCCCGCCGCGGCGGGGCTGTCACAGGGGCGCAGCCGGCGCATGGCGCAGTGCCTTACAGCAGGCTTTTCAGCAGCTTGCCCATCTCGGACGGGTTGCGCGTGACCTTGAAGCCGCACTCCTCCATGATGGCGAGCTTGGCTTCGGCGGTGTCGGCGCCGCCCGAAATCAGCGCCCCGGCGTGGCCCATGCGCTTGCCCGGGGGTGCGGTGACGCCAGCGATGAAGCCGACCACGGGCTTTTTCATGTTGTCCTTGCACCAGCGCGCGGCTTCGGCCTCGTCCGGACCGCCGATTTCACCGATCATGATGACGGCGTCCGTGTCGGGGTCGTCGTTGAACATCTTCATCACGTCGATGTGCTTGAGGCCGTTGATCGGGTCACCGCCGATGCCTACCGCCGAGCTTTGGCCCAAGCCCAGCTCGGTCAGCTGCGCCACGGCCTCGTAGGTCAGCGTGCCCGAGCGCGACACCACGCCGATGCGACCCTTGCGGTGGATGTGGCCGGGCATGATGCCGATCTTGATCTCGTCGGGCGTGATCAGGCCCGGGCAGTTGGGGCCCAGCAGCAGGGTTTTCTTGCCGCCGGCGGCCTCCTTGGCCTTCATCTTGTTGCGCACCATCAGCATGTCGCGCACGGGAATGCCCTCGGTGATGCACACCACCAGGTCCAGGTCGGCTTCGACCGCCTCCCAAATGGCGTCGGCGGCGCCGACGGGCGGCACGTAAATCACGCTGACGGTGGCGCCGGTGGCTTCCTTGGCTTCGCGCACGCTGGCGTAGATGGGAATGCCCTCGAAGTCCTCACCGGCCTTCTTGGGGTTGACGCCAGCGACGAAGCAGTGTTTGCCGTTGGCGTAGTCGCGGCACATGCGCGTGTGGAACTGGCCGGTCTTGCCCGTGATGCCTTGGGTGATGACCTTGGTGTTCTTGTCGATCAGGATGGACATGGTGTGCAACTCCGAACGCTTCACTTGGCCCCAGCGGCCGCGGCGACCACCTTTTGCGCCGCTTCGGCCATCGTGTCGGCGCTGATGATGGGCAGGCCGGATTCGGCCAACATCTTTTTGCCCAGGTCTTCGTTGGTGCCCTTCATGCGCACCACCAGCGGCACCTTCAGGCCGACTGCGCGTGCCGCGGCGATGACGCCTTCGGCGATGACGTCGCAGCGCATGATGCCGCCAAAGATGTTGACCAGGATGGCCTTGACGTTGGGGTTGCGCAGCATGATCTTGAAGGCCTCGGTGACCTTCTCGGTGGTGGCGCCGCCGCCGACGTCGAGGAAGTTGGCCGGTTCACCGCCAAACAGCTTGATGGTGTCCATCGTGGCCATGGCCAGACCGGCGCCGTTGACCAAGCAGCCGATGTTGCCGTCCAGGCTGATGTAGGCCAGGTCGTATTTGCTGGCCTCGACCTCGGCCGGGTCTTCTTCGTCGAGGTCGCGCAGCGCCACGATTTCGGGGTGACGGAACAGCGCGTTGGAGTCGAAGTTGAACTTGGCGTCCAGCGCGATCAGGTTGCCTTTGCTGTCGCGGTTGAGCGGGTTGATCTCGAGCAGCGAGGCGTCCGTCTCCATGTAGCAGCGGTACAGGTTTTTGAACAACGGCACCGCTTGCTGGGCCGTGTGGCCTTCCATACCGATGCCCTGCGCCAGTTGCAGTGCTTGCTCATCGGTCAGACCCACCAGCGGGTCGATGAAAATCTTGACGATTTTGTCGGGCGTCTTGGCGGCCACCTCCTCGATGTCCATGCCGCCTTCGCTGGAGGCGATCATGGCCACCTTCTGCGTGGCGCGGTCGGTCAGCACCGAGACGTAGTACTCCTTGCCGATGTCGGCGCCCTCTTCGATGTACAACCGGCGCACCTTTTGGCCTTCGGGGCCGGTTTGGTGCGTCACCAGCTGCATGTCCAGCATCTTGCTGGCGAGTTCGCGCACCTCGTCGAGGCTGCGCGCGAGCTTGACACCACCGCCTTTGCCACGTCCGCCTGCGTGGATCTGGGCCTTGACGACCCACACCGGGCCGCCCAGTTTTTGGGCGGCTTCCACCGCCTCTTGCACCGTGAACGCCGGGATGCCACGCGGCACCGGCACACCGTATTGACGCAAGATGTCCTTGCCTTGGTACTCGTGAATCTTCATGGGAGTCGAGGTCCGTTGGGGGGCAAACGGCAAAACTGTATCATGGTGCGCTGCACCAACCTGAAACGACGCTGACATGCCTGGGCACCGTCGCGCGCCGCGATGGTACGCCCATGCGCAAGGCAGCTTCCCCCGGGGGTATTCTCATGCACCGCATCTTCATCGACGGCGAGGCCGGCACCACCGGGCTGCAGATCCGCCAACGGCTGCAAGCCATCGCCGGCCTGGAGCTGCTGGCCATCGCGCCCGATCAGCGCAAAGATCCGCAGGCCAAGCGCGCGTTGATGGCGCAGGCCGATCTGGTCATCCTGTGCCTGCACGACGATGCGGCGCGCGAGTCGGTGGCGATGATCGATGCGGTGCGCGCCGACCGCGGGCGCGCGCCGCGCGTCATCGACGCGTCCACCGCGCACCGGGTGGCGCCGGGGTGGGTGTACGGCTTCGCCGAACTCGCGCCCGGGCAGGCCGAGGCCATCCGCAACGCCGACCGTGTGGCCAACCCTGGCTGCTACGCCACCGGCGCCATCGCGCTGATCCGACCGTTGGTCGAGGCCGGCTTGGTGCCGCCCGACCACCCGCTGTGCCTGCCCAGCGTCAGCGGCTACACGGGCGGGGGGCGCGCGATGATCGAGGCCTACGAGTCGGGCCAGGCGCCTGCGTTCGAGCTGTACGCGCTGGGCCTGAACCACAAGCACCTGCCGGAGATCATGGCCTACGCCGGCCTGCGTCGCCGCCCGCTGTTCGTGCCGTCGGTGGGCAACTTTGCGCAGGGCATGCTGGTGCAACTGCCGCTGCACCTGGACACCCTGCCGGGTACGGTGCGGGCGCCAGACCTGCACGAGGCGCTGGCGGCGCACTACGCCGGCAGCACCTGGGTGCGCGTGCTGCCGCCCAGCGAAGACGGCAAGCTCGACGCCGTCGCGCTGGCGGGGCAGGATCACCTGGAGCTGCGCGTGTACGGCAACGAGCAACACCGTCACGCGGTGCTGGTGGCGCGGCTGGACAACCTGGGCAAAGGCGCCAGCGGCGCGGCGGTGCAAAACCTGCGCTTGATGCTGGGGGTCTGAGGCCGCGGTGGCCATCAGGCGTCGATCAGCACCCCTGCAGCAACGCGTGCGGCCCCGCTGGCGCACAGCTCGTCGATCAAGCCGCGCAGCCAGACGTCGAAAGGCGGCTGGCCGCCGTCAGCGGCGTGCAGCCGCACCAGGTAGGGCACCTCGCGCGCCCAGCCCAGCACGTCGGCCAACGGGCGACGTTGCCACTGCAGTAGCTTGAACTTGAGCAGCACCTTGAGGCCGTGGCGACGGTGGCGCGCGGGGTCGGCGCGAAACGCCTGCAGGCGCTGCCGCGCAACCTCCAGGGCGGCGGCCACCGGGGCGGCGGGCCCGGGCCCGCGATGCAAGGCGTCGCCAAACGGGCTGCCGTGGCCGGGGATGACGATGCACGGCGCCAGCGCTTCGATGACGTTGAGCGTGGCGGCCACGGCGTCGAAGCCCGGCTCGCCGTCCAGCTCCGGAAAGACCACGCCAAAGCCGTGTTGCCACAGCGCGTCGCCGCTGATCAGCGTGCGTGAGTCCGGCTCGAACAGCATCACGGCGTCGGTGTCGTGCCCGGGGGCGGCGTGCACCTGCCAGTCGTGGTTGCCCAGCGGCACCGTGGAGCCGGGTGGCAGCACGGCGTCGAAGCGAAAGCGCGCGCAGCACTGCCCGGTGGCGCGGTAGCTCAGGCGCGCTTCGTCCCACACACGCACGGCCTCGGCTTGCCCGGGGGGGATGGCCGTGTGCACCCCCGGGTAGCGTGCCTGCAGCGCGGCGTTGCCACCGCAGTGGTCGCTGTGCAGGTGGGTGTTGAGCAGCCGCTGCAAGGGGCGTCCGCCCAGCGCGTGCTCGACCAGCGCCAGCGTCTGCGCCGCGTGGGTGACGTAGCCGCTGTCCACCAGCGCCGTGCCGTGCGCGCCGTCGAACACGATGTTGTTGGCCGACAACCAGCCGCGCTCCAGCACGCGCACACCGGGGGGCAGGGCAAGGCTAGGCATCGCGGTGGCTCAGGCGGTGGCTGCCGTACCGCTCGTGGGCGTCGCCGCGGGCGGAGCTGGCGCATCGGCGGGTGCGCACACCACGCGATCGCGGCCGTGCGTGTCGTTGATGCGCTTGAAGTGGTCCAGGTCCAGCATCAGCGGCGTCAGCGGCGCCCCCTGACGCCGCTGGCGCAGCACCTCGTGCAGCGCCGCGTTCCACCACGCTGCCCGCGTCATGGCGCCGGTGAGGCTGTCGTGCGAGGCCAGTTCGCGCATGTGCTGCTGCAAGCGCTGCTGCGACAGCAGCACGAATCCGATACCCTTGCCCAGCAGCGCACGGTTTTGCCGCGAGACGTGCTGCAACACCACCGAGGTCAGCACCCCGATGGCGCCCAGCAGCACCAACGCCCGCAAATCCAGCTCGCCCATGGCCACCCTATCCAACGCGTCCAGTGCCGCCAGTGTAGCGCGCAGGCCGTGCGGATCAAGCCTTGCCGCGCAGCTCGCGGCGCAGGATCTTGCCGACATTGCTCTTCGGCAGCTCTTCGCGGAATTCGATGTATTTCGGGCGTTTGTAGCCGGTGAGGTTGTCGTGGCAAAAGCGCATCACCTGCTCTTCGGTCAGCGTGGGGTCGCTGCGCACGACGTACAGCTTGACCGCCTCGCCGGAGTGGGGGTCGGGCACACCCACCGCCGCGCACTCCAGCACGCCGGGGCAGGTGGACACGACGTTGTCGATCTCGGTGGGGTACACGTTGAAGCCCGAGACGATGATCATATCCTTCTTGCGGTCGACGATGCGGATGTAGCCGCGCTCGTCCATGATGCCAATGTCGCCCGTGCGCATGTAGCCGTCGGCGGTGAAGACGCTGGCTGTTTCGTCCGGGCGGTTGTAGTAGCCGCGCATGACGTTGGGGCCGCGGATGCAGATTTCGCCGGCGGTGCCCGGTGGCAGGTCGCGCCCGTCGTCGTCCTTGATGGCGATCTCCACGCTGGGCAGCGGCAGGCCGATGGTGCCCGAAAATTCGGTGGCGGTGACCGGGTTGTTGGTGCCGATGGCGCAGGTTTCGCTCATCCCCCAGCCCTCGATCATCGTGCAGCCGGTGACCTTTTTCCACTGGCGCGCCGTGCCCTCGGACGCCGCCATGCCCCCGGCCTGCGACAGCACGAGGTTGGAAAAATCAAGCTGCCGAAAGCGTGCGTTGGCCAGCAGCCCGTTGAACAGCGTGTTGACCGCGGGCAGCACGTGGAACGGGCGGCTCTTGAGCACTTCGACGAATTTGGGGATGTCGCGCGGGTTGGGGATCAGCGTGGCGTGTGCTCCTTGGCGCATCACCAGCAGCATTAGCGTCAGCGCAAAGATGTGGTACAGCGGCAGCGCCATGATGTGGTTGGTGCGCCGCGCATCGCCCACCTTATCCAGTGCGGGCTGGAACCACGCTTCGGCCTGCAAAATGGCGGCCACGATGTTGCCGTGGGTCAGGATCGCGCCTTTGGACAGGCCGGTGGTGCCCCCGGTGTACTGCAAAAAGGCGATGCTGTCGCGGTTGACCTGCGCGGGCTTGAGGGTGAGCGCCTCGCCCTGGCGCAAGGCGCGGTGGAACGACACGATGGTGCGCGGTCCGCGCGGGCCCTGCAGCGGCAGCTTGAACGCCGGCACCAGCTTGGCCACGTGGCGAACCAGAAACGTCATCCAACGGCCGTACCAGGGGCCAAGCAGATCCCCAAAGCTGGCCACCACCACGTGCTCTATCGGGCTGCGGTCGATGACTTCCTGCAGCGTGTGGGCAAAGTTTTCCAGGATGACGATAGCCTGCGCGCCGCTGTCGTCGAGCTGGTGCTCCAGTTCGCGAGCGGTGTACAGTGGGTTGACGTTGACGCAGGTGTAGCCGGCGCGCAGCACGGCGGCCATCGTGACCAGGAATTGCGGCAGGTTGGGCAGCATGATGGCCACACGGGCCCCGGCCGGCAGCCCCAGCGACTGCAGGTACGCGCCCAGCGCGGTGCTGAGGCGGTCCAGCTCACCGTAGGTCATCCAGTGGTCCATGCACACCGACACAGGGTCGTGCGCGCTGCGCCGAAACGCCTGCTCCAGCAGCTCCACCAGCGAGGTGTATTGGGTCGGGTCGATGTCGGCGGGCACGCCGCTGGGGTAGCTTTGCAGCCAGATTTTTTCCATGGCATCATGTCAAAAGGCGAGGGGATCTTGGAATTGTGGCCGCTGGCTGGGCCGGGCTGCCTAGGGGATGCCCGTACAAGTTGTCGCACGCGGCACATCTGGGGTGGTTGTTGGTCTGGCTGTTGCCGCGCCCAGCCGATCGGATACTAGGGAAAACCCTTAACCCTACGGCGCGTTTCGCGTATAGTCCAGGTCATGTCCGCTGCGCCTGTCGCCCCCGCCACCGCCCGCCCGAGCGCTCCCCCGCGGCGTGACGCCGGTGTGCCGATTCGCACCCTCAGCGCCGATGACCGCGACGTGATCGTGGCCCACTTGCTGGCGCTGGAGCCACGCGACCGCTACCTGCGCTTTGGCTACGCGGCGCAGGATGAACACATTCGGCGTTACGTCGAGTCGATCCGCTTCGGCATCGACGATGTGTTTGGCATTTTCAACCGGCGCCTGCAACTGATCGCGATGGCCCACCTGGCCTACATGGTCACCCCCGGAAGGGGCAGTGACGCGGCGGAGTTTGGGGTCAGCGTCAGCCGCCATGCGCGGGGGCGCGGCTATGGACACCGGTTGTTCGCGCGCGCCATCCTGCATGCGCGCAACCACGGTGTGCATCGGCTGTACATCCATGCGCTGAGCGAAAACGCCCCGATGCTGCACATTGCCCGCTCAGCCGGCGCCACCGTCGTGCAGCAGGCGGGCGAGAGCGAATGTCACCTCGAGCTGCCGCCAGCGGATTTCGACTCGCACCTGATCGAGTTGCTGCAAGAAGAAGTGGCACGCGCGGACTACGGTCTGAAGGCCTTGCGAGGAGCATGGCATCGCGTGGCGCGCTGGTGGGCGCGGCTGCTGCAGGGGTGACGGCTGCCCACGGCGGGCGCTGCCCTGCGCGTAGGGCAGCGCTACACTGCCCCCATGGCCGAAAAGCAATTCAACACCGCCGGCCCCAGCAAGCCGGAGCTGCACTACCTACTGGATCCGCTGGAGCGGGTGGATTTGCAAGAGATCGAAGCGCTGATCGAAGCGCAGCGCTACTTCGTGCTGCACGCCCCGCGCCAGACTGGTAAAACCACCGTGCTGCTGGCGCTGATGCAACACCTCAACACCCACGGCAGGTACCGGGCGCTGTACGCCAACATCGAAACCGCGCAAGCCGCGCGCGGCAACGTCGAGCGTGGCATCCAAGCCGCCTGCAGCGCCATCGCCCGCAGCGCCCAGGTCTACCTGGGCGACGCTCGGCTCGATGACTGGCTGCTGCGTGGCGAGGGCCGTGCCATTGAAGCCGAAGAAAAACTCTCCCGCCTGCTGGCGCACTGGAGCCAACTCGACCCCGCGCACCCCGCAGTGCTGCTGCTCGATGAGGTCGACGCGTTGGTGGGCGACACGCTCATTTCGCTGCTGCGCCAAATCCGCGCCGGCTACGCGCAGCGCCCGCAGGCTTTTCCGCAAACCGTGGTGCTGTGCGGTGTGCGCGAAGAGCGTGTGCACCGCGTCATCAGCCGCTTGCTGGCCAGCGAGCATTCTGATGACACGTTGCCCACCGACGACGTGGAGTACGTGGCTGACCTTGGCCTCATCACCACCCGCCCGCAGCTGCGCATTGCCAACCGCATCTACCGTGAGGTCATCCCGCGCGAGCTGACCTGGACGCGGCAAATCACCATCGCGCACGAGCAGGCCTGGTACCTCACGCCTGAGCGCCGGCTCGACATGCCCAAGCTGCTGGCGGCGTTTCAGCAGTTCTTCCGCGAAAACGCCGACGCCTGGATCGAGCGCTTTCAGTACAAGGAAGCTGGCCCACAGCTGCTGCTGCAGGCGTTTTTGCAGCGCATCGTCAACGGCGGTCGGCGCATCAGCCGCGAATATGGCTTGGGGCGGCGGCGCACCGACCTCTTGATCGAGTGGCCGATCGACGAAGCGCAGGGGCTGCTGGGGCCGCTGCAGCGGGTGGTGCTGGAGCTCAAGATCGTGCACAAGAGCCTGGAGGCCACGCTGCACGAGGGGCTGGCCCAGACGGCGCAGTACGCCGACCACTGCGGCGCGGATGAGGCGCACCTGATCGTCTTTGACCGCCGGCCGGGTATCCCATGGGACGACAAGATCTGGCAGCGCACCGAGCAAGTCGGCAGCCGCACGGTGGGGGTGTGGGGGATGTGACGGGGCTGGTGTATGCTTGCCCCATCGCAACTCCTGTCCACCGTCCGTGGCTGACCCTGAACCTGCCCATGAACGCGACCCCGTGCGCGGCCGCCACGATGACAAGCGCACGTTTTTGCAGCGCCTGGTCGAATTTTTGCACCCGGGGCCTGACTCGCGCGCCGAGCTGATCGAAGCGCTGGCCGAGGCCGAAGACAACGACGTTATCGGTGCCGAGTCGCGCGTGATGTTGGAGGGCGTGCTGCGCATCGCCGACATGACCGCGCGCGACGTCATGGTGGCCGCGCCACGCATGGACGCGCTGGATATCCAGGCGCCATACCCGGAGCTGCTCAACACCGTCATCGACACCGGGCATTCGCGTTTTCCGGTGTACGACGGCGAGCGTGACAACATCATTGGCATTTTGCTGGCCAAAGACCTGCTCAAGCTGCAGCGCGCGCCGGAGCTCAACCTGCGCGCGTTGCTGCGTCCGGCGGTGTTTGTGCCCGAGACCAAGCCGCTCAACGATTTGCTGCGCGACTTCCGGGCCAACCGCAACCACCTGGCCATCGTCATTGACGAGTTCGGCCGGGTCGCAGGGCTGGTCACGATCGAAGACGTGCTGGAAGAAATCGTCGGTGACATCGAAGATGAGTTTGACGCCGACGACGAACCCGACGGTGACATTTTTGCGCTGGCCGATGGGACATGGCGGGTCAGCGGCGACACGCCGCTGGAGCGCGTCAACGCCTGGTTTCAGGTGCACCTGCCCGAGGGCGAGTTCGAAACCATCGGCGGCTACGTGGCGCACGCCATGGGCCGCGTGCCGCGCCGCGGCGAAACGTTTCAGGTCGAAGGCCTGACGCTGACCGTGCAGCACGCGCGTGGTGGCGCAGTGCGCTGGTTCAAGGTGACGCGCACGCCCGCGTCGGCATGAGCACGCGCGGGCACGCCACGGTGGCTGGGGCGGTGCTGGCGGTGGCCGCCGCGCTGGGGGTGTTGCAGGCTTGGGCGTTGGCGTGGCCGTGGCCAGTGGGGGTGGGGCCATGGTTGCGTCCCGGCGAGCCGGCGGCCTGGCTGGCGCTGCTGGCGCATGCCGGCGCGGTGGCCTGTGTGGTGCGGGCGCGCAGCGGCCGTGCGGTGCTGGCCCGCGTGCTGGCGTGGGCCAGCGCGTGGCTGGCCGCCACGTTTGGGTGGCTGTACATCTCGATGCATGTGTACGGCGGCATGCCGGGTTCGCTGGCCGCGGTGGCGGTGGCGGCGCTGGCGCTGTTTCTGGCGCTGGACTACGCGGCGGCCGCCTGGGTTTGGTGGCGCTGGCGGCCGCTGGCGCCGTGGGCGGCGGCGCTGGCTTGGGCCGCGGCGTGGACGCTGGCCGAGCTGGCGCGTGGGGTGCTGTGGACCGGCTTCCCCTGGGGGGCGCTCGGTTACACACAGGTGGACGCGTTGGGTTGGGCCGCGCCTTGGGTGGGAGTGTACGGCCTGGGGCTCGTCACGGCGGCGCTGGCGGCGTGGCTGGCGCTGGCGCGCGGGGCGTGGCGGTGGGCCGCAGCGGCGCTTTGCGTGCTGCTGTGGGGTTGGCCCGGCCTGGGCGCGTGGGTGCAGCAGCGGCTGCCCGACGCGACGGCTGCGGCGGGCACGCTGCCGGTTCGTCTGCTGCAAGGCGCCATCGCGCAGGACGACAAATTCGACCCTGAGCGCGGCATCGCCGTGGCGCTGCGCTGGTACGGCCAGCAACTCGTCCAAGCTGCGTCCGACGAACGGCTGGCCGGCGGGTTGGTCGTGGCGCCCGAAACCGCCATTCCGCTGCTGCCGCAGGACGTGCCGGCGCACTACTGGCGCGCCTTGCTCGGGCACGTGGGGCAGGGCCATGCAGCGGTGCTGATCGGCTTGCCGCTGGGCAGCTTCGAGCGCGGCTACACCAACTCGGTGGTGGGCTGGCGCCCGGGGCTGTCACTGCCGGCCGACGACGCGGAGCTGCCCACGGCGTTGAGCGCGTACCGCTACGACAAGCACCACCTGGTGCCGTTTGGCGAGTTCATACCGCCGGGTTTTCGTTGGTTCGTGGACCTGATGCGCATGCCGCTGGGGGATTTTGCCCGCGGTGCGCTGCCGCAGCCGCCTCTGGTCTGGGCCGGGCAGCGCATCGCCCCGCACGTGTGCTACGAGGATGTGTTTGGCGAGGAGCTGGCCGCCGCTTTTGCCGACGCGGCCAGCGCGCCGACGGTGCTGGTCAACGTCAGCAACATCGCGTGGTTTGGCGACACGGTGGCCATCGACCAGCACCGCCAGATTGCGCGTGTGCGGGCGCTGGAGTTGGGCCGCCCGATGCTGCGCGCCACCAACACCGGCAGCACCGCCGCCATCGACCACCGTGGCCGGGTGCTGGCCGAGCTGCCGCGTGCGCAACGCGGCGTGCTGGATGTGGTGGTGCAAGGGCGAAGCGGCCTGACGCCGTACGCACGGTGGGCGTCGCGCTGGGGTTTGGCGCCGGTGCTGCTGGCGTCGCTGCTGTTGTGGGGGCTGGCCGGGTTGTTCGGGGGGCGGCGGCGCGCGCCGTAGAATGCGGCGCTTATGCTGACGTTTCAACAGATCATTCTCAAGCTCCAGGCGTACTGGGACGCCCAGGGCTGCGCGCTGCTGCAGCCGTACGACATGGAGGTGGGGGCGGGCACCAGCCACACGGCCACTTTTTTGCGTGCGTTGGGGCCGGAGCCATGGAAAGCGGCTTACGTCCAGCCCAGCCGCCGCCCCAAGGACGGCCGCTACGGCGACAACCCCAACCGGCTGCAGCACTACTACCAGTATCAAGTCGTGCTCAAGCCGGCGCCCAGCAACATTTTGGAGCTGTACCTGGGCAGCCTGCAGGCGTTGGGTTTTGACCTCAAGGCCAATGACATCCGCTTCGTCGAGGACGACTGGGAGAACCCCACCCTGGGCGCCTGGGGTCTGGGCTGGGAGGTCTGGCTGAACGGCATGGAGGTGACGCAGTTCACCTACTTCCAGCAGGTGGGCGGCATCGACTGCCGCCCCATCACCGGCGAGATCACCTACGGGCTGGAGCGCCTGGCCATGTACCTGCAGGGCGTGGAAAACGTCTATGACCTCGTCTACGCCCCGGGGCTGACCTACGGCGACGTGTTCCACCAAAACGAGGTCGAGCAGTCGGCCTACAACTTCGAGCACGCCGACGTGTCGTTTTTGTTCGACGCCTTCGCCGCGCACGAGCGGCAGGCGCAGTACCTGATGCAGCAGCAACTGGCCCTGCCGGCCTACGAACAAGTGCTGAAAGCCGCGCACACCTTCAACCTGCTCGACGCGCGTGGCGCGATCAGCGTGACCGAGCGCGCCGCCTACATCGGGCGCATTCGCAACCTGGCGCGCAGCGTGGCGCAGAGCTACCTGGACAGCCGCGCGCGGCTGGGCTTCCCGATGGCCCCGCGCGCCTGGGCCGACGAAGTGCTGGCGCAACTCGACAAGAAGGGGGCCGCGGCATGACGATCCACACCGCCAACCTGCTGGTGGAGCTGCTGGTCGAAGAACTGCCGCCCAAGGCGCTGCCGCAGCTCGGGGCCGCCTTCGGTCGGGTGCTGGCCGACGCGCTGCGCGACCAAGGGCTGGCCGGCGCCGACGCCGCGCTGACCACCTACGCCACGCCGCGACGGCTGGCCGCGCACCTGACCGAGGTGGCGGCGCGTGCCCAGGACCGTGCCGTGCAACTCAAGCTGATGCCGGTCAGCGTTGGGCTGGACGCGCACGGCCAACCGACGCCGGCGCTGCTGAAAAAACTCGCCACGCTGGGCGTGGACACCGGCGACCACGCGGCGCTGACGGCGCGGCTGCAACGCCAGCACGACGGCAAAGCCGAGCTGCTGTACTGGGACAGCGTGGTGCCCGGCGCCACCTTGGCCGAGGGGCTGCAAAAGGCCCTGGACGAAGCGCTGCGCCGCTTGCCCATCCCCAAGGTCATGACCTACCAGCTGGCCGATGGCTGGCGCAACGTGCACTTCGTGCGCCCGGCGCATGGGTTGGTGGCGTTGCATGGCGACCAGGTTGTGCCGGTGCAGGCGCTGGGCCTGAGCGCGGGCCGTACCACGCGCGGGCACCGCTTCGAAGCCGCGCGCGACCCGATCGAGCTGCCCCACGCCGATGCCTACGCCGAGACGCTGGCGCGCCAAGGCGCCGTTCTGGCCAGCTTCGAGCAGCGCCGCGCCGAGATCCAGCGCCAGTTGGCCGCGGCGGCGGCCCGCGTGGGGGGCGGCTGCCGTCCCATCGATGACGACGCGCTGCTGGACGAAGTCACGGCGCTGGTCGAGCGCCCCAACGTGCTGGTGTGCCAGTTCGATCCGGCCTTCCTGGACGTGCCGCAGGAGTGCCTGATCCTGACGATGAAGGCCAACCAGAAGTACTTCCCGCTGCTGGACGCGCAGGGGCGCCTGACGCACCGCTTCCTGGTGGTCAGCAACATCACGCCGGCCGATCCCAGTGCCGTCATCGGGGGCAACGAACGCGTGGTGCGCCCACGCTTGGCCGATGCCAAGTTCTTCTTCGACCAAGACCGCAAGCGCCCGCTAGAGTCGCGCGTGCTGGGGTTGGCCAAGGTGGTGTACCACAACCAATTGGGCACACAGGGCGAGCGGGTCGAGCGCGTGGGGGCGATTGCGCGCGCCATCGCGGCCAGGCTGGGCGGCGAGGAGCTGGTGCGCCTGGCCGACCGCGCGGCGCTGTTAGCCAAGGCCGACTTGCTGACCGACATGGTCGGCGAGTTCCCCGAGCTGCAAGGCACGATGGGGCGCTACTACGCGCTGCACGACGGCGAAGACCCGCGCGTGGCCGAGGCGATCGAAGACCACTACAAGCCCCGCTTTGCGGGCGACGCGCTGCCGCGCGGCGACGTTGGCGTGGTGCTGGCACTGGCCGACAAACTGGAAACGCTCACCGGCCTGTTTGGCATCGGCCAGCTGCCCAGCGGCGACAAAGACCCGTACGCGCTGCGCCGCCACGCGCTGGGGGTGGTGCGCATGCTGATCGAGCGCGCGCTGCCGCTGCCGTTGCCGGAGCTGCTCGACATCGCGGTGGCCGCTTTCGGCGAGCGCATCCGCGACCCGCGCGCAGCGCTGCGCGACTTCATCGACGACCGGCTGGCCGTCAGCCTGCGCGAGCAGGGTTACCGCCCGCAAGAGGTGGACGCCGTGCTGGCGTTGCGCCCCGCCTTGTTGCACGAGGTACCGCGCCGGCTGGCGGCGGTGCGCGCCTTTGCCGCGCTGCCGGAGGCGGACGCGCTGGCCGCGGCCAACAAGCGCGTCACCAACATCCTGCGCAAGGCCGATGCCGCGGCGGTGGCCGCGCAGGTGGACGTGGCGCTGTTGCGCGAACCCGCCGAGCAGGCGCTGCACCAGGCGCTGCAGGCCGTGCAACCGCTGGCCGAGGCCGCCTACGCCCGCGGCGACTACACCGACAGCCTGCGCCAGTTGGCGGCGCTGAAAGCGCCTGTCGATGCGTTTTTCGACAGCGTCATGGTCAACGCCGACGACACCGCGCTGCGTGCCAACCGACTGGCGCTGTTGGCGGCGCTGCAGCGTGCCATGAACCGCGTGGCCGACCTGGCACGGTTGGCGGTGTAAGGCGCCGGTCTGCAAGGGGAACCTCATGCCTGCCCGCGACGCCCGGCTGCTGGTCATCGACCGCGACGGCACCCTGAGCCGCGACCCCGAGGACTTTGTGCGTGACCCGCAGGACTGGCAGCCGCTGCCCGGCGCGCCCGAGGCGTTGGCGCGCCTGAACGAGGCGGGTTGGCGCATCGTCGTGGCCACCAACCAGCCGGGCCTGGGCCGCGGTGTGTTCGACCTGGCCACCCTCAACGCCGTGCACGCGCAGATGCACCGCCTGCTGGCGCAGGCCGGTGCGCGCGTCGAGGCGGTGTTTTTCTGCCCCCACGCACCCGACGAGGAGTGCGATTGCCGCAAACCCGCGCCGGGTATGCTGCGCGACATCGCGCGCCGCCGGGGGCTGGCGCCGACGCAACTGGTGATGGTGGGCGACTCGCTGCGCGACGTGCAGGCCGGGCTTGCCGCCGGGTGCGAGACCCACCTGGTGCTCACTGGGCAGAGCGTGCACTGGCGGGGTGCGCCACGCCCCCCGGAGCTGCCGCCGTCCGTAGCCGTGCACGACGACCTGGCGGCGCTGGCCGACGCCTTGCTGTCCCGCGACGAACCCGAGGGGGTGCGCCCATGAACGTCGTGCGCTCCTGGCTGCACCTGCTGTTCATGGCCGTGACGGTGGTGCCGTGGGCCACGGCGGCCGTGCTGCTGTCGCCGGTGCTGCCCTCGACGCGGCTGTACTGGTTTTGCATCGTCTGGGTGCGCCTGCAAATCTGGGCGGCACGCTGGCTGCTGGGCATCCGCAACGAGGTGATCGGCTGGGACAACCTGCCGACCGACGCGCGTGCGCCGGCCATTTTGCTCGCCAAGCACCAGTCGACGTGGGAGACGTTCGCGCTGCCGGCCATGATGCCGCACCCGCTGGCCTTTGTGTTCAAGCGCGAGTTGCTGTATATCCCGTTTTTTGGCTGGGCGCTGGGTCGGTTGGACATGATCCACATCGACCGCGCCAAGCGCGCGCAGGCGTTCCAAAAAGTCGTCGAGCAAGGCCGTGCGCTGCTGCAGCGCGGGGTGTGGGTCATCATGTTCCCGGAGGGCACGCGCGTGCCGCGTGGCGCGGTGGGGCAGTACAAAACGGGTGGTGCGCGGCTGGCGGTGGCCACCGGCGTGCCGGTGATCCCGATCGCCATCACGTCCGGGCGTTGCTGGCCGCGGCGCGCCATCGTCAAACGCCCGGGCACGGTGGTGTTTTCGATTGGTAAGCCGATCCCCAGCGTGGGCCGCGACCCCCACGACCTGATGCGCGAGGTGCGCGACTGGATCGAGGCCGAAATGCGCCGCCTGGACCCGGAGGCCTACCGTGAACCCGCGTCACCCGAGCGCCTCGTTGCCTGAGGGGGCGGCGCCGTGGCGCCACCCGGCGGCCAACGCCACCGTGTGGTTGCAGGGCCAGCGCATCGACTGCCGCTTCGAGCGCAGCGCACGGCGCACGATCGGCCTGCAGATTGGCCCGCAGGGCCTGAGCGTGCGGGCGCCGCGCCAAGCCCCGTGGCCGCTGGTCGAGGCCTTTGTGCAGCGCAAGGCACGCTGGGTGTTGCACCACCTGCAGCGGCAGGCCAGCGTGCCGGCCAGCGTCTGGCCCGAACCCACCGAAGCCCTGTTGCAGCAGGCGTGGCGCGACCTGCAGGCGCGTGTTTCGCACTGGGCGCCGCGGTTGGGGGTGCAGCCGCGGCGCGTGCGCCTGTCCAACGCGCGTACGCGCTGGGGCAGCGCCAGCAGCCGCGGCACCATTAGCCTCAACTGGCGTCTGGTGTGCCTGCCGGAGCCGCTGCGCGACTACGTCGTCGTGCACGAGCTGGCCCACCTGCACGAGATGAACCATGGCCCAGCGTTTTGGGCCTGGGTGGCGTCGGTGCTGCCCGACCACGCCGAGCGCCGCGCCGCCCTGCGGCGTCACCGCTTGGTGGTAGGCTAGCCTCCATGAACACGCAAACCAAGTGGGTGCTGGGGGTGGGGGCGGCGGTGGTCGCGCTGGCGCTGGCGGCCGCGCTGGGCGCGCGGGGCACCGCGGTGCGCGCTGTGGCGGTGACGCGCGGCGCCATCACCCAGTCGGTCGTCGCCACCGGGCGCATCGAAGCGCCGGCGCGCATCGACATCGCCGCCGAAGCCACTGGCACCGTGCGCACGGTGCGCGTGCGCGAGGGCGACCGCGTGCGTGCCGGCCAGCCCCTGGTCGAGCTGGTCGACGACGAGGCGCGCGCGGCGTTGGCGCAGGCGCGCGCGCAGCTGGCTGAGGCCCTGCAGCGTCAGCGCGAGCAGGCCAGCGTCACCACCCCGGTGAGCGACCAGGCGCTGGAGCAGGCGCGCGCCAACCTGCGCAACGCCGAGCGCGAGGCCGAGCGGGTGCGGGCCCTGGTGGCGCAGGGCTTTTATCCCCCGCAGCGGCTCGACGAAGCCGAGCGCGTGCTGGCCAACGCGCACAGCGCATGGACGGCGGCGCAGGTGCAGGCCGAAGCCAACCGTGCCGGCGCTGTGGGGCCGGCGCTGGTTCGCACCCGCGTCGAGCAGGCGCACGCGGCCGTGGCGTTGGCGCAAGCGCGGCTTGAGCGCCTGACGCTGCGCGCCCCGATGGACGCGGTCGTGCTGACCCGCACGGTCGAACCGGGCGCGTTGGCCCAGCCGGGGCGCGTGCTGCTGACCTTGGCGGCCGACGGGCCGCCGCGCATCGAAGCGGCCATCGACGAAAAAAACCTGCGGCTGCTCAGCCCCGGCATGGCGGCCCGTGCAGCGACGGATGCCTACCCCGACCAGCCGTTCGACGCCGTGCTGGATTGGGTGGGGCCGGCGGTGGACGCGCAGCGCGGCACGGTGGCGGTGCGGCTGCGAGTGCCGCAGCCGCCGGCCTTTGTGCGGCCGGACATGACGGTGTCGGTGGAGCTGCTGGGCGGCCGGCGCGAGGATGCGTTGCTGTTGCCGGCCACCGCCGTGCGCGACGCCGACCGCGACGCACCCTGGGTGTTGGCGGTGCGTGAGGGACGCGCGGTGCGCGTGCCGGTGACGCTGGGGCTGCGTGGTGTGGGCGTGGTCGAAGTCGCCGACGGGCCGCTGCGCGAAGGCGAGCGCGTCATTCCTCAGACCGAAAAGGCCGCCGAAGGCGAGCGCGTGCGCGTACTGCCTGACGCCGCCGTCCGCCGTGGGCTGGAGGTGCCCGCCGGTGCGTTGGGGCGCTGAGGTGGGGGCGATGGGGGCGCGCTGGCGGATGCGGCGGGCACGCGCAGCGCTGAGCCCGTGGGCGCGCCGCCTGCCGTTCGAGCTGCTGGTGGCGCTGCGTTTTTTGCGCGAAGGGCGCATGCAAAGCGCGCTGATCCTGGCTGGCGTGACCGGTGGCGTGGCGGTGATCGTCTTTCTGACCCAGCTGATCAACCAATTGCAGGACTCGATCATCGACCGCGTGCTGGGCTCCCAGGCGCACGTCGTCATCCGTCCGCCCGAGGAGGTCAACCGTCCCGTCGTCACCGACGCCGCCGTGGCGGCGCGCGTGCAGCCGCGCGAGCAGCGCCTGCGCTCGGTCGACCAGTGGGAGCGCGTGGCCCAACTGGCCGCCGCCACCCCGGAGGTGCTGGCGGTGTCGCCGGTGGCCAGCGGGCCGGCGTTTGCGGTGCGCGGCGCCGGCAACAAAAGCGTGGCGCTGATCGGCATGGTGCCCGATGCCTACAGCCGCGTCGTGCGCATCGACGACAAGATGGTGCGCGGGCGCTTTCAGGTCAGCGGCAGCGAAGCCATCATCGGCACCGAGCTGGCCGCCGACCTCGGCGTGAGCGTGGGCGACAAGCTTCGTTTGCAAGCGGCCAACGGACGGGGCGAGGTGGTCACCGTCACGGGCCTGTTCGACATCGGCAACCGCGACCTCAACCGGCGCTGGGTGTTTGTACCGCTGAAGCTGGCACAAACCCTGCTGGACGTGCCGGGCGGCGTCACCAACCTGGACCTGACCGTCAACGACCTGTTCGGGGCTGACGCCGTGGCGGCCGAGCTGCGCGCCGCCACCGGCTTGACGGTGGAAAGTTGGATGCAGACCAACGCCAGCCTGCTGACCGCGCTGTCCAACCAGACGGTGTCCAACAACCTGATCCGCAGTTTTGTCGTCATCATCGTCGCGCTGGGCATCTCCAGCGTGCTGGTGGTCAGCGTCGTGCAAAAGCAGCGCGAGATCGGCATCCTGCGCGCCATGGGGGCCGGACGGCGGCAGATCATGGCGGTGTTTTTGCTGCAGGGCGGCATCGTGGGGCTGGTCGGCTCCACCCTGGGGGCTGCATTGGCCTACGCGCTGTTGGTGGTGTTTTCGCACGTGTTCAAAAACCCCGGCGGCGGCGGGCCGCTGTTCAACGCCGAGCTCGACCCGCGGTTGGTGCTGTTGGCGGCGCTGGTGGCCTGTGCCGTGGGCCTGTTGGCGGCGCTGATCCCGGCACGGCGCGCGGCGCGCATGGACCCTGTGCAAGCGATCCGATCATGAGCGACCCCCTGGCTCCACCTCCCGCGCGGTCGCCCGAGCAGGGCGACGTGCTGGTGCTGCACGGCATTCGCAAAAGCTACAACGTCGGCACCCCGGTCGAAAACGAAGTCCTGCACGGCATCGACCTGCGGCTGGGGGCGCACGAGTTCGTCGCGCTCACCGGCCCGTCGGGGTCGGGCAAAAGCACGCTGCTCAACGTCATCGGGCTGCTGGAGCGGCCCAGCGCGGGCCGGCTGGTCATCGACGGCCACGACACCGCAGCGCTGGACGAGGCGGCGCTGACCGGCTTGCGCGGCCGCACGATCGGCTTTGTGTTCCAGTACCACCACCTGCTGCCGGCCTTCACCGCACTGGAAAACGTGCTGCTGCCGTCGATCATCGCGCACGGCGTGGCCACCCCGCAGGCCGAAGCGCGCGCCCGCGCGCTGTTGCAGCGCGTGGGGCTGGCGCAGGCCATGGGCAAGCGGCCCGGCGAGCTCTCCGGCGGTATGCAGCAGCGCGTGGCCATCGCACGCGCGCTGGTGTTGCAGCCGCGCTTGATCCTGGCCGACGAACCCACCGGCAACCTCGACACCGCCAGCGCCGACGCCGTGTTTGCGCTGCTGCGCGACTTCAACCGCGAGCACGGCAGCGCCTGCCTGATCGTCACGCACGACCCCCGCCTGGCGGCCCGGTGCGACCGGGTGCTGGAACTGGTCGATGGCCGGTTGGTGGCCGACACGCCGCGCCGGGCTGCGTAGACCCCGTCAGCGCTGCAGCGCCACCGCCGCGAACGCCGCGGCCAGCGCCAGCGCATGCACGAGCGTCGCCCCGATGGTGAGCCCGATCGCCGGCCGCAGCGCCGTCACCGCCCGCCCCAGCGCCACATGGCGCCACAACAGCCACGCCGCGGCCAGCGCCAGCGGCCCCGAGGCCAGGCCCCACCACGCGGTGCTCGGCGGCACTTGTGCCAGCCACAGCACCAGCAAGATGCCGTGCGCCAGCAGCGCCAGCACCGTGTACAGCGCCGCCACCCCCAGCGGCCCCAACCGCACCGCCAGCGTGCGCTTGGCCACCCGCGCGTCGTAGGGGGCATCGGGCACGCCGTTGATCAGCAGGATGTTGACCACCAGCAACGCAAACGGCACGGCGCTGGCCGCGGGCACCCAACTCCACTGGCCACGCTCGGCGTAGTCCGCCCCCACGACGATCAGCCACCACGCCAGCGCGACCGTCAGCTCCCCCAGCCCGCGTGCCATCAGCCGCAGCGGCGGCGCCGAGTACGCCCACCCCAGCGTCAACCCGGCCAGCCCGATCAGCACCAAGCCGCCGCCCGCGTGCAGCGCCAGCCACAGTCCGCCCAGCACCACCAGCGCCGCCAGCGCCAGCGCCAAGCGCCGCGCGTCGTCGGCGCTGGCCAGGCCCTGTTGGATCACGCGTGACCCACCGGTGAACGGCGACAGCGGCGCCGGGTTGGCGGCGTCGGCGCCGTTGAGCGCGTCGTGGTGGTCGTTCCATGCGTTGGCCGCGGCATGCGCCAGCAGCGCCAGCAGCAGCGTCAGCGCCGCGCGCCCCACGTCAAAGCCGCATCCGCACGCGGCCGCACTGGCCAGGCCCAGCAGCACACCGGCCAGCGTCACCCACAAAAAACCAGGCCGCGCCAACCGCCATGCGACGGCGGGCTGCAGCGGGGCGGTGCTGGGCGTGGGGTCCATGCCCATGCACTATACGGCAGCGGCGCTGGCGCGTATCATGCGTGGCATCTGACGTTGACGTCAACGTCAACCGTGCCCCGCGCAGTCCCAGTCGTCCACCATGAGCAAAAGCACGACCTACACCATCGGTGACCTGGCGCGTGAATTCGACCTCACCACCCGCGCCATCCGTTTTTACGAAGACATGGGCCTGCTGCAGCCCCGCCGTGCGGGGCCGGGTGGGCGCAGCCGCGTGTACTCGGCGCGGGATCGCACACGCCTCAAGCTGGTGCTGCGCGCCAAGCGGTTGGGTCTGAGCCTGTCTGAAGCCAAGGAGCTGATCGACATGTACGACAGCCCGCGCGACACTGGGCCGCAGTTGCGCAAATTTTTGCAGGTGCTGGCGGTGCACCGGCGCCAGATCGAAGACCAGATGGCCGACCTGCAAGCCACGCTGGACGAAATCAAAGCTCACGAAAAAGAAGCGCGTGCGCTGCTGGCCAAGCTGGGCGACGGGGCGAGTCCGCCGGAAAAAGCGGCATAATTGACGTTTACGTAAACGTCAATCAAAGCGCTCGCCGCCCCGCGCCGGAGACCTCGCCCGTGACCGCCACCACCCCCGATCTGACCGCGCTGCGCGAGCGTGTTGCCGCCAGCCTGGCCCGCCAGGGCATGATGCGCCACTTGGGCGTGCGGCTGGTCGAGGTGGGCCCGGGCACCGTGACGCTGGCGCTGCCCTATTCGGACAAGGTGACGCAGCAGCAGAACGGCTTCCACGGCGGCGCGATGGGGGCGCTGGCCGACATCGCGGGCGGCTACGCCGGCCTGACCGTGGCCCCGGACGGCATGGAAGTCACCACCGTCGAATACAAGATCAATTTCCTGGCCGCCTTTCAGGACGGCGAGTTGCTGGCCCTCGGTCGCGTCGTGCGCGCCGGCCGGCGCATCATCGTCACCACGGCGGAGCTGGTGCATGTGGCCCCCGACGGCACGCGCAGCCCCTGCGCGGTCATGCAGCAGACGCTGGTGCCGGTGCCCAAGACCTATTGACCGCCATTCCACCCCGATCCCACTCCAGGAGACGACCCATGACCCATTTGCCCGGCCTTGACTTTCAGCTTGGTGACGACATCGATGCGCTGCGCGACGCGGTGCGCGCCTTTGCCCAGGCCGAAATCGCCCCGCGGGCCGCGGAGATCGACCGCACCGACCAGTTCCCGATGGACCTGTGGCGCAAGATGGGCGAGCTGGGCGTGCTCGGCATCACCGTCGAGGAGGAGTACGGCGGCGCGGCCATGGGCTACCTGGCGCACATGATCGCGATGGAGGAAATCAGCCGCGCCAGCGCCTCGGTGGGGCTGTCGTACGGCGCGCACTCCAACCTGTGCGTCAACCAGATCCGCCGCAACGGGACCGAGGCGCAAAAACGCAAGTACCTGCCCAAGCTGATCAGCGGCGAGCACGTCGGCGCGCTGGCCATGAGCGAGCCGGGCGCCGGCTCCGACGTCGTCAGCATGAAGCTGCGCGCCGAGGACAAGGGCGGCTACTACCTGCTCAACGGCAGCAAGATGTGGATCACCAACGGGCCGGATGCCGACACGCTGGTGGTCTACGCCAAGACCGAGCCGGAACTGGGTGCGCGCGGCATCACCGCCTTCATCATCGAAAAGGGCATGAAGGGCTTTTCGGTGGCGCAAAAGCTCGACAAACTGGGCATGCGCGGCAGCCACACGGGCGAGCTGGTGTTCCACAACGTCGAAGTGCCGGCCGACAACATCCTGGGTGGCCTCAACAACGGCGTCAAGGTGTTGATGAGCGGACTGGACTATGAACGCGCCGTGCTCGCTGCCGGCCCCGTCGGCATCATGCAGGCGGTGATGGACAACGTCGTCCCCTACATCCACGAGCGCAAGCAGTTCGGCCAGAGCATCGGCGAGTTCCAGCTGATCCAAGGCAAGGTGGCCGACATGTACACCACGCTGCAGGCGGCGCGCTCGTTCCTGTACACGGTCGGCAAAAACCTCGATCGCCTGGGGGCGGCGCATGTGCGCCAGGTGCGCAAGGACTGCGCCAGCGTCATCCTGTGGTGTGCCGAGCAGGCTACCAAAATGGCCGGCGACGGCATCCAGATCTTCGGCGGCAATGGCTACATCAACGACTACCCGCTGGGGCGCCTGTGGCGCGACGCCAAGTTGTACGAAATCGGTGCCGGCACCAGCGAAATCCGCCGCATGCTGATTGGCCGCGAGCTGTTTGCGGAGACCGCCTGATGCCGTGGCGCGTGCTGCTGCAGCGCAACCGCGCCTGGGCCGAGCGCATCCAGGCCGAGCGCCCCGGCTTTTTTGCCGAGCTGGCGCGGCAGCAGTCGCCGCGCTACATGTGGATCGGCTGCTCCGACAGCCGTGTGCCGGCCAACCAGATCACCGGCCTGGAGCCGGGCGAGGTGTTCGTGCACCGCAACGTGGCCAACGTCGTGGTGCCCACCGACCTCAATTGCCTGTCGGCCGTGCAGTACGCGGTCGACGTGTTGCGGGTTGAGCACGTGATGGTCGTGGGGCATTACGGCTGCGGCGGTGTGCAAGCGGCGCTGCTGGGCCAGCGGGTGGGGCTGGCCGACAACTGGCTGCGCCACGTGCGTGACGTCGCCGAGCACCATGCCGCCACGCTGCAGGCGCTGGCGCACGACGCGCGCCTGGACGCCCTGTGCGAGCTCAACGTCATCGAGCAGGTGCGTCACGTGGCGCAATCGACGGTGCTGCAAGACGCCTGGGCGCGCGGGCAGGCGGTCACCGTGCATGGCTGGGTGTACGGTTTGCGCGACGGTTTGCTGCAGGACCTGGGGGTGTCGATCGGGTTGGGCGGCGACATCGAGGCGGGTTATGCTGCGGCCTGTGCGGCGGTGCGGCAACGGCACCAGGGGGCGCACGACCGCCCCGCCGCCTGAAGCAAAGGTCTGCACCATGCTGCTGCAACGCATCGACTCCAACGTCGCCTGGGGCATCGCCCGCGCGATGATCGACGGCTTCAACCGCCACTACCGCCTGTTTCGGGCCGAGTCGGCGCGCGCCAAGCACCGCTTCGAAACCGCCGATTGGGCCGGGCAGCAACGGGCGCAGCGCGAGCGCATCGAGTTTTACGACCTGCGCGTCAAGGAGTGTGTGACGCGGCTGGAGCGCGAGTTCCAGGCTTCGCAGCAGCCGATGGAGGTGTGGCAACAGGCCAAGCTGCTGTACATCGGCATGCTGGTGGACCACCGCCAGCCCGAACTGGCCGAGACGTTTTTCAACTCGGTCACGACCAAAATCCTGCACCGCAGCTACTTCCAAAACGACTTCATCTTCGTGCGCCCCGCGATCAGCACGGAGTACATCGAACCCGAAGACCCGAGCAGCCACACCACCTACCGTTGCTACTACCCGCAAACGCTGGAGGAGCTGCAGCCGACGCTGCAGCGCATGGTGCAGGACTTTGGTCTGCGCGTGCCGTTTGAGGATTTGGCGCGCGACGTGGCCGACGTGCACGACGCGCTGCTGCCGCTGTTCGACCACAGCCGGCTGCGCCCCAACTTCCAAATCCAGGTGCTCGACAGCCTCTTTTACCGCAACAAAGGCGCGTACGCGGTGGGCAAGCTGATCAACGGGTTTCAGGAAGTGCCGTTCGCGCTGCCCATCCTGCACAACGCGCACGGCCAGCTGGTCATCGATGCGTTGCTGCACGGCGAAGACGACCTGCTGATGCTGTTCAGCTTTGCGCGCGCGTACTTCATGGTCGACATGGAGGTGCCCAGCGCCTACGTGCAGTTTTTGCGCAGCATGATGCCGCGCAAGCCGCGCGCCGAGTTTTACAACGCGCTGGGCTTGGCCAAGCAGGGCAAGACGCTCTTTTACCGCGACTTTCTCTACCACATGCGGCACAGCACGGATAAATTTCGCATCGCCCCCGGCATCAAGGGCATGGTGATGCTGGTGTTCGACTTGCCGAGCTTTCCGTTCGTGTTCAAGGTCATCAAGGACCGCTTCCCGCCGCAAAAGGACATCACGCCCGAGCAGGTGCGCGCCAAATACCAGCTCGTCAAACAGCACGACCGTGCCGGCCGCATGGCCGATACGCTGGAGTTTTCGGAGGTGGGGTTTCCGCGCGCGCGCTTCACCGACGAGCTGATCGAAGAAATCCTGCGCGAGGCCCCAAGCCAAATCGAAATCGGTGACCGCAACGGCGACGGCAACGTCGAAGTGGTGCTCAAGCACGTCTACATCGAGCGGCGCATGATCCCGCTCAACATCTACCTGCAAGAGTGCTTCGACGCGCTGCAGGCCAACCCCGACGACCAGCGCGCGCGCCAGCAGCTCGAGCACGCCGTCATCGAATACGGCAACGCCATCAAGGATCTGGTGGCGGCCAACATCTTCCCGGGCGACATGCTGTGGAAGAACTTTGGCATCACGCGCCACGGCAAGGTGGTGTTTTACGACTACGACGAAATCGAATACATCACCGACTGCAATTTTCGGCGCGTGCCGCCACCGCGCAACGAGGACGATGAGCTCAGCGGCGAGGTGTGGTACAGCGTTGGCCCGCACGATGTGTTTCCGGAGACGTTCGGGCCGTTTTTGCTCTCCAACCCGCTGGTGCGCGAGATTTTTATGCGCCACCACGCCGACTTGCTCGACGTCGAATTCTGGCTGGCGCACCAGCAGCGCCTGCGCGCGGGGCACGTGCACGACATCTTCCCCTACGAGCAGTCGCGCCGCTTTTCCACCCGCCGGGCGGTGGCGTTGAGCCCCACCGCCGAATCGGCCGCCCGCGCTGCCGCGCCAGAGCCGCCGCCGCTGGATGGCGCGGCGCTGGTGGCGGCTTCGTCCACCTTTTCATCCGCTGAAGGAGTGACCGCATGAGCACCACCACCGATCCCATCGTCATCGTTGGAGCCGCCCGCACCCCCATGGGCAGCTTTCAAGGCGACTTTGCGGCCCTGGCCGCGCACGACCTCGGCGCCGCGGCGATCCGGGCCGCCGTCGAGCGCGCCGGCCTGGCACCGGAGCAGGTCGACGAAGTCCTGATGGGCAACTGCCTGATGGCCGGCCAGGGCCAGGCTCCGGCACGCCAGGCGGCGCTCAAGGCCGGGCTGCCCAAGAGCGCCGGTGCGGTCACACTGTCCAAGATGTGCGGCTCGGGCATGAAGGCTGCGATGCTGGCGCACGACATGCTGGTCGCTGGCAGCGCCCGGGTCATGGTGGCGGGTGGCATGGAGAGCATGACCAACGCGCCGTACCTGCTGCTCAAGGGCCGCGGTGGTTACCGCATGGGGCATGACCGCGTCTTCGACCACATGATGCTCGACGGCCTGGAAGACGCCTACGAACCCGGTCGCAGCATGGGCACCTTTGGCGAGGACTGCGCCGCCAAGTACCAGTTCACCCGTGAGCAGCAGGACGCTTTTGCCACTGAGAGCGTCAAGCGCGCCCAGCGTGCCGTGGCCGACGGCAGCTTCGCCACCGAAATCACACCGGTCACCGTCAAAGACCGCAGCGGCGAGCGCGTCGTGGCCACCGACGAGGGTCCCGGCAAAATCAAACTGGACAAGATCCCGCAGCTCAAGCCCGCGTTCAAAAAGGACGGCACCATCACCGCAGCGTCCAGCTCCTCGATCAACGACGGCGCCGCGGCGCTGGTGCTGATGCGCGCCTCCACCGCCGCCAAGCTGGGCTGCCGGCCGCTGGCGCGCATCGTCGGCCATGCCACGCACGCGCAGGAGCCCAACTGGTTCACCACCGCGCCGGTGGGCGCCACGCGCAAGCTGCTGGCGCAGGTCGGCTGGCAGGTGGCCGACGTGCAACTGTGGGAGGTCAACGAGGCTTTTGCCGTCGTGCCGATGGCGCTGATGACCGAGCTGGGCATCGGCCACGACATCGTCAACGTCAACGGCGGCGCCTGCGCGCTGGGGCACCCGATCGGCGCCAGCGGCGCGCGCATCATGGTCACGCTGATCCACGCCCTGCAGGCGCGCGGCCTCAAGCGTGGTGTGGCCACCCTGTGCATCGGCGGCGGCGAAGGCACCGCCGTGGCGCTGGAGCTGCTCTGAGACCCGGGGCGTCCATGATCCTGACCGACGAACAGCAGATGATCCGCGACGCCGTGCGCGCGTTTGCGCGCGAGCGGCTGTGGCCCCACGCGGCGCAGTGGGACCGCGACCACACCTTCCCGCGCGAGGCGCACCGCGGCCTGGCCGAACTGGGCTGCTACGGGGTGTGCGTGCCGCCCGAGTACGGCGGGGTAGGCTTGGACTACTTGAGCCTGGCGTTGGTGCTGGAAGAAATCGCCGCGGGTGATGGCGGCACCAGCACCGCCATCAGCGTCAACAACTGTCCGGTGTGCGCCATCTTGCTGCGCTACGGCACCGAGGCGCAAAAGCAGCGCTGGCTCACGCCGCTGGCGCGCGGCGAGCTGCTGGGCGCGTTTTGCCTGACCGAGCCGCACGTCGGCTCCGACGCCGCCGGGCTGCGCACCACCGCCCGGCGCGACGGCGACGGCTACGTGCTTGACGGCGTCAAGCAGTTCATCACCAGCGGAAAAAACGGCCAGGTGGCCATCGTGATCGCCGTGACCGACAAGACGGCGGGCAAGCGCGGCATGAGCGCTTTCATCGTGCCCACCGACACGCCGGGCTACATCGTCGAGCGTCTGGAAGACAAGTGTGGCCAGCACTCCAGCGATACCGCGCAGATCCGGCTGGAGGGCTGCCGCATCCCGCTCGACCACCGCATCGGCGCCGAGGGCGAAGGCTACAAGATCGCGCTGTCGGCGCTGGAGGGCGGCCGCATCGGGATCGCCGCGCAGAGCATCGGCATGGCGCGCAGCGCGCTGGAGGTGGCCATCGACTACGCCAAGCAGCGCGAAAGCTTCGGCAAGCCGATCTTCGAGCACCAGGCGGTGGGTTTTCGCCTGGCGGAGGCGGCGGCCAAGCTGGAGGCCGCACGCCAGCTCACCTGGCACGCGGCGACGCTGCGCGACGCGGGGCAGCCGTGCCTGAAAGAGGCCGCGATGGCCAAGCTGATTGCCAGCGAAACGGCGGAGTGGGTCTGCTCGGTGGCGATCCAGACGCTGGGCGGCTACGGCTACGTGCGCGACTTCCCGGTCGAGCGCATCTGGCGCGACGTGCGCGTGTGCCAGATCTACGAAGGCACCAGCGACGTGCAGAAGATTTTGATCCAGCGGGGGTTGTAGCGGCGGTCAACCGCCGCGACCCGGGCGGCGGGCGCTGCCTCGCCGGTGCGTGTCGTTCGGGGTTGCGCCGCCGGCACGGCGGCGGGTGGGACCCGCGGGGTTCGTGGCGTAAGATACACACGCCATGAATATCATCATCTTCGGCGCCGGGCGCGTGGGCGAAAGCGTCGCCGAGAGCCTGGTTTCTGAGCAAAACGACATCACCGTCATCGACCAGGACCCGGAGCGTGTGCGGGCGCTGGAGGAGCGGCTCGACCTGCGCGGCATGGTCGGCAACGGCATCCAACCCTCGGTGCTGGCCGAGGCGGGCGCCAAAGACGCCGACATGTTGATCGCCTGCGCGGCGCTGGATGAGTCCAACCTGGTCGTGTGCAAGGTGGCGCACGACGTGTTCCACGTGCCCACGACGATCGCGCGGCTGCGCTCGCCCGAGTTCGAGGAGGGCAGCGACCTGCTGGGCAAGTCGGGCTTTGCGGTGGACCACGTCATCTGCCCGGAAGAGTCGGTGATGCGCTACATCCACCAACTCATCGACTACCCCGAGGCGCTGCAGGTGCTGGAGTTCGCCCAGAGGCGCGTGTGCCTCATTGCGGTGCGGGCCACCGCCGGCAGCGCGCTGGTGGGGCACACGATCGGGGAGTTCCGCCAGCTTGTGCCGCAGGTGGACATGCGCGTGGTGGCGCTGTACCGGCTGGACGCCGAGATGACGCCCAGCGCCAGCACCCGCATCCTGCCCGGCGACGAGGTGTTCATCCTCGCGGCCAACGACCAAATCCGTTCGGTGCTGGCGGCGCTGCACGCGCGCGACAAGCCGGTGCAGCGCGTCATGATCGCCGGAGGCGGCAAGGTGGGGTTGCGGCTGGCGCGCTCGCTGATCGGCCAGTGCCAGGTCAAAATCGTCGAAGCCAGCGCCAAACGCTGCGAGTATTTGGCCAGCCAGTTACCCTCCAGCACGCTGGTGCTGCACGGCGACTGCACCGACGAGGCGCTGCTGGAAGAAGAAAACGTCGCCGAGATGGATCTGTTCCTGTCGCTGACCAGTGACGACGAGGACAACATCATGGCGGCGATGCTGGCCAAGCGGCTGGGCGCGCGGCGCGTGCTGGCGCTCATCAACCGCCGCGCCTACGCCGAGATGATGCAGGGCAGCACGATCGACATTGCGGTGTCGCCGGCGCAGACGGTGATCGGCGAGGTGCTGGCGCACGTGCGCCGCGGCGACGTGGTGGCGGTGCACAGCCTGCGCCGCGGTGCCGCCGAGGCGCTGGAAGGCGTGGCGCGCGGCGATGTCAAGAGCTCCCGCCTGGTCGGGCGGCGGGTCGAGGAGGTCAAGTTGCCCCCGGGGGCGCGCATCGGCGCCATCGTGCGCGGCGAGGGTCGTGACGCCGAGGTGCTGATGCCGCACCACGACACGCTGATCCAGGCCGACGACCACATCATCATCTTCATCCCCAACAAGCGCCTCGTGCGCGAAGTGGAAAAGCTGTTCCAGGTCGGCGCCACGTTTTTTGGCTGACCGGCGTTGCAGACCATGCCGTTTGTCCGTATCGCGCCCATTTTTGGCGTCGTCGTCATGGTCTTTGCGCTGACCATGTTGGTGCCCCTGGCCGTGGCGCTGAGCATGAACGACGGCACCGCCGAGCTGTGGGGGGGGCCGTTGCTGGCCGCCTTTGCGGCCGGTGGTGTGTTGTGGTGGGCCGGCCAGCGCATGGTGGGGCGCGAGCCTGACCTGCAGCCGCGCGACGGTATGCTGCTGGTGACACTGGCCTGGACGGTGCTGCCGGCCATTGCCACCGTGCCGTTGCTGCTGTTTTACCACCGCCACGGCGGCAGCCTGACTTTCACCCAGGCGTACTTCGAGACGGTGTCGGCGATGACCACCACCGGCGCCACCGTGCTGGTGGGGCTGGACGCGCTGCCGCCGTCCATCAACCTGTGGCGCGGCTTGCTGCAATGGTTAGGCGGCATGGGCATCTTGGTGCTGGCGGTGGCCATTTTGCCGATGCTGGGGGCGGGCGGGCAACTGCTGCGTGCCGAATCCACCGGGCCGATGAAGGACACCCGCCTGACGCCGCGCATCGAAGAAACCGCCAAAGGGCTGTGGAGCGTCTACGCTGGCATTTCGCTGGCGTGCGTGCTGGCCTACCGCTGGGGGGCATGTCGTGGCTGGATGCGTGGATCCATATGTTCACGACGATGAGCCTGGGGGGGATGTCGTCGCACGACGCCAGCTTTGCGTACTTCGAGTCACCGCGGCTGGAGTGGATCGCCACCGTGTTCATGCTGGTGGCCAGCGGCAGCTTTGCGCTGTACTTCGCCGCGCTGGTCAAGCGCAGCCCCGCGCGCATCTGGCGCGATGCCGAGTGGCGCGGCACCTGGCTGCTGATGCTGGGCTCGGTGCTGTTGATCGCCTGGTTGCTGGTGCAACGCGGCATTGTGCCGCAGTGGTCCGAGGCGCTGCGGCTGGCGGCGTTCAACGTGGTGTCAGCCGCTTCCACCACCGGCTACGCCACCACCGACTACCTGCAGTGGCCGGTGTTTGCCCCGATCTGGATGCTGCTGCTGTCGGGCGTGGCCACCAGTGCCGGCTCGACGGGGGCTGGCATCAAGATGGTGCGGCTGCTGATCCTGCTGAAGCTGGTGCGGCGCGAGCTGGCGCGCATCATCCACCCGCGCATCGTCAACCCGGTGACGCTGGGTGGCCGGCCGGTTGACGCGCAGGTGGTGTACGCGGTGCTGGCGTTCATGCTGGTCTACGGGGGCACGATCGCGGTGCTGACGATGGCGTTGCTGCTGACCGATATGCCCTTTGACACGGCGCTGTCGGCCATCGTGGCCAGCGTCAACAACCTGGGGCCGGGCCTGGGTGAGGTGGGGCCGGCGGGCAACTACGCCGGGCTGTCGGCGCTGCAGTTGTGGTTGTGCACGCTGGCCATGATCATGGGGCGGCTGGAGATGTTGGCGCTGCTGGTGCTGTTCACCCCCGGGTATTGGCGCAAGTAGAGGAAGGGCACATGGGGGCGACGCTGCATGTTTTTGCGCACGTGTTGATGGCGTTTGCCCTGGTGTTCGTGGTGCCGATGGGCTGGGCCTGGGTTCACGACGACGTGACCCACGAGGTGCAGTGGGCGCAAGCCGCCGGCTTGACGCTGGCCAGTGGTTTGGCGCTGTGGTTGGCGACGCGGCGGCACAAGCGCGAGCTGGGCACGCGCGACGGCTTCGTGCTGGTCAACCTGGTGTGGGCGGTGCTGCCCGCGTACGCGGCGCTGCCGCTGTGGTGGATGGTGCCGGGCATCACCTGGCACCACGCGTACTTCGAGGCCATGAGCGCGCTGACCGCCACCGGCGCCACCGCGCTGGCGAGGCTGGATGCGCTGCCGGTGTCGATCAATGTCTGGCGCTGCTTTTTGCAGTACGTGGGTGGCCTGGGGGTGATGCTGCTGGTGGTGGCGGTACTGCCGATGCTGGGGCTGGGTGGCATGCAGCTGTACAAGGCCGAAACGCCGGGGCCGATGAAAGACCAAAAACTCACGCCCCGCATCGCGGAGACGGCGCGCGGCCTGTGGGGGGTGTACTTTGCCTTTTCGGTGGCGTGCTTGCTGGCGTACCGCTGGGCCGGCATGACCTGGGCCGACGCCTTCATGCACATGTGCACGACGATGGGGCTGGCGGGGTTTTCGTCGCACGACGCCAGCCTGGGCTACTTCCAGTCGCCGGCGGTGGAGTGGGTGGCCACCGTGTTCATGGGTCTGGCGGGCATCAGCTTTTTGCGCTACTTCATGGTCGTGCGCAGCCTGACGCTGCGGCCACTGTGGGCTGACCGCGAAATTCGTACCTACGTGGTGGTGGTGCTGGCCGCCACCGTGTGGGTGGCGGGCATGCTGGCGGTGGAGCGGGTGGTGGACGACGTGCCCACCGCGCTGCGCGTGGCGGCGTTTCACGTGCTGTCGCTGGCCACCACCACCGGCTATGCCACCACCGACTACCTGCTGTGGCCGCCGTTCATCCCGGTGCTGCTGCTGTTTTTGGGCACGTTCGTGTCGTGCGCGGGCTCCACCGGTGGCGGCATCAAGATGGTGCGCATGGTGCTGCTGATCAAACAGGCGCGGCGCGAGCTGGTGCGTATCCTGCACCCGCGCGTGGTCAACCCGGTCACGCTGGGCGGGCAGACGGTGCCGCCGGTGGTGATGAACGGCGTGCTGGGCTTTATGCTGATCTACGGCGCGGCCACCGTGGGGCTGGCGTTTTTGCTGCTGCTGTCGGGCATGGACGTGGTGACGGCGTTTTCGGCTGTGGTGGCCACGGTCAACAACATCGGCCCCGGCCTGGGGGAGGTGGGGCCAGCCGGCAACTACGGCGGGTTGACGCCGTTTCAGCTGTGGGTGCTCAGCGCCGCCATGTTGCTGGGCCGCCTGGAGCTGCTGAGCGTGCTGGTGCTGTTCACGCGGGCGTTTTGGCGCCGTTGAACGCGGCGGCCCACGCGGTGGTGACCGCTGCCGCTGCCCCACCGCGCAGGGGCGAGGTCGCGGTGTTTAGGCCGCGCTGGCGGTGGCGCACACCTGCTCGGCGCTCATCGCGTCCCAGCATTTCAGCGCTTCGGCAGCGTACATCAGCGCCGGCCCGCCCCCCATGTAGGTGCAAATCGTCAGCAACTCTTCCAGCTCCTGGCGCGTGCCGCCCAGCTTGATGAGCGCGCGCACGTGGTAGCCGATGCAGGCCGAGCAACGCTGCGTGATGCCAATGGCCAGCGCGATCAGCTCCTTGTGCTTGGCGCTGATGGCGCCCTCGGCCATCGAGGCCTGCGCCAACTGCGAAAAACCGCGCATGGCGTCGGGCTGGGCTTTGCGCAGGTTGGCCAGTTGCGCACTGATATCACAGATGAGGTCGTTGTGGTCGACGATCGGCATGGCATTGGACTCCGTGCATGGCAACGGGTGCATACTGCCATGGGTATTTGGCGTAGGGGTTGACGCACGTCAACCTGCGACCACGCTGCTGCTACGCTGGGCTTGGTTGGTTGGCGGGTGTGACAGTTAACACACTCCCGCCAGGGCAGCACGCCTTCGATGCGCTGAGTACAGTACTTGGTATCGAGCTCCGGTTGACGGCACCCCTGATGCCGCAGACCAATGGCATGGACAAGCGCTTCAACGGCCGCATCGGGGAGGCGCTGTCTGACTCAGGGCGCTCTCAAAGATGCAAACACCGCTGCAGGCCATGAAGGACGGGCACCGGCGAAGGTCGGAGTTGTTCCAAAAGCGACCCCATAATCATCCGGGACATGACACCTATCAAACAGATAGGCGAGGGAGCGAGCACCGCGCAACGCCGCAGATGGCCTACCGCAGCAGTTTTTCAACGGCCTGTTAGGGTGAGCGACATGGACATGCATTCTCGGCTCTTCACGGGAAAAGAAGAAGAGCCGGTAAGGACCTTCACGGACAACTGTCGGGGCCATGGGATTCTTGTCGGTCGATGCAGCCGTAAAGCACTCTACCATGCCATTGATCTTTGGCCTCCTGGGCGGGGTGGGTCGGTGCTCGGGGGCCGGGGCCGCGCACAGCGGCGAAGGCATGCTGCCCAGTGGGCGTGCGCTCGCTGGTGGTGATGAAGTGGTCGGTGAGCGCCTCGCCAAGCAGGTCGGCATTCTTGCCAAGGTGTTGTCGGCCAAGTCGTGAGCACCGCACCGTTGGGTTGGCGAACATGGTTCGCCTCCGGGGTTTCACCCGTCCTGGGACGAAACGTTGCTCTCGGCCTTGACCGCTGCATCTGTGCCAACGGTCCGGACCGTGCGCTCGCGCCACGCCGCCGGGCTGGTGCCGGTCCAGCCGCGAAAGGCGCGCATGAAGCTTTTGTCGTTGTCAAACCCCACCGCGGCGGCGATGCGCTTGATCGGCCAGCGGGTGCGCAGCAGGTAGGTGGTGGCCAGTTCTTGGCGCACCTGGTCGCGCAGCGCTTGCACGCTGGTACCGCAAGTCTGCAGCTGGCGCTGCAAGGTGCGTGCCGAGACATGCAGCGCCTGCGCCAGTTGCGCGGTGTCGGCATGGGGGTGGGCGCGCAGCCACGCGCGCGCGCGCTCGGTCAGCAGGCGGTCGTGGTGGTAGGGGCGCACCATCAAGCGCACTGCGTGGGGCAGCATGGCGCGCAGGGCGGCGTCGTCGCGCCGCAGCGGCTCGCGCAGGTACGCGCGGCTCAGGCGCAGCGCGGTGGCGTCGGCGTCCCACAGCAACGGGGCGCCGCCAAACAGCAGCGGATAGACGTCGGCGTGCGCCGGCGCGGCCATGGCCAGCCGCACCTGCTGTGGCACGATGCGCGCGTCGATCAACCACGCGGCCAACCCCAGCACGTTGCGCAGCAACGAAACGTGCGCAAACTCCCGCATCGTGGCGCGTTGGGCAACGTCGGGCAGGTTCGCGCCCGGCGCGCGCTGTTCGATCAGTGTCAGCTCGGCGTGCTGTTCCTGTTCGCGCCACTGCAGCAGCACATCGTCCGTCAGCAGCGCGTGGTGGCGGCACCAGCGCCGCAGCGCCAGCCCCAGGTCCGGGGCGGTCAGCGAGGCGCGCGCCAGCATGCCGTAGCTGCCCCACGGCAGCCGGCGGCTGAACCAGCCCAGCGCCTCGTCGTCGAGCTCACGCATGGCGCGTGCGGCCAGCCGCTCGAACGGTAGGCTGGTGACGCGTGCGTGCGGCGTGGTCAGCAGCGCCGGGTCGATGCCGGCATCCAGCAGCGCCGGTTGTGGGTCCAGTCCGCGGCGCGCGTAGGCCAGCGCGATGGCGCGCACGAACGCGACCGGGGTGGCGGCCACCGGGCGGCGCTGGGTGGGCGGCAGGGTGGGCGACATGGTTGGCGCATTATGCAACCCAAGCGCCGGTGGGTGGGATTGGCGCAGCGGGCGCGTGCGCCCACAATGTGGCCCACCATGAGCACGCTGCCCACCCGCATCAACCCCCGCAGTGCCGACTTTGCTGCCAACGCCGCCGCCATGCGTGCGTTGGTTGATGATCTGCACGCCCGCATCGCCCAGGTGGCGCAGGGCGGCGGCCCCGCTGCGCGCGCCAAGCACACTGCGCGCGGCAAGCTGCTGCCGCGCGAGCGGGTCGAAATGCTGCTCGATCCGGGCTCGCCGTTTCTGGAGATCGCGCCGCTGGCGGCGCTGGACATGTACGACAACGAGGCGCCGTGCGCCGGGCTGATCGCGGGCATCGGGCGCATCGCCGGGGTGGAGTGCGTCATCGTGTGCAACGACGCGACGGTCAAGGGCGGCACCTACTACCCGATGACCGTGAAAAAACACCTGCGTGCGCAGGAAATCGCGCAGCAAAACCGCTTGCCCTGTGTGTACCTGGTGGACTCGGGGGGCGCCAACCTGCCCAACCAGGACGAGGTGTTCCCCGATCGTGACCACTTCGGCCGCATTTTTTACAACCAGGCCAACATGAGCGCGCAGGGCATCGCGCAGATCGCGGTCGTCATGGGCTCGTGCACGGCGGGCGGCGCCTATGTGCCGGCGATGAGCGACGAAACCATCATCGTCAAAAACCAGGGCACGATTTTTTTGGGTGGACCGCCGCTGGTCAAGGCGGCCACCGGCGAAGTGGTCAGCGCCGAGGACCTGGGCGGCGGCGATGTGCACACGCGCCTGTCGGGCGTGGCCGACCACCTGGCCGAAAACGACCTGCACGCGCTGGCCCTGGCGCGCGAGGCGGTGGCGCGCCTCAACCGCGGCAAGGAGTGGCCCGTGCAGCGCCGTGAGCCGCGCGCGCCGCTGTACCCGGCCGAGGAGCTGTACGGCATCATCCCCACCGACACGCGCAAGCCGTTTGACGTGCGCGAGGTCATTGCCCGCATCGTCGATGGGTCAGAGCTGCACGAATTCAAAGCCCGCTACGGCACGACGCTGGTGTGCGGCTTTGCCCACATCGAAGGCATGCCGGTGGGCATCGTGGCCAACAACGGCATTTTGTTTGCCGAAAGCGCCGACAAGGGTGCCCACTTCATCGAGCTGTGCTGCCAGCGCAAGGTGCCGCTGGTGTTTTTGCAAAACATCACCGGCTTCATGGTCGGGCGCAAGTACGAAAACGCTGGCATTGCGCGCGCCGGCGCCAAGATGGTGACGGCCGTGGCCTGCGCCCAAGTGCCCAAGTTCACCGTCATCATCGGGGGCTCGTTCGGCGCGGGCAACTACGGCATGTGCGGCCGGGCGTACTCGCCGCGCTTGCTGTGGATGTGGCCCAACGCGCGCATCAGCGTGATGGGGGGCGAGCAGGCCGCCAGCGTGCTGGCCACCGTCAAGCGCGACGGCATCGAGGCCAAGGGCGGCACCTGGAGCGCCGCAGAAGAAGAAGCCTTCAAGGCCCCCATCCGTGCCCAGTACGAGCGCCAAGGGCACCCGTACTACGCCACCGCACGGCTGTGGGACGACGGCGTCATCGACCCCATCGACACGCGCCGCGTGTTGGCGCTGGGGCTTAGCGCGGCGCTCAACGCGCCGATCCCCGACACGCGCTTCGGCGTGTTCCGCATGTGAGGCGGCGGCGCACGACGTTCAACCCACAAGGGAGCCTGACGATGGACGATACGGTGCTGGTGGACGGGCGCGGCCCGGTGGCGCGCGTGACGCTGAACCGCCCCGCGCTGCGCAACGCCTTCAACGACGAGGTGATCGCGCGGCTGACGCAGGCGTTCGAGGCCCTGGGCGCCGACGACGCGGTGCGCGTGATCGTGCTGGCGGCCGAGGGCCCGGCGTTTTGCGCCGGGGCGGACCTGAACTGGATGCGCCGCATGGCCGACTACAGCCACGCCGACAACCTGGCCGACGCCGGGGCGCTGGCGCGCATGCTGCGCACGGTGGCGCAGTGCCCCAAGCCCACGGTGGCACGCGTGCAGGGCGATGTGTACGCCGGCGGCATGGGGTTGGTGGCGTGCTGTGACATCGCCGTGGCGGTGCAGGGCGCGGGCTTTTGCCTGAGCGAAGTCAAACTGGGCCTGGTGCCAGCCACCATCGGCCCTTACGTCGTGCGTGCGATGGGGCTGCGCGCGGCGCAGCGCTACATGCTGACCGCCGAGCGCTTCGACGCCGCCGAGGCGCTGCGCTTGGGGCTGGTGCACGAGGTGGTGGACGCCGCGCGGCTGGACGAGCGCGTCGAGGCCATCGCGCAGACGCTGGCGGCCAACGGCCCACAGGCGCTGGCAACCTGCAAGCGGTTGTTGCGCGACGTCAGCACGGCGCCGCTGGACGACGCGCTGATCGAGCGCACGGTGCGCATGATCGCCGACGTGCGCGCCAGCGCCGAAGGGCGCGAGGGCGTGCAGGCCTTTTTGCACAAACGCAAGCCCGGCTGGCTGCCGCAGGCCGAGGCTGTGCCACCCACCGCACCCACCCAAGGCTGACCCCCAGCGCCGAGGACCACGCACCATGTTCGACAAGATTTTGATCGCCAACCGCGGGGAGATCGCCTGCCGCGTGGCGGCCACCGCGCGCCGCCTGGGCATTCGCACGGTGGCGGTGTACTCCGACGCCGACGCGCACGCGCGCCACGTGGCCGCGTGCGACGAAGCCGTGGCCATCGGTGGCGCCGCCCCGAAGGACAGCTACCTGCGTTGGGAGCGCATCATCGACGCCGCGCGCGCCACCGGCGCGCAGGCGATCCACCCCGGCTATGGGTTTTTGAGTGAAAACGAAGCCTTTGCCCAAGCTTGCGCCGACGCTGGCCTGGTGTTCATCGGTCCGCCGCCGTCGGCGATTGCGGCGATGGGCCTCAAGGCCGAATCCAAACGGCTGATGGAGGCCGCGGGCGTGCCGCTGGTGCCGGGCTACCATGGCGTCGACCAAGATCCCCGGCTGCTGCGGGCCGAGGCCGAGCGCATCGGCTACCCCGTGCTGATCAAGGCCAGCGCCGGCGGCGGCGGCAAGGGCATGCGGCGGGTCGACGCGCCCGAGGCGTTCGACGAAGCCTTGGCCGCCTGCCAGCGCGAGGCGCTCAACAGCTTTGGCGACGCAGCGGTGCTGATCGAAAAGTACGTGCAGCGCCCGCGCCACATCGAAATCCAAATCTTTGCCGACACCCACGGCCACGCCGTGTACCTGTTCGAGCGCGACTGCTCGGTGCAGCGCCGTCACCAAAAGGTGCTGGAGGAAGCCCCCGCGCCCGGCCTGACGCCCGAGCAGCGCCAGCAAATGGGCCTGGCGGCGGTGGCTGCCGCGCGTGCGGTGGGTTACGTGGGCGCCGGCACGGTGGAGTTCATCGTCGAGCAGCCGCTGGGCTACGACCACCCGGAGGCGATGCGCTTTTATTTCATGGAGATGAACACGCGGCTGCAGGTCGAGCACCCGGTGACCGAAGCCATCACCGGCCTGGACCTGGTCGAGTGGCAGTTGCGCGTGGCCGCCGGCGAGCCACTGCCGTTGCAGCAACACGAACTCGCGCTGCACGGCCACGCGATCGAAGCGCGCATCTGCGCCGAAGACCCCGAGCGCGGCTTTTTGCCTGCCACCGGCACGCTGCACGTGCTGCGCACCCCGCCCCACCGCGCGTTCGAGGTGGGCGACGTGCGGCTGGACGCCGGCGTGGCCGAAGGCGACACCATCAGCCCGCACTACGATTCGACGATCGCCAAGCTGATCGTGCGGGGCGAGTCGCGCGCGCAGGCGCTGGCGCGGCTGGACCAGGCGCTGGCGCGGTTGCACATCGTGGGCGTAGCCAACAACGTGGCGTTTTTGCGGCGCGTGGTGCAAAGCCCATCGTTTGCCCAGGCGCGGCTGGATACCGCGCTGATCGAGCGCGAGGCGGATCGGTTGTTTGGGCAGGCCGCGCTGCCCACGCCCGCGGCGGTGGCCGTGGCGGTGGCGCACACGTTGCAAGGGTGGCGGCAGCGTACCGACGCCGACCCCTGGAGCGCTGGCGATGGTTACGCCAGCCACGGTCAGCGCAGTCGGCGACTGGACTTCTTGGTTGGCGAGCAGGCCGTGTCCGCGCGCGTGACCTGGCGCCGAAGGGGCACGGTGTGGCTGCAGGTGGCGCAAGGGGACGGGGCTACCGACGCTGAGCTGTGCTGGCACACCGACCCCGGCGGTGGTTGGGCGTTGGCGGTGGCGTACGCCGGGCTGCAAACCCGCGCCACCGTGCACGCATGGGGCGAGCGGCTGCACATTTTCACCCCGCAGGGTGAGCACGTGCTGCTGGCGCAAGATCCCCTGGCGCACGCTGGCGACACCGCCACCGAGGGCGGCCGTCTGACCGCCCCAATGCCGGGCAAGGTGGTCGCGTTCCTCGTGCAGGCCGGCGATGCGGTCAAGGTCGGCCAGCCACTGGCCGTGCTGGAAGCGATGAAAATGGAGCACACCATCGCCGCCCCCGCCGACGGCGTGGTCGAGGAGCTGCTGTACGCCCCCGGCGACCAGGTGACCGAGGGCGCCGAACTGCTGCGCCTGCGCAGCGCCAGCGCCTGAGCCTGCCATCTGCACCGGACAACGCCATGCCGACCTACCCCGAACGTGTACGCATCCTTGACGTCAGCCCGCGCGACGGGCTGCAAAACGAAAAGCAGCCCGTGCCCGCGGCGGTCAAGATCGAACTGGTGCACCGCCTGCAAGCCGCTGGCCTGCGCGAAATCGAGGTCACCAGCTACGTCAGCCCCAAGTGGGTGCCCCAAATGGCCGACAACCACGAGGTGATGGCCGGCTTGCAGCGCCGCCCCGGTGTGCGCTACGCGGTGCTGACCCCCAACCTCAAAGGCTTCGAGGCCGCGCTGGCCGACCGGCCCGACGAAATCGTCGTCTTTGGCGCGGCCAGCGAAGCTTTCAGCCAGCGCAACATCAACTGCAGCATCGCGCAGAGCATCGAGCGCTTTGCGCCGGTGGTTGAGGCCGCGTTGCAGGCCGGCATCGCCGTGCGCGGGGCCATGAGCTGCACCGTCGGTTGCCCCTACGAAGGCGACGTGCCGCCCGAGCGGGTGGCGATGCTGGCCGGGCTGATGAAGTCCATCGGCGTGCAGCGGGTGGACGTGGCCGACACCATCGGCGTGGGCACGCCGCTGAAGGTGCAGCGCGCCATCGAGGCCGCCGCGCGCCACTACGACCTCGACCACATCAGCGCGCACTTTCACGACACCTACGGCCAGGCGCTGGCCAACACGCTGGCGGCGCTGCAACTGGGGGTGTGGAACGTGCAAGCCTCGGTGGCGGGGCTGGGGGGCTGCCCTTACGCCAAGGGCGCCACCGGCAACGTGGCCACCGAAGATGTGGTCTACATGCTGCACGGCATGGGCATCGACACCGGCATTGACCTCGATGCCCTGGTCGACACGGGGGCTTGGATCAGCGCGCAGCTTGGGCGCGCGACCGCATCGCGCGCCGCCCGGGCGCTGCTGGCGCGTCGTGGTTGAGCGTGAGAGAGGGCTGCTTGCACTGCGGCGGTGCGGCTGGGGTGCGCTAGCATGTCGGCTTGTCCGTCCAGTCCATCCCGAAGGGAGCTGCACCGATGCCCAAACGTCCGTCACCCGCCCCGGCGGCCGCGGGGGCCGACCTCGGCTTCGAAGCGCAACTGTTCAAAGCCGCCGACAAGCTGCGCGGCAACATGGAGCCCAGCGACTACAAGCACGTCGTGCTGGGCCTGATCTTCCTGAAATACATCTCCGACGCCTTCGAGGCCAGGCACCAGGCCCTGCTGGCCGAAGACCCGGCCGCCGCCGAAGACCACGACGAATACCTTGCCGACAACATTTTTTGGGTACCAAAGGAAGCACGTTGGTCCTACCTGCGCGCCAACGCCAAGCACCCT
>NZ_VJNA01000017.1 GCF_007556585.1 Tepidimonas aquatica | reverse complement strand
TGAGCACTTGAAGGTTGTCCAGCGACACATTGCCCCGCTGCCGCGGCAGGCAATCCTCGATACGCGCGAATTGCGCAGGCGTAAGTTCCATGCGCAGTATGTTAGCACGTAGTGTTAACAGGCCCTAGCGCACGGCGCATGGTGGCAGCGCCGATAAACGGCGGGTTGCCAATGATGTAGTCGGCCTCCGGCCATTGCGCCTTGCGCGGGTTGCGGTAGCGCTCGATGGGCACGCGGGCGGTTTCGTCGGGGATCAGCTCGCCGGTGACGGGGCTGGGTTTGTAGCTTGTGCCATCCCAGCGGGTGAGCGGGCGACCGGCTTCGTCGGTGACAAACTCCACGCCGTCATGCTCGATCAGGGCGTCGCGGTGCTGGATGTTGTGGAAGTCGCGCAGTACCGGGTCGGGCAGGCCATCGAGGTTTTTGTGGATGCGGTAGTGCCATTGCAGGTAGCCGATCCAGAGCACCATCTCGGCAATGGCGGCGGCGCGCGGGTTGATCTCCAGCCCCAAAAACTGATGCGGGTCCACGGTGACGCCGGCCATCTCAAGCAGGCCCTGGGTGTCGCCCAAATCGGCCAGCAGGTTGAGCACCTCGCCTTCCAGGCGCTTCATGTGTTCGAGGGCCACGTACAGGAAGTTGCCGGAGCCGCAGGCGGGGTCGAGCACGCGGGTGTGGCAGAGCTGGTGGTGAAAGGCGCGCACCTCGGCGATGGCCTTGTCCGGTTTGCCTTGCGCGCGCCAGGCCTCGGCGGCGACCTGCACGTTTTGCCACTCGCGGCGCAGGGGTTCGATGAGGGTGGGCATGACCAGGCGCTCGACATAGGCGCGCGGGATGTAGTGGGCGCCGAGTTTGTGGCGCTCTTTGGGGTCAAGGGCGCGTTCGAGCAGGGTGCCGAAGATGGCCGGTTCGACAAAGCGCCAGTCGGCGCGGGAGGCTTGCAGCAGCAGGCCGATCTGGTCGCGATCCAAAGGGATGACGTCCGGTTCGGCGAACAGGCCGCCGTTGAAGCGGCGGATGCGTTCCAACAGGCGCGGGTCGAAGCCGCCGTGGTTCATGGTCTGCCACAGGGCCTCCAGCGCGGGGGCGAAGGTGGCCGGTTTGTCTTGCAGATTCTCCAGCAGGCTGGTGAAGCCCCGCTCCGGCAACAGGCCCACGTCTTCGGCAAACATGGTGAACAGGGCGCGCATGAGGAAGTGGGCGACGCGCTGCGGGGCATGTCCGGCGGCTTCCAGCGATTTGGCCAGACGCGCGAGCTGGTCGGCAATGGCGCGCGTGACGCGCGCGGCCTCGCGGCTGGGGTCGAGCTTGAGCGGGTCGAGCCAGAGCAGGCGCAGGCGCTCGCGGATGGCCGGATCGCGCAGATCATGCAGGCGGATGCGGTGGTGCGCCGGGTCGGGATAGGGGACGTAGGTGGAGCCTGAGCGGGTGAATTCGGCGTACAGCTCGATGGAGCGGCCCACGTCCACCACGACGATGAACGGCGGACGGCCCTCGCTCGCGGGCAGGGCGCGGGCGTACTGGTCGGCCTGCGCCTGGGCGCGCAGCATGGCGCGGTCCCAGCCGTCGGTATCCAGCTCCTTGCCGGTCTGCTTGGCCTCCAGCACAAAGCAGCCGCGCCGGTAGAGGTCGATGAAACCGCGCGTGCTGCTGCCGTCGGGGTGGTGAATCTCCACCCGCCGCTCGAAGACGTAGGCGTTGTCGCGCGTGTCCTCCGAGGCAGGCTCGGGGCGCGGCAGGTCGAGCAGCTCGCACAGCTCGGTAAGAAAGAGCTGGTAGTTGGCGCGCTCGCTGCCCGAGGCCGCGCTCCAGCGGGTGATGAAGGCTTCGATGTCAAGGTGCATAAGGTTGGTCTGCCGAAACCGTGTGACAGCTTGTACGCGCCAGCGGCGGCGCTGGCATCGATGGTACCAAGCCGACCGCGTTGGCCGCGTGCGCCGTCCAACGTTATCGGGTCACGGCAAACCTGCATGAGATAGGCACAAATGCCGGTCATCGTCGGACCAGTTTTGTAGGGCTTTTTTGGCGCGTGCCCATCGACGCGATGGCTGGAGAGCACGGTGACTTCAGAGAACCGCCTCCAGCCCTTTACGTTCGATGAGATCGAGCAGCTTTTGCGAGGGGCCACTGGGCTTCTTGTCGCCTATTTCTCACTTACGCACGGTCGAGACGCTGGACCCCTGGTCTGGGTAGCGCGGAGCTGTCAGCGCAACAAAAAAGCCCCCTTGAGGGGGCCTTAGTAGTGGCTGGAGCGAGCGCCGGGCGTCAGACCGTCACATCCTTGGCCGTCTCGATGTACTCGTCGATCTGGTCAAAGTTCATGTAGCGGTACACCTCGTCGGCCTTTTGGTTGATGACGCCCATTTCCGTCATGTACTCCTCGACCGTAGGCAGGCGGCCCAGGCGCGAGGCGATGGCGGCCAGCTCCGCCGAGGCCAGGAACACGTTGGTGTTGCGCCCCAGCCGGTTGGGGAAGTTGCGCGTGCTGGTGGACACAACGGTGGCGCCTTCGCGCACCTGGGCCTGGTTGCCCATGCACAGGCTACAGCCGGGTATTTCGGTGCGCGCGCCGGCGGTGCCGAAGGTGGCGTAGTAGCCTTCCTTGATGAGCTCGTTTTGGTCCATCTTGGTCGGCGGCGCCACCCACAGGCGCACCGGAATGTCACGCTGACCCTGCAGCAGCTTGGCCGCGGCGCGGAAGTGGCCGATGTTGGTCATGCACGAGCCGATGAAGGCCTCGTCGATCTTGGTGCCGGCCACCTCGGACAGCGGACGCGCGTCGTCCGGGTCGTTGGGGCAGCACAGGATCGGCTCCTTGATCTCGTTGAGATCGATTTCGATGACCGCGGCGTACTCGGCGTCGGGGTCGGCCTCGAGCAGCTGCGGGTTGGCCAACCACGCCTCCATGGCCTTGATGCGGCGCGCCAGCGTGCGCGCGTCCTGGTAGCCGTTGGCGATCATCCACTTCAGCAGCACGATGTTGCTCTGCAGGTACTCGATGATCGGTTCCTTGTTGAGCTTGATCGTGCAACCGGCCGCCGAGCGCTCGGCCGAGGCGTCGGACAACTCGAACGCCTGCTCGACCTTGAGGTCAGGCAAACCTTCGATTTCGAGGATGCGGCCCGAGAAGACGTTCTTTTTGCCTTTTTTCTCGACTGTCAGCAGCCCCTGCTTGATCGCGTAGTAGGGGATGGCGTGCACCAGGTCGCGCAGTGTGATGCCCGGCTGCATCTGACCCTTGAAGCGCACCAGCACCGACTCCGGCATGTCCAGCGGCATGACGCCGGTGGCCGCGGCAAACGCCACCAGGCCCGAGCCGGCCGGGAAGCTGATACCAATCGGGAAGCGCGTGTGCGAGTCGCCGCCCGTGCCCACCGTGTCAGGCAGCAGCATGCGGTTGAGCCACGAGTGGATGACGCCGTCGCCCGGGCGCAGGCTGACGCCGCCGCGGCTGCTGATGAAGGCGGGCAGCTCGCGGTGCATCTTCACGTCCACCGGCTTGGGGTACGCGGCCGTGTGGCAGAACGATTGCAAGACCAGGTCGGCGCTGAAGCCCAGGCAGGCCAGGTCCTTGAGCTCGTCGCGCGTCATCGGGCCGGTGGTGTCCTGGCTGCCGACGGTGGTCATCTTGGGCTCGCAGTACGTGCCCGGGCGGATGCCCTTGCCTTCCGGCAAGCCGCAGGCGCGCCCGACGATTTTTTGCGCCAGCGTGTAGCCCTTGCCCGAGTCCACAGGCGCCTTGGGCAGACGAAACACCGTCGACGGCGGCAGACGCAAAAATTCGCGCGCCTTGCCGGTCAGACCGCGGCCGATGATGAGGTTGATGCGGCCACCCGCGCGCACCTCGTCCAGCAGCACCTCGCTCTTGAGCTGGAAGGTGGCGATGACTTCGCCGTTCTTCTCGATCTTGCCGTCGTAGGGATAAATGTCGATGACGTCACCGAACTCGATCTTGCTGACGTCCACCTCGATGGGCAGTGCGCCGGAGTCTTCTTGCGTGTTGAAAAAGATCGGCGCGATCTTGCCGCCCAGCGTCACGCCACCGAAGCGCTTGTTGGGCACGTAGGGGATGTCTTCACCGGTCCACCAGATGACGCTGTTGGTGGCGGACTTGCGGCTGGAGCCGGTGCCCACGACATCGCCCACGTAGGCGACGAGGTGGCCTTTTTCCTTGAGCTTTTGCAGCACGCTGATGGGGCCCCGTTTACCGTCTTCGTCCGGCTCGAACGGCGCGTCGGGGCGCTTGTTTTTGAGCATCGCCAGCGCGTGCAGCGGGATGTCCGGGCGGCTCCAGGCGTCCGGTGCGGGCGACAGGTCGTCGGTGTTGGTCTCGCCGGGGACCTTGAACGCCGTCACCGTGATCTTGCGCGGCACTTCGGGGCGCGACAGGAACCACTCGGCATCGGCCCAGCTTTGCATGACGGCCTTGGCGTACGCGTTGCCGGCTTGCACCTTGTCGGCCACGTCATGGAAGGCGTCGAACATCAGCAGGGTCTTTTTCAAACCCTCGGCCGCCACCGGCGCCACTTCGGGGTCATCCAGCAGGTCGATCAGCGGCTTGACGTTGTAGCCGCCCACCATCGTGCCCAGCAGCTCCGTGGCCTTGGCCTTGCTGATGAGGCCCACTTGGATGTCGCCGTGCGCCACGGCGGCCAGGAAGCTGGCCTTGACCTTGGCGGCGTCGTCCACCCCCGGCGGCACGCGGTAGGTCAGCAGCTCCAGCAGGAACTGCGGGTCTTCGCCGGCGGGCGGGTTTTTGATCAGCTCGATCAGCTCGGCGGTTTGCTGCGCGGTCAGCGGCAGCGGCGGGATGCCCAGCGCGGCGCGCTCGGCCACATGTTGACGGTAGGCTTGCAGCATGGTCGTGCTCCAGTCAGGAAAAGCATTAGGAAAGCAGGCCGCGCACCGGCTGCGGCAATGCCACGCCGGTGGCGTGCGCGCGTTGCAGCACCTGCCAAAAATAGCGGAACGAAGCCCGGTCGTGCAAATGACCCTGGTAGGCGATCGGCGCCCACTGCGCAGCGGCGGCGCGCTCGATGATCTCGGCGGCGCGCTGCACCTCGTCCAGCGGCGGGCGCAGCGCCGTGACGATCGGCTCGATCTGGTCGGGGTGGATGCTCCACATGCGCGTGTAGCCAAACTCGCGCGCGGCGCGCTGCGCGGCGGCGGCCACCGCGGCGCGGTCGCGAAACTCGGTCACCACGCAGTGCGACGGCACCTTGCCGTGCGCGTGCGCGGCACTGGCGATGTCCAGCTTGGCGCGGCGCACCAGCGGGTGGCTGAATTGGCCCTGCAGCGTCATGGCCTCAGCCGGGATGGCCCCACCGTGCGCCGAGACAAAATCCATCAGCCCAAAGCTGAGCGAGGCCACGCGCGGGTGCGCGGCGATGTCAAACGCCCGATGCACCGCCAGCGGCGACTCGATCAGCGTGTGCAGCGGCAGCTCCGGGGCGCCGGCTGCGGCCACCGCCGCGGCGGCACGCTCGACGTCGGCCACCGACTCCACCTTGGGGATCATCAGGTGCGTCAGGCGCGCGCCCACCGCCCCGACGATCGTGGCCACGTCGGCTTCGAAGGCCGGGTGGTCCACCGGGTGCACGCGCACGCCCACGCGCGGCGGCACCGGTGCGGTCCAGTCCAGCCCACGCACCAGCTCCACCACCAGCGCGGCGTGCTCGGCCTCGCCCCCCACCGGGGCGCCGTCTTCGCAGTCCAGCGTGACGTCGAAGACGCACACGCCGTCGCGCTGCGCCCACTCGGCCTGCAGCGCGAGGCTTTTGCGCATGCGCGCCTCGACCCCGGCGTAGTGGTCGCACACCGGCAGCGCGACCGCACCCGCCGACGCGCCCAGCAGCACGTGGGCGGGATGCAGCGGCGCCGCGGCGGTGGTCATCGGCGTGGCCCCGGCATCAGAGCAGGTGCGCGACGGCGGCGCGCTCTTCTTCCAGCTCGGCCAGCGTTTTGTTCAAGCACTGCTGGCTGAACTCGTCGATCGGCAAACCTTCGACGACGGCGTACTCGCCGCCCTCGCAGGTGACGGGGAAGCCAAACATCACGTCCTTCGGGATGCCGTACCAGCCCTGCGACGGGATGCCCATCGTGACCCACTTGCCTTGGGTGCCCAGGGCCCAGTCACGCATGTGGTCGATGGCGGCGTTGGCCGCCGACGCCGCCGAGCTCAGGCCCCGCGCCTCGATGATGGCCGCGCCGCGCTTAGCCACCGTGGGCAGGAAGACGTTGCGGTACCAGTCTTCGTCGTTGATCATGGCCTTGACCGACTGGCCCTCGATGGTGGCGAAGCGGTAGTCGGCGTACATGGTGGGCGAGTGGTTGCCCCACACGCACAGCTTTTCGATGCTGGAGACCGGCTTGCCGGTCTTGGCGGCGATTTGCGACAGCGCCCGGTTGTGGTCCAGCCGCAGCATGGCGGTAAAGTTCTTGGCCGGCAGGTCAGGCGCCGACTTCATCGCGATGTAGGCGTTGGTGTTGGCCGGGTTGCCCACCACCAGCACCTTGACGTTGCGCGACGCCACCGCGTTGAGCGCCTTGCCCTGCGCGGTGAAGATCTGCGCGTTGGCCGACAGCAGGTCCTTGCGCTCCATGCCCGGGCCGCGCGGACGCGCGCCCACCAGCAGCGCGTAGTCGGTGTCCTTGAACGCGGTCATCGGGTCGCTGTGCGCTTCCATGCCGGCCAGCAACGGGAACGCGCAGTCCTCCAGCTCCATCATCACGCCCTTGAGGGCTTTTTGCGCCTTCTCATCGGGGATTTCCAGCAACTGCAGGATCACCGGCTGGTCCTTGCCCAGCATCTCACCCGAAGCGATGCGAAACAGCAGCGCGTAACCGATCTGGCCAGCGGCACCGGTGACGGCGACGCGCACAGGCTTTTTGCTCATGGGGTTCTCCAGTTACAGGTGGGGTACAACGGCCCCGAGTGTACCTTGGTAAACCCTAGGCGTCAATTTGTCTTATGTCTTATATAAGATATGATTGCGCCTGAACAACACGGGCTCCGCCCCTGGCGCCCGTCCCGCTAACCATGACGATCGAACGTCCACCCGCACGGCGCGTGCCCAGCGCCTCGGCCGATGCCCCCGCCGGCAGTGGCGGTGTGGGCGCGCCCGCGTTCAGCCCGCTGTACCAGCAAATCAAGGCGCTGATCCTGCAAAGCCTGCAAGCCGGCGAGTGGCGTCCGGGGGACCTGATCCCGAGCGAACAGGAGCTGGCGGCGCGCTACAAGGTCAGCCAGGGCACGGTGCGCAAGGCCATCGACGAACTGGCCGCCGACAACCTGCTGGTGCGCCGGCAGGGCAAGGGTACGTTCGTCGCCACCCACGCCGAGCAGCACGTGCAGTACCGCTTTTTGCGCCTGCACCCCGACCACGGCGACCGCGCCAGCGAAGGCCCCGCCACGCGCGACATCCTGGCCTGCCGCCGCGTGCGCGCCAGCGCCGACGTCGCCGCCGCGTTGCAACTGCGCGCCGGCGAAACCGTCGTGCAGGTCACGCGTGTGCTGGGCTTGGGGGGCGTGCCCACGATTTTGGAAGACCTGTGGCTGCCTGGGCAGGCCTTTCGCGGGCTGACGATGGACACGCTGACCGCCTACGCCGGCCCCATGTACGCGCTGTTCGAGAGCGAATTTGGCGTGCGCATGGTGCGCGCCGAAGAGCGCCTCAAGGCCGTGGCGGCCAGCCCGGCGGCCGCCACGCGGCTGGCGGTGCCGGCTGGCACGCCGCTGCTCAGCGTCGAGCGGCTCGCCTACACCTACAACGGTGTGCCGATGGAGCTGCGCCGCGGCCTGTACCGCACCGACCGGCACCACTACCGCAACGAACTCAGTTGAGGCACTGCAGCCATGTTGCATTGCAATAGAATCCGACAGTTTCCCGTCAGTGAACTGACCGACGATCGCGGCCCGCGCGTCGCGCGCTGACGGCAGCGAGCGCGGCCCCACCCCAGGAGAACCCCCATGACGCCCATGCGACCTGCGCGGCCCGAGTTTCGCAACATCAACGCCTTCAAAGACCTCACCACCTACCGGCTGCCGGTGGCCGGCTGGGTGTCCATCCTGCACCGCGCCAGCGGCGGGCTGATGTTCCTGCTGTTGCCGTTCGTGGTGTGGATGATGGACGCCTCGCTGTCGTCGGAGCTGTCGTACGGTGCGTTCACCGCCGCTTTTGACGCGGGCGTTGGTTTCGTACCCGGTTGGTTCCTCAAACTGGTGGTGCTGGCGCTGATCTGGGCGTACCTGCACCACTTCTGCGCCGGCGTGCGTCACCTGATCATGGACGCCACGCACAAGGTGGACAAGGCGTTTGGCCGCTCGTCGGCCATCGCCACGCTGGTGGTCAGCCTGGCGCTGACCGCGTTGCTGGGCGCCAAGCTGTTCGGCCTGTACTGATCACCCTGACGGAGTAACGACAAATGGCAGTCAACTACGGCTCCAAGCGCGTCGTCACCGGCGCGCACTACGGTTTGCGCGACTGGCTGGTGCAACGCATCACGGCGGTGCTGATGGCGCTCTTCACGCTGGTGCTGCTGGCGCAGGTCGTCGTCCACGCTGGGCCGCTGGGCTACGAGGGCTGGGCCGGCATCTTCGCCGCGCCGTGGATGAAATTCCTCACCTTCGCGGTGGTCGTCGCGCTGGCGTGGCACGCCTGGGTCGGCGTGCGCGACATCTGGATGGATTACATCAAGCCCGTGGGGCTGCGTCTGGCCCTGCATGTGTTCACCCTCGTCTGGCTGGTCGGTTGCACGGGCTGGGCGTTTCAAGTGCTGTGGAGGCTGTAAGCCATGACCGTCGTCACCACCAACCTTCCCCGTCGTCGCTTCGACGTCGTCATCGTCGGCGCGGGCGGCTCGGGCATGCGCGCCTCGCTGCAGCTGGCGCGCGCCGGCCTCAACGTCGCGGTGCTGTCCAAGGTTTTCCCCACCCGCAGCCACACCGTCGCGGCCCAAGGCGGCATCGGCGCCAGCCTGGGCAACATGTCCGAGGACAACTGGCACTACCACTTCTACGACACCGTCAAGGGTTCGGACTGGCTCGGTGACCAGGACGCCATCGAGTTCATGTGCCGCGAAGCGCCCAAAGTGGTGTACGAGCTGGAGCACATGGGCATGCCGTTCGACCGCAACCCGGACGGCACCATTTACCAGCGCCCCTTTGGCGGCCACACCGCCAACTACGGCGAAAAGCCCGTGCAGCGCGCCTGCGCCGCCGCCGACCGCACCGGCCACGCGATGCTGCACACGCTGTACCAGCAAAACGTCGCTGCGCGCACCACGTTTTTCGTCGAGTGGATGGCGCTGGACCTGATCCGTGACGCCGATGGCGATGTGGTGGGCGTGACCGCGCTGGAGATGGAAACCGGCGACATCTACATCCTGGAAGCCAAGGCCACGCTGCTGGCCACCGGCGGCGCCGGACGTATCTACGCCGCCAGCACCAACGCCTTCATCAACACGGGCGATGGCCTGGGCATGGCGGCGCGCGCCGGCATCCCGCTGCAGGACATGGAGTTTTGGCAGTTCCACCCGACCGGCGTGGCTGGCGCCGGCGTGCTGCTGACCGAAGGCTGCCGTGGCGAAGGCGCGATCCTGCTCAACGCCAATGGCGAGCGCTTCATGGAGCGCTACGCCCCGACGCTGAAAGACCTGGCACCGCGCGACTTTGTCAGCCGCTGCATGGACCAGGAGATCAAGGAAGGGCGCGGCTGCGGTCCCAACAAGGACTACATCCTGCTCAAGCTCGACCACCTGGGCCCCGAGACCATCCACAAGCGGCTGCCCTCGGTGTACGAAATCGGCATCAACTTCGCCAACGTCGACATCACCAAAGAGCCCATCCCCGTGGTGCCGACGATCCACTACCAGATGGGCGGCATTCCCACCAACATCAACGGCCAGGTGGTGGTGCCGGACGGCCAGGGCGGCCAGAAGATTGTCAACGGCCTGTACGCGGTGGGCGAGTGCTCGTGCGTCAGCGTGCACGGCGCCAACCGGCTCGGCACCAACTCGCTGCTGGACCTGCTGGTGTTTGGTCGCGCCGCGGGCAACCACATCGTGGCCAACCTGGACCGTGGCCGCGAGCACAAGCCGCTGCCGAAGGACGCCGCCGACCGCACGTTGGCCCGCCTGGCGCGGCTGGAAAGCTGCCGTGACGGCGAATACGCGCAAAACGTCGCCAACGACATCCGCGCCACGATGCAGCAGCACGCGGGCGTGTTCCGCACGCAGGCGAGCATGGACGAAGGCGTGCGCAAGATCAACGCCATCCGCGAGCGCGTCGCGCACATCGGCCTGAAAGACACCTCCAAGGTGTTCAACACCGCGCGCATCGAGGCGCTGGAGGTGGAAAACCTGATCGAGGTGGCGCAGGCGACGATGACCTCGGCCGCCGCGCGCAAGGAGTGCCGCGGCGCCCACACCGTCAAGGACTACGAGCGCCCGGCCGACGACCCCGAGTGCCCGCTGGGCCGCAACGACAAGGAGTGGATGAAGCACACGCTGTGGTTCAGCGACGGCAACCGCCTGGCGTACAAGCCGGTCAACCTCAAGCCGCTGACCGTGGCGTCCATCCCGCCCAAGGTGCGCACGTTCTGACGCCGCCGTCCCTACGCCGGAGACCACCGACATGGCCACACGCACATTCAAAATCTACCGCTACGATCCGGACAAGGACGCCAAGCCTTACATGCAGACGCTGCAGGTGGAGCTGACCACCGAGCGCATGCTGCTGGACGCCTTGGTCAAGCTCAAGGAGATCGATCCCACGCTGTCGTTCCGGCGTTCCTGCCGCGAGGGCGTGTGCGGCTCCGACGCGATGAACATCAACGGCAAAAACGGCTTGGCGTGCCTGACCAACCTGCGCACGCTGCCCGACACCATCGTGCTCAAGCCGCTGCCGGGGCTGCCGGTGATCCGCGACCTGATCGTGGACATGACGCTGTTTTTCAAGCAGTACCACTCGATCAAGCCGTACCTGATCAACGACACGCCACCGCCGGAAAAAGAGCGGCTGCAGTCGCCCGAGGAGCGCGAGGAGCTCAACGGCCTGTACGAGTGCATCCTGTGCGCGAGCTGCTCGACCAGCTGCCCGAGCTTCTGGTGGAACCCGGACAAGTTCGTCGGCCCGGCGGGCCTGCTGCAGGCGTACCGCTTCATCGCCGACAGCCGCGACCAGGCCACCGCCGAGCGGCTGGACAACCTGGAAGACCCGTACCGCCTGTTCCGTTGCCACACCATCATGAACTGCGTGGACGTGTGCCCCAAGAGCCTCAACCCGACCAAGGCCATCGGCAAGATCAAGGAGCTGATGGTGCGCCGCGCCGTTTGAGACCTTGCCGGAGCCTGGGGCCATGGACGACCGCACGCCGCTGGATGAGCGCGAGCTGGCGCGTCTGCGCTGGCGCTGTCGCCGCGGCCTGCTGGAAAACGACCTGTTCATCGAGCGCTTTTTCGCGCGCCACGGCGACACCCTGACGGTGCGGCAGGCGCGCGGCCTGGCGGCGCTGATGGACCTGGCCGACAACGACTTGCTGGACCTGCTGCTGCGCCGCCGCGAGCCCGAAGGCGCTCTGGCCACGCCCGAGGTGCTCGAGGTGCTGGCGTTGCTGCGCACTCCCAATCCCCACGACAACCCACCCACCGCCACGACGAGCAAGGACTCCCCATGAAACTGCAAGCCCACAAGGCCACCCTGTCGTTCTCGAACGGCGCGCCCAGCGTCGAGCTGCCGATCTACTCCGGCACGATGGGGCCGGACGTCATCGACATCCGCAAGCTGTACGCCCAAACCGGCATGTTCACCTACGACCCGGGCTTTCTGTCCACGGCGTCGTGCCAGTCGGCCATCACCTACATCGACGGCGACAAGGGCGAGCTGCTCTACCGCGGCTACCCGATCGAGCAGCTGGCCACGCAGTGCGACTACATGGAAACCTGCTACCTGCTGCTGTACGGTGAGCTGCCCAACGCGCAGCAAAAAGCCGAGTTCACCGAGCGTGTGACCAAGCACACGATGGTGCACGAGCAGATGCAGTTTTTCCTGCGCGGGTTCCGCCGTGACGCGCACCCGATGGCGGTGCTGACCGGCCTGGTGGGCGCGATGTCGGCCTTCTACCACGACAGCACCGACATCAACAACCCCGAGCACCGCGAAATCGCCGCCATCCGCCTGATCGCCAAGATGCCCACGCTGGTGGCGATGGCGTACAAGTACGGCATTGGCCAGCCCTACATCTACCCGCGCAACGACCTCAGCTACGCGGGCAACTTCCTGCGCATGATGTTCGCCACGCCGTGCGAGGACTACACCGTCAACCCGGTGCTGGAGCGTGCGATGGACCGCATCTTCATCCTGCACGCGGACCACGAACAAAACGCTTCCACCTCCACCGTGCGTCTGTGCGGCAGCTCCGGCACCAACCCGTTTGCGGCGATCGCCGCCGGCGTGGCCTGCCTGTGGGGCCCGGCCCACGGCGGCGCCAACGAGGCGTGCCTCAACATGCTGGAAGAAATCCAGGCCATGGGCGGCGTGGCCAAGATCGGCGAGTTCATCGCCAAGGTCAAGGACAAGTCCTCGGGCGTGCGCTTGATGGGCTTTGGCCACCGCGTTTACAAAAACTACGACCCGCGCGCCAAACTGATGCAGGAGACCTGCCACGAGGTGTTGGGCGAGCTGGGTCTGGACAACGACCCGCTGTTTGCGCTGGCGCGCAAGCTGGAGCAAATCGCGCTGGAGGACGACTACTTCGTGCAGCGCAAGCTGTACCCCAACGTCGACTTTTACTCCGGCATCGTGCAGCGCGCCATCGGCATCCCGGTCAGCCTGTTCACCGGCATCTTCGCGTTGGCGCGCACCGTGGGCTGGATCGCTCAGCTCAACGAAATGCTGGCCGACCCCGAGTACAAGATCGGCCGCCCGCGCCAGTTGTTCACCGGCGCGGCGCGACGCGACGTCCAGCCGATCGAGCAGCGCTGATGCCCCACGGCCGCACCCGGCTTGCGGCCGCCGCCTTGTGGGCATCGATCGACGCCACGGCCTACAATCGTAGGTCGTTTTTATGCCGCCACAGGCCTCACCCTGCACACGCCAACCACCATGGGCCGCACGCTGTACGACAAGATCTGGGACGAACACGTCGTTCACACCGAAGAGGACGGCACCGCCATCCTCTACATCGACCGCCACCTGGTACACGAAGTCACCAGCCCGCAGGCGTTCGAAGGCCTACGGCTGGCGGGACGCAAGCCGTGGCGCGTCAGCTCCATCGTCGCCACCGCCGACCACAACACCCCCACCACCGGTTGGGAGCTGGGCTACGACGGCATTGCCGACCCGATCAGCAAAGAGCAGATCGTCACGCTGGACGCCAACATCCGCGCCTTTGGCGCCGCGGCGTATTTCCCGTTCCTCAGCCCGCGCCAGGGGATCGTGCACGTCATCGGCCCGGAAAACGGCGCCACGCTGCCGGGCATGACCGTGGTGTGCGGCGACAGCCACACCAGCACGCACGGCGCGTTCGGGGCGCTGGCGCACGGCATCGGCACCAGCGAAGTCGAGCACGTGCTGGCCACCCAAACGCTGCTGGCGAAGAAGGCCAAGAATATGCTCATCCGCGTCGAGGGTGAGCTGCCGCGCGGCTGCTCGGCCAAAGACATCGTGCTGGCCATCATCGGCAAGATCGGCACCGCGGGCGGCACCGGCTACACGATCGAGTTCGCGGGCAGCGCCATCCGCGCGCTGAGCATGGAAGGCCGCATGACGGTGTGCAACATGGCCATCGAAGCCGGCGCGCGCGCCGGCTTGGTGGCGGTGGACGACAAGACCATCGAGTACGTGCGCGGCCGGCCGCTGGCGCCCAGCGGCGCCGAGTGGGAGCAGGCGGTGGCGTACTGGCGCACGCTGCACTCCGACCCCGACGCGCACTGGGACGCGGTGGTGGAGCTCGACGCGCGGCAGATCCTGCCCCAGGTGACCTGGGGCACCTCGCCAGAGATGGTGCTGCCGGTAACCGAGCGCGTGCCCGACCCCGAACGCGAGCGCGACCCCGTCAAGCGCGCCGCGATGGAGCGGGCGCTGCAGTACATGGGCCTGACGCCGGGCAAACCGATCACCGACATCACGGTGGACAAGGTGTTCATCGGCTCGTGCACCAACAGCCGCATCGACGACCTGCGCGAGGCCGCCGCCGTGGTGCAAAAACTTGGCCGCAAGGTGGCGCGCAACGTGCGCCAAGCGCTGGTGGTGCCCGGCTCCGGCCAGGTCAAGGCGCAAGCCGAGCGCGAAGGCCTGCACGAGATCTTCCGTGCCGCGGGCTTCGAGTGGCGCGAGCCCGGCTGTTCGATGTGCCTGGCGATGAACGCCGACCGGCTCGAGCCGGGCGAGCGCTGCGCCAGCACCAGCAACCGCAACTTCGAGGGCCGTCAGGGTGCCGGCGGACGCACCCACCTGGTCAGCCCGGCCATGGCCGTCGCGGCTGCCATCCACGGCCATTTTGTCGATGTCCGCCAGTTCGCGTAAGGCATCCAGACACGAGGGGAATGCAGATGCAACGGCTGATCGTGACCCTGCTGGCCTGCGCCGGCCTGTGGCTGGCGGGCTGCAACACCGTCCAAGGTTTGGGCAAAGACATTCAAAAAGGTGGCCAGGTCCTGCAAGACGCGGCCAAAAAATAAATGGAACGCTTCACCATCCACCGCGGGATCGTCGCGCCGATCGACCGTGAAAACGTCGACACCGACGCCATCATCCCCAAGCAATTTCTGAAGTCGATCCACAAAAGCGGCTTCGGGCCGCACCTGTTCGACGAGTGGCGCTACCTCGACCCGGGCTGGCCGGGCAAAGACCCGGCGACACGCCAGCCCAACCCGGACTTCGTGCTGAACCAGCCGCGCTACCAGGGTGCCTCGATCCTGCTGGCGCGCCAAAATTTTGGCTGCGGCTCCAGCCGCGAGCACGCGCCGTGGGCGATTCAGCAGTACGGCTTTCGGGCGCTGATCGCGCCGAGCTTTGCCGACATCTTTTTCAATAACTGCTTCAAAAACGGCCTGCTGCCGATCACCTTGCCTGACACCACGGTGGACCAGCTGTTCCACGAGGTGGCGGCGTTACCGGGCTACGAGTTGACCATCGACCTGCAGCGCCAGGTGGTGGTCAAGCCCGATGGCACCGAAATCGGCTTCGAGGTGCAGCCGTTTCGCAAATATTGCCTGCTCAACGGCTTGGACGACATCGGCCTGACGCTGCGCCACGCGGACAAAATTCGCGCCTTCGAAGCCGAGCGGCTGGCCCGCTTCCCATGGCTGGCGCGCACCTGGGCCGGCTAACCGATCGGCGCGGCGCCCTCCAACCCGCTGGGCGGCCACGGCGCCGCCCGTTGTCGATACTGTAGTTGCCCACACGCCATGAAAATCGCCATCCTGCCCGGTGACGGCATCGGCCCCGAAATCGTCGCCGAGGCCGTCAAAGTCCTGCGCGCGCTCGCCCTGCCGCTGGAGATGGAAACCGCCCCGGTGGGCGGCGCCGCTTACGAGGCCGCCGGTCATCCCCTGCCCGATGCGACACTGGCGCTGGCCCAGCAGGCCGACGCGGTGCTGTTTGGCGCCGTGGGCGACTGGAAGTACGACACGCTGCCGCGGCCGCTGCGGCCGGAGCAGGCCATCTTGGGGTTGCGCAAGCAGCTCGGGCTGTTCGCCAACTTTCGCCCGGCCCTGTGCTACGAGCAGCTGACGCACGCCTCCAGCCTGAAGCCGGAGCTGGTGGCGGGGTTGGACATCCTGATCATCCGCGAGCTCACCGGCGACATCTACTTTGGCCAGCCACGCGGGCGACGGGCCGCGCCGGACGGCCCGTTTGCCGGTGCCGAAGAGGCGTTCGACACGATGCGCTACAGCCGGCCCGAAATCGAGCGCATCGCGCGCGTGGCGTTCGAGGCCGCGCGGCAACGCAACCGCAAAGTCACCAGTGTCGACAAGGCCAACGTGCTGGAAACCTTCCAGCTCTGGAAGGACGTCGTCACCGAGGTGCACCGCGACTACCCCGACGTCGAGCTCGACCACATGTACGTGGACAACGCCGCGATGCAGCTGGTCAAGGCGCCCAAGAAGTTCGACGTCATCGTCACCGGCAACATGTTTGGCGACATCCTGTCGGACGAGGCGGCGATGCTGACCGGCTCGATCGGTATGCTGCCGTCGGCCAGTCTCAACGAGCGCGGCCAGGGGCTGTACGAGCCCAGCCACGGCAGCGCGCCCGACATCGCCGGCAAGGGCGTGGCCAACCCGCTGGCCACCATCCTGTCGGCGGCGATGATGCTGCGCTACTCGCTCAAGCAGCCCGAAGCGGCCGACCGCATCGAGGCCGCCGTGCAGCGCGTGCTGGCGCAAGGTCTGCGCACCGCCGACATCGCCAGCCCCGGCTGCACCGTGGTGGGCACGGCGCAGATGGGCGACGCGGTGGTCCGGGCGCTGGGGTGATGGCGGCGCGGTCAGCCTGCGGTCAGCCAGGCTGCGCTACAATGAAACGATGATGACGATGGCGCTTTCCCTGCTGAAACCGGCTGGACGCACCGCCGTGCGCACGGCGGTGGCTGCGCGCGCCACCATCAAAACCACGACCACGATTACCGGCTGACACCAGCCTGGTTCGTCGTGCGCCCACCCCGGCCAGACGAGCCGGGCAGCAGCCAGGGGCTTCTCCACCTCTTCGACTGAAAGGGCACACGCGATGAACAACGTTGGCAACCTGGTCGGCCTGGTCGGCTGGCGCGGCATGGTCGGCTCGGTCCTGATGGACCGCATGCAGGCCGAGGGCGACTTCGACCTGATCGAGCCGGTGTTTTTCTCCACCTCCAACGCCGGCGGCCCCGCGCCGGCGCAAGCCAAGACGCACCGCACGCTGCGCGACGCGCACGACATCCAGGCGCTGGCGCAGTGCGACATCATCATCACCTGCCAGGGCGGCGACTACACGAAAGAGGTGTTCCCCAAGCTGCGCGCCGCCGGCTGGCAAGGGCACTGGATCGACGCCGCCAGCGCCCTGCGCATGGAGCCCGACGCGGTCATCGTGCTCGATCCGGTCAACGAACACGTGATCCGCAAGGCCCTGGCCGCTGGCGGCAACAACTGGATTGGTGGCAACTGCACCAACTCGATCCTGTTGATGGGCCTGGGTGGGCTGTTCCGCGAAAACCTGGTCGAGTGGGTCAGCTCGATGACCTACCAGGCCGCCAGCGGCGCCGGCGCCAACAACATGCGCGAGCTGCTCAAGGGCATGGGTGTCATCCACGCCGCGGTGGCCGACGAGCTGGCCGACCCCGCTTCGGCGATTCTGGAGATCGACCGCAAGGTGGCCAAGGCCATCCGCGAGGACGTGCCGACCGAGTTTTTCGGTGCGCCGCTGGCCGGCAGCCTGATCCCCTGGATCGACGTGCAACTGCCCAACGGCCAGTCCAAGGAAGAATGGAAAGGCCAAGCCGAGGTCAACAAAATCCTTGGCACCACGCAGACCATCCCGGTCGATGGCCTGTGCGTGCGCATCGGCGCCATGCGCTGCCATAGCTTGGCACTGACCGTCAAGCTCACGCGCGATGCGCCACTGCCGGAGGTCGAGGCCATCATCCAGAGCGGCAACCCGTGGGTCAAGTGGGTGCCGAATGAGCGCGCGATCACCGTGCGCGAGCTCACCCCGGCGTCGATCACCGGCACGCTGCAGGTGGGCGTGGGCCGCGTGCGCAAGCTCAACATGGGGCCGCAGTACCTGTCCGCGTTCGTCATTGGCGACCAGCTGCTGTGGGGTGCGGCCGAGCCGCTGCGCCGCATGCTGCGCATCCTGCTGGGGGCCTGACGTCGCCCGCGTCGCCAACCGGCGTTGTGCCACGGCAACACCGGCGCCGTGCAGGGGCGCCGTGGTGCATGCAGGGGCGTGACGACACGCGCACCTTGGTCCCCTGCGGTACTATGATGGTGGCATCGTGCACGCACCGTGCGCCGGTGCGGCCATTCCTGCCGAGGAGCGCCCGTGTCCATGCCCGAACGTCACCCTCCGACGACGCCGCCCGCGCGTAGCTGGCGTCATGTCGCGCTCGCGGCAGCCCTGAGCCTGGGCGTGGCCAGCAACGCCTGGGCGCTGGCGTTGGGGCGCGTCAGCGTGCAGTCGCCGCTGGGCGAGCCGCTGCGCGCCGAAATCGACATCCCGGCCATCACCGACGAGGAAGCCGCCACCCTCGCGCTGGACATCGCCGGGCCGGAACGCTACCGCTCCGCCAGCCTGGAGTGGACCCCCTGGCTGCGCGACATCCAACTGGAACTGCAGCGGCGGCCGGATGGCCGCGCGGTGGTGCTGGTGCGCAGCGACCGGCCGATCACCGAACCTTTTTTGGACCTGGTCATCGTAGCCCGCTGGGCCGGGGGCGAACTGCTGCGCGGGTACACGTTGTTGTTCGACCCGCCGAACCTGCGCCCCCCCGCGCCCGTGGTGCCGATGGTGGGCACACCGCCGGCCGCGCCGGAGCAGCCGGCCGCGGCGGCCCCTGCACCCGCCGCCGCGCCGTCACCGGCCCCCGCGCCGGTGCGCAGCACCACGGTGCCCTCGCCACGGTCCCCGGCGACGACGGCGCCGGCCGGGCGGCGCATCACGGTTAGGCGCGGCGACACCGCCGGACGCATCGCGCAAGCGCAGCGGCCGGCCGACGTGACGCTGGAGCAAATGCTGGTGGCCATGCTGCGCGCCAACCCGCAGGCCTTCATCCATGGCAACGTGCACCTGCTGAAAGCCGGCGCGGTGCTCGACCTGCCCGACGCCGAGGCCGCACGCGGCGTCGACGCCGGCGAAGCGCGTCGGCTGGTGGCCGCCCAAACGCGCGATTTCGACGCCTACCGGCGACGCCTGGCGGCCGCCGCCCCCGCCCAGCGCAGCGACGCCCCCAGCCAGCAGGCCCAGGGCAGCGTCGAAGCCGCCGTGGCTGACACCAAGCCGCAGGCCAACACGGCGGACAAGCTCACCCTGAGCAAACCCGGCACCGACGACGCCGCGGCCCGCGTGGCGGCCGAACGCCAGCAGGCCGAACAACAGCAGCGCGCCGCCGAGCTGGAACGCAACCTGCGTGACCTGGAGCAACTGCGCCAACAGGCACAGGCCACCCCGCCCGCCGGCGCCGAACCGCCGGCCGCACCGGCCACCGAGGCGCCACCGGCGGCGCCTGCAGCCAACGAACCCTCCCCAGCGCCCGCCCCAGCGGCCGCGCCGGCAGCGCCGCCCCCACCGCCGCCCGCCACGCCGGCCGTGCCGGCGCCGGTGGCCCCCTCAGCGGCCCCGCAGGAGGGACCGGTGCAGGCGGTGCTGCAGCACCCCTGGACGCTGCCGGGCGCCGGCGCGGTGGTGTTGCTGCTGGGTGCTTTGGCCGCGCTGCGCTGGCGCCAGCGCCGCCGCAGCGCCGCGGCCGACGACGATACAGCTGGAGCTGCAGCGGCCAGCGTCGCGGCGGTCGAGGCAGAGCCTGCCGACGCCGACACCGCGGCACCGGCCGACGCGCTCGACACCGATAGCCCGGTCGATCCGGTGGCCGAAGCGGACGTGTACCTTTCCTACGGCCGCGACGCCCAGGCCGAGGACCTGTTGCGGGAGGCGCTGCAGGCCGATCCGCAGTGGCTCGACGCGCGACTCAAGCTGCTGCACATCCTGGCCCAGCGCCACGACACAGCCGGCTTCGAGGCCGAAGCACGTGCGCTGCAGCCGCTGGCCGACGCCACCACCTGGGCGCAGGTGTGTGAGCAGGGGCGCGCCCTCGACCCCGACAACCCACTCTATGGGCCAGGGGCGGGCGCCGCCGACACCGCCACGACCACGCCGGCCGCTGCTGAGGACGAATTGCCGACGCTGGACCTGGCGCTGGACACGGTCGATGCCACGGCGCAGGCCGGCGACTCGGCGCTCGACATCGACGTGGCGCTGGACAGCACGCTGAGCGCCGATGACGGTGCCCCCGCCACGGCCACGTCCCCCGCGCCGCCCGCCGACACCGAAACCAGCCCGCCCGCGGCGCCGCCCGCCCCCGCAGCGGCCGACGACGACCTTGGGCTGGACTTCGACATCGACCTGGAGCCCGCGGCAGCGGCCCCGGCGCAAACCCCTCCCGCGCCCGCCACGCTGCCGCCGGAGGTGGCGGAGCTGTCGCTGGACCTGCCGGTGGACGAAAGCACCGAAGCCGCGCCGCTGCCCGAGCTGCCGGCGCAAGCGCCGCCCGAGACACCCGGCCAGGATGGCAACGCCAGCGCCGAGCCCCCGACCGACCAGGATCCGCTGGAAACCAAGCTGTCGTTGGCGCGTGAATTCGAAGCCATCGGCGACGTCGACGGCGCGCGCATCCTGGCCGAAGAGGTGCTGGCCGAAGCGCAGGGCGAGCTGCGCGAGCGTGCCCAGGCCTTTTTGGCGCAGCTGGGCTGACGCCACTGTGGCATGACGGCACGCATCGCGCTGGGGATCAGCTACCTGGGCACGGCTTACCAAGGCTGGCAAAGCCAGCCCAGCGGGGCCACCGTGCAGGACCACCTGGAGCGTGCGCTGGCCACCTTTGCCGCCGTGCCAGCCATCGCCACGGTGTGCGCGGGCCGCACCGACGCCGGCGTGCACGGACTCAACCAGGTGGTGCATTTCGACGCGCCGGTGGCGCGCGAGCTGTTTTCCTGGGTACGGGGCGTCAACCGCTACCTGCCGTGCGACATCGCGGTGCAGTGGGCGCGCGCCGTGCCGTCCACCTTCCATGCCCGCAACAGCGCGCGTGCGCGGCGCTACGCCTACGTGCTGCTGGAGTCACCGGTGCGCCCCAGTGTGGAAGCCGGGCGCGTGGGGTGGGTGTTTCGGCCGCTGGCGCTGGAGCCGATGCAGCAGGCCGCGCAACATCTGCTGGGCGAGCACGACTTCAGTGCCTTTCGCGCCGCGCAGTGCCAGGCCCACTCCCCGATCAAAACCTTGTACCGCATCGACATCACGCGCCGCGGCCCTTACTGGCGCTTCGACTTCGAGGCCAATGCCTTTTTGCACCACATGATCCGCAACATCATGGGCTGCCTGATCGCGGTCGGCCAGGGTCTGCGCCCGCCGTCGTGGCTGGCCGAGGTGCGCGACGCCCGCCGGCGCGAGGTGGCCGCCCCCACCTTCGCTGCGGACGGGCTGTACTTCCTGGGGCCACGCTACGATGCCGAGCTGGATTTGCCTGAGCGCACGCCCGCCTTCGACTGGTTGCCGCTGTAACCCCCCGCCCCCGCCATGCCGCACCGCACCCGCATCAAGATCTGTGGCCTGACGCGCGAGGCCGACGTCGAACACGCCGCCGCCGCGGGCGCCGATGCGGTCGGGTTCGTGCTGTACGCGGCCAGCCCGCGCGCCGTCACGCCGCAGCGCGCCGGCGCGTTGGCACGGCGCTTGCCGCCGTTCGTCACGCCGGTGCTGCTGTTCGTCAACGCCACCGCGGCCGAAGTCGATGCCGCGCTGCAGGCGGTGCCGCACGCCGTGCTGCAGTTCCACGGCGACGAAACGCCCGCGCAGTGCGCCGCGCTGGCCCAGGGCCGCGCGTGGCTGCGCGCCGCGCGCGTGCCGCTGGGGGCCGGCGCGGCTGGCTTCGATCTCCTAGAATACGCCCAACGGTTTGCCGCCGCGACCGCGTTGGTGGTCGACGCCCAGGTTCCGGGTTACGGCGGCGGCGGCCATGCCTTCGACTGGAACGCGTTACCGTGGTCACACCCTCGACTTCACGCCGCCGCTCGGGTCGTTTTGTCTGGTGGACTCACACCCGCAAATGTGACCGATGGCGTGCGGCTCGTGCGCCCTTGGGGCGTTGACGTCTCGTCGGGCGTCGAAGCCGCCAAGGGCGTCAAAGACGCCGCGCTCGTGTCGGCCTTCATCGCCGCTGTGCGGCGGGCCGACGCCGAGCTTGCCGCCCCCCCTTTCGTGACCGCACCATGACCACCTACACGTTCCCCGACGCCCAGGGCCACTTCGGCCCCTACGGCGGGCGCTTTGTCAGTGAAACGCTGACCCACGCCATCGACGAGCTGTGCGCCGCTTACGAACGCTGGCGCGCCGACCCCGAATTCCAGCGCGAGTTCCAGCACGAGCTCAAGCATTTCGTCGGCCGGCCCTCGCCGATCTACCACGCCGCGCGCTTGAGCCGCGAGCTGGGCGGCGCGCAAATCCTGCTCAAGCGCGAAGACCTCAACCACACCGGCGCGCACAAGATCAACAACGTCATCGGCCAGGCGATGCTGGCGCGGCGCATGGGCAAGCCACGCGTCATCGCCGAAACCGGCGCGGGCCAGCACGGCGTGGCCACCGCCACCATCTGCGCCCGCTACGGGCTGGAGTGCGTGGTGTACATGGGGGCCGAGGACGTCAAGCGCCAAAGCCCCAACGTCTACCGCATGAAGCTGCTGGGCGCCACCGTGGTGCCGGTCACCTCCGGCAGCCAGACGCTCAAGGACGCGCTCAACGAAGCGCTGCGCGACTGGGTAACCCACGTCGAGCGCACGTTTTACATCATCGGCACGGTGGCCGGCCCGCACCCGTATCCGATGATGGTGCGCGATTTTCAGAGCGTCATCGGGCAGGAATGCCTGCAGCAAATGCCCGAGATGCTGGCCGAACTGGGATTGCCCGGCCACGGTGGCCCGCACCCCGACGTGGTGGTGGCCTGCGTCGGCGGTGGCAGCAACGCCATGGGCATTTTTTACCCCTACATCCCGCACGACCAGGTGCGCCTGGTGGGGGTGGAAGCGGCGGGTGCGGGGCTGGACAGCGGGCGCCACGCCGCCTCGCTGCAGCGCGGCGCGCCCGGTGTGCTGCACGGCAACCGCACCTACGTGCTGCAAAACGCCGACGGTCAAATCACCGAAACGCACAGCATCAGCGCGGGGCTGGACTACCCCGGCGTCGGACCCGAGCACGCGTGGCTGAAGGACAGCGGGCGCGCCCAGTACGTCGGCGTCACTGACGAGGAAGCGCTGGCCGCGTTTCACCGCCTGGCGCGCACCGAAGGCATCATCCCCGCGCTGGAGTCCAGCCATGCGGTGGCGTACGCGATCAAGTTCGCCCCGACGCTGCGGCCCGACCAAACGATTCTGGTCAACCTCTCGGGCCGGGGCGACAAGGACATCGGCACCGTGGCGGACCTCAGCGGCGCGGACTTTTACTGTCGCCCGAGCTGCCGCGGCCAGGCCGTCAAAACCGCCGGAGGTGCCCGATGAGCCGCCTTGCCCCCACGTTCGAGCGCCTGCGCGCGCAAGGGCGGCGCGCCCTGATCCCGTTTGTCACGGCGGGCTTTCCGGACCCCGCGCTGACCCCGGCCGTGCTGGACGCGCTGGTGGCCGGCGGGGCCGACGTCATCGAGCTGGGCGTGCCGTTTTCCGACCCGATGGCCGATGGCCCCGTGATCCAGCGCGCCGGCGAGCGGGCGCTGGCCGCCGGCGTGGACCTGGCGCGGGTGCTGGCGATGGCGCACGACTTCCGCATCCGCCATGCGGATGTGCCGCTGGTGCTGATGGGCTACGCCAACCCAATCGAGGCCTGGGAGTTGCGCCATGGCGCGGGCAGCTTCGCACGCGCCGCGGCGCAGGCCGGCGTCGATGGCGTGCTGGTGGTGGACTACCCGCCCGAGGAATGCGCCGAATTTGCCGCCACGCTGCGCGCGCATGGGCTGGACCTGATCTTTTTGCTCGCACCCACCAGCACCGAGGCGCGCATGGCCCAGGTGGGCGCGTTGGCCAGCGGCTACGTGTACTACGTGTCGCTCAAAGGCGTCACCGGGGCGGCGCACCTGGACACCGCCGCGGTGGAGGCGATGCTGCCGCGTATCCGCGCCCACGTGCGGGTGCCGGTCGGGGTGGGCTTTGGTATCCGCGACGCCGCCAGCGCCCAGGCGGTGGGTCGCCACGCCGACGCGGTGGTCGTCGGCACGCGTCTGATCCAGGCGCTCGAGGCGGCCCCACCGCAGGCAGCGGCCGCAGCGGCCGAGGCGCTGATGCGCGAGCTGCGCACGGCGCTGGACGCCCTGCCCCCCCGCGACGCGGCTGGCGCATAATCGCGGCCACGACGGCGCCGCGCCCCGCGCGGGCGAGGCGCCCCCACGCAAGGAGTTGCCATGTCCTGGCTGGAAAAATTGCTGCCCCCCAAAATCAGCGGCGGCGCGCGCCGCAGCATCCCCGAGGGCCTGTGGCTCAAGTGCCCGAGCTGCGACGCGGTGCTGTACAAGGCTGACCTGGAAAAGAACCTCAACGTTTGCCCGCACTGCGCGCATCACCACCGCATCGGTGCGCGCGCGCGGCTGGACGCTTTTTTGGACCCCGAAGGCCGCTACGAAATCGGCCAGGAGGTGCTGCCGGTCGATGCGCTGAAGTTCAAAGACAGCCGCAAATACCCCGAGCGCCTCAAGGAAGCGCTGGAGGCCACCGGCGAGACCGACGCGCTGGTCGTGATGGGTGGCGCGGTGCACTCACTGCCGGTGGTGGTGGCGTGCTTCGAGTTCGATTTCATGGGCGGCTCGATGGGGTCGGTGGTGGGCGAGCGCTTCGTGCGTGGCGTGCACAACGCCATCGAGCAGCGCGTGCCGTTCATCTGCTTCACCGCCACCGGCGGCGCGCGCATGCAAGAAGGGCTGCTGAGCCTGATGCAAATGGCCAAGACCAACGCGGCCTTGACGCGGCTGGCGCAGCAACGCCTGCCGTACATCAGCATCCTGACCGACCCGACGATGGGCGGTGTGTCGGCCAGCTTTGCCTTCATGGGCGACGTCGTCATCGCCGAGCCCAAGGCGCTGATCGGGTTCGCCGGGCCGCGCGTGATCGAAAACACCGTGCGCGTCAAGCTGCCCGAGGGTTTTCAGCGCGCCGAGTTCCTGCTGCAAAAAGGCGCCATCGACATGATTTGCGACCGGCGCGAGCTGCGCAGCACGGTGGCCAACGTGTTGGCGATGCTGACACGCCAAAGCGCCGACGCGGTCGCTTAAGGCAGCAGCTCCAGCGCCCGCTGGTAGCGCGCATCGGCCATCAGGGCATCCCACGGCTGCGCGGCGGCGCTGGGCAGCAGGGCGCGGCGGCGCACTTCGGAGGTGTCGTCCGGCGTCCAGCGCCCCTCGTAGTAGGCGCGCGCCAGGCCCTCGATGAGCTCGTCGATCGCCGCGCCGCCGTCGACCAGGCTTTGGTTGCACAGCAACACCATGTCGCAGCCGGCGTGCAAGGCGGCCAGGGCGGCCTCGGTGTAGCTGAGCGTGCGGCCGTCGAGCACGCGCGCGCCGGCCATGCTGAGGTCGTCGCTGAACACGGCGCCGGTAAAACCCAGCCGCTGGCGCAACACGTCGCGCAGCCACACCGCCGAAAACCCGGCCGGGCGCGTATCGACCTGCGGGTACAGCACGTGCGCCGGCATCACCGCAGCCAGGCTGGCGCTCAGCCAACCGTACGGCGCGGCGTCGTCGGCCAAAATCGCCTCCAGCGGCCGGTCGTCCACCGGCAGGTCTACGTGCGAGTCCGCCTCGGCCCAGCCGTGCCCTGGGAAATGCTTGCCGCAATGTGCCATGCCGGCTTGGCGCATGCCGTGCATCAGGCTTTGCGCCAGCAGCGTGACCACGCGGGCGTCGGCGTCGAAGGCGCGGTCGCCAATGACCTCGCTGCGGCCGTGGTCGAGGTCCAGCACCGGCGCAAAGCTCAGGTCCACGCCGCAGGCGCGCAGCTCGGCCGCCAGCACGTAGCCAGCGGCGGCAGCGGCGTTGCAGGCCGCCAGCGCCGCTTCGCCGGGACGCAGCTCGGGCGCCTGGCGCCACAGGCGGCCCAACTCGCGCATCGCCGGCAGGTGCGTCATGCCGTCGAAGCGGAAGCGCTGCACCCGCCCGCCTTCGTGGTCCACGGCGATCAACAGGTCGCGCCGCACCCGCTTGATCTGCGCGCACAGGCGCGTCAGCTGCGCGCGGCTGTGGGCGTTGCGGCTGAACAGGATGACGCCGCCCACCAGAGGGTGGGCCAAGCGCGCGCGGTCGGCCTCGGTCAGCCGGGTGCCGGCGATGTCGATGATGAAGGGGGCGTGCATGGCAGCTCCAGTGGCGGTTCGGTTAGGCATGGGGTTGGGGTCGGCGCGCCGGTGGGGAGCGCCGTCGCGGCTTCGACGACGACGAAGGCCAGCGCCAGGTCACCTTCGTCGCTGAGGCTGACGTGGGCGCGCCAGCCACGCGCGTCGAACCAGGCGCGCAGCGCGCCATCGAGCTGCACCCTCGGTTGGCCACTGGGCGCGTTGACGATTTGGCAGGCGCGCCACGTCATCGGGGCGCGCAGGCCCAGGCCGACGGCTTTGGCAAAGGCTTCTTTGGCGGCAAAGCGCGTGGCCAGGTAGCGCAGCCCGCGCTCGGGCCAGCGCTGGCTGCGCCGCTGCCACACGGACAGCTCGTGCGCGCCCAGGATACGCTGGGCAAAGCGCGGCCCGTGGCGTTGCAGCGCGGCCGCGATGCGCCGCACGTCGCAGGCGTCGGTGCCTATGCCGACGATCATGCGCCAGCCTCGGTCGCCGCGGCGTCGGCCGCCGCGATGCACGCCAGGTACGCCTGCACGGTGGCGGCGTAGCCCAGCTCCAGCGCGTCGGCGATCAGTGCGTGCCCGATCGACACCTCGGCCACACCCGGCACCGCGCGCAAAAAATCGGTCAGGTTGTCGCGGTTGAGGTCGTGGCCGGCGTTGACCTGCAACCCCGCAGCCTGCGCCGCCGCCGCAGCGGCGCGGTAGCGTGGCAACCACTGCGCACGCGCGGCCGCATCGGGCCAGGCGGCGGCGTAGGGCTCGGTGTAGAGCTCGACGCGGTCGGCCCCCACGGCGGCCGCAGCGGCCATCGCCTGTGGGTCGGGGTCCATGAACAGGCTCACCCGGGCGCCCAGCGCGCGGGCCTGCGCAATGACCGGACGCAGCCGTTCGGCGTCATCCGGCAGGCGCCAGCCGTGGTCGCTGGTGAACTGCCCCACGTCATCCGGCACGAAGGTCAGCTGATGCAGCGGCAGGCCGCGCGCCACCACCTCGCGCGCCACGTCCAGCAGGTTGTGAAACGGGTTGCCTTCGATGTTGTACTCGCGCCCGGGCCAGGCCTGCACGACGGCGGCGATGTCGAACACGTCGTGCCAGCGGATATGGCGCTCGTCGGGCCGCGGATGCACGGTGATACCGTGCGCCCCGGCCTGCAGGCACAGCGTGGTCGCGCGCGTCACGCTCGGGATGCCGATGTGGCGGCTGTTGCGCAGCAGCGCCACCTTGTTGACGTTGACGGACAAAGCGGTGCGTGGGCGGTGGGCGGGGGTCATGGCACGGTATCGGACGTGGTGGGGAGGGGCAGCAAGCGCTGCACCTCGCGCCACAGGGCGCGGCTGCGCAGCGCGCGCACGCCGCTATGGTAGTGCAGCAGCGGCAGCAGCTCCTGGCGCAGCGCGGGCGCTGCCAGCACCGCCTGGGCGCTGGCTTGCAGCGCATCCCACGGCTCGGGCGCCTGCAGCGCGGCGGCCAGCCGTAGCCAGTGCGCCCCGGGCAACCCGCGCTCGGCCTCACAGGGCAGCAGGCCATGCTCCGGCAGCAAGCGGTAGTGCTGGGTGGGTTGCAGCGGCTGCAGCGCCGCCGCGGTGCGGGCCAGGTCGGGCAGCCAGCCTTGCGCGCGCAGCAGCAACAGCTCGAACGCACGCAGCAACGGGGCCGCTGGCTGTCCCCGCCCCAAGCCCGCCACCGCCGCAGCGTAGGCGTCGAACAGGCTGGGGTGCGGTTCACCGCGCGGCAGCAAGCGCAGCAGCAGCTCATTGAGGTGGTAGCCAGCCAGCAGCGCGTCACCGCGCGGCAGCACGTGCCCGCCAGCCCAGATCGCGCCGCGCAGCGTGCGCACCTCGTCGGCGCCGCTCCAGTCGAGCCGCAGCGGTTGCAACGGCAGCAGCACCGCGCGCAGCGCCGAGGTGGCGCGCTTGGCGCCTTTGGCCACCAGCACCACGCGGCCGTGGTGGCGCGCCCACACATCCAGAATCAGGCTGGACTCGCTCCAGTCGTGCTGGTGCACGACGTAGGCCGGTTCGTCGTGCACCCGGGGGCTGCGCCGGACCACGTCTCACTCGTAACCGTAGGCGCGCAGCTTGGCCTCGTCGTCCGACCAGCCCGAGCGCACCTTGACCCACAGCTCCAGATAGACCTTGCCACCCCACAGCCGCTCCAGCTCCTGGCGCGCTTCGGTGCCGATGCGCTTGAGGCGTGCGCCGCCTTCGCCGATGACCATGGCCTTGTGGTTGTCACGCTCGACGATGATGGTGGCGGCGATGCGGCGCAGGTCGCCCTCGTGCTCGAAGCGGTCGACGACGACCGTGGCGCTGTAGGGCAGCTCGTCGCCGGTGAGGCGAAAGAGCTTTTCGCGCACCAGCTCGCCAGCCAAAAAACGCTCGCTGCGGTCGGTCAGGTCGTCGGCCTCGTACAGCCACGGCTGCTCGGGCAGGTAGCGCTCACACAACGCCAGCAAGCGCTGCACGTCGCGCGGGCTGCGCGCCGACATCGGAAAAAACTCGGCAAAAGGGTGCCGGTCTTGCATGCTGCGCAGCCACGGCGCCAGCTCGGCGCGGCGGTGCACGCGGTCGAGCTTGTTGGCCACGAGGATGGCCGGCACCTTGGGCGGCAGCAACGCCAGCACCTTGGCGTCGGCCAGGTCGAAGCGGCCCGCCTCGACGACGAACAGCACCACGTCGACGTCGCTCAGCGTGGCCACCACGGTGCGGTTCAGCGCGCGGTTGAGCGCGTTGTCGTGCCGCGTCTGGAAGCCCGGCGTGTCGACGAAGATGAACTGCGCGGCGCCTTCGGTGCGGATGCCGGTGATGCGGTGGCGCGTGGTTTGCGCCTTGCGCGACGTGATGCTGACCTTGGCCCCGACCAAGGCATTGAGCAGCGTGGATTTGCCGACGTTGGGTTTACCGACGATGGCGATATAGCCACACCGGGTGGGGGCAAGCATGGCGGAGGGTTGGGAAGCGTCGTCCATGGTGTGGTTCGGACCCCTGTCAAGCCAAGGCACGCGGGCGTGGCGTGCCGGGGGCATGGCGCAGGCGTTGCAGCATCGCCGCGGCGGCCTCTTGTTCGGCAGCGCGGCGCGACGCGCCACGGCCGCGCGTCGGCTCGGGCTGACCCTGCACGTGGCAGGCCACCTCGAACGTCTGCGCGTGGGCCTGGCCATGCACGGCCACCACTTCGTAGCGCGGCAGCGCCAGGCGCCGCCCCTGCAGCCACTCCTGCAGCGCGGTCTTGGGATCCTTGTCCGCCCCCACCGGCACCATATCGACCCCGGCGTACCAGCGCATCGCCACGGCCCGTGCTGCCTCGAAGCCGGCATCCAGGTAGACGGCGCCCAACAGGGCCTCGACGACGTCGGCCAAAATGGAGGGGCGCTCGTGGCCGCCGCTGCGCCGCTCGCCCTCGCCGACACGCACCAGCGGCGGCAGCTGCAGTTGCAGCGCAATGCGGTGCAGCGCATCCTGTCGCACCAACGCCGCGCGGGCACGCGACAGGTCGCCCTCGCGTCCTTCGGGCAGGCGCTGCACCAGCAGCGTCGACACCACCAGCCCCAGCACGGCGTCGCCCAAAAACTCCAGCCGTTCGTAGTGCTCGCGGCCGTGGCTGCGGTGCGTCAGCGCCTGGCGCAGCAACGCCGGGTCACGAAACGTGTGCCCCAGACGGGCCTGCAAGCCCTCCAGCGGGGTGGCTTGGGCGTCATGCATCGTTCACTGGCTGCGGCCGCGGTACTTCAGCACCAGGTACGCCGGGCCGAACAGGTGGATTTCCTTGTCGTAGGCGAACTCGACGACGATGTTGTCGCCATCCTTGCTGATGTCGAGATCCTTGCCGCTGATGGCCTCGAAATAGTCGGCCGTCTTGGCACGCTCGAAAGCGTTGCGAATCTCGGTGACGGTGGTGCCGCTTTGTGCCGCCCGGTTGACCGCCTTTTGGATCGCCCAGTATTCGGTTACGGTGGGCACGACCTTGGCCGCCAACACCACCACCAGCGCCAGGATGATCCCGACCAAGACCATGCCGATGACCGACACACCACGCTGTTGCCGCTTCATGGTAACCCCCACCGGGCGACCGCTGGCCGATGCCCCGGCCAGCTCGGTGCCCTCGCGTCGCATGATAGCGTCTTTCGCCGCGTGCGGGCCGATCATTCGAAACGCCCAATGCGGCTGAGGTCGCCAAAGTTCATCCACACCAAAAACGCGCGCCCGACGATGTGGTCCTCCGGCACGAAGCCCCAAAAGCGCGAATCGAGCGAGTTGTCGCGGTTGTCGCCCATGACGAAGTAGTGCCCCGGTGGTACTCGGCACACGACCCCCTCGATGCTGTAGCGGCACTGGTCGCGGTGGGGGAAGTCGCCCACCGCCGGCACGAACGGTGGCTGCTCATCGTCCACCAGCGTGTGCACGCGCTTACCACCCAGCACCTCGATGAACTGCTTGCGGTAGCGCATCGCGTCGGCGTCGTAGTAGTCCGGGGCGGGCACGCGCGGCACCGGCTGGCCGTTGATCGTCAGCTGTTTGTTCAGGTAGGCCACCTCGTCACCCGGCACGCCGACGACGCGCTTGATGTAGTCCAGGCTGGGCTTGGGCGGAAAACGAAAGACGATCACGTCACCCCGCTGGGGCGTATGGTTGTCGACGACCTTGGTGTTGACCACCGGCAACCGCACGCCGTAGTGGTACTTATTGACCAGGATCAGGTCGCCCACCTGCAACGTGGGGATCATCGAACCGGATGGGATCTTGAACGGCTCGAACAAAAACGAGCGCAGCACAAACACGGCCACAATGACCGGAAACAGCCCAGCGGTCCAATCCAGCCACCAGGGTTGCTGCAGCAGGCGCTGGCGCAGCGCCGCTTCGTCCACCGGCTCCGGCGCCACACCGGCGCGCGCGGCTTCGGCGACGCGCTGGCGCGCCTGGGCGCACGCGGCATCGGCCGCGGCGCGGCGCCGCGGCAAAAAAACGAGTTTTTCCGCCACCCAGTACACGCCGGTGATGAGCACCGCCGCCAGCAGCAGCACGGCGAAGTTGCCCTCCACCACCCCCAGCGCCCAGGCCGCGCCGTAACCGGCGAAGGCGGCCAGCACCACGCCGGTGAGCGTGGCCATGGTTTGATCGTTCATGATTCGTCCACTTGCAAGATGGCCAAAAACGCCTCTTGCGGCACCTCGACGGTGCCGATTTGCTTCATGCGCTTCTTGCCGGCCTTTTGTTTTTCGAGCAGCTTGCGTTTGCGCGTGATGTCGCCCCCGTAGCATTTGGCCAGCACGTTTTTGCGCAACGCCTTGACGGTTTCACGCGCGATGATCTGCGCGCCGATGGCGGCCTGGATGGCCACGTCGAACTGCTGGCGGCTGATGATTTCGCGCATTTTTTGCACGACGGCGCGGGCGCGGTGCTGCGCCTGGCTGCGGTGCACGATGATGGACAGCGCGTCGACCTTGTCGCCGTTGAGCAAGATGTCCACCTTGACCACGTCCGACGGGCGGTACTCCTTGAACTCGTAGTCCATCGACGCGTAGCCGCGGCTGACGGACTTGAGCTTGTCGAAGAAGTCCAGCACGATTTCGGCCAGCGGCAGGTCGTAGGTCAGCAGCACCTGCTTGCCGTGGTAGGCCATGTTGAGCTGCACGCCGCGCTTTTGGTTGCACAGCGTCATCACCGGGCCGACGTAGTCCTGCGGCACGTAGATGTGCACGGTGACGATCGGCTCGCGGATTTCCTGGATGCGGCCCGGCTCCGGCATCTTGGACGGGTTTTCGACCTCGATGACCTCGCCGTCGCCCTTGACCACCTGGTACACCACGCTGGGCGCGGTGGTGATGAGGTCCTGGTCGAATTCGCGCTCCAGCCGCTCCTGCACGATTTCCATGTGCAGCAAGCCCAAAAAGCCGCAGCGGAACCCGAACCCCAGCGCTTGCGACACCTCAGGTTCGAAGTGCAGCGAGGCGTCGTTGAGCTTGAGCTTTTCCAGCGCGTCGCGCAGCGCGTCGTACTCGCTGGCTTCGGTCGGGTACAGGCCCGCAAACACCATCGGCTGCACCTCCTTGAAGCCGGGCAGCGGCTCGACCACGGGCGTCAGGTTGGCGCCGCTGGCGGTCTTGAACGAGGTGACCGTGTCGCCCACGCGCGCAGCCTGCAGCTCCTTGATGCCAGCGATGACGTAGCCCACTTCGCCCGCGTGCAGCGCCTCGCGCGGCTGGTTGGCCGGGGTGAACACCCCCAGCTTTTCCACTTGGTAGGCGGCGCCCGTGGCCATCAGCCGGATGCGGTCACCGCGGTGGAGGTGCCCGTCGACCACGCGCACCAGCATCACCACGCCGACGTAGTTGTCGAACCACGAATCGATGATCATCGCGCGCAGCGGGCCGTCGGGGTTGCCACGCGGCGGCGGCACCTTGGCCACGATGGCCTCCAGGATGTCATCGATGCCCAGGCCGGTTTTGGCCGAGCACGGAATCGCCTCTGAAGCGTCCAGGCCGATGACGTCTTCGATCTCCTGCTTGGCGCGCTCGGGGTCGGCCTGCGGCAGGTCCATCTTGTTGAGCACCGGCAACACCTCCACCCCCAGGTCCAGTGCGGTGTAGCAGTTGGCCACCGTCTGCGCCTCCACCCCCTGGCTGGCGTCCACCACCAGCAACGCGCCTTCGCACGCCGACAGCGAGCGGCTGACCTCGTAGGAAAAGTCCACGTGCCCGGGCGTGTCGATCAGGTTGAGGTTGTAGGTCTGGCCGTCGCGCGCCTTGTATTGCAGGGCCGCGGTCTGCGCCTTGATGGTGATGCCGCGCTCCTTTTCCAGCTCCATCGAGTCGAGCACCTGCTCGGTCATCTCGCGCTCGCTCAGGCCGCCGCAGCGCGCGATCAGGCGGTCGGCCAGCGTGCTTTTGCCGTGGTCGATGTGCGCGATGATGGAAAAGTTGCGAATGTGCTTCATGACAAAAAGGAAGGCGCGCCACTGGGGTGCGCGCCTGCATGGCGATCAACCCGCCATTGTAGGCGCAGCGCCGCCAAGGCCGGCGTCGCGGCGCCGGGCGGTCACGGCCGCACCAGCACCCACTGCGCCCATTCGCCGCGGCGCAGCAGCAGCGTCACCGGCCGTCCTTTCGGCAGCGCCGCGGTGATGCGCTCGAAGTCCGCCACGCTGCCCACCGGCTGGTTGCCCACGCCGACGATGACGTCGTCCGGCTGCACGCCCGCCGCCGCCGCGGGGCCGCTGGCTTCGACCACGCGCACGCCGCCGGTCACCTTCAGCTGGCGCCGCTCGGCCGCGCTGAGCTCGCGCACCGTCAAGCCCAGCGGCGCGGCCTTGGCCGGCTCGCTGCGGGCGGGTTGGGCCTCCTCGTCGTCGAACGTGCCCACCGTCACCGTCAGGGTGCGGGTGGCGCCGCGGCGCCAGACCTCCACCGCGGCCTTGGTGCCGGGCTTGGTGTTGCCGACGATGCGCGGCAGGTCCACCGACTGCTCGATGGCCTTGCCATCGAAGCGCAGGATGATGTCACCCGGCTCGATACCGGCTTTGGCGGCGGGCGAGCCGTCCTCGACCCCGCGCACCAGCGCACCAGCGGCCTGCGGCAACCCGAGCGACTCGGCCACCTCCTTGTCCACCGGCTCGATGGCCACGCCAATGCGCCCGCGCGTGACCTTACCGTGCGCCTTGAGCTGTTCGGCCACGCGCACCGCCTCGTCGATCGGGATCGCGAAGCTGATGCCCATGAAGCCGCCCGAGCGCGAGTAGATCTGGCTGTTGATGCCGACCACCTCGCCGCGCATATTGATCAGCGGCCCGCCGGAGTTGCCGGGGTTGATGGCCACGTCGGTCTGGATGAACGGCACGAAGTCGCCCGTCTCGCGCTGTTTGGCGCTGACGATGCCAGCGGTGACGGTGTTGTCCAGGCCAAACGGCGAGCCGATGGCCATCACCCACTCGCCCACCTTGAGCCGGCCAACGTCGCCGATGCGCACCGGCTTGAGCCCGGTGGCGTCGATTTTGACCAGCGCCACGTCGGTGCGCTTGTCCGCCCCCACGACGCGCGCTTTGAACTCGCGCTTGTCGCTGAGGGTGACGATGACCTCTTCCGCACCGTCGACCACGTGCGCGTTGGTCATGATGTAGCCGTCGGCGCTGAAGACGAAGCCCGAGCCGACCCCGCGCTGGCGGCGCTCGCGGCTGCCCTCGTCGTCGTCCCCGCCGCGCGGACCACGCGGCACCATGCCCGGCGGCAGCGGGATGCCAAAGCGGCGGAAAAACTCCTGCATCTGCTCGTCCGGCGTGCCGGGCTGGGGCGCGCGGCTGACGCGCTCGACGGTGCGGATGTTGACCACCGACGGCCCCACCTCCTCCACCAGCACGGTGAAGTCGGGCAAGCCGCTGAGGCGCGGCGCCGGCGCGGCGGCGCTGGTGGCCGGGTTGGCAGGCTGGGCGTCGACGCGCGGCTGCACCGCGGCCCACAGCAGCGCGACGCTGGCCGCCAGCGTCACGGTCATCGGCGCCCAGCGGCGCCAGACCGGTTGCAGGGGTTGGGCTTCAGACATGGCTCTCACCTGGGTCAACAAACGCCGCGGCCAGCGGGCCGGGCCATGGGGTGGTATAGGGTCGATATGGGGACTGTGCACTGCACTGTCAAGGCTCGCGCTCCAAGGCAGCCAGCAGGCGCTGCAGGGTGGCTGGGGGGACTTCGCCGACGGCGGTCAGCGTGTGCTCCCCCACCGCAAGCGAGCGCACCTGCATGGCCCCGCTGACACGCGCCGGCGCAGCCCCCCCCGTCCCAATGAACAGCGACACCGAAGCCAAGCCGTCGGTCAACACGCATTGCACCGGCGGGCGCTCGCGCGCCACCGCGTCGTCGCGCTGCCAGCAACCCAGCCACTGGAACCCCGGCACGCCGCCGTTGAAGCGCCAGCCCAGCGCCTGCAACGTCGTTTTGGTCAAATTGGGTTGCTGCACGCGGTAGCCCTGCGTGTCGGCCATTTGGCGCAACAGCGCGTCCATGCGCAACGGCACGTCCAGTTGCACGTCGGTGTAGGCCATCTGCTCCAGCACCTGACCGCCCGGCCCGACGGTCTGCAGCTTCAGCGCCAGCCCGGTGGTCTGCTCCGACCACACGCGGTAGCCGTAGCGCCACTCATCCCGCGGCACGAACTCCACCACCCAGGCGTCGAGTCCAGCCACCCGTTGCGCGCCGCGCGTCACCGCGCGGTAGTACTCGTCCACGTCCACCCCCGGCACCCGCGACGGCCCGGGAAACAAGCGCAGCACCTCGCGCCGGTCGCGCAGCCCGAACTGCCGCTGCGGCCACAGCGTCAGCACCTCGTCGTCGTAGCGCCACGTCACCCGCACCGGGCCACTGAGCGTTTCGATGCGCTCGATCTGGTGCTGGCCGTCGCACACGTGCGCTACACGCGCGGCGGCCACCTCGTCGCCACGCGTCACGACGAAGGTGCCACTGTAGGCCCGGTTGCGGGTGGCGGCGTGCAGCCGCTGCAGCCAGCCGGCCACCGTCAACGTCGGCGCCTCGGGTGGCGCTGCGTGCGCCACCGAGGCCCAGGCGAGCCACAGCGTCAACCAGCCGGCCAACCAGCGCGCCGCCAGCGGCGGCCGACCAGCGTAAACCGTGCCACGGGTGCCCATCGCGTCAACGTCCCGGCGTGTCGTACGCCACGGTGCGCAAAAAGCCGCCCGGCGCCTGCAGCGCCGACGCGCTGCCCCACGCCCGGTGCGCGGCCACCAGGTCGTCCAGCTGCGCGTCGCGCGCGGCCGACTCCGCCTCCGCCGCGGTGGGCGGCGCGGCCGGCGCGGGCGCCCCCGCCAGCGTCACCGGCTCGCCCGGCACGCCACCGGTGGGCCCGAGCACCGGCCACAGCACCGCCACGACCGCCGCAAGCGCCGCCACCCCGGCCAGCGCGCGCCAGCGCCACAACGCGGCGTTGGCTGCGGAGGGCAGCGCGGTGCGGCGTTGCAGCCGCGCGGCCGGCTCTGGTGAGACCTGGGGCTCCTTCGCCACGCGGGCCATCACCGCGCGCACAAAGTCCGGGTCGGCCGCGCTCGGTTGGGCCGCTTCGTGCGCGCGCAGCGCATCGCCAATGCAACGGTACAGGTCCCAGGCGGCATCGCGCGCCGCAGCATCCTCGTGGCCCAGCAGACGGTCGAGCTCGTCGGCCCTGCACTCGCCGTCGAACAGCGCGGACCAACCCAGCCGCCGCGGCTCGGCCGATGGGTTTGACGTGCGACGTGGCATGTTCATAGCGTGTTCACCTGTCCACGGTGCGCGGCACCGTTCACCATCGCTTGCCCGACTGCCGCTCCAGCATCGGCTTGATGCGCGCCGAGATGGCTTCGCGCGCCCGGAAAATGCGCGAGCGCACGGTGCCGATCGGGCAGCCCAGCGCCTGGGCAATCTCCTCGTAGCTCAAACCGTCGATCTCGCGCAGCGTGATGGCTTGCGCCAGCTCTGGCGGCAGCGCTTCCACCGCCGCCTGCACCGCTTGCGCGATTTCTTTGCTGGCCAGCACCGCATCGGGCGTCTCGGCGTCGGCCACCTGCGTCATCAGATCCAGTTCCGGGTGCGAAGTTTCGTCGCCGTCGTCACCGCTGTGCAGCGCGCTCATCGGCACCAGGGGGTCGCGCTTGAGCTCTTGCAACGCCTTTTTGGCCGTGTTGACGGCGATGCGGTACAGCCAGGTGTAAAACTGCGCGTCCCCGCGAAACTGCGGCAGCGCCCGCCAGGCACGCACAAAGGTCTCTTGCGCCAGGTCCTGCACCAAGTCCTGGTCGCGCACCAGGCGGCCGATCAGGCGCTCGACCCGGCGCTGGTACTTGACCACCAGCAGCTCGAAGGCGCGCACGTCGCCGGCCAGCGCGCGCTGCACCAGCGCGGCGTCGGCATCACCAGGGCGGGGGGTGTCGTGGTCGGCGTGCATGTTGAATCGAGGCTCGGGCACCGACTATAGCTGCGCAGGCGCGTCACCGGGCAAGGTCAGCGCCCGGCGCAGTGCGCGCCAGGCCGCATCGCCGTTGCCACGGGTGCAGTGCAGCCACCCTACCCAGCCGTCCGGCGCTTGCGCGCGCAGCAGCAGGCTGCCCCCGGGCAGCGGCCACGCCTGCAGTTGCACCAACACCCGCCCGCGCGGCCGATCGACAGGGCACCAGCGCCACACGCCGCCACCCGCGGGCGCGGGCTCCCAGCGCAGCACACCGGCCTGGGCGTGCCGCAGCGACCAAGCCGCCCACGCCAACCAGCCAAGCGACGCCGCCACCCCGACCCACCAGGCCGGGCCAAGACCAGGGTCGTGCCACGCCCACGTCGTCAGCGCTCCCGCCAGGACGACCGCGGCCGCCGACACCGGCAGCCACCCCGTCACCACGACGGCGCGCGCCGGGTGCTGCAGCGCGGCGGCCGCGTAGCGGGGCATGGGGCCTCAGACGCGCTTGAACACCAGCGTGCCGTTGGTGCCGCCGAAGCCAAAGTTGTTCTTCAGCGCCACCCGGATCGTGGCATCGCGCGCGGTGTTGGCGCAGTAGTCGAGGTCGCACTCGGGGTCTGGCTGCGCCAGGTTGATCGTCGGCGGAATCTGCTGGTGGTGCACCGCCAGCACGGTGAACACGCTCTCTAGACCGCCCGCCCCACCCAACAGATGGCCGGTCATCGATTTGGTGGAGCTGACCACGACACGGCGTGCGTGTTCACCCAGCGCCGCCTTGATGGCGTTGGTTTCGTTGACGTCACCCAGCGGCGTCGAGGTGCCGTGGGCGTTGAGGTAATCGACCTCGTCGGGGTTGACGCCCGCGTTGCGCAAGGCGTTGAGCATGGCGCGGCGCGGACCGTCCATGTTCGGCGCGGTCATGTGCCCGGCGTCGGCGCTCATGCCGTAGCCGGCCACCTCGGCGTAGATGCGCGCGCCGCGCGCCTTGGCGTGCTCGTAGGCTTCCAGCACCATCACACCGGCGCCCTCGCCGAGCACGAAGCCGTCACGGTCCTTATCGAACGGCCGCGACGCCGCCTGCGGGTCGTCGTTGCGGGTTGACAGCGCACGCATCGCCGCAAAGCCGCCGATGCCCAGCGGCGACACGGTGGCTTCGGCGCCCCCGGCCACCACGACGTCGGCGTCGCCGTACTCGATCAGCCGCGCGGCTTCGCCGATGCAGTGCAAACCAGTGGTGCAGGCCGTCACCACGGCCAGGTTGGGCCCCTTGAAGCCGTAGCGCATCGACACATGGCCCGAGATCATGTTGATGATCGAGGCCGGCACGAAAAACGGCGAAATGCGCCGCGGGCCGCGCGCGGTCAGCTCGGTGTGCGTGGCTTCGATCAGCGGCAACCCACCGATGCCGGAGCCGATCACGCAGCCGATGCGGCACGCCTCGTCCTCCGACAGCTGCTCGCCGGTGGGCAGGCCGGCGTCGGCCACCGCCTGCGCCGCGGCCGCCAGACCGTAGTGGATGAAGGTGTCCATCGTGCGTGCCTCCTTGGGCGGGAGGTACGCAGCGACGTCGAAGCCGCGCACCTCACCCGCGATCTGGCAGGCAAAGGCGCTGGCATCGAACTTGGTGATGCGGTCGATGCCGGAGCGGCCGGCGAGCACATTGGCCCAGGCCTCAGCCACCGTGTTGCCCACGGGGCTGATGCAGCCCAAGCCGGTCACGACGACACGGCGGCGGCTCATCGCAGGCTCAGCCCTTGTAGTGCGCCTTGGCGTAGTCGATCGCCTGCTGCACGGTGGTGATCTTTTCGGCGTCCTCGTCGGGGATTTCGATACCGAACTCGTCTTCGAGGGCCATCACCAGCTCCACGGTGTCGAGGGAGTCGGCGCCCAGGTCGGCGACGAACGCCTTCTCGGGGGTCACCTGGCTCTCCTCCACGCCGAGCTGCTCGGCGATGATCTTCTTGACGCGTGCTTCGATGTCGCTCATGGGTTCCCTCGTCGGGTGGTTGAAAAATGCCCCGGCATTGTAGCGGGCCTGCCCGCGTGGGGGACAAGCCGCGCGTGCCCGGCCGGTGTCAGGCCATGAACATGCCGCCGTTGACGTGCAACTCCTGCCCGGTGATGTAGCCTGCCTGCGGGCTGGCCACGAACACCACCGCGTGCGCCACATCGGCCGGTTTGCCCAGGTGCCCCAGCGGAATCTGCGCCAGCAGTGCCTGCTGTTGCTGTGGCGGCAGGCTGGCGGTCATGTCGGTTTCGATGAAGCCCGGCGCCACGCAGTTGACCGTGATGCGCCGGCTGCCCAGCTCGCGCGCCAGCGCGCGCGTCATGCCGGCCACACCGGCTTTGGCAGCGGCGTAGTTGGCCTGACCGGGGTTGCCGGCGGCGCCAACGACGCTGGTGATGTTGACGATGCGGCCGTAGCGCTGCTTCATCATCGGGCGAATGGCGGCGCGGCACAACCTGAACACCGCCTTGAGGTTGGTGTCCAACACCGCGTCCCAGTCCTCGTCCTTGAGACGCATGGCCAGCATGTCACGCGTGATGCCGGCGTTGTTGACCAGGATGTGCAACGCGCCGTGCTCGTTGACGATGGCCTCCACCAACGCGTCGGCTGCCGGGCCGTCGTTGACGTCCAGCCGCGCGCCGCGGCAGCCCTCGAAGCCGGCCAGCGCTTGCGTGATGCGCTGCGCGCCGTCGTCGGTGGTGGCGGTGCCGACCACACGCACACCACGCTGGGCCAACTCACGCGCGATGGCGGCGCCGATACCGCGTGACGCGCCGGTGACCAGCGCCACCTGGCCCTGGAAGCTGAGTTCTGACATGGCAAGGTTTTCCCTGTTTGAATGCCCGTGGCACGCGCTGCTGGCCTCAGGCGGCCAGCAGCGCCTTGACTTCGGTCAACGTGGCCGGATCGTACAGCGCCGCCGCCTGCGCCTGCGGGTCGATGCGCTTGGTCAGCCCCAGCAGCACCTTGCCCGGCCCGCATTCGACGATGGCCTGCGCGCCGCGCGCGCGCAGCGCCTGCACGCATTCGACCCAACGCACCGGGCCGGCGGCCTGGCGCACCAGCGCATCGCGGATGCGCGCCGGGTCGGTCTCGACCGCCACGTCGATGTTGTTGACCACCGGGATGCGCGGCGCCTGCAGCGGCACCGTGGCCAGGCGCTCGCGCAGGGCCTCAGCAGCCGGGCGCATCAGGCTCGAATGAAACGGCGCCGACACCGGCAGCGGCAGCGCCCGCTTGGCGCCACGCGCCTTCAGCACCTCGCACGCCTTGGCCACCGCGGCCTTGGAGCCGGCGATCACGGTCTGCGCCGGGTCGTTGAAATTGACCGCCTCGACCACCTCGCCGCTGTCGGGCGCAAAGCTGGCCTGGGCTTCGGCGCAACCGGCGCGCACGGCCTCGGCGTCGAGCCCAAGGATGGCCGCCATCGCACCCGCCCCCACCGGCACCGCCTGCTGCATCGCCTGCGCCCGAAACCGCACCAGCGGCGCCGCATCCGTCAGGCTGAGCGCACCGGCCGCCACCAACGCCGAGTATTCGCCCAGCGAGTGACCGGCCACGGCGATCGGGTCGGCGCCACCTTCGGCTTGCCACACGCGCCATGCGGCCACCCCGGCCACCAGCATCACCGGCTGGGTGTTGGTGGTCAGGGCCAGCGCCTCCTTGGGCCCTTCGTGGATCAGGCGGCCGATGTCCTCGCCCAGCGCGTCGGACGCCTCCTCCAGCGTGGCACGCACCACCGGATGGCCGCCCCAGCCGTCGAGCATGCCAACCGACTGCGAGCCTTGCCCAGGAAAAACGAACGCGAATGCGGTCATCGAAACGACTCCTTGCTCAGTAGCGCACCAGCGCCGAGCCCCACGTGAAGCCGCCGCCCACACCCTCCAGCATCAGCAGCTGGCCGGGTTGGATGCGGCCGGCGCGCACCGCGTGGTCCAACGCCAGCGGGATCGACGCCGCCGAGGTGTTGCCGTGCTGGTCCACGGTGACGACCACACGCTCCATCGGCAGCTTCAGCTTGCGCGCGGTGCTTTGCATGATGCGGATGTTGGCCTGATGCGGAACCAGCCAATCGAGGTCGGTTTCCGTCATGCCCGCCTTGGCCAACGTGGTGCGGGCGGTCTCTTCCAGCACACCGACGGCGAGCTTGAACACCGCCTGCCCGTCCATGCGCAGCAGCGGGTCGCCCAGCACCTGGCCGCCGGCGACCGTGCCCGGCACACACAGTATGCCGGTGTGGCGCCCGTCGGCGTGGATATCGGTGGCCAGCACGCCGGGGCCGCTGCCGTCGTGTTCGGTGGCCTCCAGCACCACGGCGCCCGCGCCGTCGCCGAACAGCACGCAGGTGGTGCGGTCGTCGAAGTTGAGGATGCGCGAAAACACCTCCGCCCCCACCACCAGCGCGCAGCGCGCCGTGCCGGTGCGGATCAACGCATCGGCCACCGTCAGCGCGTAGATGAAGCCGGTGCACACCGCCTGCACGTCGAACGCCGCGGCACCGATCGGCCCGTGCCCGCCTTGCGCCTGCGCGGCCTCGTGCAGCTTGCGCTGCAGGATGGTGGCGGTGGAGGGAAACACCATGTCCGGCGTGGAAGTCGCCACGACGATCAGGTCCACCTCGTGCGGCTGTCGGCCGGCGGCGGCCAGCGCCTGCAGGCTGGCTTGCAGCGCCAGGTCGCTGGCCATCTCGCCATCGGCCGCGAAGTGGCGTGTGCGGATACCGGTGCGCTCGACGATCCACTCGTCGCTGGTCTGTAAGCCCCGCTGCGCCAGCAGCGCGGCCATGTCGTCGTTGGTCAGGCGCCGCGCCGGCAGGTGGCTGCCGGTGCCGGTGATGCGGGCGTACAGGGTCATCGGTGCATCGCGGTTGGGTTGATCGAAGCGGCGCGTCAGTCGCCCGCCGCCGGCGCAGGGACCAGCAGCGGCGCCGCGTGGGCGATGCCCGCCTGCACGCGCTGCAGCAACTGCGCGCCGGCGGCATCATACGCACGCGCCAGCGCGTGCTCGAACGCCAGCGCGTCGGCCGAACCGTGGCTCTTGAACACCAGGCCACGCAGCCCCAGCAGCGCCGCGCCGTTGTAGCGCCGGTGGTCCACCCGGCGCTTGAACGCGCGCAGCACCGGCAAGGCCAGCAACGCCACCAGGCGCGTGTACAGGTTGCGCTCGAATTCCTCGCGCAAAAAGCCCCCCACCATCGACGCCAAGCCTTCGCTGGCTTTGAGCGCGACGTTGCCGACAAAGCCGTCGCACACGACGATGTCGGTGGTGCCTTTGAAGATGTCGTTGCCTTCGACGTTGCCGTGGAAGTTGAGGTCGCCCCGCGCGGCGGCCTCACGCAACAACTGGCCGGCGCGCTTGATGACGTCGTTGCCCTTGATGACCTCTTCGCCGATGTTGAGCAGTCCGACGCTGGGCTGCGCGCGCCCGCCGGTGGCCGCCACCAGCGCCGAGCCCATCAGGGCAAACTGCAGCAAGTGTTCGGCGCTGCAGTCGACGTTGGCGCCCAGGTCCAGCATCGTCGTGGCGCCGCCGCGGGCGTTGGGAATCTGGGTGGCAATGGCGGGGCGGTCAATGCCGTCCAGCGTCTTGAGCACGTAGCGCGCGATGGCCATCAGCGCGCCCGTGTTGCCGGCCGACACGGCGGCGTCGGCTTGGCCGTCACGCACCAGCGTGATGGCCACACGCATCGATGAGTCTTTCTTGCGTCGCAGGGCCACTTCCACCGGGTCGTCCATGGCGACGACCTCGGTGGCCGGCACCACCGAGCAACGACCGTCGACCCACCCTGCAACCTCCCGCAGGGCGTCAGGCAACCCCACCAGCAAGAGGTGAGCGTGCGGGTGGCTTTGCAGGAACGCTCGACAGGCCGGCAGCGTCACCGCCGGGCCGTGGTCGCCCCCCATGCAATCGACGGCGATACGCACCACGTTTGCGCGCAAGAGGCGGATGCGGCACCGCCGCCGACCCGCCCAGGCGGGTGATCAGGCCGAAGCCTTGGACTTGATGACCTGACGGCCACGGTAAAAACCGTTGGGGCTGATGTGGTGGCGCAGGTGCACTTCGCCCGTGGTGGGCTCCACCGCGATGCCGGGCACCGACAACGCCTGGTGCGAGCGGTGCATGCCGCGCTTGGAGGGCGACTTCTTGTTTTGCTGAACGGCCATGATCGAATCCTTACCGTGGGTGGGGCTGACAACGAAACTTCATATTATAGCCTGCCGCCTTTGCGCAAGCTGGCCAGCACCGCAAGCGGTTGGCGCGGCCCGGCGGCCACATCGTCGCCGACTTCGGCATCGGGCAGGCGGTCCACGGCGCCCAAGCGGTCGCCCGCCGCCAACGGCAACGGTGTGGGGCACTGCAGGTGGTGCGGCACCAACGGCGCCGCCAGCAGCAGCTCGTCTTCGATCAGGCCCCGCAGGTCGAAGCGTGGGCCACTGCGCACCAGCAGGTCTTCCTCGCAGTGCTCGTCCTCGGCCTCGGCGGTGGCTTCGTCAGCGACGAACCGAAACCACCGATCCACCTCGAGCGGCTGCCAGTACGGCTCCAGGCAACGCTGGCACACCAACGGCACCGCGCCGTGGATCTGCAGCCGCAGCCACAGCTGCCGTGCCGCCGGCGCGCCACCCAGCGCACGCAGTGCGGCGGCCACCGCCACGGGCGGCTCGCGCCACTCCGCCCAGACGCGCCAGGCCACGCCGGCGTGGTCACGCGCGTCGAGCTCAGGCGCCTCGGCGCGCACGCGCGCCAGGCGGTCGATGGGCTGCCGCCCCTCGAGCCACTGGCCGCTGCGCGCCAGCGTATCAAGGTCGATCCAATCGTGCAGGGCGGTGTCGTGCATGCTACGCATTATCCCCTGGCGGCGCGTGCGATACTTGCCCGCATGGACATCGCCGCGTTGCGCAAAAGTTATGAAAAGGCCGAGCTGAGCGAGGAAGCGTCGCACCCCGACCCGCTGCGCCAGTTCGACCAGTGGCTGCAGGAGGCGATCCGCGCCGAACTGCCCGAACCCAACGCGATGACGCTGGCCACTGTGGGCAGCGACCTGCGGCCCAGCACGCGCGTGGTGCTGATCAAGGGCTACGACGAGCGCGGCATCGTCTGGTACACCAACTACCACAGCCGCAAGGGGCGCGAGCTGGCCGGCAACCCCTACGCCGCGTTGCAGTTCCACTGGGTGGAGCTGGAGCGCGTGGTGCGCATCGAGGGGGTGGCCGAACCCGTCAGCGCCGAAGAAAGCGACACCTACTTCGCCAGCCGGCCGCTGGACCACCGCATTGGCGCGTGGGCCAGCCCGCAAAGCGAGGTGATCGACAGCCGCGCGGTGCTGGTGGCCAACGCCGCCAAGTACGCGGCGCAATTTCTGATGAACCCGCCGCGCCCGCCGCACTGGGGGGGCTACCGGCTCAAGCCCGACCGTTGGGAGTTCTGGCAAGGACGCAAGAGTCGGCTGCACGACCGGCTGCGCTACCGGTGGCACGACGGCCAGTGGATTCGCGAGCGCCTGGCGCCCTGAGCCCTGGCGGTCAAGCGTTGGGTCATCCCCAAGGGCGGATGGCCTGCCCGGCCACCGCGTCCAGCGCGGCGGCATCGACCAGGTGCGGGGCCACCTCGCGCAGGGGCACGAGCACAAACGCGCGCTGCGCCAGACGCGGGTGCGGCACCGTCAGCCACGGCGACGCGATGCGCGCGCCGCCGTACAGCAGCAGGTCCAGGTCCAGCGTGCGCGGGGCGTTGCGGTACGGTCGTTGGCGGCCCGCACGCGCCTCCAGCGCCTGCAACGCTTGCAGCAGCGCCGGCGCCGTCAGGTGCGTGCGCAGCGCCGCCACGGCGTTGCAGTAGTCGGGGCCGTCGGCGTCCACCGGCGCGCTGCGCCACAACCCCGAAGCCGCCACGCAACGGGTCTGCGGCAGCTCGTCGAGCCAACCCAGCGCCGTGCGCAACCGCGCCGCCGCATCGCCCAGGTTGGCCCCCAGGCCCACGTAGGCCACCACCGCGTCACGCATCGGGTGTGGCGGCGCCGGGCGCGGCGCCGTCCCCTTGGCCGCCGCCAGCGGGCTTGCGGCGGCGGCGCCGGCGCTTGCGCGCCGGGGCGCCGTCGCTGGCCTGTGCGTCCTCGCCGTCGCTGGCCTGTGCGTCCTCGCCGGCGGGCGGCGGCGCCTCGGTCGCCGGCGCGGCGGGCACCGCAGGGGGTGCGGTGTCGTCGGCGCGCGCGCGCCGCGTCCGCGCACCCTTGCCACCGCGCTGGGCGCGCTGCTGCTCCAGCCGCACCGCTTCGATCATGTCGCGCCGCACCGGCTCGCTGGCCTGGCTAAACGTCTCCCACCAGTGGGCCAGCTCCTCCTCGACTTCGCCCACCTGCGCGCGCAGGCGCAAAAAGTCGAACCCGGCCCGAAAGCGCGGCGCTTCCACCAGCGTAAACGGCGACTGCCCGGTGCGCTTGTCAAAGCGCGGCTGCATCATCCAGATCTCGCGCATGTCGGCGCCCAGCTTGCCGCGGCCCGACACGTCGCCGATGCGCGCTTCGAACACCTCGTCCACCGCTTCGGCCAGCGCCGGGAAGGTGGGCGTGCCCGCCTGCACCCGGCGCTGCCACACCGCACGCACGTCCTGCCACAGCACGCAAGCCAGCAAAAAGCTCGGTGCCACGGGCTTGCCCTCGGCCACGCGGCGGTCGGTGTCCAGCAGCGCCGCGCGCACAAACGGCTCGTCGGCGCGCTCCACCACCACGTCCAGCAGCGGGTAGATGCCGCGCGCCAGGCCGTTGGCACGCAGCGCTTCGACGCTGGCGATGGCGTGTCCGGTCTGCAGCAACTTGAGCATTTCGTCGAACAGCCGGCTCGGTGGCACGTCGGCCAGCAGGTGCAGGTGGGCCGCCATCGGCGCGCGCGTCTTGGCGTCCAGCTTGAAGCCCAGGCGGCTCAATTTGGCCTCGAAGCGCACCGCGCGGATGATGCGCACCGGGTCCTCGCGATAACGCGTGGCCGGGTCGCCGATCATGCGGATGACGCGCTTGCGCGCGTCGCGGATGCCGTGGTGGAAGTCGACCACGGTCTGCGTTTCCGGGTCATAGTACATGGCGTTGATGGTGAAGTCGCGCCGCGCGGCGTCTTGCTCGATCGGACCCCAGACGTTGTCGCGCAGCACGCGGCCGCTGGCGTCCACCGCCAGCGCCACGCCAGCCAGCGCGCGCTTGCTGCGCTCGTCGCCCACCACCGGCTCGGCCTGGCTGGGGTCGAGATAGGCGCGAAAGGTCGACACCTCGATGACCTCGTGCTCACGTCCGCGCCCAAACACCACGTGCACGATGCGAAAGCGCCGCCCGATGATGAACGCGCGCCGAAACAGCGCCTTGACCTGCTCAGGCGTGGCGTTGGTGGCCACGTCGAAATCCTTGGGCCGCAGGCCCAGCAGCAGGTCGCGCACCGCGCCGCCCACGATGTAGGCCTCGTAGCCAGCGCGCTTGAGCGTGTGCACAACGTCGATGGCACGTCCGTCGACCAGGGAGGGGTCGATGCCGTGCACCGTTGCCGGCACGTCCTCGCGCTTGCCCCACCGGGGGCGGCGCAGCGTGGTGCGCACGGTTTTGTCCAGCAGTTTGTCGATCAGTTTTTTGATCATGGCTTGGGCTCGAACAGATCGAGGATACGCCAACCGCGCTGGCGCGCCAGCGTGCGCAGCGCCGCACTGGGGTTGGTGGCCACGGGCACGTCGGCGTACTGCAGCAGCGGCAGGTCGTTGGTCGAGTCGGAATAAAACGTCAGGTGCGCCTGCTCGCGCGACAGGCCCTGCTGCTGCAGCCACGCCTGCACGCGCTGCACCTTGCCTTCACGAAACGACGGCACGCCGTCGATGCGTCCGGTGATCCAGCCGCTGGCGTCGCGCTGCAGCCGCACGGCGATCAGCTCGTCCACGCCGAGGGCGCGCGCGATCGGGGCAGTGACGAATTCGTTGGTGGCGGTGACAATGGCCACGCGCTCGCCGCGCGCGCGGTGTGCCGCCACCAGCGCGCGCGCCTCGGGGCGCAGCACAGGCTCGATGACTTCGGCCATAAAGCGCGCATGCGCCGCCGCCGCGGCCTGCGGGCCGGCACGGCGGATCGCCTCGGTGGCAAACGCCACGTAAGCATGCACGTCCAGGCGGCCCGCCTGGTAGTCGGCAAAAAAGGCGTCGTTGCGGCGTGCAAACGCCACCGGGTCGGTCCAACCGATGCGGGTGGTGAACACCCCCCACTCGTAGTCCGAGTCCAGCGGCAGCAGCGTGTGGTCCAGGTCGAACAGCGCCACCGGCACACGCCCGGCGGCGTCGTGCGGGGCGGGGGCTGGCGCATGCAGCATCGTCATCGTGGGGTGTCCCTCTGTTCGTGCGCGTCGTCGGCCAACATGGCGCGCAGCAGCGGCACCGTCACCGCCCGCTGGGTGCGCAGCGCGTAGGCATCCAGCCGCTGCAGCAGGTCCATCAGGCTGCCCAGGTCGCGCGCAAACCGCGTCAGCACGTAGTCCAGCACCTCGGGGGGCAGCGCGAAGCCGCGCGCGTGGGCCGCCTGCTGCAGCACCGCGCGGCAAGCGGCTTCCGGCAGCGGCTGCAGCGCCTGCACCTGGCCCCACGCCAGGCGGCTGCGCAGGTCGTCGCGCAACGGCAGTTGCGCCGGCGGCGCGTCACCCGCGGCCAGCACCGGGCGCGGCGCGCCACGGTCGGGCGCCTGGGCATGGACGAACCAGTTGAACGCCGCCGCCTGCCGCAACGGGTCGTAGCGGTGCACATCGTCCAGCACGATGGCAGCCCAGCGCTCGTCGAAAGGCTGTGGTTGGGTGCCGCCAGCGTCCAGCCAGCCCGCGCACTCCCCCTGCTCGGCCAGCGCCTGTGCGGCGGCACGCAGCAGGTGCGTCTTGCCGCTGGCCGGCGGCCCCCATAGGTACAGCGGCACCGCCGGGCGCTGCTGCAGCCACTGGCGCAGCAGCGCCACGGCCGCTTCGTTGCCATCGGGCACAAAGGCTTGCAGCGTGGGCAGCGGCGCCAGCCCCAGGTCGAGCGTCAACTGGCGCACGGCTCACTCCCCGCGCGCGGGCGGCGGGCCGAACAGCGGGCTGCTGAGGTACAGCGCCTGCAGCCGCCGCAGCGCCACCAGCGCCACCGCCGACGCCGGCAGCGCCAGCAACACGCCGACAAAACCGAACAGGTGCCCAAACGCCATCAACGCAAAGATCACCGCCACCGGGTGCAGGCCGATGCGTTCGCCCACCCAGCGCGGGGTGAGTACAAAGCTCTCCAGCACCTGGCCGACGCCATACACCGCCGCCACCGCGGCCACCGACCACGGGTCGGCAAATTGCAGCAGCGCCGCCAGCAGCGCCAACACCAAGCCGACGCCAAAGCCCACGTACGGCACAAACACCGCCAGCCCGGTGAACACCCCCACTGGCAACGCCAGATCCAGCCCCACCAGCCGCAACGCCACCGCGTAGTACACGGCCAGCGCCCCCATCACCAGCAGCTGCCCGCGCAGATACTGCCCCAGCACCGCGTCGGTCTCGGCCCACCAGCTGCCCAGCGCCGCGCGCCAGCGTGGCGGCACCAGCGCCTGCACACGCGCACCCAACGCCGGCCAGTCCAGCAGCAGGTAGTAGGCCACCACCGGCATCAACACCGCGTTGCCCAGCACTGCCACCAGCAGGCTGCCGCCAATGCGCAACGACGACAGCAGGTGCGCCAGCACCTGCTCCTCGTGGCCGCTGAGCAGGCTGCGCAGCAGCTGGCGCACGCCGTCGACGTCGACCGCGATGTCCAGCCCGAGCCGCCGCGCATGCGGCACCAGCCAGGCGTTGAGGCGTTCCAGCAGCGCCGGGATCTGCTCGCGCAACAGCGGCCACTGTTTGACGATGACCGGTACGATGATCAGCACCAGCGCCAGCAGCAACGTGCACACCAGCGCAAGGGCCAACCCCGCCCCCAACCAACGCGGCACGCGGCGCGCGTGCAGCCACTGCACCAGCGGCGCCAGCACGTAGGCCAGCACCAGCGCCAGCAGCAGCGGAAACAGCACCGGCGCCAGCCGCCCCACCAGCCACCACGTGGCCAGCGCCAGGGCCAGCCACGGCAAGGCCTGTTGAAGTTTCAGCGTGGGTGGCATCGGGTCACCGTACAATCGGGCCGGATTGTACCGACCCCATGAACACGACACCCCTTTCCTACAAAGACGCTGGCGTCGACATCGACGCCGGTGACGCGCTGGTGGAGCGCATCAAGCCGCTGGCCAAGCGCACGTTGCGCGAAGGCGTGCTGGCTGGCATCGGCGGCTTTGGCGCGCTGTTCGAAATCCCCAAGCGCTACCGGGAACCGGTGCTGGTCAGCGGCACCGACGGCGTCGGCACCAAGCTCAAGCTGGCGTTCGAGTGGGGCATGCACGACACGGTCGGCATCGACCTGGTGGCCATGAGCGTCAACGACGTCTTGGTGCAAGGGGCCGAGCCGCTGTTTTTTCTGGATTATTTCGCCTGTGGCAAGCTGGATGTGGACACCGCCGCGCGGGTGGTGGCTGGCATCGCGGCGGGCTGCGAGCAGTCGGGCTGCGCGCTCATCGGCGGCGAAACGGCCGAAATGCCCGGCATGTACCCGCCGGGCGAGTACGACCTGGCCGGGTTTTGCGTCGGCGTGGTGGAAAAGTCGCGCATCCTCACCGGCGCTGACGTGCGGGTGGGCGATGTCGTGCTGGGGCTGGCCTCCAACGGCGTGCACTCCAACGGCTTTAGCCTGGTGCGCAAATGCCTGGAACGCGCCGCCGGCAACCTGCCGACCACGCTGGACGGCCGCGCGCTGCGCGACGCGATCATGGCGCCGACCCGCCTGTACGTCAAGCCGGTGTTGGCGGCCCTGCAGCGCCACCCGATCAAGGCACTGGCCCACATCACCGGCGGCGGGCTGCTGGAGAACATCCCGCGCGTGCTGCCGCAGGGGCTGGCCGCGCACCTGGTCCAAGGCAGCTGGCCGCGGTCGGAGCTGTTCGCCTGGCTGCAGCGCGTCGCCGGCATCGACGACCACGAGATGAACCGCACCTTCAACAACGGCATCGGCATGGTGGTCGTCGTCGGTGCCGAGCACGCCGACGCCACCGCAGCGACGCTGCGCGCCCACGGCGAGACGGTTTACACGATCGGCACCATCGCGCCGCGCGGCGATGGCGCGGCGGTGGTGGTGCGCTAACGGCGCGGCGCCCGTCAGCCCAGCCCCTGGCGCAGCGCTTGTACGCGCGCGGCCACCGTGTCGGCGTCGCTGGCGTCGGGCTGGTGGTGCAGGTAGCCCTCCAGGTCAGCCAAGGCACGCTGCGTTTGACCCAGCTCGGCCCACGTCAGGCCGCGGTCGCGCCGCTCGGCCCAGTCGTGCGGCAGCAGGCACACCAGCCGCTCGGTCACCGCCAGCAGGCGCGTCCAGTCGTGCCCGCTGCGGTGGATCTCCTTGAGGTTGCGCAGCACCCGCGCCACGATGTCGCGCGCCGCGGCCGGCTGCAAAAACAGCTCCACCGGCACGTCGAAGTCGTCGATCAGCCCCTGCCGGCGCTTGTACGGCTCGAGCCGTTCGATCAAATCCTCGCGGCTGAGCGACTGGCCGGTAAACGGATCGACGATCACCTGCCCGTGCGGCAGCTGCGCCTTGACCAGGAAGTGCCCGGGGAAATTGATGCCGTCGGCGCGCAGCCCGATGCCGCGCGCCAGCTCCAGCCACAACACCCCCAGCGTGATCGGCAAGCCCCGGCGGCGCTGCAGCACCAGGTGCAGGTAGCTGTTGTCGGGGTCGTAATAATCGTTGATGTTGCCGCCAAAGCCCAGTTCGCGAAAGAAATAGTGGTTCAGCAGGCGCAGCCGGTGCAGCGTGCCGGCGTCGGCGGGCAGGCGGCGGCGCAGGCGCTGCAGCAAACGCTCGACATCGTCCAGCACCGCCTGCAGGTCCAGCTCGGGGTATTCGTCCAGCGCCACCGCAGCCACCGCCTCCAGCAGCGGCAAGCCATCGTCCTGCGCCACCAGCGCGGCAAAGTAGTCCAGCGACGTTGGCGCCTGCGCACTCCATTCCATGGCGCTACTTTCGCACAAATCGGCGCAGCGGCAAACCCAGTGCCGCCAAGGCCCCAAAGTACAGCAGCGCCGCGCCCGCCAGCACCGCCACCAGCCAGCCGATGCGCGCCAGCCGACGCGCCGCGTCCAACCAGTCCAGCGCCTGCTGTGCCCACAACAGGTAGGCCGCCAGCAGCGCCGCCGCCACCCCCACCTGCAAGGCAAAGCGCCTCCAGCCCGGTTGCGGCGTGTAGGCGCCGCGCCGGCGCAACCCCCACAGCAGCCAGCCGGCGTTCAGCAGTGCCCCCAGCCCGATGGCCAGCGCCAAACCCGCGTGCGCCAGGTGCGGCACCAGCAGCGCGTTGAACGCCTGCGTGCACACCAACACGACAATGGCGATGCGCACCGGGGTGCGGATGTCCTGGCGGGCGTAGTAGCCCGGCGCCAGCACCTTGATGGCCACCAGCCCCAACAGGCCGGCGCCGTACCCCATCAGCGCCATCGCGGTCTGGCGCACGTCGGCCACGCCAAACGCGCCGTAGTGGTACAGCACCGCCACCAGCGGCTCGGCCAGCGTCAACAGACCCACCGCGCTGGGCACGGCCAGCAGCACCACCCAGCGCAGGCCCCAATCGAGCAGCTCGCTGTAGCGCGCGCCGTCACCGCTGGCCTGCGCCGCGGCCAACTGCGGCAGCAGCACCACGCCCAGCGCCACGCCCAGCAGCGCGGTCGGAAATTCCATCAGCCGGTCGGCGTAGGTCAGCCACGACACGCTGCCGGGCGTCAGGTGCGAGGCGATCTGGGTGTTGATCAGCAGCGAAACCTGCGCCACCCCCACGCCCAGCAGCGCTGGCGCCATCAGCGCCAGGATGCGCCGCGTGCCGGGGTGCTGCCAGCCCGCGCGCAGCCCCGCCGGGCGCAGGCGCAAGCGCGGCAGCACACCCAGCCGCGCCAGCGCCGGGATCTGCAGCCCCAGCTGCAACACCCCACCCAACATCACGCCACCGGCCAGCGCGTAGATCGGCTCGACCCCGCGCTGACCGAGCCACGGCGCGCCCCACGCGGCGGCGGCGATCATGGCCACGTTGAGCAGCACCGGCGTGGCCGCCGGCACCGCGTAACGCCGCCAGGTATTGAGGATGCCAGCGCTGAGCGCCACCAGCGACATGAAGCCGATGTAGGGAAACATCCAGCGCGTCAGCACCACCGCCACCTCGAACCCCTGCGGCGTTTGCCGCAAGCCCGCGGCCATGGCCCACACCAGCAGCGGCGCGGCCAGCACGCCCAGCAGCGACGTCACCAGCAACGCTGCCACCAGCACGGTGGCCACGTGGTCGATCAGAGCGCGCGTGGCCGCGTCGCCCTGCTGCGTGCGCGTGGCCGCCAGCACCGGCACGAACGCCTGCGAAAACGCCCCTTCAGCAAACAGCCGCCGCAGCAGGTTGGGGATGCGAAACGCTACGTTGAAGGCGTCGGTCAGGGCACTGGCGCCAAAGGTGGCGGCGATCAACAGCTCGCGCGCCAGCCCCGTGACGCGCGACGCCAGCGTCCACAACGACACGACGGAAGCGGATTTGAACAGCGACATCGGCGCCAGTGTAGCGGCGCGCCTACAATGGCTGCCACCATGGCCCTGCTCAACGCCGACTTGCACTGCCACTCCACCGTCTCGGACGGCACGCTGGAACCCGAAGCGCTGGCCGCGCGCGCCCACGCCAACGGCGTCGAGCTGTGGGCGCTGACCGACCACGACGAAGTGGGCGGCCAGCACCGCGCCGCCGCCGCCGCGCGGGCGCTGGGCCTGCCGTACCTGTGCGGGGTGGAAATTTCCGTCACCTTCGCGGGGCTGACGGTGCACATCGTCGGGCTGGGCATCGACCCGGACGATGCGCAGCTCGTGCAGGGCCTGGCCGCCACGCGCGGCGGGCGCGAGCGCCGCGCGCGCGCGATGGCCGAACAACTTGCCGCCGTCGGCATCCGCGGCGCGTTCGAAGGCGCGCTGCGCTACGTCGGCAACCCAGAGCTGATCTCACGCACCCACTTTGCGCGCTACCTGGTCGAGACCGGCGTGTGCAGCGACACGCACGAGGTGTTTCGCCGCTTTCTGACCGAGGGCAAGCCCGGCTTCGTCGAACACCAATGGGCCCGGCTGGGCGATGCGGTGCGCTGGATCCGTGACGCCGGTGGTATCGCCGTGCTGGCCCACCCGGCGCGCTACGCCCACCCCACCCCAACGCACGAGTACGCACTGTTGGCCGAGTTCAAAGCGCACGGTGGGCAGGCACTCGAAGTCGTCACCGGCAGCCACAGCAGCGCCGAGATCGCGCGCTACGCCGACTTGGCGCTGGAGTTTGGGCTGGCAGCCTCGCGCGGCAGCGACTTTCACAGCCCCGCCGAATCGCACTGCGACCTGGGGGCGCTGCCGTATCTGGATGGACGCCTGACCCCGGTGTGGGAGCTGCTGGCCCACCGCGTGCTGCACTGAACACGGCGCGTCCACCATGGCCCAACGGTTCGAGCTGCACCCGGTCAACCCGCAGCCGCGTCTGCTGCGCCAAGCCGTGCAGGCGCTGCAAGGCGGCGGCGTGCTGGCCGTGCCGACCGACTCCAGCTACGCGCTGGTGTGCCACCTGGACGACAAAGCGGCGGTGGAGCGGCTGCGCCGCATCCGTGGCGTCGACGAACGCCACCACCTGACGCTGCTGTGCCGTGACCTGTCGGAGCTGGCGCAGTACGCCCGCGTCGACAACCGTCAGTACCGCCTGCTCAAGGTCGCCACGCCGGGGCCGTACACCTTCATCCTCGAAGCCACCAAGGAAGTGCCGCGGCGCGTCAGCCACCCGGCGCGCAAAACCATCGGGCTGCGCGTGCCCGACCACGCAGTGACGCTGGCGCTGCTGCAACTGCACGGCGCGCCGCTGCTGGCCACCACGCTGCTGCTGCCCGGCGACGACACCCCGCTGAACGACGCGCACGCCATCCAGGCACGGCTGCAGCACGAGCTGGCCGCGGTGCTGGATGCCGGCGCCTGCCCTGCCGAGCCGACCACGGTGGTGGACCTCACCCCCATGGGGCGCGGCGACGATCCGGTGGTCATCCGCCACGGACGCGGGGCGCTGGCGGCCTTGGGCCTGGCCTGACCCGAGCGGCTGCGACAATACGCGCATGGACCTCGCCGCGTTGATCCAAACCATCGCCGTGTACGCGCTGCCGGTGCTGTTCGCCATCACCGTGCACGAAGCCGCGCACGGCTACGCCGCACGCCACTTCGGTGACCCCACGGCCGAGCGGCTGGGCCGCATCACACTCAACCCGTTGCCGCACATCGACCCCATCGGCACCGTGCTGATGCCGCTGCTGCTGTACGTTGCGACGGCAGGCAACTTTTTGTTTGGCTACGCCAAACCGGTGCCGGTGGACTTTGGGCGGCTGCGCCACCCCAAGCGCGACATGGTCTGGGTGGCGCTGGCCGGCCCGGGCGCCAACCTGGCGCAGGCGCTGCTGTGGGCGGCGCTGAGCTACCTGCTTGCGGCGCTGGCCATCGAAGAGCCGTTCTTTCACAGCATGGCGCGCGCCGGCGTGCTGGTCAACGTGGTGATGTTCGCCTTCAACCTGTTTCCGCTGCCGCCGCTGGACGGCGGACGCATCCTGGTGGGCCTGCTGCCGCTGCGCCAGGCGCTGGCGCTGTCGCGCGTGGAGCCGTACGGCTTTTTTATCGTGATGGCGTTGGTCATCACCGGTGTCGTCAGCGCGCTGTGGCTGCGCCCGCTGATGCAGTTGACCCTGCAGGCCATCCAGCTGGTGCTGGCGCCGCTGCGCTGGCTGCTGTTCTGACGCCCTACCCCATCTGTCGTCTGTTCCGATCATGCCAACCCCCGCAACCGTGCGCGTCCTCACCGGCATCAAGCCCTCGGGCACCCCCCACCTGGGCAACTACGTCGGGGCCATTCGCCCCACCGTGCGCGCCAGCCGCGAGCCGGGCATCGAAAGCTTTCTGTTCCTGGCCGATTACCACGCCCTCATCTCCACCCACGACCCGGTGCGCGTGCAGCGCTCGACGCTGGACATCGCCGCCACCTGGATCGCCTGTGGGCTGGACCCCGAGCGCGTGACGTTTTACCGCCAGTCCGACATCCCGGAAATCCCGGAACTCACCTGGCTGCTGTCGTGCGTGTGCGGCAAGGGGCTGCTCAACCGCGCCCACGCCTACAAGGCCGCGGTGGACAAAAACCTCGCCGATGGGCGCGACCCCGACGACGGCGTGACGATGGGGCTGTTCATGTACCCGGTGCTGATGGCGGCCGACATCCTGATGTTCAACGCCCACCGCGTGCCCGTGGGGCGCGACCAGATCCAGCACGTGGAAATGGCGCGTGACCTGGCCGCCAGCTTCAACCACCGTTACGGCGAACACTTCACGCTGCCGGAGGCGATCATCGACGAGCAGGTGGCCACGCTGCCCGGCCTGGACGGGCGCAAGATGAGCAAGAGCTACGACAACGTCATTCCGCTGTTTGCGCCGCGCGAGCAACTGCGTCGCCTCATCATGGGCATCGTCACCGACTCGCGCGCCCCCGGCGAGCCCAAACCCACCGAGGGCAACGCCGTGTTTCAGCTGTACCAGGCGTTCGCCAGCGCCGACGAAACCGCGCAGTTCGCGCGCGACCTGGCCGCCGGCATCGCCTGGAGCGAAGCCAAGCAGCGCCTGTTCGAACGCATCGACCGCGAAATCGCGCCGCTGCGCGCCACCTACGATGACTTGATGGCCGACCCGGCGCGGGTCGAGGCGATGCTGCAAGCCGGTGCCGCCAAAGCGCGCGCAGTGGCCACCCCGCTGGCGCAGCGGTTGCGGCGCGCGGTGGGGCTGCGCTCGTTGGCCGACCTGGCCGCTGCACCCACGCCTGAGCCCGCGGCCAAAGCCGCGCGGCCCGTGTTCAAACAGTACCGCGAAGCCGACGGGCGGTTTTACTTCAAGCTCACCGACGCCAAAGGCCACCTGCTGCTGCAAAGCACGGGCTTCGAGTCCCCGCGCCAGGCCGGCCAGGCGGTGGCGCGGCTCAAAGCCGAGGGCTGGGCCGCCTGCCCCGACCTGCACGCGCAGGTGACGGTCCACGCCGACGCCGAACACGTCGAAGCCGCGCTGGCGCTGCTGCGCGACGCCTGAACCAGTCCGCGGCCTGCTACAATGCAGGGCTTCGGTTCGACCGCGGAGAGATGGCAGAGTGGTCGAATGCGCCGGACTCGAAATCCGGTATACGGGTCTTCCCCGTATCGAGGGTTCGAATCCCTCTCTCTCCGCCACCGCTGGCGCCGCCGCTGCGGCGCCGAGGCTGTCTCAGCCGCCGGACGCCCTCCCAAGCCACAGCCTGTCGCCGGCCGCGGCTAACCCCCTCGCCCAGCCCAACCACATGCTGCGCCCCCGGCGGCGCAGCGCGCCGCTGTCCCCGTGGGTCGTGACTGTGTTACAAAGCCAAGGTGCAGCGTAACGCAGGCTGCACTGCCGATCCCTCGTCCTTCGACCATGTGGAATTCCTTGCGTGCGCGGCTTTGGTTGATCGTCGCCTTGGCGGTGGTGCCGCTGTTGGCGTTGTCGTACCTGGACCACCAGCGCCAGCGGCAGCAGGCGGTGGCGGCCATCGCGGCCGAGGTGCACGCCGTGCGCGCGGCGGTACTGGCGCGCGAGCGGGACGTGCAAGCCGAGCTGCGGCGCGTGCTGACGATGATGTCGCGTGCGGACGAAGTCTCCGACGCCGCCCCTGCCGCCTGCAACGACCTGGCCGCGCGGCTGATGCTGGTGTACCCCACGTTCAACAACCTTGGGGCCGTACGTCCCGATGGCACGGTGTTTTGCAGCGGCCGTCCTGCGCCACCAGGGACAACGTTGCCGGTGCGTGTCAACGACCGCGCATGGTTCCAGGCCACGCTGCAGGCCCACGACATGACCGCGGGCGAGCTGGTCGTGGGCCGCATCAGCGGTCACCGTGGCCTCGTGTACGGCTACCCCGTGCGCGACGACCAGGGCACCCTGCAAATGGCCTTGTTTGCCGCGCTGCAAAAGGAGTGGTTCGACGACCTGGTGCGCGCTTCCAGCCTGCCACCCGGCTGGCAAGCCCACGTCGTCGACGATGAGGGGTTCGTGCTGAGCTCGATGCCCGGCTCCGACACGGCAGCGCTGCAGCAGCTGTTTGTGCAACTGCGCCGCGCCGACCCAGCGCACGCGGTGGCTGAGTGTCAGGTCCCGGACGATTGCATTGATCCGCGACGTCGTGCATTATTCATAGGTCGCGAGACGATGCGTGAGCTGATCGAGGAACTACGGAGGCAAAAGTCATGATGGTTCGACTGCACAAGAACGC
>NZ_VJNA01000016.1 GCF_007556585.1 Tepidimonas aquatica | reverse complement strand
GGGTTGGGCTTGCCGCTCGGGTGGCTGGGGCTGCTGGTGGTGGCGGCGTTCGTGCTGGCCATCAGCGGCGTGCGCGTGGGTGGTGGCGCGTCCGTGGGCCACGGAGGCTGGCGGGGCGGCGGAGGTGGCCTGGGTGGAGGCGGGTTCTCGTCCGGCGGTGGTGGCAACTTCGGGGGCGGCGGCGCCTCCGGGCGGTGGTGAGCTCCATGGCAACCCTGCTGAGCACCCTGCGGCGCTGGGCGCGTCACCTGTGGCTGGATGAGCGCGCCAGCCGCCGCTGGCTGGACGATGCCGCAGCCGAGCGCCTGCGCCAACGCATCGCCGCCGGCGAAGCGCAGCATCTGGGCGAGGTGCGCATCTGTGTCGAGGCCAGTCTGCCGCTGGCGTGGCTGTGGCCGCCGCCAGCTGACGAGGCCGACCTGGCGGCACGCATTCGCCGTCGCGCGGTGCAGTGGTTTGCCCGGCTTCACGTGTGGGACACCGAAGCCAACGCCGGCGTGCTGATTTACGTGCTGCTGGCCGAGCGCGTCATCGAAATCGTGGCTGACCGCACGCTGGCACGCCAAGTGCCACCCGCGCAATGGGACGACGCTGTGCAAGCGCTGCAACAAGGCTTGCGTGCTGGGACCGTGGAGGCGGCTTTGACGTGCGCCGTCGACACCGTGCACGGTTGGCTGCTGGCGGTGGCGCCGGCCACGTCCGGGCAGCCTAACCCCAATGAACTGCCCGATGCGGTGGTGCGGGTATAGCACTGGCGGGACCCTATGGCGTCGCCCCTGATGTATTCCTAAGGTTTTGTTTTTTTCACCCTATTGGTCGTACATTTCCCCCAGTTCAATGGGCTTTGGTCGCTGTTTTGTGGGAGTTTGCCGTGCGCTACGCTTGCCCCGCCACACCGCTGTTGGGGGTGGGGGCTTGGCACGCGCCTTTCTCGGGTCCATCATGTACGCCATGGTCACGCGGGTATCCTGCGGACACGGCGGGCGCAAGCTGCTGGCCGACCCCGCGACATGGGTGGGGTTTTGGGTGCTGCAGAGCGCGGTGGTGGCACGCATCGTTGCAGCGCTGTGGCCAGATACGCTGGCCCTGATGGTGGGGGCTGCGCTGTTGTGGTTGGCAGCGGTGCTACCGTGGGGCGTGCGTTTGTTGTCTTGGTACGGTCGGCCTCGGCCCGATGGTCGTCCGGGTTGGGTGTGGGGACGGTATCGCGGGCCAACCTGATGGAGGTCATCAGTCGATGTGGATTGTTCAAGCGCAACGGTCGGCGCAGCACCAGGCCAACCACGAGCAACCTTTCGAGTGGTTGCAGGCGTGCCACGACCGTGTCGAGCGTACCTTGGATTTGCTGTTGCGGCTGCTGGAGCATGTCGACGCCCAAGGCGCTGACGAGCAGGCGGTACAAGCTGCCGCGCAGGTGATGCGTTACTTTGATTTGGCGGCCCCTTTGCATCACCAGGACGAAGAGTTGCACGTCTTTCCCCAACTGAAAGACAGTGGTGATCCTGTCGCGCAGGCGTGGGTGCAACGGCTGCAAGCCGACCACGAAGCGATGACGGCCGACTGGGTCTGGTTGCGACAGGCGCTGCTGCGCCTGCAACAGGCCGCTGGGGATCCCCACTGGCGTTGGTCGGACGACGAACGCCGCGTGATGCACGCATTTGCGCAGCGCTACGAGGACCACATCGCGTTGGAGGAGGGGCGGGTGTTTCCCCGCGCCGAAGGGTGCATGTCGGCGGATGAGCGCGCCGCGATGTCCGCCGACATGCTGCGCCGCCGTGCTGTGGGCGGTGCAGGGCGGTAAACCGCCACTGGGGCGACATCGACCCTCTACGTGCGCTCGAAGGGCGGAAACAGCACGTTGTTTTCCAGATGGATGTGTTGCATCAGGTCGTCCACAAACTGGGACAGGCTGGTGTACAGCGCGCGCCACGTGGCGCAGGCTTCGTCCGGCGGGGTCATGTCGCGGGTCAGGGCGCGCAGACGTTGCAGCTGCTCACCATGGGCATCGTGTTCCATGCGCATCACCCTGATCGGCATGTGCGCCATCGCGGAGCCCCCTGCGCGCAACATTGGAAACAGCACATTCTCTTCTTTGCTCATATGTTCGAGCAGTTCCTCGTGCATCTGCCGCAACAGGTTGCCCAGGCCAACCGGGACGTCGGGATGATTCCGGTGAACAGCCTCGACCTTGTCGGTCAACCGAATCAGTTCGGGTAGCTGTTGCCGATGCACATCGTGGTAGCGGCGCAGAATGTGCTCGATCAATTCCGGGGTCGTGCTCGGGGGCGCTTGCATCGGTGTGCGCGGCAGTTGTTGCAGCTCGGCAAGCACCGCGTCGGGATCCACGTCGCGGGCGGCGCAGGCCTCGCGCAAGCTGCGCTGACCGCCGCAGCAAAAGTCGAGGCGGTGGCGTCGAAACACCTCGGTGGCGCCGGGCACCTGGGTGGCCCAGGCGGCGACGGTGACGTCCAACGGATCGCGTTCAAAGGTGGTGTGCATGGCAGCCTCCATAATATGCACAAATAATGCATATTATGTGGTCTTGCGGACCGCCTTGTCCATCGTCCGAAAGAAGGATGTGGCGACGGTGCGGCACAATGCCCGCTATGCGCTTGACACTTTGGACCGACTACAGCCTGCGGGTGCTGATGCACTGTGCCGCATGCGAGGCGACGGGTCGACGCGCCACCATCGCCGACATGGCGCGTATGTACGGGGTGTCCCGCCACCACTTGACCAAGGTCGTGGTGGCTTTGGTCCATGGCGGTTGGTTGCGCGGGCAACGCGGCCGCGGCGGCGGCCTGCGGCTGGCGCGACCGGCGGCTGACATTCGCGTTGGCGATGTCATCCGATGGGCCGAGCGCGACTTTGAGCTGGTGGCCTGCATGGGCCCTGGCGGGGAGGAGGCCTGCTTGCTGATGCCGGGCTGCCGTTTGCGGGTGGCGCTCAATGCGGCTTTGCGCGCGTACCTGGGCGTGCTGGATGGCTACACGTTGGCTGACCTGGTGCCGGTGGGGACGGTGCCCGCTGCAACGGTGCTGCCGCTTCAGCCCGTCCGCCCAGCGGCGAACCAGAACCCAGCGGGGTGATGGGCGACGGCCGCGCCCACGATGTGCGCGGCCACGACCAGCGCCACCACCCCCGCCAGGACGCGCGTGCGTGCAGGCACCGTAGTGCGCAGTGCAAGGTGGCCCAGCATGATGTACAGCACCAGCAAACACCATTTGAACCACAGCCAAACGGGCACGGTGGGCCACCAGCCGCGCGTCAGCATCAACCCCACACCGGCCATCAGCAACACCGAATCCGCCAACACCGCCGCCGCGCGCGTGGTCCGTGCCCAGACCCATGGCCTGCCCAGCAGGGCGGCCACCCAGCGCACGGTGAAGCAACTCAGGCTGGTGGTTACCGCTGCCAGGTGCCACCACCACCAACCAAGGCTGGTCATGGCTGAGGTGCCTTGCGATGGGGTTGTCCCCGGTCCAGGTAGGGCAGCTTGTCGGTCACCTGTGCCCACTGGTCCGCGTCAGGTAGGGCGGACTTGCTGCGCACGATGGTGGGCCACTGCTTGGCCAGTTCGGCATTGAGCCGGATGAACGCGAGCTGCCGTGCAGGCACGTCATCTTCGTGCACGATGGCCTCAACGGGGCATTCGGGGACGCACACGGCGCAATCGATGCAGTCGTCCGGGTCAATGACCAACATGTTCGGCCCTTCACGGAAGGCGTCCACAGGGCAGACGTCCACGCAGTCGGTGTATTTGCAGCGTATGCAAGCTTCCAGCACGACGTGGGTCATGGACGGCTCCTTGTAATATGCATAACGATTACATATTATGCTGCCCATCGCTGACGGGCGCGCCATGCACCCATGGGCAGCGTGGTCATCGCGCACCACAAAGCTCACCCCGTGCGAGCCGGCGGCCACGCTCACGGCTTGAGTTGGAGTTACCCTGCTTTCACGGACGGCTGAGGGCTTGGGAGCCGAGCCTGGGTTGGGGTGGATGCTGGAGGGTTCGGGGACGGGGCAGCAGCCTGCGCCTGGAAGTGGCGCTGCACCAGGTCCTGCGCACGGCAGGCTGGCAGCGCCTCATCATCCTGCGCACGCCGCGAGGGACGGCACCCACGCCAGTCGTAGTGGCCGCTGGGCGAGACCCGCAACACGCGGCACATGGTGCGCACGGGGAAGGTGGCCTGGTTGGCACGCATCAGTTCGTAGACGCTGTCAGCGTCTTGTCGACCTTGGCGGCAAACCAGGCCGTAGCCTTTGCCAGGATGGCACGCTCCATCTGCAGGCGGCGGTTCTCGCGTCGCAGTCGCGGAGGTGCAATCAACGATGGTGTTTATTGGACACCTGATCGTCGCCCTGGGCCGCGCTCCAGCGTCGGCCTGTTGGCCTACTACCGATGGCTGGTCGTTCCGCAGCGCTCAGCCCGCCGCGGGTGCTACCGAGGCACCCTCCACCCCGTGCCTGGCCAGCAGTTGGGCGACCAGCCCGCTGGCTTTGGCGTGTTCGACGAACGCCGCCAGCGTGGCGCGCGCCTCCGCGCCGTACGCGGCTGGACAGCCCATGGCTTGTTCGATGACCATGAAGCGCCCCGGCAGCACGCGCAAGCCGCCACGGCGCTGCGCCTCGGCCAACAGCGGCTGGCGGATGCCCGCGGCCACGTCGGCGCCGCTGGCCAGGAACTGCTCCACCACCGCGGGCGTCGAGGGGGCGCGCTCCAGCGTCGCGTGCTGCAGTGTGCGGCTGAGGTACAGGTCGTAGGCGCTGCCCTGCCCCACCACGACGCGCGTGCCGGGGCGATCGACATCGTCGTTGGTTTGCTGCAGCGCGTCGGCGCGCACCAGGTAGCTGCCTTCAATCAGCAGGTAGGGGGCGCTGAACGCCACGCCGTCACTGCGCTTGGGGTCGATGGCAAAAAAGCCCACGTCCGCCAGACCCTGGCGCACCGCGGCCACCGATTCGGCGGCCGTGCTGACCACATGCAGCGCCAACGGCACGCCAAGCTGCTGCGCCAGCGCGTGGGCCAGGTCCACCGAAACACCCGTGGGCTGACCCTCGGGGCCGCGCCGCGCCAGCATGGCGTTGCCCAGGTTGATGACGGCGCGCAGGGTGCCGGTGGGGGCGAGGGGCGTCTGGGCGGATACGTGGTCAGGGGCCGTGGTCATGGTGAAAGCAGGGTGCACTTGGCGCGTTGTGGGTTATCGAAGATCTTGACGCAGCGCAAACAAGTAAGTATCGCTCAAACCGCGCGGGCCTCCTTGGCCGCTCAACGGTCAAGTGCCATACTGTCGCCCCATGCAAGCCGCGTCGCAGCCCGCCGTCACGCCCACACCCGACGATGTTTTCGTGTGGGACACGACCCTGCTGACCGGCATCGACAGCGTCGACCAACAGCACCACCACTTGGTGGACCTGTTCAACGCCCTCAACCGTGCGATGTTTCACGGGCAGGCGCTCAGCCCGCAGCCCAGCAGGCTACGTTTGATCCGCCTCGGTATGCACCCTGTGCAGGCCTACCAGCAGGAAGAAGACCCACGGGATCGCCGCGTGGCCAACCTGCTGCGCATGGTGGGGCAGCTGTACCATGTGCTGGCGGTGCAAAACCAAGATCTGTTGGAGGCCAACGCGCGGCTGGAGCAGCGCGTGCGCCCGGGTGCCGCGCGACCCAGCCGATGGCGCGGCGTTGGTGCAAGCCGCCGACACCGCCTTGTACGAAGCCAAGCGGCAAGGGGGCAACCGGGCGGTTGTTTGCCAGCCCGCGCAAGCGCGCAACAGCGCACCGGTCTGAGCGACCTGCAGGCCGCAGGGGTGGTAGGCGCTTTTTACAATGGGCGCCTCCGTTGGGCATTGAACCGCTGAGCGGCCTTGGCCGCAGCGTGCCCCGCACCGTTGGAGATGCCGACCGTGAACGATCAAACCGACGCGCGCGCCCAGCTCAAGCGCGCCGCACTGGACTACCACGAGCGCCCGCAGCCGGGCAAGCTTGCCATCACCCCCACCAAGGCGCTGTCCAACCAGCGTGACCTGGCGCTGGCGTACTCGCCTGGCGTGGCCGCGCCGTGCGAGGAAATCGCCGCCGACGCCGCACAGGCGTTTCGCTACACCGCGCGCGGCAACCTGGTGGCCGTCATCACCAACGGCACAGCCGTGCTCGGGTTGGGCGATATTGGGCCGTTGGCGGCCAAGCCGGTGATGGAAGGCAAGGCGGTGCTGTTCAAGAAGTTCGCCGGCATCGACGTGTTCGACATCGAAATCAACGAAAAAGACCCCGACCGGCTGGTGGACATCATCGCCGCGCTGGAGCCCACCTTCGGCGGCATCAACCTCGAAGATATCAAGGCGCCGGACTGCTTTTACGTCGAGCGCAAGCTGCGCGAGCGTATGCGCATCCCGGTGTTCCACGACGACCAGCACGGCACCGCGATCGTGGTCGGCGCGGCCATCCTCAACGGCCTCAAGGTGGCGGGCAAGGACATCCGCTCGGTCAAGCTGGTCACCAGCGGCGCCGGGGCGGCGGCGCTGGCGTGCTTGAACCTGCTGGTCAAACTCGGCTTGCCGCGTGAACACATTTGGGTGACCGACCTGGCCGGCGTGGTGTACCAAGGCCGCACCGAGTTGATGGACGCCGACAAGGCACAGTTCGCCCAGGCTACCGACGCGCGCACGCTGGCCGAGGTCATCGAGGACGCAGATGTCTTTTTGGGCCTGTCGGCGGGCGGGGTGCTCAAGCCCGAGATGGTGGCCCGCATGGCGCCGCGGCCATTGATTTTGGCGCTGGCCAACCCCGCGCCCGAGATCCTGCCCGAGCAGGTGCGCGCGGTGCGCGATGACGCCGTCATCGCCACCGGGCGCAGCGACTACCCCAACCAGGTCAACAACGTCCTGTGTTTCCCGTACATCTTTCGCGGGGCGCTGGACTGCGGCGCCACCACCATCACCGACGAGATGGAGATCGCCGCCGTGCACGCGATCGCCGAGCTGGCCCAGGCCGAGCAAAGCGACGTCGTGGCGCAGGCCTACGCGGGGGAGAAGCTGGCCTTCGGGCCCGAGTACCTGATTCCCAAGCCGTTCGATCCTCGGCTGATGATGCGCATCGCGCCGGCGGTGGTCGAGGCGGCGGCACGCAGCGGTGTGGCCACGCGCCCGATCGCCGACATGGACGCGTACCGCGAGCGGCTGCAAAGCTTTGTGTTTGCGTCGGGCACGCTGATGAAGCCGGTGTACGCGATCGCCAAGCAGGCGCGCCACAAGAGCGTGGCCTACGCCGAGGGCGAGGAAGAGCGCGTCTTGCGCGCCGCGCAGGTGGTGGTGGACGAGGGACTGGCGCGCCCGGTGCTGATCGGCCGCCCAAGCGTGATCGCGCAGCGCATCGAGCGCTTTGGGCTGCGGCTGCGCGAGGGGGCGGACTACGACGTCGTCAACGTCGAGCACGACCACCGCTACAAAACCTTTTGGCAGGATTACCACCGCATCATGGAGCGCCGTGGCGTTACCGAACAGCTGGCCAAGATCGAGATGCGCCGGCGCCTGACGCTGATTGGCGCGATGCTGCTGCGCCACGGCGAGGTGCACGGCCTCATCTGCGGCACCTGGGGCACGCCGGCCATGCACCTCAACTACATCGACCAAGTCATCGGGCTGCGCCCCGGGGCCAGTTGTTACGCGGCCATGAACGCCATCTTGCTGCCCGGGCGGCAGGTGTTTTTGGTCGATACGCACATCAACCTCGACCCCAGTGCCGAGCAAATCGCCGCCATCACGCAGATGGCGGCGCGCAAGATCATGCGCTTTGGCGTCACGCCCAAAGCCGCGCTGCTGTCGCACTCCAACTTCGGTTCGTCGGATGCGCCCAGCGCGGTCAAGATGCGGCAGGCGCTGGCCATCTTGCGCGAGCAGGCGCCGTGGCTGGAGGTGGACGGCGAGATGCACGGCGACGTGGCGCTGGATGCGGCGATGCGCCAAGCCATCATGCCGCGCAGTACCTTGAGCGGCGAGGCCAACCTGCTGGTGTGTCCCAACATCGACGCGGCCAACATCAGCTACAACCTGCTCAAGACCGCCGCGGGTGGCGGCATTGCCATCGGGCCGATGCTGTTGGGCGTGGCCAAGCCGGTGCACATCCTGACCGCCAGCTCCACCGTGCGGCGCATCGTCAACATGACGGCACTGACCGTGGCCGAGGCCAACGTCGGCCCGCGTGCGGTGGGCGGCGGGGCCGCTTCGTCCGGTTGAGGTGGCTGGCGCGGTGAAGCACAAGCGCGCCAGATTGTCAAGATCTTGCAATCTGACGACGCTTGCGGCACACTTGCGCCCTTGTTTTTAGGGTTTACCCCAAGGCGAACGAACGGTGCTGAGGACATGGCTGCGCCCGCTGCGTGGTTGGTGGGTGGTGCTGGGGCTGTGGCTGGGGGTGTGTGCGCTGGCGCTGGCGCGCGGTCCCCTGGGCGACGGCGTGGCGCTGACCGAGCTGCCGCCCGAGGCGCGCCAAGTCATGCAGCTGATTCGCCAGGGTGGACCCTTCCCGTATGAGAAAGACGGTACGGTGTTTGCCAACCGTGAACGATTGCTGCCGCCGGCCAAGCGCGGGTACTACCGTGAATACACGGTGCCGACGCCTGGCCTCAAGCACCGCGGTGCGCGGCGCATCGTTTGCGGCGGGTGGACGCCCACGGTGCCCGATGCCTGCTACTACACGGCCGACCACTATGCGAGCTTTCGCCGCATCGTGCCGTGAAGCGGCGGGCCCAGGCGCTGGTTCGCGTTGCCCTGAACTTTTGTAGCCATCATCCGACGCCCATCATGGAACAGCCGCTGCGCAACGTGCGACCCAACATCGTCCAGTCGATCCGCGCCTTCACGGTCAAAGACCTGCAGGCGGCCGCCGAGACGCTGGGCCACCACTTCCTGTACGCCAACCTGGCCACGGCGCTCAACAAGCAAGATATCCTGGAGCTGATCTCGACGCAGTTCCAGCTGCCGCCGCACAACGGCAAAAACCTCGACGCGCTGTACGACTGCCTGACCGACACGGTGTACAAGTCGGGCCCGCAAACGGGGTTTGTGTGTGTGTTGGAGCACATCCCCACCAGCCCCAAGTTCGACAAGGAAGCGCGCGAGCAGCTGCTCGATGTGTTTCGCGACGTGGCCGACTTCTGGGCCGAGCGCAAGGTGCCGTTTCGGTGCTTTTACTCGTTCTCGGTGGCGCGCGCGCCGCGCCCGGCCGATCTGGAACAAGCCGACGAGCCGTTGCTGACCGACAAGCTGGTCGACGTCAGCCCGCAGGCGCTGCGCATGAGCAGCCCGTTCAACGCCGGCTACTGGCTCAGCGCCGCCTGAGCCAGGCTACAGCGCCTGCGCCAGCGCCACGTAGTCCTGCACCGGGACTTCCTCGGCGCGGCGCTGCAGGTCGAACGTGCCGCCGTAGCCCTGCTCGGCCAGCCATGGCCCCAGGGTGTGGCGCAGCAGCTTGCGCCGCTGCGAAAACGCCACCTTGACCAGCGCTTCCAGCCGGGCTGCGTCCAGCGGTGCCGGCGCCGGGTACGGCTCCATGCGCACCACGGCACTGTCCACGCGCGGCGGCGGTGTGAAGGCGCTGGGGGGCACGTGCAGCACGTGCTCCATCGCATAGCGCCACTGCAGCATCACGCTCAGCCGTCCGTAGGCGGCCGTGCAGGGCGCCGCCACCATGCGGTCGACCACTTCTTTTTGCAGCATGAAATGCTGGTCCTGCACCTGAGGCGCCCAGCGCAGCAGGTGAAACAGGATGGGGGTGGAAATGTTGTAGGGCAGGTTGCCCACCACGCGCAGCCGCCGGGGGGCGCAGCGCTGGGCCAGGGCGCCAAAGTCCACTGTCAGCACGTCGGCTTGCACCACCTCCAGCCCGGCTTGCTGGCGCAGCCGCGCCGCCAGGTCACGGTCCAGTTCGACCACGGTCAGGCGCTGCAGCCGCTCCAGCAGCGGTTGCGTCAGTGCGCCCAAGCCCGGGCCAATCTCGACCACGCAGTCGCCCTGCTCCGGGTCGATGGCGCGCACGATGGCGTCGATGATGGCCGGATCGCTGAGGAAGTGCTGGCCAAAGCGCTTGCGCGCGCGGTGGCCATCCAGCGTGGCGGGGTCGGGTCGGACGGGGCTCACTGCGGCGGCTCGCGGTATTCGACGTAGGTGCGCGCGCGCGCCTCGCGCACCAGCTCGGCCAGCGCTTCGTCGGCTTTGCGTTGACGCAGCAGCGCGCGCACGGCGTCGCGCAGCTCGCGCGCGCTGCGCGGCACGTCGCGGCGTTGCAGCACCTCGATCAGGTGCACGCCAAAGCGCGACACCACCGGCTCCGACACCTGGCCCGGCGCCAGCGCGTCCATCGCTTGTTCGAACTCCGGCACGAACAGGCCCGGCGTGGCCCACCCCAGCCGCCCGCCGTCGCGGGCACTGGCGTCCTGGCTGGTCTGGCGCGCGGCGTCTTCGAAGCTGATTTGGCCGGCCACGATGCGCTGGCGCAGCGCGCGTAGCTGCTCGACGGCGGCTTGGCGCTGCGCATCGTTGTCGGCGCGCAGCAGGATGTGGCGCACCTCGGTCTGCGTCACCGTGGGCTCGGGCAGGTCGACATGGCGTTGTGTCAGCACCTTCAGCACGTGCCAGCCGGCGCCGCTGCGCAGTGGTCCCACAATGCTGCCCGCGGGCTGGGCGCGCACGGCGTCCCAAAACAGCGTCGGGTAGCGGTCGGCGGTGCGCAGCCCAAGCCGTCCGCCCTGGGTTGCCTCGGGCGCGCGCGAATACTGGCGCGCCAGCGCCGCGAAGTCCTCACCGGCACGGGCGCGGCGCGCCACGTCGTCGGCCTGTTGCTGGGCCTGGGCCTGTTGCGCGGCAGAGGCGTTTTCCGGCACGGGAATGAACACCTGTGCCAACTCCAGCGCCACCTGGGCGGGGTTGGTGGGGTGTTCACGCTCGCGCAACCAGGCGTCGATGTCGCCCTCGCTGACGCGCGCGCGCGCCTCCTCGCGTTCGCGCAGGCGCTGCAGCGTCAGCTCGTCACGGAGGTTGGCGCGAAAGCTGGCCAGCGTCAAGCCGGCGCTGGGCAGGCGCTGGTGCAGCTGCTCGACGCTGAGGCCGTTGCGGCGCGCCACTTCCGCTTCGGCGGCATCGACCTCGGCGTCGCTGACGCGCACGCCTTGCTCCTGCGCCACCTGCAGCAGCGCGCGCTCGTCGATCAGGCGCTCCAGCACTTCGCGCGCCAGGCTGGCTCGGGCGCTGCTCGGGGCGTCAGCCGGCACCTCGATGCGCGCCAGCCGCGCACGCACCTCGCTGGCGGTGATGGGCTGCCCACCCACCAGCGCCACGATGTGGTCCAGGCTGGTCGAGGCGTTTGTGGACCCGGGGCGCGCGCCCAACGGCTGCGCCGCGGCCCCCGTGCCGCCCAGCGCCAGGGCGATGGTCAGCAGCGTGGCCGCTGCATGCAAGGTGCGGTTTGGTTTATTCATAGCGTTGGAAGCGGCTGGGCGGATCGACGTCTTCGCGCAGGTACTGGTAGCGCGGGATGTGCTGGCGCAGCGCCTGCAGCGGGTTGCTGCCCAGGCGCGAAAAGCCCGAAAGCTCCAGTTGAAACAGGATGCGCTGGTTGGCGCGGCTGGCGCTTTGCTGCAGCCGCTCCAGCACGATGCGGCCAATCCAGCAGCCGGCATCGTATTCGAAGCCGGCCACCAGGTCGACGACGCGCCGCTCCAGCAGGCTGTAGTTGACGCGGCCGACGCCATACCAGCGCCCCGGCCCCAGGGCTTGGCCGGGCACGGCGCTGGGCATGGGGCCGCCCGGCGCCACCAGGGGCCACTGCCAGGCGATGTCGAGCAAGCGGCTGCGCGCGCCCGTGGTTTCGTTGTTGCGGTACGCGACGTTGAGCACGCGGTACGCCCCGGGCTGGTAGCGCGCCGACAGCACCGTACGCACCGAGGTGTGCTGCTCGGTGTTGAACTGCCAGGTGCCGGTGAACGACCACTGGCGGTCCCAATGCAGCGTGGAGCCGATCAGGATGTCGCTGCGCCCGGTGGCCAGCGCCGTCTCGTTGGGCAGCGTGACGCGCTGCTCGCGCAGCCGCACGCGCTGCGCCACGCCCAGACTGGCCAGCTCGGCCCCGCTGTCTTGCGCGTACAGCCGCGTGGTGATGCCGTAGGTGACGGTGCGCGCATCGGCGATGCGGTCGTTGCCCGCGTAGGGGTTGGGGGCGTAGATGGTGGCCAGGTTGAAGTCGTAGGCCGCGCTGTCGTACACCGGCAGCAGGCGCTGGTCACGGTACGGCGTGGCCGCCAGCAGGATGCGCGGCTCCAGCGTTTGCGCCAGTGCCCGCCCGCCCCAGGTGGTGGCGCGCTCAAACACCAAGCCGGCGTCCAGCGCAGCGGTCGGCAGCACCACGCTGGCGCTGCGCCGGCCGTCGCCCAGCGCTTGTTCGAAGCGGTAGTGGCGTGCGTGCAGCTGCACGCTGGGCTCGACAAACCAGCCCGGCGTCTCCCAGCGGCGACTCAGACGCAGCACGCCCAGCGTGCGCGTGCCGTTGACGTCGCTGCGTTGTTCGCCGGCCGACACGCCGTCCCACACCACGGGGGTGCGGTCGGTGCGAAACTGCGTCAGCTCGGCGTCGGTGCTCAGGCGCCAGCCCTCCAGCGCACCACCCCAGGGTGCCGGGCGCCAGCGCAGCGCCAGCGACGGCACGCGGTCGTACGGTGCCACGATGGTCTCGGCCGGGATGTTGACGATGCTGGGCGCGGCCCCCAGCGTTTGCCAGCGCTGCGCCAGCAGGCTGTAGCTCCAGTCGCCCTGCCCGCCGCTGAGCACCGCTTCGTTGGCCAGCAGGCGCTGCGACAGGTTGGTGATGACGCTGGTGCGCGGAAAGTCGCGCCAGTAGTCGTCGTCGCTGACGCGGTTGAGGTTGAGCCGCAAGCCCGCCCCGGGCAACCAGTTCAGCCCAGCCAGCGCTTGCTGATGCTGCACCGCGTAAGCCCAGCGGTCCATGCTGCGCAGCCCGTCGTTGGGCATGTAGGCCGCGCGCAGATGCCCGCTGTAGGTAGGCTCCAAGTAGCGATACTCGCCGCCCAGGTCCAGGCCGCGGCGTGTCATCAGCGTCGGGTACAGCGTGGCGTCGCGGTTGGGCGCGAGGTTGAGGTAATACGGTACCGTGGTTTCAAAACCGCTTTGGTTGTCCAGGTTCAGCGTCGGCGGCAGCCAGCCGCTTTTGCGCGCGTCGGACAGCGGAAAGCTCAGCCGGGGGGCTGCGAGCAACGGCACCCCTTGGAACTCGAGGCGGCCGCCACGCGCTTCGCCGGTGTCGCTGGCCATGTCCAGCCGCACCTCGTCGGCGGTCACCGCCCACGCCGGCTGCCACGGGCCGCTGGCCGGGCGGGGGCAGGTGCTGTAGCGCACCCGATGGGCGACCGAGCGGTGCTCGTCGAGGAAGTCGACGCGCGCGGCCTCACCCTGCCCGCCGGTGCGTCCGAGCTCAAAGCGCACGTCGTCGAAGCGGCCCTCGAACGTGTCGAGCTTGAGCTGCAGCCGCGTGCCTTCGTACACGTTGCCCAGGCGCACCACGCGCACGTGCCCCTGCGCGATCGCGGTGTCGTCGGCGCTGGTGTGGCTGAGCGTGTCGGCGCGCAGCACCAGGTCGTGGCGGCGCAACACGGCCCCGCCTTCGACGTCGAGGCGCTCATCCACACGGCCCGCGATGCGCGCGCCCTCCACGGTGACGGGCAGCCGGGCGCGCAGCGCCGCGGGCAGCTCCTGCAGCGTCAACGACGGTTGCAGCACCAACCCCTGGGCCGGGGCCAGCGCCGGCGCCGCCCCCAGCAGCGCCACCAGCACCGCCAGCGGGCGGCGCACGGCGGCAGGGGCCGGGCCACAGGGGGTGTGGGGTTGGGGCGCAAGGCGCATGGCAGACGCGGACGGCACGGGCGTTCGTAGAATCGCAGTGATTATCCATGAGCCCCACAACCATGCCGACTGAACCTGCTGCCGCGCCTGCCGTTCCTGCCCCCGTCGCCTGGGCCGACCCGGCGCGTGCCGCCGCCTTCGACGCCTGGCTGCAGTCGGTGGCCGAACCCCACGGCCTGCAGCCGGCCACGCTGCGCCTGGCCAGCGCCGACGCCAGCTTTCGGCGTTACCTGCGCGTCGAGCGCGCGCCCACGCACGGCGGGGGCTCACTCATCATCATGGACGCGCCGCCCGCGCAGGAGGACTGTCGTCCCTTTGTGCGGGTGGCGGGGTTGATGCGCGAGGCCGGGGTGCGTGCGCCGCGGGTGCTGGCCTGGGACGAGGCGCACGGCTTCATGCTGCTGACCGACCTGGGCACGGGCACGTTGCTGCACGCGCTCGACCCGCAGCAGCCGCAGGCGGCGCTGCCGTACTTCAAGGATGCCATCGCGGCGCTGCTGGCCTGGCAGCGCGCCACCCGGCCGCAGGTGCTGCCGCCCTATGACGAGGCGCTGTTGCGTCGCGAGCTGGCGCTCTTCCCCGACTGGTACTTGGCGCGCCACAAGGGCGTGGCGCTGTCGGCGGTGCAGCAGCAAACCCTGCACGAGGCGTTCGACCTGATCGTGCGCCGGGTGCTGGCGCAGCCCACTGTGTGGGTGCATCGCGACTTCATGCCGCGCAACCTGATGCTGCCCGACGGCGGCTTCGACCCCAGCCACCCCGAGGGGCGACTGGGGGTGCTGGACTTTCAGGACGCGGTGCATGGCCCCCTGACCTACGACATCGCCAGCCTGATGCGCGACGCCTTCCTGTCGTGGGAGGAGGAGGTGGTGTTGGACGTCACGATCCGCTACTGGGACGCGGCGCGCCGCGCCGGGCTCCTGGAGCACGAGGACTGGTCGTACGACTTTGGGGCCTTTTACCGTGCGGTGGAGTGGATGGGGCTGCAGCGCCACCTCAAGGTCGCGGGCATCTTCGCGCGGCTGACGCTGCGCGACGGCAAGCCGCAGTACCTGGCGGACGCGCCGCGCTTCATCGGCTACATCCGTCACACCGCGGCGCGCTACCGCGAGCTGGCGCCGCTGCTCAAGCTCATCGACGCTGTCGAGGGCATCGAGACCACCACGGCCTACTCGTTCGGGCGCGCGCTCTGACGCGGTGGCCATGGACGCGCCCCGCATTCACCACCCACAGCCGCTGCAGGCCGGCCAAACCGTGGTGCTGCCGCCTGCGGCCAGCCGCCACGTGCAGGTGCTGCGCCTGCAGCCGGGCGACGCGTTGACGCTGTTTGGCGACCCGCTGCACGGCGGTCAGTGGCGCGCCACCATCACCGCCATCGGGCGGCGCGACGTCACCGTGCAGGTGCAGGCGCACGAAGCGGTGCAGCGCGAGCCCGCGCGTGCCGTGCACCTGGCCGTGGGCATGCCCGCCAACGAGCGCATGGATTGGCTGGTCGAAAAGGCCACCGAACTGGGCGTGGCCAGCGTCCAGCCGTTGCTGACCCAGCGCAGCGTGTTGCGCTTGAGCGGCGAGCGCGCCGACAAAAAGATCGCGCACTGGCAAGCGGTGGCGGTGGCCGCCTGCGAACAATGCGGTGGCAACCGGGTACCCCTGGTGCAGCCGGTGCGCGCCTTGGCCGACTGGCTGGCCGACCCGGTGCGCACCGGTCTCGGTAGGGGGTTGTGGCTGTCGCTGCAACCGGACGTTCCCACCCTGGCCCGGTGGGCGGCGATGTACCCCGGGCCGTGCCACGTCGTGCTCGGGCCGGAGGGCGGGCTTGCCCCGGACGAAGAAGCGACGCTGGCCCACGCCGGTCTGCAGCCGGTGAGCCTGGGCGCGCGGGTGTTGCGCACCGAGACGGCGGCGCTGGCGGCGTTGACCGTGCTTACGCTTGCCCCGTGAGCACGACGGGAGTTCGCACCGACACGTCGGTGTGCACGGCCTCCAGGGGCAAACGTCGCCCGGCGGCGTGGTCTTCAATGCAGCGCAGCACCAGCGCGCTGCGGTGGCGCGCGCGGCTGGCACGCACCTCGTCCAACGTCATCCACACGGTGCGCACGATGCCTTCGTCCAGCGCGCGCCCGGGCACCGCGTCGTCCACCGTGCCGACGAAGGCCAGGCGCACGTAGGTGATGTCCTCGCCCGTGGCGGGGCGGCACAGACGCGACAGGTACACGCCCAACAACGCCGTGGGCGTGAACGGATGGGCGGTTTCTTCCAGCACCTCGCGCACGCACGCCTGCACGGGGTCCTCGCCCTGCTCCAGATGCCCGGCGGGGTTGTTCAGGCGCAACCCCTCTGGCGTGTGCTCTTCGATCAGCAGGTAGCGCCCCTCGCGCTCGATGATCGCGGCCACGGTGACGTTGGCTTGGAAGCGTTGGTTCGGCATGAGGCGCATTATCGCGGTGGTGCCGTTGCGCGCCGGCGTCGCCTAACGGCACAATATCAAGAATCACTTATCGTGGCATCACCACGGGCGCAGCCGTTTGCGGGTAATCCCGAGGGTCATGTGTCGGGCGGGCGATGGCGTGTCGCGCGCTTTGCCGCTAACCTGTAGGGCTGCGCGACAACCACACCCAACCCCAAGCGAGGAGAACACCCATGCGCATAGGCGTGCCCGCCGAAACGGCGGCGCTGGAAACCCGGGTGGCCGTGACCCCCGAAACCGCCAAAAAGCTGGTGGCGCAAGGCCACTACGTGCTGGTGCAAACGGGCGCCGGCGTGGCCTCCAGTGCGCCCGACGAGGCCTACCGCGCCGTCGGGGCCGAGATCGTCGATGCGGCCACGGCGCTCGGCGCCGAGTTGGTGCTCAAGGTGCGTGCGCCGGCCGTGGACGAGCTGGCGCAGATGAAGGCTGGCGCGACGCTGATCGGCATGCTCAACCCTTTTGATGTCGAGGGGCTGCAGCGTCTGGCCGCGGCCGGGTTGACCGCGTTCGCGCTGGAGGCGGCGCCGCGCACCACGCGCGCGCAGAGCATGGACGTGCTGTCGAGCCAAGCCAACATCGCCGGCTACAAGGCGGTGATGCTGGCGGCCAACCATTACCAGCGCCTCTTTCCGATGCTGATGACGGCCGCGGGCACTATCAAAGCCGCGCGCGTCGTGGTGCTGGGTGTGGGCGTGGCGGGCTTGCAGGCCATTGCCACGGCCAAGCGGCTGGGCGCGGTCATCGAGGCCTCCGACGTGCGCCCTGCCGTCAAGGAACAGGTGGAGAGCCTGGGGGCCAAATTCATCGATGTGCCCTACGAAACCGACGAGGAGCGGGAATGCGCCCAAGGCGTGGGCGGCTACGCCCGCCCCATGCCCGAGAGCTGGCTGCAGCGCCAGCGCGCCGAGGTGGCCAAACGCGTGGCCCAGGCCGACGTCGTCATCACCACCGCGCTGATTCCCGGCCGCCCCGCGCCAACGCTGGTCACCGAGGAGATGGTGCGCAGCATGAAGCCCGGCTCGGTCATCGTGGACCTGGCCGCCGGGCGCGGGCCGCTGGGGCCGCATGGCCAGCCCGGTGGCAACTGCCCGCTGACCGTGCCCGACCAGGTGGTCAGCGCGCACGGGGTGACCATCATTGGCCACACCAACCTGCCCGCGATGGTGGCCGCCGACGCCTCGGCGCTGTACGCGCGCAACGTGCTGGACTTTCTCAAGCTCATCGTCACCAAGGAAGGGCAGCTGCAGCTCAACCTGGACGATGACATCGTGGCCGCCTGCTTGGTGACGCACGCGGGCGAGCTGCGCCGCCGCACCTGATGGCCCTGCCTGGAGAACGCCAATGGAAGCTGTATCCCCGATCCTGTACAACGTGATCATCTTTGTGTTGGCCATCTACGTGGGCTACCACGTCGTGTGGAACGTCACGCCGGCGCTGCACACGCCGCTGATGGCGGTGACCAACGCCATCTCGGCCATCGTCATCGTGGGCGCGATGTTGGCCGCGGCGCTGACCGAAACCGGCCTGGGCAAGGCCATGGGCGTGTTGGCGGTGGCGTTGGCCGCCGTCAACGTCTTTGGCGGCTTTTTGGTTACGCGCCGCATGCTCGAAATGTTCAAGAAGAAAGAGCGCAAACCCGCCGCGGCCGAGCAAGGAGAGCGCGCATGAGCATGAACCTGGTGGTCCTGTTGTACCTGGTGGCCAGCGTCTGTTTCATCCAGGCGCTCAAGGGCTTGAGCCACCCGACGACCTCGATCCGCGGCAACCTCTTTGGCATGGTCGGTATGGCCATCGCCATCCTCACCACGGCGGCGCTGATCGTGGAGCTGTCGGGCGGTGGTGCCCAAGGCATGGTGTGGGTGCTGCTGGGTTTGCTGGCTGGCGGCAGCGCCGGCGCCGTCATGGCCAAGCGCGTCGAAATGACCAAGATGCCCGAGCTCGTGGCCTTCATGCACAGCATGGTGGGCCTGGCGGCGGTGTTCATCGCCATCGCCGCCGCCACCGAGCCGTACGCCTTCGGCATCGTGCAGCGTGGTGCCGATGGCAGCGTGCCGCCCATCCCGCTGGGCAACAAGGTCGAGCTGTTTTTGGGCGCGGCCATCGGCGCCATCACCTTCAGCGGCTCGGTGATCGCGTTTGGCAAGCTGTCCGGCAAGTACAAGTTCCGGCTGTTTCAGGGCGCGCCGGTGGTGTTTGCCGGCCAGCACCTGCTCAACCTGGTGCTGGGGCTGGCCACCGTGGCGCTGGGCATTGCCTACGCCGTCACCGAAAGCGCGTCGGCGTTTTACCTGATGCTGGCGCTCAGCTTCGTGCTGGGGGTGCTGATCATCATTCCGATCGGCGGCGCCGACATGCCGGTGGTGGTGTCGATGCTCAACAGCTACTCAGGCTGGGCGGCGGCGGGCATCGGCTTTAGCCTCAACAACCCGATGCTGATCATCGCCGGCTCGCTGGTGGGCTCGTCGGGCGCGATCCTCAGCTACATCATGTGCAAGGCGATGAACCGCTCGTTCATCAACGTCATTCTCGGCGGCTTTGGGGCCGACCCGGCCGCGGCGCAGGGCACGCAGCAGCAGCGCACGGTGCGCACCGGCAGCCCGGACGACGTCGCCTTCATCCTGTCCAACGCCGAAAGCGTCATCATCGTGCCCGGCTACGGGCTGGCGGTGGCGCGCGCGCAGCACGCCGTCAAAGAGCTGGCGCAAAAGCTCACCGACAAAGGCATCGGCGTCAAGTACGCCATCCACCCGGTGGCCGGACGCATGCCGGGGCACATGAACGTGCTGCTGGCCGAGGCCGAGGTGCCGTACGACCAGGTGTTCGAGATGGAAGATATCAACCCCGAGTTCGGGCAAACCGACGTCGCCATCATCCTGGGCGCCAACGACGTCGTCAACCCGGCCGCGCTGCAAAAGGGTAGCCCCATCTACGGCATGCCGATCCTGGAGGCCTACAAGGCGCGCACCGTCATCGTCAACAAGCGCTCGATGGCCACCGGCTACGCCGGGCTGGACAACGAGCTGTTCTACATGGACAAGACGATGATGGTGTTTGGCGACGCCAAGAAAGTGGTCGAGGACATCGTCAAGGCCATCGAGTGACCTTGTCCCTGTTTCGTGGCGTTCTTAACCCCCGGCTCAGACGGCATTTTGCGCTGCGCCTCGTACCAGCGTTGCTCGAACTGCATCGGGCTGAGATAGCCCAGCGACGAATGCAGCCGGCGGTGATTGTAAAAAGCCACCCAGTCCAGTACCGCCAGCCGGGCCTGCTCACGGGTAGCAAACTTGTGCCCGTGAGGGTATTCCGGTTCATCGTGACCGATTTCGGCCCTGACCGGAATGACCGGTCACGATGGGCTGGAATACCCACCATGGCAACGGCACCTTCGGCTCGTGGCTGCTGCGGCTGACCAAAACCGATGTGCTGCTGCTCGACGCCTGGGGCATGACCGCGCAGGCGCCAAGGCCACCCTCATCACCAGTCAGCAGCCGATCGAGCACTGGCACGCCTGGCTCGGCGACGCCACCATTGCCGACGCCATCCTGGACCGCTTGATGCAACACCACCACCGCTCCACCCTCAGCGGCGAGTCGCTGCGTCAGAGCAAGAGAACCCCGAGAAAGGAGAAGAACGCCCCCTCATCGTGACCGCCCCTCCTGCAAATACATCAGGGGCGACAACCTAGAACCCCTTCCGAATGAATGGTACGGCTCGAGGGGGCAGGTCACCGGGACCGGGGGGCCTTGGAGCGTGATGGGTTCCCAGAACTCGCCTTGACCTCCTCCAGGCTACTTGAGCGAGAGCAGGGCCTGCCCAGAGGCAGGCTCAGGGTGAACAGGGCGCCGCCCTCCGGGGCGTTGGCAGCCTCCAGTCGGCCACCGTGTTTTTCCACTAAGCCGTAGCTGATGGTCAGCCCCAGGCCTGTGCCCTTGCCGACGGGCTTGGTGGTGAAGAAGGGTTCGAAGATGTGGGGTAGGTTTTCTGGCGGGATGCCCGGGCCGTTGTCCCGGAAGCGGATGACCACGCTGTCGCCGGCCCGCTCCGCTCTAATCTCCAGACGCGGCTTGGCCATCTCCGCGGTGGCGTCGCAGGCGTTCTGCACCAAGTTCATCACCACCTGCTGGATCTGGCCCGACGAACCCATTACGTTAATGTGCTTGGGCAGGTCCAGGTCCACCTGAAAGCGCTCAGGCGAGGCTTTGCGCACCCAGTTCACGGAACGCTCGATGACCTCTGTCAGGTTGAAGGGCCGGGCCGGGTCCCGGTCCAACACTGAGAAGCGCTTCAGGTTGTCGACGATGTCCCGGGTGCGCTCCGCGCCCTCAATGGTGCCGTCCATGAGGGATGGTAGGTCCTCCAGGATGTGGTCGATGCGCAGTTGGTTCCGCAGTCGGGCCAGTTCGTCCTTGTTGTGTTTGCCGTGCAGCAGGCGGATGTATTGACCCAGGCGCTCGACATAGCGCCGCAGTGCATGCACGTTACCCAGTACGAAACTGATGGGGTTGTTGAGCTCGTGGGCCACGCCCGCCACCAGCCGGCCCAGGGACGCCATCTTCTCCGAGTGCAGCAGTTGCTGCTGGGTGCGTTTCAGGTCCTCGTGGGCTTCGTGCAGGGCCTGGTAAGCCCGGCGCAGTTCTCCCAGGGGGCGGCCAGTTAACACCATGCCCAGCGGGGCACCCTGGTGGTTATGGCGCGGCATGCAGTTGAAGGACACGGCCACGGGCACGTTGTCCGCGCCCAGGAGCTCCAGTTCACAATCCGCCAGGCCCTGCAGGCCTCGGGTGGCGAAGGAAAGGCGCGCTGCCGAACGTGTGGCCGTGTCCGGGAATAGGTCGAACAGGAAAGTGCCTACCAGTTCCGCCTCGGATTTGCCGGTGAAGTCGATGAGGGCCTGGTTTACCACCTCGATGCGGCCTTCCCGGTCGCACACCAGCAGCAGGTCCGACATGGAGGACAGCACCGACAGCACGAAGCGCTGGGACTCCTCCAGGGCGGCGTTCTTTTCCTCCAGGGCCACTTCGTACTTCAGCAGGTCGCTGTAGACCTCGTCCATCTTATGGATGACCTCGATCCAGACCTCCTCGTCATAGGTGGGGGAGGGCAGGGTGTCCGGGTCCAGGGAAGGTTTGGCGACGCCCATGGTTTTAATCTAACAGGCCGTTGAAAAACTGCTGCGGTAGGCCATCTGCGGCGTTGCGCGGTGCTCGCTCCCTCGCCTATCTGTTTGATATGTCTCGGTCGCTGTGCTCCGTGCGCCTTGCATCTGGCCATCCTCGCGACGTTTTTCAACGGCCTGCTAATGGACTGTGCACACCATGCAGGGATCGAAGGACCGGACAACATGCTGCACTAGCAGGGGTGGATCCTCCGTCTCAGGGGCGGGGAGTCCGGCCAGGGCCTGCTCCAGGGCCCCGGGCGTGCCCTGATGGTCCCGGGGGGAGAAGTTCCAGGTGGTGGGGGCGATGATCTGGTAATTCGCGATGCGACCGTGCTTCACCACGAGCCAGTGACCCAGGGCGCCACGGGCCGCCTCCACTAGGCCCTTTGCCGTACCTTCGTCCGGCAGGCGGGCGTGGTGGCACCAGGGGGCCTTGGGTTCCAGTTGCCTGGCCCAGGCTTCCATGCGGGGCAGCACCAGGGCCAGTTCCAGCAACCGGGCCAGCACCCGGGCGGTGACGCTGCCTCCGTGGGTCCTTACCAGCTCGCGAATGACTGGATGACCCGCCACCATCTGCCGGGCCAGGGCGCCGGTTTCGGCCACGCAGCCGGAGTAGCGGGGCGCCTTGCACCAGGTATAGGCCCCGGGTTTGTCCGGCAAGGGCAGGGTCTGGCCCTGGGCTGGTGTGCGGGCGTCCCCCGCTAGCCAGGCATGGCTAAGGTCCTCCACGATGGCACCGGGTTCGAGGGGGTGGGCCTGGCCACCCTGCCACAGCCCGGAGGCGAACAGGTGGCCATCGTCCTCCTCGTAGGCACCGTAGCTGAGGAATACGTCCGTTGCCCGGCCGGCCTTTTCCAGGCCCAGGTCCTCGGCCACTTCCAGGAAGATGGCCAAGTCGCCATGCCTGTTCTTTCGCCACTCGGTTAGATCGGGAAGGCTGGCGAGGCCAGCTACGCTTTCCAGGCTGTCGTCGAACACGTGTAGCTCTAGGAAGCGGCGAAAGGCTCGTAGCAGGGTCGTGAGCTGCAGGCATTCCGCCTGTTCCAGGGGTTTGGCAGTGCCGCCGGGCTGCAGGCTCAGCGTATGGGGCCATTTGCCCGCCATGATGCCCATGAGGTGCATGAATGCCGCCCGGGCGGGCAGGACGTCCGCCGTGGCCGTGCCGCTGGTCGCCTTGAAGCGCTGTGCTACCCGCTCGAACCAGGGCCGGGTGGCATAGGCGTCCCGAGCGAAGTCCGGCATGAAGAATAGATAGAAGTGGCTCAGGTGGTCCGCCAGGTTCTCGCAGGCACTCACCAGGTTGAGGGCTAAGCGGCCGTTGTCCGACAAGGTCAGGCCGGAGAGTTCCCGCAGGGCTGCTGCCGCCGCCGTGCTCTGGGCCACGGAACATATACCGCAGATGCGGGGCACGATGACCAGGGCATCCGCCGGTGCCTTGCCTGCCAGCATGGGCTCAAAGCCCCGGTAGAGGGTGGAGTTTACGTAGGCGGCACTTATCCGACCGTCTTCCACCTCCAGGCGTACCTCCAGATCGCCTTCGACACGGTTGAAGGGACCGATCAGGCGGGTGGTCATGAAGGTCTCCGGTTGGGAATGGACGTGTCACTGGAATCCGCCCTAATCCGCCTTTTGCAAAGGAGGGTTAGGAGGATTTGAGTTTGCATGAAATCCGTCCAGGCATCTCCGCTTCCATCACTTCAGTCTAGTCTTTTTCACCGCCGGGGTCACAACCACATGTTCGGAGGTGGCGTTCTCCCGCACCCGCTTGGGGCTGGCGGACTTGGACAGGGTGGCCAGGGCTACGAACCAGGCCTTGGGCATGTCGCTGGGCAGGCCAATAGGAATGCCCGCCACCTTGGGGGTCTCGGTGAAAGGATGGCCTGGTTCCTCGAAACGTGGTTCTGTACAGGAGATGCACGGATAGCCGCCCCGCAGACAGGAGCCGCTGCCGTTCCACAGACGGGTGTTGCAGTCGGCGTGGGCCTGAGTGCCCTTGCAACCCATGTTTTCCATCATGCAGCCCAAGTCCCCGGCCTTCTCGGCGCTCGCCTTGAACTCGTAATACTCGTTGCGGGGGCAGCCGTGGTGTACCAGATGGTCGGCGAAGAAGCGGGGTCGGTGCAGGGCATCCAGATCGCTTTCCGTCAGCCGACCCAGGGAGATGGCCAGCAGGGTGTCCAGCACCCAGCCGGGGTGGGTGGGGCAGCCCGCCACATTCACCACCGGCAGGCCGGCGCCGGCACGGAAGCTAGAGGGCAACAGTCCCCCGGGGTGTTCGCCATGGAATTGCAGGCCGGTGGCGCCCACGCTGGGGCCGGTGATGCCGGCGCTGGTGATACCCCCGTAGGCGGCGCAGGTACCCACCGCCAGCACATGGGCGGCTCGGGTGGCCAGGGCCTCGACCCAGGCCATCATGGGCTTGCCCGTACCCGACAGCATGTGGAAACGGCCGGTGCCCGAGGGGCCCGTCATCACCGAGCCTTCCAGACAGAGGATGTCCAGGCGTTTCCGGCCTTCGGCGCAGGCGCGAATGATGTCCAGGGCTTCGCCGCCGCTGGCCTCGGACAGGCTGGGGTGCCAAAGCAGGTGGATGCCCGCGTCCGTCAGGCGGTCCATGAGGGCCGGTTGTTCAGCGTTGAGCAGGGACATGGTGCAGCCACCACAGCCGCCGGACTGGAGCCAGAGGAGGTTGAGTTCAGGCATCGGGGTCTCCATCCATTTCCCTGGGGCGCCCGCGCCGGCCCAGGGGCCGGGTCACCCCCAAGCGGTCCAGCTTGTTGCGCAGGCCCAGGCGGGTGAGGCCCAGTTCCGCCGCAGCCCGGGACAGGTTGCCCCTGTGGCGGGCCATGGCCTGGCGCAGGGCCTCGGCCTCCACCGCCTTCACCCGGCTGCGCAGGTCGTCCGACTGACCCTTGGGGGTCGGGCCGCTAAGGCCGTATGCCAAGGTCTCCATGCCCAGAAGGGGTCCGTCCGACATCACCAGCATGCGGCGGATCTCGTTTTGCAACTCCCGCACGTTGCCGGGCCAGGGGCGGGCTACCAGGTGATCCAACAACTCCGGGGTGAAACCCGTGGCCTTGCAGCCCAGTTCTTTCGCCGCTTGGGTGAGGATGGCCTGGGCCAGCAGGGGGATGTCCATGGGCCGTTCCCGCAAGGGTGGGACCCACATGGGTATCGTGGCCAGGCGGTAATACAGGTCTTCCCGAAAGCGCCCGGCCCGCACTTCTTCCGTCAGATCCCGATTGGTGGCGGCGATGACGCGAACGTCCACGGACTGGACCCGGTTACTGCCCAAGGGGCGGAATTCGCCTTCCTGCAGCACCCGCAGCAGCTTTACCTGGAAGGCCGGGGAGGTTTCGCCGATCTCGTCCAGGAACAGGGTGCCACCGTGGGCCAGCTGGAACAAGCCCACCCGGTTGTCGATGGCCCCGGTGTAGGCCCCCTTGCGATGGCCGAAGAGTTCGGATTCCAGCAGGGTGTCCGGCAGGGCGCCGCAGTTCTGCACCACGAAGGCCTGGTCGGCGCGGCCGCTGGCGTAGTGGATGGCCCGTGCCAGCAATTCCTTGCCGGTACCGGATTCGCCCATCAGCAGGACGGATACGTCGTGACGTGCCACCTTGGCGATCTGCTCGCACAGGGACTGCATGGGGCTGTCCGGGGCCCGCACGATGCGTTCCAGGCTGAAGGCCTCCTTCACCCGGGCCCGGTTGGCCTCCACGTGCCTGCGTAGCACCGGCTCGGCGGCCCTCAGTTCCGCCGCCAGCAGGCAGTTCTCCTGCTGCAGGCGATGCAACTCAGCGGCCCGCTTCAGGGTCAGCAGCAGCTGTTCCGGATGCCAAGGCTTGAGCAAGTACTGGTAGATACCCACCTCGTTGATGGCGGCGATGATATCCTCGCTGTCCGTGTAGCCGGAGATGATGATACGTACCGTGTCAGGCCACTCCTGGCGCACTTGGCGCAGGAACTCCACGCCGCTGACTTCTGGCATGCGCTGGTCCGTGAGCAGGATGTCGATGGCTTCCCGCTCCATGACGGCCCGGGCTTCGGCGGCGTTGGAGGCGGTGAAAACCCGGAAGTCTTCCTCCAGGGTCCGGCGCAGGGCTTCCTGGGAACGAACCTCGTCGTCGACGACCAGGACGGTGGCCAGGAGGGACGCGCTCATGGGTCAGGCCTCTCAACATCAACGGATGGCGTGTTCGCGGGAGGACTCCCTTCCGTCATCCCTTTTCCAAAGGGAGGGGCCCTTCGACCGAGGCCCGTGGCACCCTTCCCTTTGCAAAAGGGGGTTGCGGGATTTGAGAGGCGCGCCATCACCATTCGCCGTCTCCCGGTACCACCCACCCCAATTCCCGGTGCTTCGCCAGGTGCCGGGGGGTCCAAGAGTGGGGGGTCTTGTTCACGAAGTGATAGCGGGCCACGTGGTAGCTGGGGTCGAAGCCGTAGAAGTTGCGCTTCATGTGGGCCAGTTCCTCAGCCCGGTATTGAGCCAGGGGCTTGGTGGCTTCCTCCGTCGCCCGCTTGGCGCGTTTCTCTGCAAGATACGCTAGGAGCCCAGGCGTATCGGCCAGGGCCGCGGCGCGGCGCCGGACTTCCGCTTGGAAGCTCGCTACCGTGTCGCCGAAGCAGGCTTCGATAAAGCCTATATCCTCCGCCTCCAGGGCGCCTAGGGGCAGGCGCCGAGCCATGATGCGCCGAGCGGCCTCTTCCCCCACCCGCTTGGGCAGGAGGTAGGTCCAGTATTCCGAGCCGTAGAGGTTGCCCATGTTCTTGTAGTGGGGGTTGAGGATGACGCCTTTACGTGCCCAGACGCAGTCCGCAGCTAGGGCCAGAAAAGCACCTCCCGCCCCGGCGTTGCCCTGGAGGGCAGCCACCGTGTAGTGTGTGGTGGTCTCGATCACCGCCTGGCACAGGTCGTCCATGGCCTCAATGTTGTACCAGGATTCATCCGCCGGGCTGTACGCCGCTTCGATGCGGTTCAAGTCCAGGCCGTTGCTGAAGAAGTCCGGCCCCCCCATGAGCACGATAACCCGGGTGGGCCGCTGCCGCGCGACTTCGTAGGCAGCCAGCAGACGCCGACATGCGCCGGTGCCCATAGCGCCGTTGTAGAAGTCGAAGTGGAGATAGCCCACGCCGTTGACTTCCTCGTAGCGTATGTCGGGGTCGGCGTCGGCATCCAATTCCACCAACGCTTCCACCTCCTTAAACGCCGATGTCACCGGCAACTTGATGCCTCCCGCCCGCTTCACATGGCCGATGCGCACCGCGCCATCCACGGTGGCCCGCACCACGCCCTCACCGTTGCGGCCCAACACCTCCCCCGGCGTGCCTCGGGCGGGGAAGGGACGGGCGTTGAATAGGTGACAGGGGTGGCCGAATAGCTCGTCCTTTACCCCAGGAAAACCATCGGACGCGTTGAGCTTGGCCATCACCCGATCCGTGGTGTCCCGGGTCCAGTCGATGGCCCGGTCGGTCTGCTGCATGAGGGCATGCATGGGACGCGGGGGCAGGGCTTGAGGCCGCCACTTGCCGGCCCGGTAATCCGGCAGCCGCTCCAGGGCTGTATTGACCACCCGTACCGCCGCCTCGGTCACCTCGTTGCGGTAGAGGCTGGTTTTCTTCGCCGCACGCATGGGAAAGGTTTCGCTGGCCCAAACAGGGCCCGCGTCCATCTCCGCTTCTGCCTGGAGTAGGGTCACGCCCCATGTCTGCACGCTCTTCAGGATAGCCCAGTCGAGGGCCGAGGGGCCCCTATCCCCCACGATACCCGGATGCAGCACAAGGCACAGGTGGTTTCGCCAGATGGCCTCCGGGATGGCCCGGCGCAGGTAGGGTGCCAGGATCAGGTGGGGTCGGAACAGCCCCACCGCCTCGATGGTGACGCTGCGGTTGATGTCGAACTCGACGGAGACCTCATGGCCCAGACGGGTGAGTTCCACGAACAGGCGCTGGGTCAGGCTGTTGAAGGCGTGGGTGAGGAAGAGAATCCGCATGGTCAGGTTGTACCTTCGTCGCGTATGGAGACGTCGCTGAATCCCTCCTGTCATCCCTTTTCCAAAGGGAGGAGCCATTCGTTCGGCGCTGTCGTTACTCCCCCTTTTGCAATAGGAGGGCTGGGTGGGTTTCAGTGGCTATGGCTTGTTGTACGGCCCCGAGTATCATCTTCACCACTGCGGTCTCCACAAAGCCTGCCGGTCATCGAATCTCATGACGTGGATGCTCTGGGCGTTCAGCCAGGTATCCCGCTGCCTAACAGGCCGTTGAAAAACTGCTGCGGTAGGCCATCTGCGGCGCTGCGCGGTGCTCGCACCCTCGCCTATCTGTTTGATAGGCTTCGGTCGCTGTGCTCCGTGCGCCTTGCATCTGGCCATCCTCGCGACGTTTTTCAACGGCCTGCTAGGGGGGATTAGAGTTCTTTCACACACTCAGCAAATCCTCGGCAACTGCTCACCACTTAGCCAGTCCACCATCCGCCGTCCGCCGAATCGGGTCTTCATCTGCACGAAACAGTTGGGGTCTTCCACCACCTTGCCAATGAGGGCAGCGGCCTGACCCTGAGGGTGAGCGCGCATCGCGGCCAGAAGCCTGTCCGCGTCCTCGGCGGCGCAAATGGCGACGAGCTTGCCTTCGTTGGCGATGTTGAGGGGATCCAGGCCCAGCAGTTCGCAGGCGGCGTCCACCTCCGGCTTGATGGGAATGGCCGCCTCGTCAAGGTGGATGCCCACACCCGATTGGTGGGCGATTTCGTTGAGGGTGGCGGCCAGACCGCCCCGAGTGGGGTCGCGCATGACCCGGATGGCAGCCCCCGAGGCCAGCATGGCGGCGGTCAGGCCGTTCAGGGCCGCCGTGTCCGAGAGGATGGGCGCATCGAAGGAGAGGTTCTCCCGCTTGCTTAGGATGGCCACGCCATGATCCCCTAGGGTGCCGGACAACAGTACCGCATCCCCGGGCCGGGCCAGGTCACCGGACAGGTGCACACCCTCGGGAAGGAAGCCCACCCCGGTGGTGGTGATGAATACCCCGTCTCCCTTGCCTTGTTCCACCACCTTGGTGTCGCCGGCTACGAGCTTCACGCCCGCTGCTTTCGCCGCCCTGGCCATGGATTCCACGATGCGAGCCAGGCTCTCGAGGGGAAAACCTTCCTCGAGGATGAAGCCGGCGGTGAGGTACAGGGGCGTGGCCCCCATGACCGCCACGTCGTTCACCGTGCCATGGACCGAAAGGCAGCCGATGTCGCCGCCGGGGAAGAAGAGGGGCGAAACCACATGGCTGTCGGTGGACACCACCATGCGGCCGGTGCAGGGGGGCAGGCAGGTACCGTCGTTGCCCTGGGCCAGATATTCATTGCCTAGGTGGTTGGCGAATAGATCGGTGATGAGTTGCACCATGGCCCGGCCGCCGCCGCCGTGGCTCATGTCCACGCGGCCGTGCTTGATGTCCAGGGGGCGGACATAACCCTTTTTCACTTGGCCGATCATGGGGTCAGTCCTGAAGTGGCCATTGCCGGTCGGTGGAGTTCCTCCTGCCCTCCCTTTGGAAAAGGAAGGGCCGCTCCGGTAGAGGGCGGCACGTTTTCCACCCCCCGTTGCGAGGGGGCTGGGGGGATTTCAGTGACGAATCCATCATGCACACCGTCATGCCGTCGTCTCCATATCCTTGTATCGCCCATAGGTGTAGTGAGCCGAGCAGGCGCCCTCCGAGGACACCATGCAGCTACCCATGGGATTCTCGGGCGTGCACACGGTGCCGAAGATTTTGCAGTCCGTGGGCTTCTTCACCCCCCGGAGTATGGCGCCACACTCGCAGGCCTTGTTGTCGGGCACCGGCTGGTACTCCAGGTGGAAGCGCCGTTCGGCGTCGAAGTCAGCAAAGCCTTCCCGGATCTTCAGGGCGGAGTAGGGCACCTCCCCCAGGCCCCGCCATTCGAAGCTGCGGCGCAACTCGAACACCTCGGACACTAGGTTCTGGGCCTTGGTGTTGCCTTCCGGGGTCACCGCCCGGGTGAATTCGTTCTCCACCTCGGCGCGGCCCTCGTTCACCTGGCGCACCAGCATGAGGATAGCCTGCATGACGTCCAGGGGCTCGAAGCCCGCAATGACTACGGGTTTGCGGTATTCCTCGGCAAAAAACGCGTAAGGTCGGCTGCCAATCACCGTGGAGACGTGGGCTGGGCCGATGAAGCCGTCGATGGGTACGGTTCCCAGCTCCCGCGCCTGCTGCGATTCCAGGATGTTCATGATGGCCGACGGCGTGAGCACGTGACAGCACAGCACGCTGAAGTTCTTCAGACCCTCCGCCTGGGCTTGCTTGATAGCCACCGCCGTGGGCGGGGTGGTGGTCTCGAAGCCAATGGCAAAGAACACCACCTCCTTGTCCGGATGGTCTCGGGCGATCTTCAGGGCATCGGTTACCGCGTAGACCATGCGTATGTCACCCCCCTGTGCTTTCGCCTTCATCAGGGAGAGACCGCCAGAGGCTGGGATGCGCAGGGTGTCTGCGTAGGTGCAGAGGATGACGTCGTGCTCCAGGGCCAGCTTGATGGCCAGGTCGATGCGGCCGATGGGCAGCACGCACACAGGGCAGCCGGGACCGTGAATCATGCGCACGTTGGGGGGTAGCAGGTCCGGCACCCCATATCGGGAGATGGCATGGGTGTGGCCACCGCAGAACTCCATGAAGTTATAACGGCGGTCGTCGCGGACCTCGGCGGCGATGGCAGCTGCCAAGCCTTTGGCGACTTTCCCATCACGAAACTCGTCGACGTATTTCATGGTAGTATTACTGTTTCTTCGCGGGCAGGGCCCAGATGATCAATGCATGGATTCCCGTCCGTGCGGGAATGGCGGAGTGGTTATTGATATCGCCTCCGGTGTCAGCCCCGCCTCAGCCATCAAGGCCAGGGTTTTCTCCGCCTCTTCCGGGTCCAAGCGTGTGAGAGCATAGCCCACGTGGACGATGACGTAGTCGCCTACCTGTACGTCCTCCACCAGGGCCAGGGAGACGTCCTTGCGCACGCCGCCCAGGTCCACGATGGCCTGGTCTTTTTCTGCGATTTCCACCACGCGGGCGGGGATGGCGAGACACATGAAGAATTTCCTTTCGCTGCCGGTTAAGGATCGCTCCGCGTCCCCTTCAGCTGACGATTGTTGAGTGAACTAATTGCAACCCAGGCCTGGCCCAGGCTCAACCCTCCGTCGTTCGGGGGTATCTGTCGGGCCTCCAGAACCCGCAGGCCTTGGCTTGTCAGATGGTTGGCCAAGTGGCGGGACAGGATGTGGTTGAGGAAGCAGCCTCCCCCCAGGGTCACGGTGTCCAGACTCTGTTGTTCCGCGGCCTGTAGCGTCCAGTCCGCCAGGGCGCGGGCCAGGGTGGCGTGGAACAGGGCAGCACCGCGTCGCGCATCGGTTTCGTCGGCCAGGCGGGCCAGTAGGGGCAGCAGATCTAGCTTGCCATCGGCATGGAGCACGTAGGCGTCGGTCAACGGAGACACGTCTCCAGCTTCCTCAGCCAGGCCTTCCAGCAGCATGGCCGCCTGGCCTTCGAAGGTCATTACGTTACGCACTCCCAACAATCCGGCCGCCGCGTCGAACCAGCGGCCCAGGCTGGTGGTGGGGGGGCAGTGGAGGTTGTGCTCAAGCATCACGCGGAGCTGCCGGGCCACGGGCTGGGCGGTGAAACGGCGGGGAATGTCGTCGGCACGGCCCAGCAGGAACAGGGCCGCGGCCGCCATGCGCCACGGTTCCTTGGCCGCCTTGTCGCCGCCGGGCATGGGCAGGGGGGTGAGGTGGCCCAGGCGGGTGAATGCAGCGCCGTCCACGCGTAACAACTCACCGCCCCAGGACGTGTGGTCGGAACCCAGGCCCACGCCGTCCAGGGCCAGGCCCAACAAAGGCCGTTCCACGCCGTGCTCCGCCGCCACGGCGGCGATGTGGGCGTGGTGGTGCTGCACGGCGATGGTGGGCAAACCCCAGGCATCCGCCAGTTCCAAGGCATAGTGGCTGCTGAAGAAGTCCGGGTGCAGGTCGTGGGCCACGGCCTCCGGTCTCACCTGCAGGATGTGGAGGAGGTGTTCCGTGACTTCCTGGAGCATGTTGCAGGTGGCGGGGTTGTCCAGGCCGCCGATATGCTGGGAGACGAAGGCATCGTTCCCCCGGGTCACGCAAAGAGTGTTCTTGAGGTGGCTTCCGAGGGCCAGCACCGACGGACCGCAGCGGGAAAGTCGAATGGCCCGAGGTGTGTAGCCCCGGGCGCGGCGTATGAACTGGGGCCCGTTGTTGGCGCTCATACGCACCACGCTGTCATCGCAACGTACGACGATGTCCCGATCGTGGAGCAGCACGGCATCAGCGATGTTGCCCAGGCGGTCGATGGCCTCGTCGTTGTGGCTCACCAGGGGTTCGCCCCCCGGGTTGGCACTGGTCATCACCAACATCAGGCCCTGGGGATGGTGTATCCATTCCGTACCAGCGGGCCGACCCGCCGCCTCGTGGAAGATCAGCCACTGCAAGGGCGCGTAGGGCAGCATCACCCCCAACCAGGCCAGGCCCGGGGCGATGCCGGGCAAGGCGGCGTCGGCTCCGCATTTCTTGCGCAGCAGAACGATGGGCCGCTCACGGCAAGTGAGCAGGGCCTGTTCGGCCTCGCTCATCTCCACCCACTCGGCCAGGGAAGCCGGATTGGCCGCCATGACGGCGAAGGGCTTCTCATCCCGCTGCTTGCGTGCCCGCAGTCGCTGTACGGCCTCGGCATTGCGAGCATCGCAGGCTAGGTGAAAGCCCCCTAGGCCCTTGATGGCGACGATTTGGCCTGCCTGTAAAAGTTGAATGGTTGCGGTGATGGGGTCGTCACACGGAATGGCGTTTCCCCGGACATCCACCAGAGCCAAACGAGGGCCGCACACCGGACAGGCCGTGGGTTCTGCGTGAAAGCGCCGGTCGGCGGGGTTACGGTATTCCTTCTCGCAGTCCGGACACAGCGGAAAGGGTGCCATGCTGGTCTGGGCCCGGTCGTAGGGCAGGCACCGGGTGAGGGTGTAGCGGGGGCCGCAGTTGGTGCAGTTGATGAAGGCGTAGCGCCAGCGTCGGTCGGCAGGGTCGAACATCTCTGTCAGACAGTCGAGGCACACCGCCGTGTCGTGGCCGATCATGGTGCTGGCCCGGCCGGCGCCGCTTTCGGTGATGACAAACCCTGTGTGTTCCCCGCTGTGGGGCGCGTCGTCCCAACTCAGTTCCCGCACCCGCGCCAGGGGCGGGATTTCCACGGGCAGGCGGCGGGTAAAGGCCTCAATGCGGTGGCGCTCGCCCTCCACCAGGATCTCCACCCCGGCAGCGTCGTTGCGAACCCATCCGGACAGGTTTAGTTCCATGGCCAGGCGCCAGACGTAGGGACGGAAACCTACGCCCTGGACGATGCCGGTGACGCGCAGGCGGCGTCGGAGAAACAAGCTGGAAGATTGCCTAGTGACCTCGGCGTTATGGTTCATCTGGAAGTGGTTAACCCTGACCCGCCAACCGCATTTCCAACTCAGCAATTCGCTGCTTTAGCCATTCCACGTTTTGCAAGCGCGCCGTCTTGGCCTTATTCAATCCGGCCATGAGCCAGTTCAGCCACTCCTCCATGCCCTGGCCGCTGGTAGCAGATACCTGCATGACCTGGAGCCTGGGATTCACACGGCGGGCGTAGTCCACACACGTGGCCACGTCGAAGGTGAGGTAGGGCAACAGGTCCACCTTGTTCAGCAACATCAAATCGGCGGCGCGGAACATGTCCGGGTATTTCAGCGGCTTGTCCACGCCTTCCGTCACCGACAGGATGACCACCTTGTGGGCCTCCCCCAGGTCGAAGGCGGCGGGGCACACCAGGTTACCCACGTTCTCGATCATGAGCAGGCTGTCGTCGGGCAGGTTCAAGCGTTCCAGGGCGCGGCCCACCATGTGGGCGTCCAGGTGACAGCCCTTGCCGGTGTTGACCTGGATGGCGGGGGCTCCCGTGGCGCGGATGCGGTCGGCGTCATGGCTGGTCTGCTGATCGCCTTCCACCACGGCCACCTTTGCTTTATCGGCAAGCATCTTGATGCTTTGCACCAGCAGGGTCGTTTTGCCGGAGCCGGGGCTGGATACCAGGTTGACGGCGAAGATGCCATGCTCGGCGAAATACTTGCGGTTGTCGGCCGCGTAGGCGTTGTTCTTGGCCAGGATGTCCTGCTCGATGCGGACCATGCGCTCCTGGGTCAGGCCCGGGGCGTGGGCATGGGCGGGGCCCCGACCGTAGTGGAGGTCGCCATGATGTGCGTGGTAATGGGTTTTGCCGCTGGCATGCAGGTGCTCATGGACGTGTCCATGGTCGGTGTGGTCGTGGCTATGGGTGTGCGTGTGTCCGTGGCTATGCACGGTGCCGTCAGCGTGTACATGTTCATGGGTGTGATCGTGTGGATGATCATGGCTGTGGCCATGATCATGGTGGGGGTAATGACCCTCGATCCGGGTTTCGCCTTCGCCGCAGCCGCATACCGTGCACATGTTCGTCTCTCCGAAAACTATTCAACCAGCATGTCCTTGACCCGCATTTCCGTTCCCCCCGTGGCTTGGACCTGGTAGCTGCCGCACTTGGGACAGGGGTCATACAGGGCCTGGATTTCGACGGATTCGCCGCAGCCCAGGCACCAGCCCTGGCCGGGGAGGCGTTCCAGTTCCACCCGGGCGCCATCGGCCACGCTGCCCTTGAACACCACATCCATGCAGAAGCACAGGGCTTCCACTTCCACGCCGGAGAGGGCGCCGATCTCCAGGCGCACTTCCGTCACTCGCTTGAAACCCTGCTGGGCGGCGGTGTCTTCCACAATCTGAAGGACACTCTCCGCTAGGGACATTTCATGCATGGCGGGAAGTGGGTAGTGCAAAGTTGATAGTCGGGGCCATTCCGGAACCGAAACGCTTCATCGTCCACTCATCCTCTAATAATGGACACTCCTTGAGAACCATGCCCACTTCCTGCTCCACATGAACCTCCACATCAAAGCCCACGCAGGGATCCAGGGAATGGGCCACCAGCTTGGCCAGTTCTTTTTCGGCCCTCAAGCCGATCAGTGCCTGAGCCAGGGGGCCGGCGGGGTGGAAGTTCCACTCCGTAGGGGCCAGGATGCGGTAGTCCGCCACCTTGCCGTCCCTTAGGGTGGCCACATGGAACAAGAGACCCCGGGAGGTTTCCACGCCGGCGAGGCCTACCTGTTCCGCATCTTTTGATATGGACCATGCATGGATGACTGGCAGGCTACCCTTGCGGAACCGTTCAGGCAGGGTTGCCAGTTCCACTAGTCGGGCCAGCAGGCGGGCACCCATGCCCCGTCCCCGTCGGGCTATCCATCCGGCCACCAGGGGATGGCCATGGGTACGGGCGATGGCCCCGGTTTCCGCCGGTGCGCCTCGCCAGTCCGGCAGGGTGCAGAAGGCCTGCTCGTCCAGTGCACGATGGGCCAGGTCCGTGGCTGTTTCCAGGCTCCACGCCGACAGTTCCGGTAGAAATCCGGTATGGCTGATGCCGGTGTCAGGGCCGTCGCCCAGGCTGGCGAAAAGGCGAGCGGGGAGGGTGCCGCCTTGTCGTATCCAGGCATCCAAGCCGGCCAAATCGCGGGTCAACCAGTCAGATGGGGCTTCCCCCAGCAGGCGTTCGCGCACAAGGGCGGCCAGGGTATCGGCAAACGTTTCTTCATTCGCCTGACGCAAGGCCATCAGGCTGGTCATGTCTGGTGCCTGCCCGGCTTCCTGGGGCCAGTCCAGCAACAGGCGCCAGGCGTGTTCCCGGGCCAGTTCCATGAGCACGGAGGGGGTGCCGGCCGTCTCATCCGTGATCCCCAAGGCCGCCCGGCATGCAGCCTTGGCTGCGGCCCGCTGGGCCTGACCGCACAGACTAAAGATCAAACCCGCCAGGTCGGCCGCTTCCTCGGGGGTGCGACCGGTCATGAGTTTGCGGGCCAGCTGGGGTCGGGTAGAGCGGATGGCAACGTCGGCGATCCTGTCCTCATGTTGGGTCAGGCGTACGTGGATGCGGCCTTCGAGTCGATTGGTCATGACGGGCTTCCCTGGCCCAGGAGGGCCCCTAGGAAACCTCGGCGGCTCGCCGATCGTTCCAGCTTGGTGCTCAAACTGGGGGCAGGTGTTGCCGGTATATCTGCCGCCTGGGGCGCAAAGACCTCAGCCAGCACGGCCACCGCCACCGCCCTGGCCTGATCCATGTCTGCAAAATCAAACATGGGGGAGAACAGGGAGCTGGTGAGATAGGGGCCCAGGACGGCTTCGTGGGCGGTGAGGAATTCGTAGGTGCCGGAAGGAAATTCCACCTCCCGTTTGGTGCCGCTTGGCAGGGCTTCCCATTCGGCGTCGGTAGCGGGCAGGCAGATAAGGCTCATGGACCAGGGGGTGATGAGCACGCCTACCCAGACCTGCCCCAACTGGCGGAAGCCCACAGCCTCCACCGCTAGGGCTGGATTCACCAAGGCCATACCCGCCATGCGGGTGTCGGCGATGTGGCGAAAGGCAGCCTCTAGTCGACCGGAGGGATTGGAGTGGTCAACGTCAGTCATGCAGCACCATGAACTGTTCCCGGGCGCCGTCGCAGTTGGGGCAGCGCCAATGGGGCGGGAGGTTAGCGAAGGGGGTGCCGGGGGAAATCTGCCACACCGGGTCACCCTCGGCAGGGTCATAGACATACCAGCAGATCTTGCACTCCAGCCGGGCGTCTGGAGGCAGGCGGCTGGCGTCGCCCAGGTAGGAGCCTTCGAAGGTGGTCATGGGTGTATTGTGGCCATACGGCCCCCGCTTTGTCTGCCCCTTGCCGGATTCGTAATTGCAGCCTTCATGTTTAGCCGATCCAGGCCAGGACTTCCGCCAGGCGATCTGCACTGTCTTCCAGGTCCTCAGCCGAGGCCCGGGCTACTTCCGGCACGTCGCTGACCTCCAGGGTGTTGAGGATCAGGGCATCCTGGGAATTGAAGTATTGCACCCACCAGACCCGGGCAATGCCCGTGGCGGTGATGCGGCAGTTGCCGTAGCCCCGGGATAGCAGGGTGACCGGGCCCCGGCCCAAGCGTTCGTCCAGCCAGGCGGCGTCCTCAGGCGAGAAGGGCAGCAGGGACAGATTGATGACGTGGGTGCCGCCGTCGGGACGGGCGGTGTGCTCCGCGATCTCCGCCAGCAGGGCCGGGGCGTTGATGACGCCGGGACTGACCGGGGCTTGGGCGGGCTTGGCCAGGCCGGTCATGGCGGCGCAAAGGATGGCGGCGGGCACGTCGCCCACTTCCACCCGGTCCATATAGAGGTGGCCATCCTTGTCCCGTCCCAGCAGGCGCCACACGCCAGCGAACACGCTTTCCTGGATGGAGAGGACACCATCCTCGCCAGTGACCTGGGCGCTGACCTCCCCTTCGCCCAGCAGCTGGTTGATGAGCTGCCGGTCCTTTTCGGCCAAGTGATGCATGTCCAGACAGTAGGAGCCCCCGCCGGGGCGCCATTTCTGGGTGGCTTCCAACAACTGCTCTAGCCAGGCCCGGACAGCGGTGTGGTCACGAATGTCTTGCGGCTCCGGTAGGATGGGGGGCTGGAAGGTGCGCATGTCGTGGGGCATGGGCAGGTAATCCAGGGGCTCCTCTTCCTGGTGGGAGCCAGGGCCTAGGGCGACGACGGGAATGGGGAAGGCATGCATGGCGGATTCCTCAGTGGCAGACGGCGGGGCCCAAGGCGTTGACGGCGATGCCGATGGATGGTGGCCGGCTGGGGGGCGCGGCCAAAAGTTCCTGGATGCGGTCAAGATAGACGGCCCAGTCCTGGATGCCGGACAGGGCGCCGATATAGGCGCCGCCCCGCAGAAACACCAGGGTGGGTTTGCGGTTGAAGCCGTAGCGGGCCTGTATCTCGGATTCCAGGGCAGTGGAGACTACGGCGGCCCGGAAGCGACCGGGGAACGCCCGCAGCAGTTCCGGCAGCACCACGGCCACGTCCAGGCATTCCGGGTGCTGCACCGGGTCACCGCCGCAGAACAGCACGGCGTCACCTGGCGCATCGCAGAAGGTGTTGAGGTTGCCGGGATCCAGCAGGGGAAGGCCGTATTCAGCAGTGAGACGCTGAATGAGGGGATGAAGTTGGGTCATTGGGCAGATCCTCTCAGATGGGGCGGCAGTTCTGGCGTGCGGTCGAACAGGTCGGTGAAATAGGCGGAGATGTCGGTCTCCCCGGCCATCGCCGCTTCCAGGCCGTCCAAGGCCGCATCGATACGGGCCGCCGTTTCCGCGTTAATCACTTCCCGGGCGGCATCGATAAAACTCAGCACCCAGGTGCCGGGGGACTGCTCGCCCACCAGTGCCATGTCCAGCCGGCGCACGCCGTGACGGCCCCGGCACAGGGCGACGAAGCCATGACATTCGATGACCTGCATGGGGATGCCGACACACATCAGAAAGCCCCCGCCGTTTCCAGGAATCGCCCCAGGAATCGTCCGTCGCCAATGCGGCAGGCTTGGTCGGGACTGGGGCGCTGGCTTTCATAGGGCGTGATGTCCAGGCAGTCCAGGGTGATACGCTCCTCTGGGCCGGGGGGCATGGCACGCCGTTCGGGCGCCGCACCCCAGGTGCGCAGGACGTCAACCGCTACTTCGACGGCCACGGGCAGCGTGGTCTTCACCGTGTTCGTGAGGCTGCCACCGTAGTCTTCCAGCGTTTCCGGCTGTACACCGATGAGGACGATGTGCTCCGGCTGCCATCCCTTCAGAGCGGCCACCGCCAGGACCTCCTGAAAGCCGGTCTGGTGCAGGCTCATCTTCTTGGCCCCCATGAAGGCGGGCACCTCGCCGTCCCGAGCGATCTTCACCGTACCCGGGCGCAGGCCGTAGTCCACGGCGTCCAGTATCAGCAGCTTGCGGCAGTGTTCCACGAAGGGCAGCAAGTACAAACCCTGTGTTCCGCCGTCCAGCAGGCGGGTGCCGGGACCGAAGCGCCAGTGCTGGTGCAGGTGTTCCAGGGCCCGAATGCCGAAGCCCTCATCGGCCCACAGCAGGTTACCGATGCCCAGCACCAGGATGTCGCTGGCGTAATCCAGGGTGCTATCCATGGTGAGCAGCCTCAGTTTAGGGCCAACCAGGCACCGGCGAGGGCTACGCCTGCGCCACCCACCCGCAGGATGACCTCCGCCCGGCGGTGGGTGTACCAGCCTAGGGCCACGCCCAAGCCATGAAGGGAGGCTGTGGCCAGGACGAAACCGGTGGCGAAGGCCGCCAGGCTGTCCCGGGGCGCCTCGGCTCCGTGGGCGTAGCCGTGGAACAGGGCAAAGGCCGCAACCAGTGCCATGCCTACACCAGTGTGCAGGCGCAGGGAGAAAGCTACCAGCAGGCCTAGGAACACCACCGAGGCAACGATGCCGTTTTCCACCTGAGGCAGGGGCAGGCCAGTCATGCCCATGAATGCACCCACCGCCATGACGGAGACGAAGGCGAGGGGGATCTTCCACAGGGCGTCCTTCGCCGGCTGCTGGGCGGACCATAGGCCCACGGCCACCATGGCCAGCAGGTGGTCCAGGCCGGTGTAAGGGTGGGTCAGGCCTGCTACCAGGCCCCCGTCGTGGCCGGGATGGGCCAAAGCCGTGCCGGAGGCCAGCAACAGGAACAGGGCAGTGGGGAGGGTAAAGCGTTTCATAAGGTCTCCTTGGATGTTTTGGAAGTCGAAGGCAGGGCTTGGCTCAGGGTCACGGCTTGTCATCCTTGAACATGCGCCAACCGGACAGCATGGTGGAGACCAAGCTCTGGCGGGACATGATGTCTTCCCGGATGGCCGCGTAGACATGGACCATCACGAACAAGACCATCACCCACATGCCCGCATGGTGCCAAGTGTGCACGTCCTGGCTCTGGCCGAACAGGGGGATAACCCAAGAGGTGAACAGGGTGTGAGACCAGCTGCCTTCCTGGGCCCCTTCGCCGTAGAGGGCGAAGCCGGTAACGATCATGAACACCACCGTGGTGAGGAACAGGCCGAACATGGCCAGTTGAGCCAGGGGGTTGTGGCCCACGTACTTCTTCGGGGCCCGCTCCAGGAACAGGTACCAGCGCAGTTCGAACAGCACCTCCTTCCACCAGTTGGCATTGAAGATGGGCAACACGAACAGCTGCCGGGCATGGGCGTTGCCCACGAAGGCCCAGTAGATCCGGCCAAGGAATCCGGCCAGCAGCACGTAGCCGGCGACGAAATGGATGAAACGGATGTAGCCCATGAGGAAATGGGCGCTGGCCTCGCCCGGCAGACTGGGCAGAGGGCTGGCGATGAACCAGCCGCTGACGGCCAGCACCGTGATGGCCAAGGCGTTGACCCAATGCCAGAGGCGCACAGGGGCTTCGTAGACGTATACCGCGCGGACGTTACGGCCGTGGTCCACCGCTTCCCGCATGTCTTGTGCTGAGAGCATGTCTTTCTCCTAGGGGGTGGGTAGTGGGTGGTTGGGAGGGTGGAGCCAACTCCACACTCCCATTCCCCACTGCCGGGTTTACCTGACCTTCACGCTGCTTATTTCCTGTCCGTTCGGCGACATCACGTGGGTGGAGCAGGCCAGACAGGGGTCAAAGCTGTGGATGGTGCGCAGGATCTCCACGGGCTGGTCTGCCTTGGCTACTGGGGTGTTCAAGAGGCTGGCCTCGAAGGCTCCGATCTGACCCTTGGCATCCCGGGGGCTGCCGTTCCAGGTGGTGGGCACCACGCACTGGTAGTTGTCGATTTTGGTGTCCTTGATGCGAATCCAGTGGCCCAGGGCGCCCCGGGGGGCCTCGCTGAAGCCCACGCCCTTGGCTTCCTTGGGCCAAGTGGAGGGCTCCCACTTGTCGATGTTGGCCGTGGCTTGGTCGCCGGCTTTCAGATTGGCCACGAGCTTGTCCTGGAAATAGCGCATCTTGTGGGCGGCCCAGGATGCCTCCAGGCCCCGGGCGACGGTGCGGCCCAAGGTGGAGAACAGGGCGGTGAGCGGCAGGTCCAGCTTCTTCAGAACCATGTCCACCGGCTCCTTGAACTCGGGCTTCTTCTGCACGTAGCCGATGATGTAGCGGGCCAGAGGGCCCACTTCCATGGCATGGCCGCGCCAGCGGGGGGCCTTGATCCAGGAGTACTTGCCACCCTCGTCGATCTGCTCGATGTTGGTGGAAGTCCCCTTGGTGTTCTTGCCCAGCTCGTAATGAGGTATGGTCTCGCCGTCCCAGGGGTGTAGGCCCTTGCCTGGGGTGCCTCCGTGGTACTCGAACCAAGAATGGTCCACGAACTCCTGGATCTGGTCGGGGTCCCGCAGATCCACCTCGTGCACCTTGGACAGGTCGCCGTTGATGATGGCGCCTCGGGGCATCATCAGGTTGGAGGCTGTATAGTCGTTGGCCTTGTCCGGGATGTCGCCGTAGGCCAGAACCGAGCGGGAAGAGAGACCGCCGCCGTAGGTCCAGTCCTTGTAGAAAGAGCCGATGGCCAGTAGGTCTGGAACGTAGACTTGGTCGATGAACTCGATGGTACGGTCGATGATGTAGGAGACGAGGTTCAGGCGCTCCATGTTGATGGCACCGACCGCACCCGTGTCGTGGACATTGATGGCGCAAGGCACCCCCCCCACCAGCCAGTTGGGGTGGGGGTTCTTGCCGCCGTAGATGGTGTGGACCTTAACGACCTCCTTTTGGAAATCCAGGGCCTCCAGGTAGTGGGTCACCGCCATGAGGTTGGCCTCGGGGGGCAGCTTGTAAGCCGGGTTGCCCCAGTAGCCGTTCATGAAGGGACCCAGCTGGCCGGATTCCACGAATTTCTTCAGCCGGTTTTGCACGTCTCTGAAGTAACCGGGGGATGAAAGTGGCCAGGGGGAGATGCTCTGGGCCAGTTCCGAGGTTTTCTTGGGGTCGGCATTCAAGGCGGAAACCACATCCACCCAGTCCAGGGCGTGGAGATGATAGAAGTGCACTACGTGGTCATGCACCTGCAGCGCCAACTGCATGATGTTGCGGATGCTGTTAGCGTTTTCTGGGATCTTGATGTCCAGGGCATCCTCCACGGCCCGCACGCTGGTGAGGGCATGGGTGCCGGTGCACACGCCGCAGATGCGTTCGGTAAAGGCCCACGCATCCCGGGGGTCGCGGCCCTTGAGAATGACCTCCAGGCCGCGCCACATGGTGCCGGTGGAGACCGCGTTGCGAATCACGTTGTTGGAGTCTAGGTTCACCTCCACGCGCATGTGGCCCTCGATGCGAGTCACCGGATCCACCACCACGCGCTTGCCGGTGTTGTCTAGCTTGAATCCTTGGGTTTCGTAAACGCCCATGTTCGTCGTCCTCAGTTACATGTTGCCGTGGGACTGCTTGGCCCGGCTTTGCTTGATGGCGCTCACCGCCGCGTGAGCCGCCACTGCGGCACCCACCACGCCCACCGCCGTGATACCCACCTTGTCGGCGTTGGATTCCACCCCGAACTGCTTGATGTCCGTAACCCGGTCGTAGAAGGAGCCCTTGTCCCAGAATCCGTCCTCGGAACAGCCGATGCAGCCGTGGCCCGACTGGATGGGGAAAGACACACCGCCGTTCCAGCGGATGGTGGAGCAGGCGTTGTAGGTGGTGGGCCCCTTGCAGCCCATCTTGTAGAGGCAGTAGCCCTTGCGGGAACCCTCGTCGTCCCAGGCCTCGGCGAACTGGCCGGCGTCGAAGTGGGGGCGGCGATAACATTTGTCGTGGATGCGCTGGCCGTAGAACATCTTGGGTCGGCCCTGGCGGTCCAACTCGGGGATGCGGTCGAAGGTCAGCATGTAGGTGATGACACCGGTCATCACCTCGGCGATGGGGGGGCAGCCCGGTACCTTGATGATGGGTTTGTCAGTGATGACCTTGTGCACCGGCGTGGCCTGGGTGGGGTTGGGCTTGGCGGCTTGGACGCAGCCCCAGGAAGCGCAGGAGCCCCAGGAGATGATGGCCTTGCAGTCGCGGGCTACGTGCTTCAGCTGCTCCACGAAGGGTCGGCCGCCGATGATGCAACTCATACCTTCCTGGTTCAGGGGCGGGTTGCCTTCCACCGCCAGGATGTAGTTGCCTTTGTACTTGGTCATAACCTCCTCGAGGATGGCCTCGGCATCGTGGCCGGCGGCGGTCATGAGGGTGTCGTCGTAGTCCAGGGAGATCATGGACAGCACCACGTCCTTGGCCAGCGGGTGGCCGGAACGGATAAAGGACTCTGAGCAGCAGGTGCACTCTAGGCCGTGAAGCCAGAGCACCGGTGTGCGTGGCTTCGTCTCCATGGCGTGGGCGATGCGGGGCACGAAGCTGGGCCCAAGCCCTAGGGAGGCGGCGGTGAGGTTGCAGAATTTGAGGAAGCTGCGGCGAGTGATGCCCTGCCTCCGCATCACCTCGTAAAAGGTTTCCACCATGGGAACGGTCTCCTCTTGGGATCAGATGGGTGTCAAGTCGGACCTGCTGTCTTGCCAGGTCAGACGGGACAGTATCAAGAACCGTGCCAGTATGTTTTTCTTGCGGACCCCTTAATAATCAATAGGTTGAGTTGTAGTGAGCTTGGGGCAAGGGACAAAATATAAAATTAAAAAACAAAAATGGTTACGCGGTAATCAAAATCCGCTTGGCTGAGCAACTGACCTGCCCCGGCGTTTGCGCACCGCCAGGTCAGCCAACCGATACAGCCGGTACACGCGCTTGTCGTTGATCGCCGTACCGCCGGCTCGCAGCAGGTCGCCGATGCGCCGGTAGCCGAAGCGCCTGCGCTCGTGCGCCAGCTGTCACGCGACAGGCCCACCAAGGTGCACGCCCGTCGTTCGCTGATCGAGGTCTCTTGCAGCATCTTGCCCACCGCTTGTCCCTTGGCCGGTGGGCTCAGCGCCTTACCCCGAAGGCCACCTTCAGCGCTTCGTTGTCCAGGGCCGCCTCAGCCAGCAGCTTTTTCAGCCTGGTGAACCGCCCACACCATCGACTCGGCCAGCAACCACCCCAAACACCCCTCCTCCAACACCACCCCGAGTGCCAAAGGTACTGGACGCATACAACGTGTTGACACGCCCTGCCCGGCGTGCCATAATGCAGAGCTTCGCCCCGGATGGGGTGAGGTATTCTTTTTCTGCCCAACCAGGCGGGGCAACCTGCCGCGACGGGCCCAAGACTGATCGCCTGCGCCGCGGTGGCACAGGGATTCAAGTTGGGACGACACAATCATGATCCAAACGCAAACTCGACTCGATGTTGCGGACAACACGGGCGCCAAGTCCGTGATGTGCATCAAGGTGCTGGGCGGCTCCAAGCGCCGCTACGCCAGCGTGGGCGACATCATCAAGGTCAGCATCAAGGAAGCCGCGCCGCGTGGCCGCGTCAAAAAAGGCGAGGTCTACAACGCCGTGGTGGTGCGCACTGCCAAGGGGATCCGCCGTCCCGACGGCGCGCTCATCAAGTTCGATGGCAACGCCGCCGTGCTGCTCAACAACAAGCTGGAGCCGATCGGCACCCGCATCTTCGGCCCGGTGACGCGTGAGCTGCGTACCGAGCGCTTCATGAAGATCGTGTCCCTGGCGCCCGAAGTCCTGTAAAGGAGTCGTCATGAACAAGATTCGCAAGGGCGACGAGGTCATCGTCATCGCCGGCCGCGACAAGGGCAAGCGCGGCCGCGTGCTGCGTCGCGCCGACGAGCAGCGCGTCGTCGTCGAAGGCGTCAACGTGGTCAAAAAGCACGTGCGCCCCAACCCGCTCAAAGGCGTGGCCGGTGGCATCGTCGAAAAAACCATGCCGATCCACCAGTCCAACGTGGCCATCTACAACCCGGCCACCGGCAAGGCCGACCGGGTGGGCATCAAGGTGCTGGCCGACGGCAAGAAAGTGCGCGTCTACAAGTCCAGCGGCGAAGAAATCAAGGTGGCTTGACCATGGCACGTTTCCAACAGCTCTACCGCGAAAAGATCGCGCCGGCGCTGCAAAAGCAGTTCGGCTACAAGTCCGTCATGGAGGTGCCGCGCATCACCAAGATCACGCTCAACATGGGCGTGGGTGAGGCGGTGGCCGACAAAAAGGTGCTCGAAAACGCCGTGGCCGACCTGACCAAGATCGCCGGTCAAAAGCCCGTCGTAACCCGTGCCCGCAAGGCCATCGCCGGGTTCAAGATCCGCGAAGGGCAGCCGATTGGCTGCATGGTCACGCTGCGCGGCGCGCGCATGTACGAATTCCTGGACCGCCTAGTGACGATCGCGCTGCCGCGTGTGCGCGACTTCCGTGGCGTGTCGGCGCGTGCCTTCGACGGCCGCGGCAACTACAACATCGGGGTCAAAGAGCAAATCATCTTCCCCGAAATCGAATACGACAAGGTCGATGCGGTGCGTGGTCTGAACATCAGCATCACCACCACGGCCAAGACCGACGAGGAGTGCAAGGCGCTGCTCGCGGGGTTCCGTTTCCCGTTCAAGAACTGAGGTGTGCCGTGGCCAAGCAAGCTTTGCTTCAGCGTGAACTCAAGCGCGACCGCCTGGTTGCCAAGTTCGCCAACAAGTACAACGAGTTGAAAGCCATCGCCAAGGACGCCAAGCGCACCCCCGAGGAGCGTGACGCGGCCCGCGCGGCGCTGCAAAAGCTGCCGCGCAACGCCAACCCGACGCGTCAGCGCAACCGTTGCGGCATCACCGGCCGTCCGCGCGGCACGTTCCGCCAGTTCGGTCTGGCCCGTACCAAGATTCGCGAACTGGCCTTTGCCGGCGAGATCCCCGGCGTGATCAAGGCCAGCTGGTAAGGCGCGAAGGAGAACCCCAAATGAGCATGAGTGATCCGATCGCCGACATGCTGACCCGCATCCGCAACGCCCAGATGGTCGAAAAGGCCTCGGTGACGATGCCGGCGTCCAAGCTGAAGACCGCCATTGCGCAGGTGCTGAAGGACGAGGGTTACATCGACGGCTTCCAGATCAAGGAGCAAGGCGGCAAGAAAGAGCTCGAAATCGCGCTCAAGTACTACGCCGGCCGTCCCGTCATCGAACGCATCGAGCGCGTCAGCCGTCCGGGCCTGCGCGTTTACCGCGGCGCCAAGGATATCCCGCAGGTCATGAACGGCCTGGGTGTGGCCATCGTCACCACCCCGAAGGGCGTGATGACCGACCGCAAGGCGCGCGCTGCCGGTGTCGGCGGCGAAGTGCTGTGCTACGTGGCCTGATGCGCGGCAGGAAGGAGCAAGACAGATGTCTCGTGTAGCAAAAGCCGCCGTCACCATCCCCCAAGGGGTCGAGGTGGCCATCGGTGCCGACAGCATCCAGGTCAAGGGCGCGCTGGGCGCGCTGAGCCTGCCGTTGAACCCGCGCGTCAAGGTGGCGCAAGACGGCGGCAAGCTCACCTTCGCCCCGGTGGACGCCACGCGCGAGGCCGATGCCCTCAGCGGCACGGTGCGCCAGCTGGTCAACAACATGGTCGTCGGCGTCAGCAAGGGCTTCGAGCGCAAGCTGACGCTGGTGGGCGTGGGCTACAAGGCCGCGGCCCAGGGCAACAAGCTCAACATCAGCGTCGGGTATTCCCACCCGGTCGAGATGGTGATGCCCGACGGCATCAAGGTCGAGACGCCGACGCCGACCGAAATCCTCATCAAGGGCGCCGACCGCCAGCGTGTCGGTCAGGTGGCCGCCGAGGTCCGTGCGGTGCGTCCGCCCGAGCCCTACAAGGGCAAGGGGATCCGCTATGCGGATGAAACGGTCGTCATCAAAGAGACCAAGAAGAAATAAGGAGCGCGCACATGTTGAACAAGAAGGAACAGCGTCTGCGTCGCGCCCGCCAAACCCGCGTGCGCATCGCGCTGCAGGGCGCCGTGCGCCTGCAGGTGCACCGCACCAACCTGCACATCTACGCCAACATCATTTCGCCGGACGGCAGCCGTGTGCTGGCGTCGGCCTCGACGCTGGAGCCCGAAGTGCGTGCCCAGCTGGGTGGCCACGGCAAGGGTGGCAATGTGGCGGCGGCGGCCATCATCGGCAAGCGCATCGCCGAAAAGGCGCGTGCGGCCGGCATCGAAAAGGTCGCGTTCGACCGCTCGGGCTTCAAGTACCACGGTCGCGTCAAGGCCTTGGCCGAAGCGGCGCGTGAAGGCGGCCTGCAGTTCTGACGGATCGGGTGACGCAAATGGCAAAAATGCAAGCAAACGTCAAAACCGAAGGCAACGACGACGGCCTGCGGGAAAAGATGATCGCGGTCAACCGCGTGACCAAGGTGGTCAAGGGCGGCCGCATCATGGCCTTTGCGGCGCTCACCGTGGTGGGCGACGGCGATGGCCGCATCGGCATGGGCAAGGGCAAGGCGCGTGAAGTGCCCTCGGCGGTGCAAAAGGCGATGGACGAAGCCCGCCGCTCGATGTTCAAGGTGTCGCTCAAAAACGGCACCCTGCACCACGAGGTGGTCGGCGAGCACGGCGCGTCGCGCGTGATCATGATGCCGGCGCCCAAGGGGACCGGCATCATCGCCGGCGGCCCGATGCGTGCGGTGTTCGAGGCCATGGGCATCACCGACATCGTGGCCAAGAGCCACGGCTCGACCAACCCGTACAACCTGGTGCGCGCGACGCTGGACGCGCTGCGCAAGTCCACGACGCCGGCCGAAGTCGCTGCCAAGCGCGGCAAGACGGTCGAAGAGCTCGTGGGCGCCTGACCACAGGGGACATGCGATGACGACGACCACCAACACCGTCAAGGTCAAGCTGGTGCGCAGCCCCATCGGCTGCAAGGAAAGCCACCGCGCCACGGTGCGCGGGCTGGGTCTGCGCAAGCTGGGCAGCGTGCGCGAACTGCAGGACACCCCTGCGGTGCGCGGCATGATCAACAAGGTGAGCTACCTGGTGCAGGTGCTCTGAGAACCGGAGTGTCGTGATGGAACTCAACACCCTCAAGCCCGCAGCGGGTGCCAAAAAGCCGCGCCGCCGCGTGGGGCGCGGTATCGGCTCCGGGCTGGGCAAGACCGCCGGGCGCGGTCACAAAGGCCAAAAGTCGCGTTCGGGCGGCTACCACAAGGTCGGCTTCGAAGGCGGCCAAATGCCGCTGCAGCGCCGGCTGCCCAAGCGCGGCTTCAAGTCGCCGACGCTGAAGTTCAACGCCGAGGTCACGCTGGCCGACTTGCAGGCGCTGGGCAAGTCCGAAGTGGACATGCTCACGCTCAAGCAAGCGGGGCTGGTGCCGCTGTTGGCGCGCAAGGTCAAGGTCATCAAGACCGGCGAGCTCAGCATCGCGGTCAAGTTGAACGGTGTGGCGGCCACCGCCGGCGCCAAGGCGGCCATCGAAGCCGCCGGCGGCAGCGTGGCCTGAGCCACGACACACGGTAAGCGGGGACGCGCGTGGCGACCAACGCAACCACTCTGGCCAAGACCGGCAAGTACGGTGACCTGGCGCGCCGGGTGTGGTTCCTGATCGGGGCCTTGGTGGTCTACCGTATCGGGGCCCACATTCCGGTGCCGGGCATCGACCCGGTGCAGCTCGAGCAGCTCTTCAAAGGGCAGCAGGGCGGCATCCTGAGCCTGTTCAATATGTTCTCGGGCGGGGCGCTGTCGCGCTTCACGGTGTTCGCGCTCGGGATCATGCCGTACATCTCGGCGTCGATCATCATGCAGTTGATGACCTACGTCGTGCCGGCGTTCGAGCAGCTCAAGAAGGAAGGCGAGGCCGGGCGGCGCAAGATCACCCAGTACACGCGCTACGGCACCGTGGCGCTGGCGCTGTTTCAGGCGCTGGGCATCGCGCTGGCGCTGGAGGGCTCGCCCGGTCTGGTGATCAACCCGGGTTTCGGTTTCCGCTTCACGGCGGTGGTCAGCCTGGTGGCGGGGACGATGTTCCTGATGTGGCTGGGCGAGCAGATCACCGAGCGCGGTCTGGGCAACGGGATTTCGATCCTGATCTTCGCCGGTATCGCGGCGGGGTTGCCCAGCGCCATCGGCGGTTTACTGGAGCTGGTGCGCACCGGCGCCATGAGCATCCTGGTGGCCATCTTCATCGTCGCGCTGGTGGTGCTGGTGACCTACGGTGTGGTGTTCGTCGAGCGCGGGCAGCGCAAGATTCTGGTCAACTACGCGCGCCGCCAAGTCGGCAACCGCGTCTACGGGGGCCAGTCCTCGCACCTGCCGCTCAAGCTCAACATGGCTGGGGTGATTCCGCCGATCTTTGCGTCGTCGATCATCCTGTTGCCCTCCACGCTGGTGAGCTGGGTGTCCACCGGTGACAGCATGCGTTGGCTGCGCGACATCGCCGCCGCGCTGTCGCCGGGGCAGCCGATCTACGTAGCGTTGTACGCCGCCGCGATCGTGTTCTTCTGCTTCTTTTACACGGCGCTGGTGTTCAACAGCCGCGAGACGGCCGACAACCTGAAAAAGAGCGGCGCGTTCGTGCCGGGCATTCGTCCGGGCGAACAGACGGCACGCTACATCGACCGCATCCTGCTGCGGCTGACCTTCGTCGGTGCGATCTACATCACGTTGGTGTGCCTGTTGCCGGAGTTTCTGATCCTCAAGTACAACGTGCCGTTTTACTTCGGCGGCACGTCGCTGTTGATCATCGTGGTGGTCACCATGGACTTCATGGCCCAGGTGCAAAACTACATGATGTCGCAGCAGTACGAATCGTTGTTGAAGAAGGCCTCGTTCAAGGCCACGGGTGCATAAGACATGGCGAAGGACGATGTCATCGAAATGCAGGGCGAGGTGATCGAGAACCTGCCCAACGCGACGTTTCGCGTGCGGCTGGAAAACGGTCACGTCGTGCTCGGCCACATCTCGGGCAAGATGCGTATGCACTACATCCGCATCCTGCCGGGCGACAAGGTCAAGGTGGAGCTGACCCCGTACGACCTGTCGCGCGCCCGCATCGTCTTCCGCGCCAAGTAAGGCGGCGCCCACCCCGTTACAAGGAGAAACCACCATGCGCGTTTCGGCTTCCGTCAAGAAAATGTGCCGCAACTGCAAGATCATCCGCCGCCACGGCGTGGTGCGCGTGATCTGCAGCGACCCGCGTCACAAGCAGCGTCAAGGCTGAGTTTTGCGAGGACCATCATGGCACGTATCGCCGGTATCAACATTCCGCCACACAAGCACACCGAGATCGGCCTGACCGCCATCTACGGCATCGGGCGCACCCGCGCGCGTCAGATTTGCGACGCCTGTGGCATTCCGTACTCCAAGAAGGTCAAGGACCTCACCGACGCCGAGCTGGAAAAAATCCGCGAACAGGTCGGCCAGTTCACCATCGAGGGTGACCTGCGCCGCGAGGTGACGATGAACATCAAGCGTTTGATGGACATCGGCTGCTACCGCGGCTTCCGTCACCGCCGTGGTCTGCCGGTGCGCGGCCAGCGCACCAAGACCAACGCGCGCACGCGCAAGGGCCCGCGCCGTGCCGCCCAGCCGCTGAAGAAGTAATCCCATTCAAGGACAGTCATGGCCAAAGCTCCTACCGCCAACGCCGCGGCGCGCGTGCGCAAAAAAGTTCGCAAGAACATCGCGGACGGTGTCGCGCACGTGCACGCCTCGTTCAACAACACCATCATCACCATCACCGACCGCCAGGGCAACGCGATCGCATGGTCGTCGGCCGGTGGCCAGGGTTTCAAGGGCTCGCGCAAGTCCACGCCGTTTGCCGCCCAGGTGGCTGCCGAAGCCGCCGGCCGCGCGGCGATGGAGCAGGGCATCAAGAACCTGGACGTCGAAATCAAGGGCCCCGGCCCGGGGCGTGAGTCGTCGGTGCGCGCGCTGGGTGCGCTGGGCATCCGCATCACGTCGATTTCCGACGTGACGCCGATCCCGCACAACGGTTGCCGCCCGCCGAAGCGTCGCCGTATCTGAGGCCGCTGCGGGCTCCACCAAGCACGTTTTCGGGCTATAATTTACGGTTCGATTCGCTCGGGCGAGGGCGCAGCCATGCCTTCGCTCGCTGCGCAGTTGAGGACCACCGCCAGCGCAGGCGTCCCGCCCAGGGGTAGCCCACCGGCGCTGGCTCCCGCGGCAGGCATTGGCCGCGGCAGTTAGGAAAGGATAACCAGTGGCACGTTACCTCGGCCCCAAGGCCAAACTCGCTCGCCGTGAAGGCACCGACCTGTTCCTGAAGAGCGCGCGCCGCTCGATCAGCGACAAGGCCAAGTTCGACACCAAGCCCGGTCAGCACGGGCGCACGTCGGGTGCGCGCACGTCCGACTTCGGGCGGCAGCTGCGTGAAAAGCAAAAGGTCAAGCGCATGTACGGCGTGCTGGAGCGTCAGTTCCGCCGTTACTTCGCCGAAGCCGACCGCCGCCGCGGCAACACGGGTACCAACCTGCTGGCCATTTTGGAGTCGCGGCTGGACAACGTGGTGTACCGCATGGGGTTTGCCTCGACGCGCGCCGAAGCGCGTCAGCTGGTGTCGCACAAGGCCATTGCGGTCAACGGTCAGGCGGTCAACATCCCGTCGTACCTGGTCAAGCCGGGCGACGTGGTGGCGGTGCGCGAAAAGGCGCGCAACCAAGCCCGTGTGAAGGAAGCGCTGGAGTTGGCCAAGCAAATAGGGTTCCCGGCGTGGGTCGAGGTTGCGGCCGACAAGTTCGAAGGTGTGTTCAAGAAGGTGCCGGACCGCGATGAGTTCGGTGCCGACATCAACGAATCGCTGATCGTCGAGCTGTACTCGCGTTGATCGGGCGTGCGCCATTGAAATGACCCGGGTCCTGCCGCTGGCGGGGCCCGGGATTTTGTGCTCCATCGGCCTCGTTCGGCCCATGGGCCGGGGTATGGAAGGAAGTCCGAATGCTGAATAACCTGCTCAAACCCAAGACCATCCACGTCGAGCGCACCGGCGCCAACCGCGCCGAGGTGACGCTGGAGCCCTTCGAGCGGGGCTACGGGCACACGCTGGGCAATGCCCTGCGCCGTGTGCTGCTGTCGTCGATGGTCGGGCACGCGCCGACCGAGGTCACGATCGCCGGTGTGTTGCACGAGTTTTCGACCATCGACGGTGTGCAGGAGGACGTGGTGCACATCCTGCTCAACCTCAAAGGGGTCGTGTTCAAGCTGCACAACCGTGACGAGGTGACGTTGAGCCTGCGCAAGGAAGGCGAGGGCGTGGTGCGCGCCAGCGACATCCAGACGCCGCACGACGTCGAGATCCTCAACCCCGACCACGTCATCGCAACGCTGGCGCCCGGCGCCAAGCTGGACATGCAGATCAAGGTCGAAAAAGGCCGTGGTTACGTGCCGGGCAACGTGCGCAAGGGGGACGAGCACCGCAACAGCATCGGGCGCATCGTGCTGGATGCGTCGTTTTCGCCGATCAAGCGCGTCAGCTACGCGGTGGAAAACGCGCGCGTCGAGCAGCGCACCGACCTGGACAAGCTGGTGCTGGACATCGAGACCAATGGCACCATCGGGCCGGAGGAGGCGGTGCGCGCAGCGGCCAAGATCCTGGTGGAGCAGTTGTCGGTGTTTGCGCAGCTCGAAGGCGGCACGGCCTTTGACAGTGCTGCGCCTGCCAAACCCGGCGCGCCGGCGTTCGACCCGATCCTGCTGCGTCCGGTCGATGAGCTCGAGCTTACCGTGCGCTCGGCCAACTGCCTCAAGGCCGAAAATATCTACTACATCGGTGACCTGATCCAGCGCACCGAAAACGAGCTGCTCAAGACCCCCAACCTGGGACGCAAGTCGCTCAACGAGATCAAGGAAGTGCTGGCGTCGCGTGGGCTGACGCTGGGCATGAAGCTGGAAAACTGGCCCCCCGCCGGGCTGGAAAAGCACTGAGCCATTTTTCTCTCAACCTGTGACCCCCGGCGGTACCTGATCCGGCCGCCGGCGACGACAACGAAAGGAGCCTTCCCATGCGTCACGGACACGGACTGCGCAAACTCAACCGCACCAGCGCCCACCGTCAGGCGATGCTGCGCAACATGGCCAACTCGCTGCTGAAGCACGAGGCCATCAAGACCACGTTGCCGAAGGCCAAGGAGCTGCGCCGCGTGGTCGAGCCGCTGATCACGCTGGCCAAGAACCCCACGGTGGCCAACCGTCGCCTGGCGTTCAGCCGCTTGCGCGACCGCGACACGGTGGTCAAGCTGTTCAACGAGCTGGGGCCGCGCTACCAGACCCGCCCGGGGGGCTACACCCGCATCCTGAAGATGGGGTTTCGCGTAGGCGACAACGCGCCGATGGCCTACATGGAGCTGGTGGACCGTCCCGAGCCGACCGAGGCCGCCCCGGCGGCCGAGGGCAGCGACAAAGCCGAATGATCGTGCTATAATTTCTTTCTCTGACGCGCGGTGGAGCAGTCTGGTAGCTCGTTGGGCTCATAACCCAAAGGTCGGTGGTTCAAATCCATCCCGCGCAACCAAACACAAAACCCGCTGGCCCACAAAGCCAGCGGGTTTTTTCTTGCCCGCCTGCGGTCGCGTCAGTGCGCGGTTGGCATCACGAACGACGCCCCTTTGGGCGTGCTTTGCGGCCAGCGCTGCATGACGCTTTTTTGCCGCGTGTAAAAACGCACCCCTTCTTCGCCGTAGACGTGCAGGTCGCCAAACAGGCTGGCCTTCCAGCCACCGAAGCCGTGCCAGGCCATCGGCACCGGGATCGGCACGTTGATGCCGACCATGCCGACTTGGATGCGGCGGGCGAACTCGCGCGCGGTGTGGCCGTCGCGCGTAAAGCAGGCCACGCCGTTGGCGTAGCTGTGGCGGTGGATCAGCTCGACAGCGTCGGCCAGCGTCGGTACGCGCACGCACGCCAGCACCGGGCCAAAGATCTCTTCCTGCCAGATGCGCATGTGCGGCTGGACGTGGTCGAACAGCGTGCCACCCAGCCAAAAACCCGCTTCGCAGCCGGGGCCGGCCTGGCGCGCGTCGAACGTGCGGCCGTCGACCAGCAGCTGCGCACCTTCGGCCACACCGGCTTCGATCAGGTCGGCGATGCGCTGGCGCGCCGCCGCGGTGACGATCGGACCCATCTCGGCCTCGGGGTCCAGCCCTTGGCGCACCTTGAGCGCACGCGTGCGCTCCACCAGCGCCGGCACGATGCGATCGCCCACGTCGCCCACCAACACGGCCACCGAGATCGCCATGCAGCGCTCGCCCGCCGAGCCAAACGCCGCGCCGATCAGGGCGTCCACCGCCTGGTCGAGGTCGGCGTCGGGCATCACCACCATGTGGTTTTTGGCGCCGCCCAGCGCCTGCACCCGCTTGCCATGCGCGGCGCCAGTGGCATGGATGTGCCGTGCCACCGCGGTGGAGCCGACGAAGCTCAGCGCCGCCACCTGGGGGTGCTCCAGCAGCGCCTGCACCGTGACGTGGTCACCCTGCACGACGTTGAACACCCCGTCGGGCAAGCCGGCCTCGCGCAGCAGTTCGGCCAGCAGCAGCGGTGGGCTGGGGTCCAACGGGCTGGGCTTGAGCACGAAGGTGTTGCCGCACGCCAGCGCCAGCGGAAACATCCACATCGGCACCATGGCCGGAAAGTTGAACGGCGTGATGCCGACCACGACGCCCAGCGGCTGGCGCAGCGTCCAATTGTCGATGCCGCTGGAGACCTGCTCGGTGTAGTCGCCTTTGAGCAGTTGCGGGATGCCACAGACGAACTCGACGATTTCGATGCCACGCGTCACTTCGCCGTGCGCATCGGCCAGCACCTTGCCGTGCTCGGCGGTGATGGCGCGCGCCAGCTCGTCGTGGTGGCGATGCAGCAGCTCCAAAAAGCGAAACAGCACACGCGCGCGCCGCAGCGGCGGCGTGTCGGCCCAGGCCGGCCAAGCGGCTGCGGCGGCCTGCACGGCGGCGTCGACCTCGGCGCGGTCGGCCAACACCACGTGCGCACTGACAGCGCCGGTGGCGGGGTTGGTGACGGGTTGGCGGCGTTCGCCTAGGCCGCCATGGCGGCGGCCGTCGATCCAGTGGGCAATGGTGGGTGGTGTCATGGTGGGGCCAGTCTAGGCCGCGCGGGACGCGGCCACAAGCCCACGGACGTGAAAGCATTGTTCGTTTTAGTGAACAATGGTGTCATGGCCAAGACCCACAACCCCGAATGGTGGGGGCATCTGCACTGGCTTACCGTGCTGGCCACGCAGGGCAGCTTCACGGCGGCGGCGCGTCGCTTGGGCGTCAGCAAAGCGGCGGTGAGCCAGCGCATCGCCGAGCTGGAGCGCGCCGCCGGTGTGCCCCTGGTGCGCCGCACCACCCGCAGCGTACGCCTGACCGACGCTGGCCAGCGTCTGGTGGACGAAGTGGCTGGGGCGTACGCCGAGATCGAGCAGGGCTGGGCGTGCGTGCGCGACCTGGCCGGCCAACCCAGCGGGCTGGTGCGCATGACGGCCCCGGTGGCGCTGGCGCGCCAGGTGCTGGTGCCGCTGCTGGTGACGTTTGCGCAGGCGCAGCCGCGCGTACGCGTCGAGCTCGACTTGTCCGACCGCCTGGTGTCGCTGGCGGCGGAGGGCTTCGACCTGGCGGTGCGCCACACCCACGCCCCGCCCGACACCCACGTCGCGTGGCGGCTGTGCGCCACCCGCTCGGTGCTGGTGGCGTCCCCCGCGTTCGTGCAGCGTCAGGGCGCGTTGCAACACCCGGCGCAGCTCAGCCAGTGTCCGTGCCTGCACTACCCGCGGCCGGGGGCGCGGCCGCTGTGGACGTTCGAGCCGGTGCACGGCGGCGAGCGCGTCACGGTGCCGGTGCAGGGGCCGCTGGCGGCCACCAACAGCGAAGCGCTGCGCGACGCGGCGCTGGCCGGGCTGGGGGTGGCGCTGGTGCCGGACTTCAGCGCCCGTGCAGCACTGGTCGCCGGCACGCTGCACGAGGTGCTGCCGGCGTGGCGCCCGGTGGACGCCTTCGCGCCGTCGATCTGGGCCATCCGGCCGTGGACGCCGCACGTGCCAGCGGCGGTGGCGGCGTTGGTGGCGCACCTGCGTGCCGCGCTGGCCGACGCCGCCGATCAGGCGTAGGCGGCGCGGTTGCGTCCGCCACGCTTGGCCTCGTACAAGGCCTGGTCGGCGCGGGCGAAGATCGTCTCCGGGGTGTCGTCGGGGTGTGACAGGGTGGCCCCGACCGACACCGTGACCCAACCGATGGCGGCGTCTGGGTGCGGCCAGCCTTGGGCATGCACGGCGCTGCGCACTCGCTCGGCCAGCGCCTGCAGGCCGTCGGGGTCGGTGTCGGGGGCCAGCACCAGAAATTCCTCGCCGCCGACGCGGTGCACGCGGTCGGTGGTGCGCAGCAGCGGTGGGTGCAGCAACGCCCCGAGCTGGCGCAACACATGATCGCCGTAAGCGTGCCCGCCGCGGTCGTTGAGGGGTTTGAAGTGGTCCAGGTCCAGCATCAGCAACCCCAGCGGTTGAGGGTGTCGGCGCGCCCGCGCAAGTTCCTCGGTCAGGCGTTCGAGTAACGTGTGGCGGTTGTACAGGCCGGTGAGCGGGTCGTGGGCGGCGAGTTCGGCCAACGCCTGGTTGGCTTGGGTCAATTGCTCGGTACGCTGCGCCACTTCGCGCTCTAGGCGCTGGTTCATCTGCTGCAAGGTGTCCATCAACCGACCTTGGGCGTCGTCGCGCTGCGCCTTGAGCTGGTTGATGCGGTAGGCCAGCGCCAGCGCCAGCAGCAAAAACTCGCCCACCGAGCCAAGGTTGAGCGCCTGCAGCGCCAGCGGTCCCGGCGCCAGCCACTCCAGCTTGATGGCGTAGTACACCCCGGCCCCGGCCAGCAGGCAGCCCTGGGCCGCCAGGTAGATCCAAGCGACCCGGGTTCCCTGCCACGCCACGCGCAGCGCGGCCAGCAGCAGCACGGCAAACATCGCCAGCCCGACCCGATCCAGCGTGGCGAAGGTCGCCGCCAGCGGGTCGGCCACGATCCACACCGCGTGCGCCAGCGCGGCCAGCGCCAGCACGGCCTGGAGGCGGTACAGCCACGGCGTGCGCCGCGGCAGGTCGAGCAAGCGCCAGGCGAACAGCGCCATCGTGGCGTAGATGAGCGCGGAAAACCCCACCAGCGCGATTTGGTTCCACGTCACCGCGTCAGGCCACAGGTACTGCATGGCGTAGCCGCGGTAGGTCAGGTTCCACAGCAGGAAGCTGCCGAGATAGAGCGCGTACAGGCCAAAGTGGCCCTCGCGCGTGCCGGCCCACAGCAGCAGGTTGTACAGCAGCAGCACGCCCAGGGCGCCGTAGTAGGCGCCATACATCCATGCTTCCAGCTGGGCGTGGCTGAAAAATGCAGACGCGCTCCATAGGCGCAGCGGCAGCGGGTCGTGTTCGCCGTCGAACGCGAACACCCGCACCAGCACATCCACCTGCTGGCCGGGTTGCAGCGTCAACGGCAAGGCCAAGTGGCGGTGCTGCAGCGGCCGCACGGCGCCGACGACGCGGTCGCCCTGGTGCGCCTGCGTCACCAGCGTGCCGTGGGCGCGGTCGAACACCCACACGCGGATATCGTCGATCAGCGGCTCGGCCGCTTCCAGCACCAACGCCGCCGGGGCGGGGCCAGCGTGCTGCAGCGCCACGTGCACCCACCATGCTTGCCGGTCGAAGCCGAACCCAAACACCGGCTCGAGGTCGCGCACGGGCTGCCACGGCAGGTCAGCGCGCAGCCGCTGCAGCGGGTCAATCGGCTGGGGTGGCGCAGCGTCTTCGCGCAGCGTGCGCGCCAGCGGCCGCAGCCACAGGGCCTGGCCTTGCAGCATGGCCACGTCAACCGCCGGGGTGCGCAGCGCCACCTCGGCGTGCGCGGGCTGGGCCAGCCACGGCAGGCCGAGCCACACCACCACGCCGACGGTGAGGAGGGCGCGGACCCAAGTCCGGCTCGCGCCGGCCAAGCCAACCGCCCATGCGGCCACGGTGTCCATCGGCCATGATCGTACACGCCCGCCCGGGGCGCCGCGCACGTCAGGCGGGAGGGGCTGTTGCCTGCAGGGCTTGGTCGACCACCTCCACCCAGTGGCGCACCGGCAACGCCGTGCCCGCCTGCAGGTGCGTGATGCAACCGATGTTGGCCGACACAATCGCCTGGGGCGTCCCAGCGGCGTGCAGGTGTTGCAGCTTGCGCGCGCGCAAGGTGTCGGCCAACTGGGGCTGCAGCACGCTGTAGGTGCCGGCCGAGCCGCAGCACAGGTGGCTTTCGGCAGGCAGTTGCACCTCGAAGCCCAGCGTGCGCAGGGCCTGCTCCACGCCACCGCGCAGCCGCATGCCGTGTTGCAGCGTACATGGGGGGTGGTAGGCGAGTTGGCGCGGCACGCCCGCTGGCAGCCCCTGCGTGCCCAAGCGCTGCTGCCAGGCGGGCAGCAGTTCGGGCAGCAGCTCGCTGACGTCGCGGGCCAGCGCGCTGACGCGCTCGGCCTTGGCGGCGTAGGCGGGGTCGTGGCGCAGTTGGTGCGCATAGTCTTTGACCGTGACGCCGCAGCCGGAGGCGTTGATGACGATGGCCTGCACGGGCGGGCTGCCATCGGTGGGTTCGATGTGGGGCCACCAAGCGTCGATGTTGGCGCGCATCTCGGCCAGCGCGCCGAGCTGGTCGTTGAGGTGGAACCGCAGCGCGCCGCAGCAGCCGGCCTTGGGGGCCACGATGGCTTGCATGCCGGCGGCGTCCAGCACGCGCGCGGTGGCGGCGTTGATGTTGGGCGCCATGGCCGGCTGCACGCAGCCCGCCAGCAACAGCACGCGGCGCGTGTGTGCCGTGCGGGGCCAGGCCCCGGGCTGCTGGCGTGCCGGCACTTTGGCGCGCAGCGGCGCCGGCAACCAGGGGCGCAGCCATTGCCCCACGCGCAACGCCGGCGCAAACAGCGGTGAGGTCAAGCCTTCGCGCAGCAGCCAGCGCAGCGCGCGCTCGGGCCAGGGCCGGGGCACGCGCTGCTCGGCCACCTTGCGCCCGATGTCGAGCAAATGCCCGTAGGCCACGCCGCTGGGGCAGGTGGTTTCGCAGTTGCGGCAGGTCAGGCAGCGGTCCAGGTGCTGCTGGGTGGCGCGCGTCACCGGCGCGCCTTCGAGCATCTGCTTGATTAGGTAGATGCGCCCACGCGGGCCATCGAGCTCGTCACCCAGCACCTGGTAGGTGGGGCAGGTGGCGGTGCAAAAACCGCAATGCACACAGCGGCGCAAAATCGCGTCGGCCAGCGCACCGTCGGGTGTGCCGGCGAATTCGGGAGCCAGGCGGGTTTGCATCGGTACCCTCAAACCAAGCGCAAACGGTGCGCAAAAACCTGTTGGGGGTCGAACGCGGCGCGCACGCGCTGCTGCAGCGCAGCCAGCGTCGGCTCGGGCGCGCTGAAGCGCGGCGCGGCGTCGGGTGTGGCGGCAGGCGGGCGAAACAGCGTGGCGTGGCCGCCGGCTTGCTGCGCCAGCGTGCGCAGGCCATCGCCCTCGGCCAGCGGCGCCCACACCCAGCGCTGCGCCCCCATCCACTCGACCAACGTCGCCGGCCACGTCGGCCACGCGGGGGTGGTGGGGGGCACGGCCAGCCGCCACAGCCCGTGCGCCGGGCTGGGGGCCGTGGCCAGCCAGGGGTGGGTGTGCTCGCGCAGGCCGTGCCACAGCGCTTGCGCGTCGTCGGGCTCGACGACGGCGCCGTCGGGCAACTCGCCCAACAAGCGCTGGCACGCGGCGTCGACGGCTGCCCGGGCGCCGCGCAGCCGCAGCCACAGCGCACCGTCACCGTCGGGCAGCCAGGCGCTGGCGTTGAGCGGCAGCGGCTGCGCGCGCCACTGGGCCAGCCGCTGCAGCGCATCGGCCAGCGGCAGCGGCAGACGCAGCGTGCATTCGCCCGCAGCGCGCGGCAGCACCTTGAGGGCGACCTCCACCACCACCCCGAGTGCCCCCAGGCTGCCGGCCAGCGCACGGCTGATGTCGTAGCCGGCGACGTTTTTCATCACCTCGCCGCCGAAGTACAGGTCCTCGCCGCGGCCATTGAGCAGGCGCACGCCCAGCACGCAGTCGCGCACGCCGCCGGCGGCCATGCGTGCCGGCCCGGCCAGGCCCGCTGCCACCATGCCGCCCACGGTGGCGTCGGGGCCGAAGTGGGGTGGCTCGAACGGCAGGCATTGGCCGTGGGCGTGCAGCAGGTCCTCCAGCGCGGCCAGCGGCGTGCCGCCAAAGGCCCGCACGACGAGCTCGGTCGGCTCGTACAGCACCACACCGCTGAGCGCGCGCGTGTCCAGCACGGCCACGTCAGCCGCCCAGGGTTCGCCGTAAAAGGCCTTGCTGCCACCGCCGCGGATGGCCAGCCGGCCACCCTGGGCGGCGGTTGTGCGTATCGTGTGCGCCCAATCGGCCACCACGTCGGCGGCCACCTGCGGGCTGGGGGGTGCGGGTTCGACCATGCGCGCTATCGTAGCCGGCGTGCGTTGCGCCCGGCGTGAAGATTTTGACGCTCTGCTGTGAACCGGGTTGCTGCCGAGCCGTGCATCAGTCCCAGTACGTCGCCGGCGGCAGACCGGGGATCGTCACCGGGTGGGCCAGCACCGCCCCGCTGGCGGGGTGGCTGGCGAGCTCCTCCGCCGAGCGGTGCTGCCGGGAGGTGGTGACGAACAGCGTACGCAGGTCCCGCCCCCCAAAGCACAGACCGGTCGGGCAGCACGCCGGCAGCGGCAGCTCCGCCACCAACTGCCCGCTGGGGCTCAGGCAAACGACGCGCGCGCCCTCGTGCAGCGCCACCCAGCAGCGCCCGGTGCTGTCGACCGCCACCGCGCTGGGGCGGCCCGGCATCGGCTGACCGGCGCCAGGGCGCCAAAAAGGCAGCGGCATGCCGAGTTGCACCGGCCAGTGGCCAGCGCTGGTCAGCGGCAGGGCATGCAGCGCCGCTGCCGCCATGTCGCAGCGGTACAGCATGCGCCCATCGGTGCCGAAGGCCAGCCCGTCGGTGGTACCGACACCCGCGCGGGCCAGCGCCAGCTCCGGGTGCACGCGGTCGCGTGGGCGCAGGCAGTACAGGGCGCCGCCGGTGCCCAGCACCGTGCTTTCGCCCTGGGTGCCGATCCACAGCCGCCCCCAGGGGTCACACTGGGCGGCGGCAAAGCGCTGCAGCCGGGTGTCGAACGGTGCCTGTACCAGCCGCTGCGTCGGCATGCGCCACTGCGTGGCGTGGTGGATGCCGTCGCGCAGCACCAACACCCATCCACCCTGGCGGGTGGGGATGAGGGCGCTGGCTGGCTGCGGCAAGTCCCATGATTCGGTGCGCCCGCTGGGCACGTGCAGCCGCCACACCCGACCGATGCTGGTGTCGAGCCAGTACAAACGGTCTTCGATGCCACGCCAAACCGGCGCCGTGCCCCAAGCCGTCAGCGGCTCGGTCAGCACCGTCCAGCCGTCGGTGGCATGGGGTGTGGGCGCAGTGCTCATGAGGCTATCTTAGGCCGAATGACCGCCCACGGTCAGCCCCTGCCCTACACTTGCACGCCATGCTGTGGGTCAAAACCTTTCATATCGTCTTTATTGCCAGTTGGTTTGCGGGGTTGTTTTACCTGCCGCGCATTTTTGTCAACCTGGCGCTGGTGCCGCCCGACAGCGCCGCCGAGCGCGAACGGCTGTTGCTGATGGCACGCAAGCTGCTGCGCTTCATGACGCTGCTGGCCGTGCCGGCTCTTGGGCTTGGTCTGTGGTTGTGGCTGGGTTACGGCATCGGGCAAGGCCCTGGCAACGGCTGGCTGCACGCCAAGATGGCGGTGGTGCTGTTGCTGCTGGGCTACCACCACGCATGCGCACGGTTGCTGCGGGCCTTCGAGCAGGGGCGCAACCGCCGCAGCCACGTGTGGTACCGCTGGTTCAACGAGTTGCCGGTGCTGCTGATGGTGCTGGCGGTGGCGTTGGTGGTGGTCAAGCCGTTCTGACGCGCGGCATCGGAAAGGTCCGGCGGTGATGCGCCCACGCCCGGCCATGCCGTCGCCCGAGGCCGTGCCGCACCGTTCGCTGGCGTGGCCGCTGCTGCTTGGCTACGCGTTGCTGGTGCTGTACGCGAGCCTGTACCCGTTCGAAGGCTGGCGCGACCAGGGCGTGGCCTCATGGGCGTTTTTGGTGGCCCCGTGGCCGCGCTACTGGACGGCGTTCGACGTCGTCAGCAACCTGGTTGGCTACCTTCCGCTGGGGTGGCTGACGACGGTGGCGCTGGCGCGCAGCGGCGCGCCGCGGCTGGCGTGGTGGGGCGGGGTGTTGATCCCGACGCTGCTGGCGCTGGGTTTGGAGGCAGCGCAAACCTACCTGCCCCGACGGGTGCCGTCGCAGGCCGACGCGGCGCTCAACGCGGCCGGCGCGCTGCTGGGGGCCACAGTGGCCGCCTGGCTGTTGCGGGAGCGCTGGCTGGTGCCGTGGGCGCAGTTTCGCCGCGACTGGCAGCGTCCGGGCGCGCAGGCGGCCTGGGCGCTGCTGTTGCTGTGGCCCGCGGCCGTGCTGGCGCCGACCCCGGTGCCGTTTGGCATCGGCCACTTCGGGCCGGCGGTGCAGGCCGCCCTGCGCGACCTGCTGCAGGACACCCCGTGGCAGGGTTGGCTGCCGCCGCCGGTGGACGCCGCCGCCAGCCCGCTGGGCGAAGCCCTGCTGGTGGCGCTGGCGCTGGGCGTGCCGTTGCTGCTGGGCTACGCCAGCGTGCGCCGGCGCTGGCAGCGGGCGGTGTGGGCGTTGGCGTTGGGCGTGATGGCGCTGGCGCTGGGTACGTTGATGGCGGTGCTGGCGCTGGGGGCGGCGCACGCCAGCGCCTGGCTGACCGCCCCCGTGCGACTGGGGTTGGCGTTGGCCGCGGGACTGGCCGTGCTGACGCTGCCGCTGGGTGGGCGGGTGGCGGCGTTGGGCTGTGTTCTGATGGCCACGGCGTTGCTGGTGCAGCTCAACCGGGTGGCCGAGCCAGCGTACCTGGCCGAGTGGTTACGCCCGTGGCGTGATGCGCGCTACGTGCACCTGCACGGGCTGTTGCGATGGTGGGGCTGGGCGTGGCCCGTGCTGGCGGTGTGGGTGGCGGCGCGGCTGGCGCTGCTGCCAGCGCCGTCCACCTACAATCGTCAGCCATGAGCGCTGCAACCCCGCCGGGCTACTACCGGCACCATATCTTTTTTTGCCTCAACGAGCGCGACGGCGGGCAGGCCTGCTGCGCCCAACACGGTGCCCAGCAGGCGTTCGAGCACTGCAAGGCGCGTGTCAAGGCGCTCGGATTGGCCGGCCCCGGGCAGGTGCGGGTCAACAAGGCCGGCTGCCTGGACCGCTGCGCCGGCGGGCCGGTGGCGGTGGTCTACCCCGAAGGCGTGTGGTACACCTACGTGGACGCCAGCGATATCGACGAGATCGTCACGTCGCACCTGCGCGACGGGGTGGTGGTCGAGCGGCTGCGTCTGCCGCCCGACGTCGGGCGCTGAGTCAGCCGACGATGAATGCCCACACCGAAGCCCGGCAGGTGGCCGGCCCCGCCGGCCCGCTGGAACTTGCCATCGACCACCCGCCCGGGGCGGCGCGTGGGGTGGCGGTGGTCGCCCACCCGCACCCGCTGTTCGGCGGCACGATGCACAACAAGGTCGTGCAAACGCTGGCGCGCGCCTGCGTGGCCGAAGGCTGGCAGGCGGTGCGGTTCAACTTTCGTGGCGTGGGGGCCAGCGGCGGGCAGCACGACCACGGCGTGGGCGAGCAAGACGACTTGCGCGCGGTGGTGCAGGCTTGCGCGGCGTCGGGACCGTTGGTGCTGGCGGGGTTTTCGTTTGGCGGCGCGATGGCGGCGCGGGTCGCGGCCGCGCTGGCGACCGAGCGGCCGCTGCAGGCGCTTGTGCTGGTCGGGCCAGCCGCCAGCCGCTACCCCATGCCCGCGCTGGGCGAGGAACTTGCTGCGCGCACGCTGATCGTTCATGGCGAGCTCGACGACACCGTGCCGCTGGCGGCCGTGCTCGACTGGGCGCGGCCCCAGGGGATGCCGGTGACGGTGGTCAGCGGCGGCGAGCACTTTTTCCACGGGCGCCTGCCGTTGCTGAAGCGGCTGGTCATGCAGCACCTGCGGGCGCTGGCCTGAAGAGGGTTGGATTGCCATGTCATTGTTATCGTGGTGGTTGGGGTGGCGCGCGTCGTGGCAGGCGTGCCGTGTGAGGACACGCGTGTTGGGGGTGGCGCTGTTGCTGGGGGCGGCGCTGCTGGCGGTGGGCTTGCCGCGCGCGGTGTGGGCGCAGGCGCCGCAGCCGCCCGACATCGCCGCGCGGGCGTGGCTGCTGTACGACGTCACGGCCGACCAGGTGTTGGCGGCCAAAGACCCGGACGAACCGGTGGAGCCGGCTTCGCTGACCAAGCTGATGACCGCCTACTTGGTGTTCGACGCGCTCAAGGCTGGCCGTTTGACGCTGCAGCAAACGCTGCCGGTGAGCGAGCGGGCGTGGAAGATGCCTGGCTCGCGCATGTTCATCGAGCCGCGCATGCAGGTGCCGGTGGAAGACCTGCTCAAAGGCATGATCGTGCAATCCGGCAACGACGCCACGGTGGCGCTGGCCGAGGGGGTGGCTGGCTCGGTGGAGCGCTTCGTCGAGCTGATGAACCAGCAAGCTAGGCGGCTGGGCATGACGCGCACCACCTACCACAACCCCGAAGGCCTGCCGGCACCGGGGCACCTGACCACGGCGCGCGACCTGGCCACCCTGGCCACACGGCTGCTGCGTGACTTTCCCGAATACGTGGGGTACTACGCGATCCAGCGCTACCGCTACCCTGGCACCCCGGCGGCCAACGACACCAACCGCAACCTGCTGCTGTTTCGCGACCCGACGGTCGACGGCCTCAAGACTGGCCACACCTCGACCGCCGGCTACTGCCTGGTGGCCACCGCGCGCCGCCCGGTGCCGGGGTGGGGTGAAGGGCCGGCGGGGCAGCGGCGCCTGCTCAGCGTGGTGCTGGGCGCGGCCAGCGAGAACGCCCGCGCGGTGGAAAGCCAAAAGCTGCTCAATTGGGGCTACACCGCGTTCGAGGCGGTGCGCCTCAGCGCCCCAGGCCAGCCGGTGGCCACCCCGCCGGTGTGGAAGGGCAAGCAAAGCAGCGTCGCGCTCGGGCGCCCCGGCGGGGTCGTGGTGGCCGTGCCGGCGGGCCAGGCCAAGGGCTTGCGCACCGAGCTGCTGCGCCCGGATCCGCTGGTGGCGCCGCTGCAAGCGGGCCAACCGCTAGGCACGCTGCGCGTGCTGTCGGCCGCCGGCGAGCCGCTGGCCGACGTGCCGTTGCAGGTGCTGACCACGGTGGAGGAAGCCGGCTGGTTTGGCCGGCTGTGGGGTGCGCTGCGGCTGTGGATTCGCTGACGACCGGCCCACTGGCACGCGCGGCCCTTGCCTGCGGCGGCTTGCCGTGCTACCATTGAGGGCTTTTCGGAGTTGTCCGAAAGGTTCATCTATTGCTTTCGCGTTTAGGGACGATATGCCAACCATCAACCAACTCGTGCGCCACGGGCGGACGGCTGAGAAGGCCAAGTCCAAGAGCCCGGCGATGCAAAACTGCCCCCAGCGCCGGGGCGTGTGCACCCGTGTCTACACCACCACGCCGAAAAAGCCCAACTCGGCGCTGCGAAAGGTGGCCAAGGTGCGCCTGACCAACGGGTTCGAGGTCATCTCGTACATCGGCGGTGAAGGCCACAACCTGCAAGAGCACAGCGTCGTGCTGGTGCGCGGCGGCCGGGTCAAGGACTTGCCCGGCGTGCGCTACCACATCGTGCGCGGCTCGCTGGACCTGCAAGGCGTCAAAGACCGCAAGCAGGGCCGCTCCAAGTACGGCGCCAAGCGGCCCAAGAAGGCCTGACGTTGGCGCGGTGGCTGTTGCGCCCCAGCGCGCGGCGATCCAACCTCGGTGTCGAAATGCCCGTCGTTGGCCGGCGTTTCGGCAGTGTGGCCCCGCAAGCTGCATCGGCAGTTTGAGGAGGTCGAGTAAGTGAGGCCCCAAGGGTGGGTTCTCGCGGCTGGCCGTACTAGGCCGCCAACTGAAGCAAGAAAGGAATCACAGTCATGCCACGTCGTCGCGAAGTCCCTAAACGCGAAATCCTGCCAGACCCCAAGTACGGCAACGTCGAGCTTTCCAAGTTCATGAACGTCATCATGGAGAGCGGCAAAAAGGCGGTGGCCGAGCGCATCGTGTACGGTGCGTTGGAGCACATCGAGAAGAAGACCGGCAAAGACCCGCTGGAAATCTTCGCCACCGCCATCAACAACGTCAAGCCCATCGTCGAGGTTAAAAGCCGCCGCGTCGGTGGCGCCAACTACCAGGTGCCGGTGGAAGTGCGTCCGGTGCGTCGGCAGGCCTTGGCGATGCGCTGGATCAAGCAAGCCGCGCGCAAGCGCAGCGAAAAATCGATGGCGCTGCGTCTGGCCAACGAGCTGATCGAGGCCACCGAAGGCCGTGGCGGTGCGATGAAGAAGCGCGACGAAGTGCACCGCATGGCCGAGGCCAACAAGGCCTTCAGTCACTTCCGCTTCTGACGCGCGCCGCGCCCGCACCGCGCAGCCGCGGCCCCAGCGAAGCCCGCCGCCACCCCTGTCATCCCGGTGGGCGGGCTTTGTCCGTCCTAATTTGGAGCATTCTCATGGCACGTACAACGCCCATCGAGCGTTACCGCAACATCGGCATTTCGGCGCACATCGACGCCGGCAAGACCACCACGACCGAGCGCATCCTGTTCTACACCGGCGTGAACCACAAGCTCGGTGAGGTGCACGATGGCGCCGCCACCATGGACTGGATGGAGCAGGAGCAAGAGCGCGGCATCACCATCACGTCCGCCGCCACCACCTGCTACTGGCGCGGCATGGACCTCAACTACCCCGAGCACCGCTTCAACATCATCGACACCCCGGGCCACGTGGACTTCACCATCGAGGTGGAGCGCTCCATGCGCGTGCTCGACGGCGCCTGCATGGTGTACTGCGCGGTCGGTGGCGTGCAGCCGCAGTCCGAAACCGTGTGGCGCCAGGCCAACAAGTACCGCGTGCCGCGGCTGGCGTTCGTCAACAAGATGGACCGCGTCGGCGCCAACTTCTTCAAGGTCTACGAGCAGATCAAGACCCGCCTCAAGGGCAACCCCGTGCCGGTGGTGATCCCCATAGGCGCCGAGGACAACTTCCAGGGCGTGGTGGACCTCATCAAGATGAAGGCCATCATCTGGGACGAGGCCTCTCAGGGCATGAAGTTCGAGTACCGCGACATCCCGGCCGACCTCGTTGACCAGGCCAACGAATGGCGCGAAAAGATGGTCGAAGCCGCCGCCGAGGCCAGCGAAGAGCTGATGAACAAATACCTCGAAACCGGTGAGCTGACCGAAGAGGAAATCATCGCCGGTCTGCGCCAGCGCACCATCGCGGTGGAAATCCAGCCGATGCTGTGCGGCACGGCGTTCCGCAACAAGGGCGTGCAGCGCATGCTGGACGCCGTCATCCAGTTCCTGCCGTCGCCGGTGGACATCCCGCCGGTCAAGGGCACCGACGAAAACGGCAACGAAGCCACGCGCCGCGCCGACGACGACGAAAAGCTGGCCGCGCTGGCGTTCAAGCTGATGAGCGACCCGTACGTGGGCCAGTTGACCTTCGTGCGCGTGTACTCGGGCGTGCTCAAAAAGGGCGACACCGTCTACAACTCGGTCAAGGGCAAAAAGGAGCGCATCGGCCGTATCGTACAGATGCACGCCAACCACCGCCAGGAAATCGAAGAGATCCGCGCTGGCGACATCGCGGCGTGCGTGGGCCTGAAGGAAGTCACCACCGGTGAAACCCTGTGCGACCCGGCCGCGCCGATCGTGCTGGAAAAGATGGTCTTCCCCGAGCCGGTGATCGCCCAGGCGGTGGAGCCCAAGGCCAAGGCCGACCAGGAAAAGATGGGCATCGCGCTGAGCCGTCTGGCCGCCGAAGACCCGTCGCTGCGTGTGTACACCGACGAAGAGTCCGGCCAGACCATCATCGCCGGCATGGGCGAGCTGCACCTGGAAATCATCGTCGACCGCATGAAGCGCGAGTTTGGCGTCGAGGCCAACGTCGGCAAGCCGCAGGTGGCCTACCGCGAAACCATCCGCTCCACCGTCGAAGAGGCCGAAGGCAAGTTCGTGCGCCAGTCCGGCGGTAAGGGGCAGTACGGCCACGTGGTGTTCAAGATCGAGCCCAACGAGCCCGGCAAGGGCTTCGAATTCATCGACGCCATCAAGGGTGGCGTGGTACCGCGCGAGTACATCCCGGCCGTGCAAAAAGGCGTCGAAGAAGCCATGCAGACTGGCGTGCTGGCCGGCTACCCGGTGGTCGACGTCAAGGTCACGCTGCACTTCGGTTCGTACCACGAGGTGGACTCGTCGGAGCAGGCCTTCAAGATGGCCGCCATCTTCGGCTTCAAGGAAGGCTGCCGCAAGGCCAACCCGGTGATCCTGGAGCCGATGATGGCCGTCGAGGTCGAAACGCCCGAGGAATACGCCGGCAACGTGATGGGCGACCTCTCGTCCCGCCGCGGCATGGTGCAGGGTATGGACGACCTGCCCGGCGGCGGCAAGGTCATCCGCGCCGAGGTGCCGCTGTCCGAGATGTTTGGCTACTCGACGACGCTGCGCTCGATGTCGCAGGGCCGCGCGACCTACACGATGGAGTTCAAGCACTACGCCGAAGCGCCGCGCAACATCCAAGAGCAGATCATCGCCGCGCGCGCCAAGTAACGCGTTGTTCTCCGTCTGCCGCGCCGCGTCGGCGCGGGGGCCGGCTGCCCGTGGCCGGCCCGTGCGGCAGACGTTAACCAAGGCACGGGCGAACGTTCTTTGATTGCACGAGGATTGCAGCCATGGCAAAGGAAAAATTCGAGCGGACCAAGCCGCACGTCAACGTGGGCACGATTGGTCACGTGGACCACGGCAAGACGACGCTGACGGCGGCCATCACGACGGTGCTGGCGTCCAAGTTTGGTGGT